>CAWFZD010000001.1:0-38375 GCA_963820145.1 uncultured Alphaproteobacteria bacterium
CACAACGGTCAAAGAAAGATTGTCGTAAGTGACATCCGCCATCGATCCCAGGAAGGCAAGTGTTTCATCCCTGTTATTAAAGATCGGGATAACAGCTGTCACTTTCGGTTGATCGTGCGTGGTACCCACTATTTGCCTTCGCTTTCACGGTACAAACCGCTTTTCCTCGCGGCTATCCAGATCGTATCGTAGAGGTTCTTCCTGTGCCCTCGACCTCGTAGAAGCCTCGCCACAGAACCTTCCCTTGACCGCTACCACCTGCTCCCCAGCGTCCGCGCCGACCTTCTCTACAAACTAGGCCGAAACTCATGAAGCTCGAACTCAATTCGAACTCGCCGCCTCCCTCACCCAAAACACCCGCGAACGCGTCCTCCTCCTAAGCCGCGCCGCGTCCTGCCAAACTCCACCAAGATAGTCAGTTTTTGGGGCGAGAATCGGGTTGCCAAACCCTTATCGTCTTGCTCATCGGCTTGGCAGCGCCACGGTGGCGGCCGGTCTCGGCTCTATGGCCACGACACAGCGGATGGCCTCGATTGACAACGGAAGGCTGCGGGGCGTCACGACCGATGGCGTGACGATCTTAAGGGCTTTCCCTACGCCGCGCCGCTGGTGAAGGACCGGCCTGCGCATAATGATTTTGGAGTCGCTCCCAGTCCCACCTCACTATACTTTCGACTAGTTTCAACTCGGATTCCTGTGCATATAATTCGATTCCGAATGGGCTGTATTCGATTGCAGGCAGCCAACGTGATCAGGATGACTTCGATACGAAATAATTCAAACAGACTTGTGGGAACGGTTGCTGGCCTGCTAGTGGCAGCCTTGCTGGTCGGCTGCGGCTCCTCGGCGACCGATTCTGGATCGCAGCCCACACCACACCCACGCCCACGAGTGGGCCCCCTGCGCCGCCAACTGTTGCCAGCACGCTGGGTGTGATCCGCGGCGCTGACATCAGCTGGATGACTCAGTTGCAAACGCTCGGCTACAGTTGGGAAGACAGACCGGCGCGCAGATGAGTGCGTTGCAAATTCTGCAAAATCATGGCATTACTGCAGTGCGTATTCGCACCTTCGTTAATCCGGTGATCAGTTCCTCGGCGCTTGGGCGTAGGCGATACCGATCAGGCAGGCAGCATCGCGCTGGCGGAGAAAGCCGCCAGCCTGGGCATGCAGGTGATGATCGATTTCCACTACAGCGACACCTGGGCCGACCCCAGCCACCAGGTCATACCGTCTGCCTGGGCCAATGACGACTATGCCCGGTTGCAGACCGATCTGTACAACTACACCTACAACTTTATGACGGCGCTTCTGGCCGCTGGCGTTACGCCAATATGGGTGCAGGTGGGCAACGAAATTGATCCTGGCATGTTGCTGCCGATCGGCTCTACTTCGAATATGTCGCAACTGGCGGGTCTGATCAATCAGGGTTACCAGGCTGTGAAGAAGGCCTGCGCCGCTCGGGCGGCGTTGAATTGGACGAGCGCCGCCCGCATGCTCAGGGCCGCCGCGACGGCTTTGTGTGGATGGGCCGGAACGTCGACGGGCGCGTTCCAGAAGGCGACGATGGCGTCGCCGATATATTTATCGACCGTCCCCTCGGAATTGAGAATGGCGTCGGTCATCAGCGTCAGATACTCGTTCATGAAATGCGTCAAATCTCTTGGCCCCATGCCCTCGGACAGGCCCGAAAAATCCCGCAAATCGCAAAACATCAGAGTGAGTTCGCGCGTCTCCCCGCCCAGCACGAGGCGTTCCGGATGTTCCGCCAGGCGGTCGACGACCGCAGGCGCGACATATTTGCCGAAGGCGAGGCGAATGTTGCGCTTTGCGGTCTCTTCCGCGCGCCAGAGCATGAAGGCGCCGATCAGATAGCCGGCGATGATCGCGAGGCTCGGAAATGCGGGGTCAATCAGCAGCCCGCGACGGTCGAACAGATAAAACGACCCAAAGAAGAGCCCGGCGACGACGGCGACGCCGATCGCGGTCGCAATGATCGGCGGCGCGAAGAACAACAGCGCCATCACGCCCGCGACCAGTAAAAGCGACGCCAGGAATTCCAGACCCGCCGCCCAATCGGGCCGCGTCAGCATGGCGCCGGAGACGATCGAGTTCGATGATCTGCGCGTGGATATGGACCCCCGCGACGGCCGGTTCCAGCGGCGTGGCCCGCACGTCGCCAAGGCCCGCGGCGAGCGCCCCGATGAAAACGATCCGTCCTTCGAGGGCTTTGCGATCGACGCGGCCGCGCAACACGTCGGCGGCGGACACGACCCTGGCGGCGTCGACGCGCGTGAAGCGGGGCCGCACCTCGCCTTGCGGTCCGGTTTCGATCTCGAATGCGCCGACCTTGACGGCGTTGATCCCGGTGCGCAGCCCGAACGCGGTTTCGCCGCTGGCGTTGGAGGAGCGGATGACATAGGTCGTCTCGCCCTGCGCGATGCGCAAGGCTTCGAGCGCAAGCGACGGAAAGATCACTCCCCCGGCGCGGTCGAAAAGGGGAATGCGGCGCACGACCTGATCGCGATCGGGCAGCCAATTGGTCGCGCCCACGCCCTTGGCGGCGCCGGTTAGCGCAGCGAGCGGCGCGACGACTGCGGCGAAGCCCGGCATGAACGATGTCGGATCGTCTCCCGCAAACACGAGGCCTGCTTTTTGCGTTGGCGGGGCGCCGGCTCCCGCCGACGCGAGCGTGGCGCCGAGAACGGTCGGGGAATGTGCAAGCGCTTCCGCGAAAATCCGATCGTTGCCGCGGGCGCCGGCGAAGAGTTTCGATAACTCCTTGCGCAGGCGAAGGTCGGTTACGCCCGCCGCGAAATTTTCGAAGCTTGCGCGATCGGGTTCGGTGAACACAAAGTCGAAAGCGATGGCGGCCGCGCCCAGTTCATCCAGTTTTTGCACGAGTTCGGCGATTTGCGCGCGCGGCCAGGGCCACTGCCCGAGGTCTTTGAGGCTCGCTTCGTCGACGCCGACGACGCGGGCAGGGGTCTCGGGGTCGTAAAGGCGCGGCGCGGCGCGCTGAAAAGAGTTGAAGACGAAGTTGCGCAAATCGTCCAGAAACGCCGGTTGCAGGAACCCGCAAGGCAGAATCCACAGTGCGGCGAAGCAAAGCGAAACGAGATAGATGCGGCGCCGCTTCCACATTTGAACTCTCCGTCCGGGGCGAATCTTCGCTTCGGAGTTCCCAAGATCCGTAACGCAGAGACGATTTATGTTCCAGGGTCTCGAACTTATCGGCGATGTGACGACCTTCGTCTCCGACCTCGCGGGTCGCGCGGCCGGTTACGCCGGCGTCTTGAGTTGGGTCGAAACCGCCACCGCCATAGGCGCGGCTTACGCGACGCGCATGATCCCCCTGCGCGTGATGGCTATCCTCAATAATCTGATCGGCGTCATCCTCGGCGCTGCCGGCGCCAGTCCGCAGACCTTCATCGAGCACGCCGTCAATTTGCCGCTCAACTTGCGGCGCCTGCGCGAGATGCGTCGGCTGATCGCGAGCGTGCGGCTATCCAATGAAACCGATCTGAACATCGAGTGGCTCAAGCCCTTCATGCACCCGCGGGCGATGAAAGCGGGCGGCGTCATCTTCTCCCAGGGAGACGCCGCCAACGAGGCGTTTTTGCTCACCGAAGGGTCGATCGAGATACCGGAGCGATCGGTCGTCCTGGCGCCGGGGACGCTTTTCGGCGAAATGGCCTTCTTCACGGCGACGGGCGCGCGCACGGCCTCGGCGGTCTGCGCGAGCGACGTTCGCCTGCTCGTGATCAGCTATGACGAATTCGAACAGTTGTATTTTCAAAATCCGCAATTTGGACTCTACCTCGTTCGCCTCATCGTGCGGCGGTTCGAAATGAACCATGCGCACGCCCAGGAAATCGACCCCGCGGCCCTGCGCGCGCCAAAGTCAGAGGTCCGGCCGGCGACTGCGCCCAATTGACAATTTCAAAGGCTTAGCCGCAATGTTCGCGCCGAATTTGCGGGGGTGAAGTCGTTGTCTGGAGCGTGAGATGAAGACGCGTTGGGTCGCAAGCGGGGTCGGCGTTATTTGCGTCGCGGGGGCGAGCGTTTTTGCTGGAACGACATCGGCCCGCGCCGAAGTGATCGGAGTGGCGGCCGTCGTCCGCAACGACGTCGCGGAAGTGCTTACCTCGCAAGTCATACCGATCGCCGTCGGTCAAAATGTCACCCGCGACGAGGTCGTGAGGACCGGATCGGCGAGCGCCGCCAAACTTGTCTTCTCCGACAACACGAATTTGTCGATGAGCGCGGGATCGACCGTCACCCTCAACAAATTCGTGTATTCCGGCCCGGCGAGCTACGAGAAGGCGGCTTTTCAGCTCGCCAAAGGCGCGTTCCGTTTCACCACGGGATCCTCCGACAAGCGCGCATATGAGATCAAGACGCCGACCGCGACGATCGGGGTCCGCGGCACGGTCCTGGATATTCTCGTCAATCCCGACATGACGACTGTCAGGCTGCAGCACGGCGCGTTCGAGATATGTTCGGTCAATAGTAACGGCGAAACCAATAGAGCGAGTTGCAAGCAGTTTTCGCAGGCCTGCCAGACGGCGACCGCCACCTCGACCTCGGTCGCCGCTATCGCCGGCGGCGGTTCCGTCCAGGGTAAATGCGTCGGAGGCTGGAGTTTTTCAAATTTGGAAAAGGATCAGGCGCTGCTGGAATCCACCGATTACGCGGATGCGACCTCGCCCGGGCCGCCCAACGCTGCCGGGGGGAACGGTGGAAATGGCGTCGGAGGCGGCGGTTCGCTGCTCCCGCAACCTGGACCCCTCGTCAGTCCGAATTAGCGACGCAAGCCAGCGGCGAGGCGATCGTGATTCCTTGGGTTGTGATCGACACGGCGCAAATACCCGGCGGCGAGGAAACGCTGCGGCTCAAGCGCCGCGGCGAAGAATTCTCGATCATGCTGGGCGCCAATGAACTGATGAACAGTCGGCTGTGCGGCTCGGAGGAGGCGCTGGCGACGCTCGCTTGCGAAAGAATTCGCTCCCGCGCGGGACCGGATATCCTGATCGGCGGGCTCGGGATGGGGTTCACCTTGCGCGCCGCGCTCGTGGTCCTCGACGCGAGGGCTCGGGTCGTCGTCGCCGAACTCGTGCCCGCCGTCGTGGCCTGGGCGCGCGGTCCTATGGCGGCCCTGCACGGAACCAGTCTGACCGATCCGCGCGTCTCCATCCAGGAACTCGACGTCGGCCGTCTCATCCGCGCCGCGCGCGCTTCCTATGACGCGATCCTGCTCGATGTCGACAACGGGCCGGAGGGATTAACGCGCGAGGCCAATGACGGCCTTTACGACCGGTCGGGTTTGAACGCCGCCCGCGAGGCCTTGCGACCCGGAGGCGTCATGGCCGTCTGGTCATCGGGCCAGGATCGCGGGTTCGCCGCAAGACTTCGCAAAGCCGGGTTCGGCGTCGAGGAGATCAAGCTGCGCGCCAATGGCGCAACAGGCGGCGCAAGGCATGTCGTCTGGATCGCGACGCGCATCGGCGCGGAAGCCAAAATGCGCTGAACGGCGCGGCGTCCGGCGTCATCGGTGAAGGCCGAGCGCTTCGGCGATGCGTGGCTCAACCGCAAGCGTCGCGCGGTCGCCGATAATGCTGAAGGATTTTTTGGGCTGCGTCAGTCCGGCCGTATAGACGGCCCAAGCGAAGCCGTCGTCTTCAGCCGCTTTTCGCGTTGCGGACAGTATGGAGGCTCTCGTCTCCATCGACACCTTGTCCTGGAAGACGCCGAATTCGCCGAGTAATATCCTGCCAGGCGCTATGTTGTTGTCCGCCGCCCATTTGGCGACGCGCGAGAGTTCGTCGGCAATGGTGTTCGGCGAGGCGTTCGATGCTTTATAATGATCCAACGTCGCTGCGACTTTGGCTTTGAGTTTGCTTCTGGTCTCTGCGTCCTTCACGGCGGCGTTGATGTCCTGGCGCGCATTGTCGAGCAGTTTCTTTCGCATCGGATCGTCGAGCAGCGCCGCGGGGAAGGGCAGTCCGACAAGGTAATGCGGCGCGTCTTTCGACCACGGGAGCCCAGAGTGCGAAATTACGAAGGGCTCATAGTAGTGAAACGACCACAGCACATTCGCGTCGCTGGCGAAGGGTGAAGGATCGAGCCGCAACAATCCTTCGATCCCGCCGCTGCGCGCGCCGGTGAGCACGAGGCTCAGCTCTTTCGAGCCCTCGCGCGCGGCGCGATAGAAGGCGCCGAGTTGTTGCGGCCATCGGTCGGTCGGCGTCCAGTTGGAGAACCAGTCCTGATCGGGTTCGTTCATCAATTCCAGCGCCGTCATCTCTTTGGGCAGAGAGTCCAGTCGCGAAGCGATTTTCGTCAGAAGCGTCGCATAAGGTTGCACGGCGGCTTCTGCAACGCCGCCCGTTCCCAACACCTTATGCACGCCGAAAGACCGATCCGGCATTTCGGGCGACAGATGCATGTCGACGACGACCTTTAGACCTGCGCTTTGCAATCGTGTCGTCGCATTGACGACCTGGTCGATGAGATGAGCTTCCTCCGTCGGCTTCCAAAAGAAGACGGAGGGATCGATATTCAGGCGAACGAAGTCAAAACCCTGATCTCGCAGCGCCCTCAACTGCGCGTCGTTGACGACCTTGATCCAGTCGGGAAAGTTGGCGCGGTCGTACCCGTCGGCGACGAAATTCGCTTCGCTGACCCAGTTTTGCCAAGCCTCGATATTGACCCCGCGTTTGAGGGATATCGCTTCGGGCGACGCCTTGCCCACAGAAACGCCGACGCCGGTGACCGCGGCGGCGACATTGGCCAGGGCTAACAAGCCGAGCGCTGCGACGTAGATCGACTTCTTCAACTTATCTCCTTGCGCCGCGTCGATGCTGGAGCGCCATCCGCCGACCGCGGATGACGCGAGGCGTTCAATCGCTGGTCACTCGACGAATGGACGGTCGCACCCGGTCAAGCGCCAGGCATAGAGGTAATTGTCGCCCTCGTCGGTCGAGCCATTGTCGTATTTTGACAGGTCGCTGATCCGTCCGACCTCCTCGTCCTTCGAGAAGCTCAGGGTCGGGCTTTGGAATTGCGTCAGCCGAGGACGCATGATCGGGATATTGACCGCGTCATAGGCGCCAAGGTCGCGTTGAAAGGACAAGACGAACTTGACGCCGCGCCGACAGAGCAGGCTCCGCAAGTCCCCGCGGCCCTTTAGAGCCTCAAGGTAAGCGACGTCGTTGACGAGACCTTCGAGTTGCGTCACCGGCCCGGCATAATGCGCCGCAAAAGACCCCGAGCGGTCGCCCATGGCGACGCGCGCATTGTTGAAAATAGGCGCGAAGCTGTCTGCTGCCTCTTGATTGATGGTTTCGACCTCATTGGCGGGAGTCATGTCGGCGTGACCGAGCCACACGCCGGCGCCCAGCAGCAGCAGGGCGAAGCCCGCCGCCTGGAGTTTTTCGCCAAAACGTAAGCCCGAGGCGCAAAAACCGTCGTCGATCGCATGAAAAAGCACGGCCAGCCCGATGATGCAGGGAAAGCCATACCAAGGCCAAATCGCCCAAGACGAAAACAACATGAGTTTGGCCGCAAAGAGCAGGCATCCGATGAGATAGCCAAGACCCAGCAAACGCGACTTCGAGCGCGCGCCGCCGAAAAGAACGATGGGGCATGCGGAGAGAAAAAATAGGATCGGTCGGCCGATGAAGGAATTGAGGAAGCTCAACGCGCCATGGACGGGGTTCGACGCATGTCTGAAGAAAGACGCAGCCTGATCGAGCAAGACGTGATTGAACTGGAAGCCGCCCAACGACTTGATCGCGCCCGAAATCGGAAACGCCACGCCGAATATCCAATGATTGGCGAGCGCGTAGAGCCCTCCCGCGACGAGGACCGGCGCGAGCGCTAGAGCAAATTCCGAAAAAGTTGAAAGACTTTTTCGATCGGAATTTGCTCCAGCATGGTTTTGGAGCGATTTCTCATCGATCGAATAAGTCCATACGGTCGGAAAGCGCTCTAAGGCCGCCCGTTTCAGTCCGCCGGAGGCGAGGAGAAGCGTCGGCAATATGAACACCGCCGCATCAAGTCGAGCGCCGATGCAGATCGCCGCGGATAGACCGAGCGCCAAGGGCTCGACGCGCGCGGTTCGCAGCGCCCCGAATAAAAAGGCCGAGACCGAAGGCGAGCAGCGAAACTTCCATTCCTTTGGCGATCATCGGCCAGAGGAGGATGGCGTAACTCAGGCTGAAAGCACAGCGAAAGACCGCCGACGTCGTCTGGAACGACTTGACGAAATGCCAAAGTCCGAAGGTCGCCAGCGCGAGTTCAATCGCGATCGTCGTGATGTTCGAAGCGCCGAGCGTCAAATATTGCACGACGAGAACAAGCAGCCAAAGCGGATGGTAGCCGTTCGAGAGGGTTTGCCCGTCGAAGGTGCTAACGCCCGTCGTCGCGATGTTCTTGGCGATTATCGTGTAATAATATGCGTCGTCTTCCAGGTATAGCGCACCCTTATATGCGACCTGAAATCGCGAGGCGCAAGGCGAGAACAAAAACAAACAATGCGCAGGCGGCGAGCGCCCCGTAGTCCCGCTGGCGTGGCAGCGAGGGGTAAAAGCTCCCAATTGCGACGGTCATCTTGTCACCTCTTTCAACCATTCCGTCTCGTTCCAAATCGAGACGAGCCGCGCAGCCGGTGCAGTTCACATGCCAGCGTGAGGGTTGAGCCGAGATAAAAATATTGTAGACACTTTGTTAATTCAGATTATTAATGAATTAGGTCTTAATTCATGCTATGAATTATTGGTGTGCGCCGGGAAAATGAACAGCAATAACAGGGAAAATTCTACGAAGAGCATGGTTTTCACAGATAGGCCGATCGCCGAGGTGATAAGGATGAAGAAGAAAAGAAAGAGGAAATATGCTCCCGAGTGCGAACGACGCCAATACTCCCAAAAAAGCATAAACATACCAGCAATAAAAATCCCAGCCATGATCAATCCATACTGAAACGCGAGTGCGATCCAAGTGTTCTCAATACCAATTCTGATGCCGAGCGTGATCAGCGCAGAGTTGACGATCTCAGGTCGGGGACCCCACAAGATTTCATTGAAATCAAAAAGGTCGAATAGTCTGAACATCACGACGCGGGCCTCGGCGGAGCCGTTGTCATCGATGAAGCGCTGCACCAATTTATCCAAGAAGCCAGCCGAAAAAACATAGAATCCAGTCGCAAAGGCGAGGGGCGCCAGAACGACCATCGTAACCGCGCTTCGAAGATCAAAGCGTTTCCCGATCAACAACAGAGCGGCGCTTTTGATCAAGATAATCGCCAATATCAGAGACGTGACCAGGATCGACGTCCTCCCGCCGAAAGCCGCCATACTGCAGATTTGCGGGAGGAGCATCAACGCGCGCCACAACGGCGTCAATTTCCCATCGCCGCCCAAGACCAGACACAAGATGTAAAGTCCCGTCACCGCGGCGTTCGCAAGCGGATGGCCGAGCAGCGCCGTGGAGCGGTAATCGCCGATAGCGTCGTCGACGGCGTTGACGTCCGGAAAAAGCTTAAGTTGAGTATAGAACTCGGCAATGCCGAGCATCGCATTGACGAACAGCACGCCGTGCAAGAAGCGCCGCAGGAATTCGCGCCAATCCTTGGCCAAGTCGTCGACCATGAACAGCGCGACGACGGCGATCAAGTAAGTTTCGATCAGCGGAGCGATCGGCGTGTGCTGCACCAGGCTGGCGAAGGCGATGAGAAGCAGCCAAACCACCACGAAATAGGCGGCGCCGGGAAATTTGACACAGAGATTTTCAAGATAAGCCCAGCGCTTCCTGCGGCTGAGAAGCTGAAGCGCAAAGGCGAGCGCCGCGAGATAGGTCGCGGGGTGAAGTTTTTCCCAAAATGCGCCGCCTGATCCGCCATGGTTGACGCCGAGCATCCCAAGAACGTTGGAAGAGACGGCGAATACGGAGACTACGGCGAGGACGAAGAGAAACGAGGCCCAAGTTTTTCGCGCTTAGCAGCACCCTGAGAGGCGTGTTCCAAATCCTTCTCCGCCGTCTCGGCGCCGCTTGACCGCAAATATCGTCGAGAATGGTCAAACTAAAGCTCCGTCCCATCGGCGGTGAAGCGGCAGATTTAAAAAAAGCTAAACATCTATGGTTACCAACTGATTAGCGTCAGCGCCCAGCGCCGCGGCCGATCACATGTTTGCGTCGCGCCGCGCCAAGCCCCTATTGCTTCCTGAGCCCGACGATGTAGGCGGCGACGGAGTCGATCTCTTCCGTCGTCAGCAGTATATTCGGCATCGCGCGATGCGACGACCGCAAAAAGACTTTGATCGACAATTCTGTGGTCGACGGCATCTGCGCGACGTCGACGAAACTCGGCGCGCCGGTGTTCGGCGTCTTGGCCGCCGATCCCGGCGCGATCTGATGGCAGTCGGCGCAGACGGTCTGCGCAAGATGCCGGCCGACCGTCGGATCAGCGGTTTGCGCGCGAAGCTGCGACGCGCTTGCACAGATGGAAAGTCCCGCCATGATGATTGTGGAATTCTCATCGTCCCGCTCCCTGTTCGGTTCCAGGCACTACATGCGTCGGCCGACGCTGGAAAACAATATGTAAGTCAGTTATATAAATAGGCCCGTCGCCGCTATGAAAGCAGAGCGGCGACGCCATCAGGAAAGACTAAGGATGCGGACGACGGAAGAAAATAGCCCCTCGGCCTTCTTTGCGGCGATGTCGCAGGCTTTCAAAGAGACGATCGAGAGCCGCCGCGGGCGGGGCGATCTCGTGGGGGCGCTCTGCGCGCAGGCCTTCGACAATTTCGACCGCAACGTCGCGATCCAGGCGGAGGGCGCGCCTGCGCTCGCCTGTCGCGGCGAATGTGACGCCTGCTGCGTCCTGCGCGTCGCCGCGACGGCGCCGGAAGTTCTGTTGATCGCGCGTTTCGTCGCGGTCAACGGAGAGGCTTTCGCGCAGCGCGGCGTCGATCTCTCGCAACGTATCCGCGAGGCGGACGCGCAGACTGCCGGGCTCTCGCAGCAGGCGCGCATTCGAGCGGCGCCGCGCCTGTCCCTTCATCGAAAACGGGCTGTGCGTCGCCTATCGCGTGCGTCCGCTCGCCTGCCGCGGCCATGCCGCCTTCGACGCGGAGGCCTGCGCCGCCGCACTCTCAGGCGCAGATGTCGCCACTGCCGTATCGCAGCCGCATCTCATCGTCCGAGGCCTTGTTCAGAACGCCTTGATGGCCGCGTTGCGCCAAACGGGCTTGCCCTGGCGGCTCTACGAAGTCAATCGCGCGCTGAGCATCGCCCTCTCGATGGACGACGCCTTGCAGCGTTTCGACGCCGGCGAGGATTTTTCGCCACCGCGACGTCGACGACTTCGACACCGCGGAGGCCGGCCGCGTCTTCGATGCGGCGAGACGGCCTAATCCGCCGCAATCCTGACCTGCACGTCGCGCGGGCGTGCAAGATAGGGCGGCCGAGGTCACCAGCACATCCGCGCCTGCGGCGGCGTAGGCGGCGGCGTTTTCGTCGTCACGCCGCCGGCCGCAGCGACGATCGGACGGCGCGGCCTGTGCGCGATGTCCGCCGTCAAAGCGGCGATGTCGGCGGGCGAGAATTTTTCCGCCTGCACGACGTCGAAGCCGGCTTTCGCGCCGGCGAGCGCCACGGCGAGATGCGGCGCTTCGATCACCAGCGTCTTTTCGACGGCGCGGCGCGGCGCAGCCTCGCGACGATGTCGCTGAGATGCTCTCCCCCCGTGAAGGCGAGGTGCTCGGGAAAAACCAATATGGTCTCGGAAAGACCCAACCGATGCGCGACTGCGCCGCCGGCCTTGATCGCGGCGATCGCGAAGATTTTTGTCCCAGGGGTGGTCTTGCGCGTGCAGGCGACGACGACGTCCGGCGACGCGCGACGGGCCGCGACCACAATATCGTGCGCCGCGCTGGCGACGCCGCTCCAGATTTCAATGAGCGTTTGCGCGACTTTCCAGCCGCGTAACAGCGCTTCGGCCGCCCCCGCGCGGAGAGGATGAGTTCGCCGGGCTGCAGCTTCGCCAGACGCGGCATGAAGCTCGACGCTGGCGCCGGCGAGTTCGAGCAGCGCCGCCGCATCTTCGACCAAAGCGAGCGTCATCGCGTCGCGCGCCGAGAAGGTCATGCGCCCTGGCTTGGCGCCGACCGCCAGCGCTTCGGTCGTCAGATCGCCGAAAGGGCAGTCTTCCCCCAACAGACGTTCGAGCGCGTCCCGCGACGCCGCGCGCATGCTTCGTCCTTTTCTTCCAGCAGAGGCCCATCGCACCGCGAGCGCAATAACCCGGCGCGCGCGCCTGCGCAAACCCTAGTCGGCGCGCGCGAGATCGGCCATGACCGCCGCAAGGAAGCGCCCGGCTTCGCCGCCCGAGACCGCGCGGTGGTCGAAGGTCAGGCTCAAAGGCAGGATGCGGTGAACCGCGACTTCGCCGTCGACGGCGACGACGGCCTTGCGCAATCTCCCGGCGCCAAGGATCGCCACGGTCGGCGGCAGCACGATGGGCGCGGCGTAGCGGCCGGCGATCGTGCCGAAATTCGAGAGCGTGATCGTCGCGCCCCGCAGGTCCTCCGGCGCAATGCTGCGCGCCGCGGCGTCGCCGCGCATTTTGTCGAGAGCGCGCCGCAAATCTGCGACGTCGCGCTCGCCGACATTGCGCAGCACCGGGACGAACAGACCCTCTGGAAGATCGACGGCGACGCCGAGGTCGATCTTGCTCAACACGCGACGCGCCAGCGCATGGCTCTCGAACCATGCGTTCAGCGCCGGCTCGGCGCGACACCGGCGACGAGCCCGCGAATAAGCCGTGTCGTCACATCGGCGCCGACCGCCCAGGCTCGACATCGGCGTCGTCGAGATCGTCGCGGCGGCGACCCCGATTGCGCCAGCGCCATGTTCTGCGCCATGACGCGGCGAAACCCGCGCAGCGGCTCCGCCGGTTCGGTCTCGCTGAGCACACGCGCGACGCGCTGCACATCCGCCGCCGTGATCACCCCGTCGGCGCCCGAAGGGGTGACCATGGCGAGTTCGACGTTGAGCTTGTGCGCCAGCGCGCGCACCGCCGGGGCCGCGCGAATGACGCCGGCGCCGTGGCCGCCGCCATTGCCGTGACCGACGCCGAGCGCGCCTTCGCGCATCACGCGTCCGCCCGCTTCGACCGCGCCGACGATGGAGGCGTCTTTCGCTTGCTCATCCGCGCCCTCGAAGCCGATCAGCGGCGCCCCGATGTGAACGATCTCGCCAGCGTCGGCGAACAGGCGCTCTACGCGCCCCGCTGACGGAGAGGGATTTCGACGACAGCCTTTGCGGTTTCGACGGCGAGCAGCGGCTCGTCGACGGCGACGGTCTGGCCTGGCTTGACGCGCCACTCGACGAGTTCGGCCTCCTGCAGACCTTCGCCGAGATCGGGCGGATCTGAAGATTTTCATTGCGCCTCCATCACTTGGCGGACCGCGTCGACGATACGTTCGACGCTTGGCATATACTGCTTCTCGAGACGCGACAGCGGCACCACGACGTCATAGCCGGTGACTCGAAGATCGGCGCGAGCAGCGAATAAAGTCCGCGCTCGCCGATTTCCGCCGCGATTTCGGCACCAAAGCCCGCGGTGCGCGGCGCTTCATGGACGATGACGCAACGGCCGGTCTTCTCCGACCGACGCAAGGATCGTGTCGCTGTCGAGCGGCTTCAATGTGGCGACGTCGATCACCTCCACATCGACACCCGTCCTGTTCCAATCGATCGGCGGCGGCCATGACTCGTAATGCGCGCCGCCCCAGGTGACGAGCGTCACGTCGCGCCCCTCGCGCGACATGATACAGGTGTCGAGCGGCAACGCTTCGCCGTCGTCGACGACGTCTTGACGAAACAGACGATAGAGTCGCGTCGCCTCGAGAAAGACGACCGGGTCCGGGTCGCGTACGGCGGCGAGCAGCAAGCCGTAGGCGCGGGCAGGCGTCGAGGGCATGACGACGCGAAGGCCCGGCATATGCGCGAACATCGCCTCCGGACTTTCCGAATGATGCTCGGGCGCATGAATGCCGGCGCCGCAGGGAGAGCGAAGCACCATCGGACAGGTCAATCGGCCGCGCGTGCGGTTGCGCAGCCGCGAGGCGTGATTGATCATCTGATCCATGACCGGATAGATGAAGCCGGAGAATTGAATTTCCGCGACGGGCTTCAACCCCATGGCGGCCATGCCGACGGCGACGCCGGCGATGCCGGCCTCGGCGAGCGGGGTGTCGATCACGCGCTCGCGACCGAAGCGTTGCGACAGACCATTCGTCGCGCGGAACACCCCGCCGTTGACGCCGATGTCCTGGCCCAGCAGCACGACGTCCGCGTCGCGCGACATTTCATGCGCGAGGGCGAGATTGATCGCCTCGACGAGCGTCGTTTCAGCCATGTCCGGAGCCCGTCGTCGCAAAGCGCCGCGCCTCGTCGCGCTGCCTTTCCAGCGCCGGCGGAAGAGCCGCATAAAGATGTTCGAACATCGCGTCGCACTGCGGCGCGGGAGCCGCAAGATAGGCGGCTACGGCCTTGTCGATCTCTTCGCCGCACTCTTTCAGCAACGCGGCTTCCTTCTCCTTGCTCCAAAAGCCCTTGGCGAGGATATAGGCGCGCAATCTTGCGATCGGCTCACGCGTCCACGCGGCGCGCACTTCATCCGAATCGCGATAGCGCGTCGCATCGTCGGCGGTCGTGTGATCGCCGAGGCGATAGCTCACCGCCTCGATGAGCGATGGGCCCTCGCCGTTGCGCGCGCCTTCGATCGCGTCCTTCGCGGCTTTGTAGACGGCGAGCGCGTCATTGCCGTCGACCTGCAAGCCGCGAACGCCGACGCCGATCGCTTTCTGCGCAAGCGTTTCCGTTCCGCTGCCGAGGGCGCGCGGCGTCGATATCGCCCAGCCGTTGTTGTTGATGACGACGACCACAGGCGTCTTCCAAACACCCGCCATGTTCAGCGCTTCGTAGAAGACGCCATTGTTGCACCCGCCGTCGCCCACGAATGCGACGGCGACGCGCGGCTCCCTGCGCAGCGCGAAGGCGCATCCGGCGCCGACCGCATGTGCGACTTGCGTCGCGACGGGAACGCAGATCGGAAAATCCGCGCGCGGGACCGCGTAGTCGCTGCCGCGCTCGTCGCCGCCCCAATAGACGAAAATCTCTTCCATACTGACGCCGCGTAAGAGTTGCGCCGCATGGTCGCGATAAGAGGAGGCGAGCACGTCGCGTTCCTGCATCGCCGTCGCGACAGCGACGCCGATCGCCTCCTGACCGAGCGCGGAAGCGAAGGTGCCGAGTTGTCCTGTGCGCTGCAGCGCGATCGCCTTGGCGTCAAAAGCGCGCGTCCGCGTCATCGCGCGATAGATGCGCTGCAAAAGCTCCGCGTCGTCCGCAAGCGCGCCGGCCTTTTGATCAACCTGGCCGTCTTGCGAAAGAAGCTGGAGATAATCAATGTGAAAATCCATGTCCGTCAGCTCGTTTCACATCAGGCGAAACTGTTCCCAACCAGAGACGTAGCGCAGGCCGCAGCGAAGTCATCGGTACGAAACGAAAAAAGCGCGGCTTTGCGGAGACTCGCGCAAAACGCAGTTAATCCCATCGCTCGAAGGCCATGGCGGTCGCTTCGCCGCCGCCGATGCACAGCGCCGCGACGCCGCGTTTCAACCGATGTCGACGCAGCGCGGCGAGCAAGGTGACGACGATGCGGGCCCCCGAGGCGCCGATCGGATGACCGAGCGCGCAGGCGCCGCCGTGAACGTTAACCTTTTCATGCGGCAAGCCCAGATCGCGCATCGCAGCCATCGCGACGACGGCGAAGGCCTCGTTGATCTCGAAGAGATCGACGTCATCATGGCTCCAGCCCACGCGTTCGAGCAACGTCTTGATCGCGGCCCCGGGCGCGGTCGGGAAGTCCGCCGGCGCGCCGGAATGGGTCGCCTGCCCGACGATGGAGGCGAGCGGCTTTGCGCCGCAGCGTCGCGCCTCCTTGAGCGTCGTAAGCGTCAGCGCCGCGGCGCCGTCGGAGATGGAGCTGGCGTTCGCAGCGGTGATCGTTCCGTCAGGTCTGAACGCTGGTTTGAGCCGCGAGATTTCCTCCCGGCTCGCCTTGAGCGGCAAGTCGTCGCAAACGATCATGTGCTCACATCCAGCGCCCGCGATCTCGACGTGAGCGATTTCTTCCTGAAAGGCGCCGTCGTTGCTGGCGTGTTGCGCGCGCGCTAAAGATGACGCTGCATAGTCGTCCTGCATCGCGCGCGTGAATTGATACCGCGTCGCGCAGTCTTCGGCGAAGGAGCCCATCAACCGGCCCTTATCGTAGGCGTCTTCGAGACCATCGCGAAACATGTGGTCGACGAGCTTTTGATGACCCATGCGATAGCCGCGACGCGCGCGCTCGATCAGATAGGGGGCGTTGCTCATGCTCTCCATGCCGCCGGCGACGATCGCGCGGGAGTCGCCGGCGATAAGGCTGTCGCGCGCCAGCATGATCGCCTTCATGCCGGAACCGCACATCTTGTTTATCGTGACGCAGCCCGTCGCCTCCGGCAAACCCGCCGCCAGCGCCGCCTGTCGCGCCGGCGCTTGACCAAGTCCGGCGGAAAGCACGCATCCCATGATGACTTCATCGACCTGTTCGCGCGGAACGCGTGAGCGCTCGGTCGCGGCTTTTATCGCGCAGGCGCCGAGCTGCGGCGCAGCGACGTCTTTCAATACGCCGAGGAAGCCTCCGATCGGCGTGCGCGCGGCGCCGACGACGACGACGCTGTCTCTCATATTCGATGCGGATGGCATAGGACTTTGTCCCTTCAGAATGGATCGACGTCGCCGGTCCCGCGCAGCAGAGCGTCGATCGTCGCGGGGTCGATCTCCTCGAGCGCAGCCGGCGACCAGCGCGGGCATCTGTCTTTATCGATGATCGCCGCACGCACGCCTTCATAAAGATCGTGCGTATGCAGAAGGCTGCAGGCCGCGCGAAATTCGTTGACGAGGCAGTCTCGCAAATCGCGCGTGTGCAAGGCGAGCTTCAGTAGCCGATGCGTCAGTTTGAGGCTCGTCGGCGAGCGCGAGGCGATCAGCGCCGCCGTCTCGCGCGCGAAGGAAGACGCGTTTGCACGCAATGCGGCGAGAATGTCCTCCACGCTTTCGCAAGTCATTGCGGCGCCCAGCAGAGCGGAATGTTCCGCGAGCGGCGAGCGAGGAGGTTCGCGCGCAAGTTCAGTCAAGACTACGCGCGCCTGTGGGGCGGTCGCAATCGTCGTCAGCCGCGCGCGCAGCGCTTCGATCTCGGCGAAGGGAATAAAGTAGTCCGCAAGCCCGACAAAGATCGCGTCGGCGGCGCAGATCGTCGCGCCGGAGAGCGCCATGAAAGTTCCTGGCGCTCCCGCGCGCGACAGCAGCCAGGTGCCCCCGACATCGGGAATGAAGCCGATGCCGGTCTCGGGCATCGCGAGGCGCGTGCGCTCGGTTACGACGCGGGCGTTTCCATGCGCCGAAACGCCGACGCCGCCACCCATCACGACGCCGTCCATGAGGACGACATAAGGCTTGGGGAAGGCGGCGATCTGCGCGTTGAGCCGATATTCCTCACGCCAGAATTCCTTATAGGGATTGGGCGAGACGTCGCGGGCGTTGAAAAGCTCACGAATGTCGCCGCCGGCGCAAAGGCCGCGCTCGCCGGCGCCCGAAACAAAAACCGCGATGATGGAGTCGTCTCTGCGCAAATTGGCGCAGCGCGGCCGCAAAATCGCGCACCATGCCGAGCGTGAGGCTGTTTAGCGCTTTGGGTCTGTTGAGGCGCAGGCGGCCAAGAGCGCCCTCGCGCGAGACGAGGAGTTCGGGCTCGTTCATTGCGCGCGCCTCGCGACGTCGTCGCAGCGCGCAGAAGCCAGCATGTCGCGCGCGACGATGACGCGCATGATCTCGTTGGTCCCCTCGAGAATTTGATGCACGCGCAAGTCGCGCACCAGTTTTTCGATTCCGTAATCGCAAAGATAGCCGTAGCCGCCGTGCAATTGTAGCGCGTCATTGGCGACGTCGAAGCCGGCGTCGGTGGCGACGCGCTTCGCCATCGCGCAAAGAACGGTGGCGTCGCTGGCGCGCGCATCGAGCGCCGCCGCCGCCCGCCAGAGCAGTGAGCGCGCCAACTCCAAGCGCGTCGCCATGTCGGCGAGCCTGAACTGCAACGCCTCGAACTCGTCGAGGCGCCGCCCGAAGGCTCTGCGTTCGCGCATATAGGCGACGGCTTTTGCGAGCGCTGCGCCGCCGCCGCCGAGCGAACATGCGCCAATGTTGAGCCTGCCCCCGTCAAGGCCGGCCATCGCGATTTTAAAACCTTCCCCTTCGGCGCCCAGCCTGTTGGTGAGGGGAATAGCGCAGCCGTCGAACCTCACGGCATGCGTCGGCTGCGCGTTCCACCCCATCTTGCGCTCCGGCGCGCCAAGCGAAATTCCGGGCGTGTGGCCTTCCACGATGAGGGCGGTGACGCCGCGCGGCCCCGCGCCGCCTGTGCGCGCCATGACAACGTAAAGGTGATCGGCGCCGCCGGCGCCGGCGCCGGAGACAAACTGCTTTTCGCCGCTCAGCAGATAATGGTCGCCGCAAAGTTCCGCGCGCGTCCTCAGCGCGGCGGCGTCGGAACCCGAATCCGGTTCCGTGAGGCAATAGCTCGCAAGCCTTTGCATCGTCGCCAGCGCCGGCGTAAAGCGACGCCTCTGTTCGCTCGAGCCGAAAGCGTCGATCATCCACCCGCACATATTGTGCACGGAGAGATAGGCGGCGACCGCGGGGCATCCTTGCGCCAGCGCCTCGAAGATCAGCGTCGCGTCGAAGCGCGAAAGCCCCGAGCCGCCGTACTCCTCGCGAACATTGATCGCCGCCATGCCAAGGTTGGCTGCCGCCCGCAGCGTCTCTACCGGAAAGAATTTCTCCGCATCCCATTTGAGGGCGAAGGGCGCGAGACGTTCATGCGCGAAGGACGACGCCATTTCACGCATCGCCTGCTGCTCGCTCGTCAGTCCGAATGAAGAAGACATAATGTTCTCATCTATGGCGGAGCCGAGCTTCGGCAAGCGGAGATCATGCGCGCCTGCCGGCGAAGACTCTGGCGAGCGCGCTCGACGGCTTGCGGCCAAGCCGCCCAGACACGAATGCGGAGGCGTCCAGCAAAGCCTTGAGGTCGACGCCGGTTTGTACGCCAAGGCCGTCGAGCATATAGATCACGTCCTCGGTCGCGACATTGCCCGAGGCGCCGGGCGCATAAGGGCAACCGCCAAGGCCGGCGACCGAACTGTCGACGACGGCGACGCCGACTTCGAGACAAGCGAAAATGTTTGCGAGCGCCTGGCCGTAGGTGTCATGGAAATGCACCGCGATCTTGTCGATGCCGATGTCGCGCGCGACGAGTTCGACGAGGCTGCGGGCCGCGAGCGGCGTGCCGACGCCGATCGTGTCGCCAAGCGAGATTTCACAGCAGCCCATCGCTTCGAGCGCCTTGGCGACCATCGCGACTTTTGAAGGTTCTACACGGCCCTCGTAAGGACAGCCGAGCGCGCAGGAGACGTAGCCGCGCACGAAAAGGCCGCAACGCTTCGCTTGCGCGGCGACGTCGGCGAAACGTTCCAGGCTTTCGTCGATTGAGCAGTTGATGTTTTTTTGCGAGAAAGCTTCGGACGCTGCGGCGAAGATCGCGATCTCCTTTCCGCCGGCCTTGAGCGCGGCGTCGAGACCTTTGCGATTGGGAACCAGAACGGAGAGCCTGGCGTTGCTGAGCCTGCGGGTTCCGGCGAGCACTTCGTTGGTGGAGGCCATTTGCGGAACAGCCCGTTCGGAAACGAAGCTGCCAACCTCAATGCGTTGCAAACCCGCGCGGGCGAGCCGTTCGATCAGTTCGATCCGGGTCGCGACGTCGAGCTTTGCGGTCTCGGCTTGCAGGCCGTCGCGCGGACCGACTTCGACGATTTGCGCGTGCGCTGGAAGTTTCACGGCGCGCATTCCGCAGTCTCGTCGGCGAGCCTAGCCAATTGCGCGCCTTCTGGAACGAGATCGCCTTCGCGACAAAAGATGCTCTCGATCGTTCCATCGCGCGGCGCGTTCAAGGCGAACTCGGTTTTCATCACCTCCAGCATCATCACAGGCGCCGCCTGCCGCACCTTTTCTCCAGCCTTGACGAAAATGCGCGAAACCCTGGCGGGCAGGGGAGCGAGCAAGCGAAAGTCCTGTTCGGCGCGCGGCGGCGGCGGGCGCGACGCGTCGCTAACCTTAAACACGTGGTTGCGTCCTGCGAATATGATTGCAGCGCCGCCGTCGACGTCAGTTACGATCACGAGTTCGCGTTTGACGCCGTCGACGAAGACGGTGATATCGTCGCCGCCAGGCTGCGCTTCGACGAGGACGGTCGATCCTTGAGCATGAAGGCGGAATGCGCTTTGCGAGACGTCCTCTAGTCCTAGTTTGATCTCGCGGCCGTCGAGCGCGACGTCGAGCGACGCGACGCAGGGGCTGTCGAGCCGCCACCCGTCGGCCAAAGCCCAAGGCGATCCTCTATCGCCAAAGCGCTCGGCCTCGCTCGCCGACCGCGACTGCATTTCTCTACGCCAGGCGGCGGCGCCGGCGGCCAGCAAAAAAACTTCGTCTTTGGTGTCGCGAACGGCGTCTTTGAGTAAATCGCGCATGTGCGTTTCGATATAGTTCGTATGGTAGTCGCCGGCCGTGAAGGCCGGATCGATGCTGAGCGCATGAAGCAAATCGAGATTGCTCGCCGCCCCGACGAGTTCGAATTTCGCGAGCGCTTGGCGCAAGCGACGAATGGCGCCGGCTCGGTCTGGGCGCGAACACGATGAGCTTTGCGAGAAGCGAATCGTAATATTGTGTGAGAAAATCGCCTTCGCGCACGCCGGAGTTGACGCGGACCGCGAGCTCTGTCGACGGCGGCCGGAAGCGTCGAAGCAGGCCGATGGCGGGGAGAAAGTTTCGCGCCGGATTTCGGCGCACACCCGAACTTCGATCGCGCAGCCCGCGGCTTCGATGTCCTCTTGTTTGCGCGGCAAGGCTTCGCCGCTCGCGACGCGCAGCTGCCATTCGACGAGATCGACGCCTGCGATCATTTCTGTGATTGGATGCTCGACCTGAAGGCGCGCATTCATCTCCAGAAAATAGAACGCGTCGTCCTGCACGAGAAATTCGACGGTTCCGGCGCCGCTATAGCCCGCGAGTTGCGCGGCGGTCAGCGCGGCGCGGCGCATGGCTTGCGCTAAATGCGGGGCGAGCTTTGGCGCCGGCGTCTCTTCCAGGATCTTTTGATGTCGCCGCTGCATTGAGCAGTCGCGCTCGGGAAAAGCGACGCAGCCCCCTTGCCCGTCGGCGAAGATTTGCACTTCGACATGTCGGGCGCGCGGCAAATATTTCTCGATCAGCAGACGCCCCTCGCCGAAAGCCGCGAGCGCTTCGCGTTCGGCGCTGCGTATCGCGTCTTCGAGCGCTGCGTGCGTGTCGACGATGCGCATGCCTCTGCCGCCGCCGCCGGCGGACGCCTTTATCATGACCGGATAACCAATGCGCTCGGCGGCGTCCCGCAGCGTCGCGATGTCGACCGCGGCGCCGTGATAACCCGGGATGACCGGCGCCCTCGCGCGCGCCATCAATTCTTTCGCCTGCGCTTTCGACCCGATCGCCCGCATCGCCGACGCGGACGGCCCGACGAATATCAGTCCCGCGGCGCAACAGGCTTCGGCGAAAGCCGGATTTTCGGAAAGAAAGCCATAGCCGGGATGCACGGCGTCGGCGCCCGCGCGCGCGGCGACGTCGACGATCTTGTCGATGCAAAGATAGCTGTCTCGCGCCGGCGCCGGGCCGATCGGCCAAGCTTCGTCGGCGAGCTCCACATGTCTGGCGCGCTCGTCGACCTGCGAATAGACTGCGACCGTCGCGACGCCTAATCGTTTGGCGGTCGCGATGACGCGGCAGGCGATCTCGCCGCGGTTAGCGATCAGCAGTTTTTGCATCATGGGCTTCGTCCACGCCGCTTCGCCACTGCGGCGGCCGTTTTGCGAGGAAGGCGTCGAACCCTTCGCGCGCTTCCGGCGAAGCGCGGCGCTCGGCGAGGCGGCGCGCGGACTGGCGCGTCAAATCTTGATCGCAGGCATGATTTTCCGCACAGCGCGAAAAGGATTTGATCTCCGCTCGGGCGCCCGGCGCGCATCGCAACAAATGTCTAGGCTGCGCTCGAACACTGTTTCAGCGTCCTGCGTCGCCGCGACCTCGTGCACGAGTCCGATCCGCTTCGCGGAATTCGCGTCGATGACCTCTCCCGTAAGCATCAAGCGGCGCGCTTCGCGCGGACCGATGGCGCGCGTGACGAAGGGAGCGATCGTCGCCGGAATCAGACCGATGCGGGCTTCGCTGAGGCTGAAGCGGGCGCGTTCCGTCGCGATCGCAATGTCGCAACAGGCGACGAGTCCGACGCCGCCGCCAAAGGTCGCGCCGTCGATGAAGGCGATCGTCGGCTTTGAAAGGCTGTCGAGCCTGTGCATCAGCTCCGCCAGCGCCAGCGCATCGGCGTAATTATCTTGCTCGGGCGCAAGCGACAGGCGGCGCATCCACTCGATGTCGCCGCCGGAGCAGAAACTTTCCCCCGCGCCGCGCAGCGCGACGACGCGCGCGCTTCCGTCCGCTTCGAGACGCGCCGGGCTTGCAGCATCGCCGCGACGAGCGCGTCGTCGAAAGCGTTGCGGCGTTCTGGGCGATTGAGCGTCAGCAGTCGCGAGACCGCGCGCGTCGCTTGCAATGATCAACTCGGACATCAGGCGCTCACATGCGAAACAGCCCGAAATCGCGTCTCTTCGATCGGCGCGTTGAGGCGGCGGAAAGCCAGAGCCAAGCACGCGGCGTGTGTCGCGCGGGATCGATCACGCCGTCGTCCCAAAGTCGGGCGCTGGCGTAAAATGGATCGCCCTGGCGCTCATATTGCTCGCGAATCGGGGCCTTGAAAGGATTCCTCCTCTGCTTCGCGCCAGCGTTTGCCGCGCGCCTCCAGCGCCGTCGCGGCGACGCGCGCAGGACGCGCGCCGCCTGTTCGCCGCCCATGACGCTGATGCGGGCGTTGGGCCACATCCACAGGAAGCGGGGCGAATAGGCTCGTGCCGCACATCGCATAATTGCCAGCGCCGAAGCTGCCGCCGATGACGACCGTGAATTTCGGCACGGCGGCGGTCGCGACCGCGGTGACCATCTTAGCGCCGTCCTTGGCGATGCCGCCGGCCTCGTATTTCGCGCCGACCATGAAGCCGGTGATGTTCTGCAGAAACACCAGCGGAATGCGCCGCTGTGCGGCAGAGCTCGATGAAATGCGCGCCCTTCTGGGCGCTCTCCGAAAACAAAATGCCGTTGTTGGCGATGATGCCGACCGGATAGCCGCAGATATGCGCGAAGCCGCGTGACCAGCGTCGGTGCCGTAAAGCGGCTTGAATTCGTCGAATTCG
The DNA here is from genome assembly GCA_963820145.1 of uncultured Alphaproteobacteria bacterium. Classification (GTDB taxonomy): domain Bacteria; phylum Pseudomonadota; class Alphaproteobacteria; order Rhizobiales; family Beijerinckiaceae; genus Methylocystis. Next base: position 23,501 of record CAWFZD010000001.1, read on the forward strand.
CTGTCGTCGACGATGCGCGCGATGATTTCGCGTGACGTCGATATGGCTTGCGCGCGTCGGCCGGAACGACGCCATAGCAGCTCGGCTGGATCGACAGCGCGGCGGCGCGCGGCGTGCGCAGCGCGATGCGAGCGGCGTCTTGCGCGGTTCGAGATTGGCGACGATCGCGCGCGCAATGCCCAGCGCATGCGCGTCGTTCTCGGCGAATGATCGGCGACGCCGGAGTGCCGGCAGTGCACGTCGGCGCCGCCGAGTTCCTCGGCGCTGACGACTTCGCCGGTCGCGGCCTTCACCAGCGGCGGGCCGGCGAGAAAGATCGTGCCCTGGTTGCGGACGATGATCGTCTCGTCGCACATCGCCGGCACATAGGCGCCGCCCGCGGTGCAGGAGCCCATCACGACGGCGATCTGCGCGATGCCGTGCGGCCGACATGTTGGCCTGGTTGTAGAAGATGCGCCCGAAATGATCGCGATCGGGAAACACCTCGTCCTGGTGCGGCAGATTGGCGCCGCCGGAATCGACGAGATAGATGCAGGGCAGGCGGTTCTGCGCGGCGATTTCCTGCGCGCGCAGATGTTTCTTCACGGTCATCGGATAATAGGTGCCGCCCTTGACGGTCGCGTCATTGGCGACGACGACGCATTCGCGCCCGCAGATCGCGGCCGATGCCGGTGATGATGCCGGCCGCCGGCGACCTCGCCGTCATACATGCCGTGCGCGGCGAAGCGCCGATAGTTCGAGGAACGGCGAGCCGCGGGTCGAGCAGCGCGTCGATGCGGTCGCGCGGCAGCAGCTTGCCGCGCGCAAGGTGCCGCTCGCGCGCCGCGCTTCCGCCGCCGTCGCGAACGCGGTCAACTTGGCTGCGCAGGTCGGCGTACGCGGCGCTCCATCGCCTCGCGATTTTCGATATAGTCGTTTGCACTGCGGGTCAATTGCTGTTTCGAGAACGGGCATTGCGGCAATCTCGGATGGAGCGCTAATCCGTCAGGCGGTTTCGTGGAACAATTCGCGCCCGATCAGCATGCGGCGGATTTCGCTGGTGCCGGCGCCGATCTCGTAGAGCTTGGCGTCGCGCAGCAGGCGCCCGGTCGGATAGTCGTTGATGTAGCCGTTGCCGCCGAGACATCTGAATCGCCTCCAGCGCCATCCACGTGGCGCGCTCCGCGGCGAAGAGGATTGCTCCCGCGGCGTCCTTGCGCGTGGTCTTGCCGCTGTCGCAGGCCTGCGCCACGGCGTAGACATAGGCGCGCGCCGCGTTCACATCGGTGTACATGTCGGCGAGCTTGCCCTGCATGAGCTGGAATTCGCCGATCGGCTGGCCGAACTGCTTGCGATCGTGCACATAGGGCAGCACGACGTCCATGCAGGCCTGCATGATGCCGAGCGGGCCCGGCCGCGAGCACCGCGCGCTCGTAGTCGAGCCCGCTCATCAGCACATTGACGCCGCTGCCGAGCGCGCCGAGCACGTTCTCCGCGGGCACCTCGCAGTCCTCGAAAACCAGCTCGCAGGTGTTGGAGCCGCGCATGCCGAGCTTGTCGAGCTTCTGCGCGCGGCGAAAAGCCCTTGAAGCCCTTCTCGACGATGAAGGCGGTGATGCCGCGCGCGCCGGCGCCGGGATCGGTCTTGGCGTAGACGACCAGCGACGTCGGCGATCGGGCCCGTTGGTGATCCACATCTTGTCGCCGTTGAGGACATAGCGGTCGCCGCGCTTCTCGGCGCGCAGTCCGCATGAGACCACGTCGGACCCGGCGCCCGGCTCGGACATGGCGAGCGCGCCGACATGCTCGCCGCGAGATCAGTTTGGGCAGGTAGCGCCGCTTTTGCTCGTGCGTGCCGTTGCGACGGATCTGGTTGACGCACAGATTGGAGTGCGCGCCGTAGGAAAGCCCGACCGAGGCGGAGGCGCTGCTGATCTCCTCCATCGCGACGACATGCTGCAGATAGCCGAGCCGCTGCCGCCGTAATCCTCTTCGATCGTTATGCCGAGCAGGCCAAGTTCGCCCATCTTGCGCCAAAGGTCGGCAGGAAAGGCGTTGTCGGCGGTCGATCTGCGGCTGCGCGCGGCGCGATTTCGCGCGCGGCGAACTCCTCGACCTGATTGCGCAAAATCTCGGTCGTATCGCCAAGGTCGAAGTCGAGACAGGGGACCCAGCGCTGCATGTGCGTCACCAATTGTTAATGCGGCGCGCGGCTCGCTTCCGACTCGAGGGCCGGGATGCGCGCGAAGAAGTCGAGCGATTGCGGATTGGCGAGCGCATCACGATTCTTACCGGGCGCCCGTGGATGATGTCGCGCACGGCAAGTTCTACGAGCTTGCCGGAGCGCGTGTGCGGCAGTTCGGGCGCTTCGATCACCAGCGTCGGCACATGCCGAGGCGAGGCTTCGTCGCGCAATTTATGTTTGACGCGCGTCGTCAGCGCCGCATCGAGGCGCACGCCCGCGCGCAGTTTCAAAAAAAGCACGATGCGTTCGGACCCTTCGAAATCCTGCGTCACCGCGAGCGCCTCTTCGATTTCGTGCAGCGTCTCGACGACGCGGTAGATGTCCGCCGTGCCGATCCTGACGCCTTGCGGCTTCAGGGTGGAGTTGGAACGGCCGTGGATGATGAAGCCGCCGTTGGGCGTCTGCGTCGCGAAGTCGCCGTGGCGCCAAATTCCCGGGAATTGCGAGAAATAGGCCTCGATATATTTTGGTCCCGGCGCGCTGCGGTGCGGCGCGCCAGCGGGATCGTTCCAGAAGCCGAGCGGCATCGAAGGAAAAGCTTTGACGCAGACGAGTTCGCCTTCCTCATCTACGACGCGGGCGCCTTCCGCGCTCCACACTTCGACCGCAAGGCCAAGACCCGGACCTTGAATTTCGCCGCGCCGCACCGCAGACCAGGGATTGCCGCAGACGAAGCAGGAGCAGATGTCGGTGCCGCCGCTGATCGAAGCAAGTTGCACGTCGCTCTTGAAGTCGCGATAGACGTAATCGAAACTCTCCGGCGCCAGCGGCGATCCGGTGGAAGCGATAAGCCTCAAAGGGGCGAGATCATGCGTCTCCTTGGGGCGCAATCCGTGTTTTTCGATGCCGCGCAGATATCCCGCCGAGACTCCGAAGAAGGTCGCCTTTTCGTCCTGGGCGAAACTCAGCAGCGCTTCGCCGCCCTGATCCATCGGAAAGCCGTCGTAAAGCAGTAGGGCAGCGCGGCTCGCGAGCGCCGATGCGAGCCAGTTCCACATCATCCAACCCGTCGTCGTCGCGTAGAAGACGCGGTCGCCGGCGCGGATGTCGCATTGCAGCTGATGTTCCTTGAGGTGCTGCAGCAAGGTCGCGCCCGCGCCGTGCACGATGCATTTCGGCGCGCCGGTCGTGCCCGAAGAAAACATGATGTAGAGCGGATGATCGAAGGGCAGGGCGAGATAATCCGGCTCGTCGCCGCAGTGCGCGGCGACGATCTCTGTCCACAACCGCGCATTGGCGAAGCCGCCGAGGTTTTCGCCGTCGCCGATATATGGAACGATGATCGTCTCCTTCAGGCTCGGCAGCCGTTCGGCGATCTCCCGCGCCTGCGTGAGCCGATCAAGGCGTTCGTCCTTGTAGAAGTAGCCGTCGGAGGCGATCAGCACTTTGGGTTCGATTTGCCCGAAGCGATCGAGCACGCCGGCGACGCCGAAATCGGAAGAGCAGGAGGACCAGACGGCGCCGACGCTCGCGGCGGCGAGCATCGCGACGATGGCCTCGGGCCCATTGTGAACATAGGCTGTGACGCGATCGCCCGGCGCGATCTGAAGATCCAGAAAATGCGCGGCGAGGCTTGCGACCTGGCGCTTCAATTCGGCGAAGGACAGCGTTTCGCGCACTCTGCGTTCGCCGCGGAAGATTATGGCCGCCTCCGCATCTGGGCGCTGGCGCAAAAGATTTTGCGCGAAATTGAGTTTGGCGTCCGGAAACCAGACCGCGCCGGGCATTTTGTCGTCGACGAGGATTTGCTCGCCCCTCGCGCCGACGATCTGGCAAAACTCCCACAGCTCGGACCAAAACGTTTCGCGATGCGCAACGCTCCAGTCGTGCAGCCCCATGTAATCGAAGTTTTCCACATAGGTTTTCGCGCCTTCGCACTGCCGCGCAAACGCGCTCAGCAGCGAGTCTGCGACAGCGTTCCTTTTTCGGCGTCCAAAGCAACGCCATGGCGTTCTCGCTCCCGTGGGGCATCGACATAAGGAGAGATGGCGCGCAGCGCGAGGTAAGCAAGGGGAGGCGAGGCGGCGCAAGGCTCAAGTCGGCGGTGAGCCGAGGGGAAGGGTTAATACTGTCGCGCGCCGGGCCGTGCAGTTTTTGGAGCGCGCCCCATATCAATGTCATGGCGAATGGGCGGGGCGCCGAAAGGAACGGCTGAAGGATCCGGGGGATGAAAAATCGTTACGCAGATGCGGCGCGCAACGCGGATTGGACGATCGATCAGGATTGGGGCTCCTATTCGCGCGAGGAGCATGAGCGCTGGGATCGCCTTTTCGCTCGGCAGACGAAGCTGCTCACCGGCAGGGCTTGCGACGCCTTTCTCAAAGCAAAGGCCACGTTGGAGCTGTCGCGCTCGGGCATTCCCGATTTCGCCGATCTTAGCCGGCGCCTCAGCGCGTTGACCGGATGGCGCGTCGTCGCCGTCGCGGGACTCATTCCCGACGACGCCTTTTTCGATCACCTCGCCCACCGGCGTTTTCCAGCCGGCGCGTTCATTCGCCCCGAGTTAGAATTCGACTATCTGCAGGAGCCTGACGTCTTCCACGACGTGTTCGGCCATACGCCCTTGCTCGCCGATCCGGTCTACGCCGATTTTCTCGAAGCCTATGGCCGAGGCGGCGCCCGCGCGATGGAGCGAGGACAATTGCACAATCTGGCGCGGCTTTACTGGTATACGGTCGAGTTCGGGTTGCTGCGCACGCCGCAAGGTTTGCGCATCTTCGGCGCCGGGATCATGTCCTCGCCGGCCGAAACCGTGTTTTCGCTCGAAGATTCGTCGCCCAACCGAGTGAGTTTCGATCTCGAACGGGTGATGCGCACGAAATACATCATCGACGATTTCCAGCAGACCTATTTCGTCATCGACAGTTTCGAGCAGCTGCTGCGCGACTGCGACAAGGATTTCGCTCCGCTCTACGATCGTTTGCGCGCAGCGCCCGATCTCGAAGCGCATGTGCTGGCGCCCGCAGATCGCGTTTTGACGCAGGGCGATTTCCATTATTTCCGAGCGAGAGGAAACGCGCCGCGCGCCGCGTGAGGCCGTCAGGATTTCGCCAGCACCACGCGCTGCTCTATCGCGCCGAAGATCGAGCCGCCGTCTTCGCCCAGCATCTCGATGCGGACGACGTCGCCTTCACGCAAAAACCTCGTCGTCGCGGCGCCGTCGATCAGCGTCTCGACGGCGATCTGTTCGGCGAGGCAGGCATAGCCTGCGCCGCCTCTCGCGATCGGCAGTCCCATCGACCCATCCGCCGCGCGGTTCGAAACCGTGCCGGAGCCGAGGATGGTCCCGGCGCCGAGCCGACGTGTGGCTGCGGCGTGCGCAATCAATTGGCCAAAGTCGAACACCATGTCGACGCCGGCGTTGGGGCGTCCGAGCAGCGCGCCATTGACTTTTGCGCTGAGCGGCAAGGCGAGCTTGCCCTCGCGCCAAGCGTCGCCGAGTTCATCCGGCGTCGCCGCGACGGGCGAGAAGGCGGACGAAGGCTTCGATTGGAAGAAGCCGAAGCCCTTGGCGAGTTCGCTTGGAACGAGGCCGCGCAGGCTGACGTCGTTGACCAGCATCAGCAGCTTCACATGCTGGAGAGCGCTTGCGGCGTCGAGGCCCATCGGAACGTCGTCGGTGACGACGGCGACTTCAGCTTCGAGATCGAGACCATGCGCCTCATCGATGAGCGGAATGGGATCGCGCGGCCCAAGAAAGCTATCCGAGCCGCCCTGATAGATCAAAGGGTCGATCCAGAACGACGCGGGCATCGCGGCGCCGCGCGCTTTGCGCACGAGTTCGACGTGATTGACGTAAGCCGAGCCGTCCGCCCATTGGTGAGCGCGAGGCAGGGGCGCGGCGCAAGCGGCGGGATCGAAGGCGAAATTTGGAACGTCGCGCCTCTCCAGCCGCGCGGCCAGATCCAAGAGCCGAGGCGAAACGCGCGCCCAGTCGTCGAGCGCCCCCTGTAGTGTCGGCGCGACCTCGACTGCGTCCGCGGCGCGCGACAGATCTTTCGAGACGACGACGAGACGTCCGTCGCGGCCCTGCTTTAAAGAGGCGAGCTTCACTTGACGCGGCCTTGCGGCGATCCGTCGAAGCGCTTCGGCAGCTTAGACCAGCAGTCGGCGTAGTCTTTCTCGAGCGTCGGCAGCGACGCGGCGTAACGCGTCAGATGCTGCGCGAGCCTCGATTCGAACATGAAGGCGAGCGTGTTCGAGAGCCGATGCGGTTTCAATTCTTCGCTGCTGGCGCGAGCAAAAGCCTCGGCGTCGGGGCCATGCGGCGTGAGCATGTTGTGCAGCGACATGCCGCCCGGCGAGAAGCCAGCAGGCTTGGCGTCGTATTGGCCTTCGATCAGTCCCATGAATTCGCTCATCACATTCATATGATACCAGGGCGGACGGAAACTATGTTCGGCGACGAGCCATCTTTCGGGAAATATCGCGAAATCGACATTGCCGACGCCGCGCTCGGGCGAGGGTGAGGTGAGCACGGTGAAGATCGACGGATCGGGGTGATCGAAAAGCAGCGCGCCGACGGGGGAGAACCGGCGCAGATCATATTTGTAAGGCGCATGATTGCCATGCCAGGCGACGACGTCCAAAGGCGAATGATCGAGGTCGCAGGCGTAGAATGCGCCGCTCCATTTCATCGTCAGCGTGCAAGACTCGTCTCTGTCCTCGAAAGCCGCGACGGGCGTGAGAAAATCACGCGCATTGGCCAGCGAATTGGCGCCGATCGCGCCGCGATGCGGAAGTTCGAACGGAGCGCCGTAATTCTCGCAGAAGAAGCCGCGCGCGGGTCCATCTATAAGTGCGACGGAGAATTTCACGCCGCGCGGAATGACGCAAATTTCTTGCGGGCTTACCTCCATGCGTCCGAATTCGGTGTTGAAGGCTAGCGCGCCCTGCTGCGGAACGATGAGCAATTCGCCGTCGGCGTCATAAAAATAGGCGCGCTCCATCGATTGCGTGACGAAATAGACATTCGCGGACATTCCCGCGCGCATCTCGCAATCGCCGGCCGTCGTCATCGTGCGCGCGCCGGCGATGAAGGTCAGCTCCTCATTCGGAATATCGCTCGGCGCCCAACGGAAATGCCCCACGTCCATCTCGGATGTCGAACCCGGAGCCGACTTCCACAAGGTTTCGTCAAGCGGGCGAAAGCGGCGCGCATGCAGAACGGTAGGGCGGATGCGGTAGAGCCAGGAGCGGCGGTTAATCTCGCGCGGCGCGGTGAACGCCGTGCCCGAAATCTGCTCGGCATAGAGCCCGTAGGGGCAGGTCTGCGGCGAGTTCTGGCCCTGCGGCAGCGCGCCGGGCAAAGCCTCGGTCGCGAACTCGTTGCGAAAGCCCGACATGTAGCTCAAGGCCGCGGACATCGCCGTCATTCGCTGGCGTTGTGGATCACGCCGCGGCGCAGCTGATCCTCTTCGATGGATTCGAACAGCGCGCGGAAATTGCCTTCGCCGAAACCTTCGTCGCCTTTGCGTTGGATGAATTCGAAGAAGATCGGCCCCACCACCGCCTTGGAAAAAATCTGCAACAATTTTTGTGGTTTGCCGCCCGCCGAATTCTTCTCGCCATCGATGAGCAGACCGAGGCGCCGCAGCCGCTCGATCGGCTCTACGTGATTGGGAAGCCGCTCGTCGATGCGCTCGTAATAGGCGTCCGGCGGGCTCGGCATGAACTCGAGGCCTCGGGCGCGAAGCTCTGCAACGGTTTCATAGATGTCGCCGCAGGCGCAGGCGATATGCTGAATGCCTTCGCCCCTGTAGGCGTACAAAAACTCCTCGATCTGACTCTTGTCGTCGGCGCTTTCATTGATCGGAATGCGGATCTTGCCGCAGGGGCTGGTCATCGCGCGCGAATGCAGGCCGGTGAATTTGCCCTCTATGTCGAAATAGCGAATTTGGCGGAAGTTGAAGAGCCGCTCGTACCAGCCCGCCACCTCGTCCATGCGGCCGCGCCGCACATTATGCGTCAGATGGTCGATATGGGTGAGCCCGGCGCCTGCGGGGCGCGGATCGGGCGGCCCGCTCCGGCGAAGTCGACGTCCCAGATCGTCCCTCTGTCGCCATAGCGGTCGACGAGATAGATGAGGCGCCGCCGACGCCCTCGATCGCCGGAATGTTGAGTTCCGCCGGACCGACGCGGCCAGCCACAGGCTTCGCGCCGAGCGTCATCGCCCGCAAAAACGCGTGCGCGGCGTCGGCGACGCGGAAGCCCATCGCGCAGGCCGAAGGGCCATGCGCTTGCGCAAAGGCCGCGGCGGCGCTGTCGGGCTCCGCGTTGAGCATGTAGTTCACGTCGCCTTGCCGATACAGCGTCACGTTCTTGGAGCGATGGCGAGCGACCGGAATGAAGCCCATGAGCTGGAACAATTCGCCGAGCTTTTCGGGCTCCGGATGCGCGAATTCGACGAATTCGAAGCCGTCCGTGCCCATCGGGTTGTCGTCGGTGACCAGCGAAGGCGCGACCGTCGGGAGAAAGCGTCCCATCTCTTGACCCTCCGCCCATTGAAAGGCAGCTATGTCCATGCGAGCAAGATCAAGATATGGCGCGTCTTGGCCGGGTCGAGCCCAAAGTCGCGCTTGCCGACCAATTTGAACGCGAAAGTGAGCGAATGATCCTTTACGACTATTTCCGCTCCTCGGCGGCTTATCGCGTCCGCCTCGCGCTGGCGCTGAAGGGGATCGAGGTCGAGCATCGCCCGGTGCATCTCTTGCGCGGCGAGCAGCTCAGGCCCGAATATCTCGCCAAAAATCCGCAGGGACTGGCGCCGGCGCTCGAGCTTGACGACGGGACGGTGCTGACGCAATCGCTGGCCATCATCGACTATCTGGAGACGCTGCGCCCGGCGCCGGCGCTGATCCCCAAGGAGCCGGTACCTGCGGCGCGCGTTCGGGCGGCGGCTTTGGCGATCGCCTGCGAGATCCATCCGCTCGGCAATACGCGCGTAATCGCCTATCTACAGTCCGAACTCCAGCTGTCGCATCTCGACATCGAGGTCTGGCGGCGCCACTGGATATTGAAAGGCCTGGAGGCCGTCGAACAGATGATCTCGCCCGCCCCTTTTTGCTTTGGCGAGGCGCCGACGCTCGCCGACGTCTGCCTCGTGCCGCAGCTCTTCAATGCGCGCCAATTCGACGTCCCGCTGCAGCATCTGCCGCGTCTGCTCAGCGTAGACGCCGCCTGCGGGGAGCTTGCGGCGTTTCGCGCGGCTCACCCGGCCGCGCAACTCGACGCCGAGTAAAGCGATGCTGCGGAAACTGCGCAAGGCGTTTGCGAGCGAGCAAGACAGCGAAAAGCCGCGCAGGCTTTCGGCGTCTTTGCGTCACAGCGACCGGCCCGACATCGTGCGCATCGGCGACGAGCGCCCGCCGGTCGGCGAACTCTATCACGCGCTGATCAGCATAAGCTGGCAGCGCTTCGTCGCGCTGTTCCTGCTCGTGTTCTTGCTGTTCAATATGATTTTCGGCGGGCTTTATACGCTCGACCCCGACGGGCTCAGCATGGCCCCGGCCGATCGCCTCACGCTTACCGCCAGCGCCTTTTTCTTCAGCGTGCATACGGTCGCGACCGTCGGCTACGGCAATATTTATCCCGTCGACCTCTACTCGAATGTCGTCGTCGTCGTCGAGATCACGTTCGGCCTATTGTTCTTTGCGCTGACTTCGGGTCTCGTCTTCGCGCGCTTCTCGCGTCCGACGGCGCGCGTCCTGTTCTCCAACCGCGCCGTGGTCGGCACATATAAAGGCGCGCCGACGCTGATGCTGCGCGCCGCGAACCAGCGGCATAATTTCATCTTCGAAGCGCATGTGCGCTGCTCGCTGCTGCGCCGCGAGAAGACGAACGGGCGCGAGATGCGCCGCTTCTACGATCTCAAGCTCGATCGCGCGATGACGCCGGTGTTCTCGCTCTCCTGGCTCATCATGCACAGAATCGACGAGGCGAGCCCGCTGTTCGGCGTCGATCAGCCGAGGTTCGAGGCGGCGGGGGACGAGATCATCGTTTCGCTCACCGGCCTCGATTCCAGCGTGGCGCAAAATATTCACGCCCGCGCGGGTTATGGACCGGGCGACGTCCTGTGGGACCATGAATTCGCCGACGTCATTTCCGCCGACGAGCGGGGCAGACCGACGATCGACTACCGCCGCTTCCACGATGTGGAGCCGGCTCCGCCAAAGGACGACGCCTCCTAAGGATAAGAATTCAGCCTCGCAGCGCCTTGACTTGATGCTCCTTGCACGCCGCGCTGAATGTGTCGAAGCCGCCATAAACCTGTTCGCTGTGGCCATAGCCGATGCAGGCGAAGCGATAGATGAGCGTGCCGACGAAACCCGGCAGGAAATACCCGGAATGGACGTCCGGACGTCCGCGCGTGACATAAAGCCAAAGCAGCTTGAGGTGTCCGAATGTGGAAAGATCGCAGCTTTCGCCCGGCTTGACGTCTGTGACGACGCCCTCGCCATTTTCGAGGCTGTCGGTGCAGTCGAAATAGGTCAGGCGCTGCGCGAAGGCGCGCTCGGGCGGCGGCGCGCCCAGACGCAGATAGAAATCCTCCAACGTTTGGTCGCCGACGCGCAACTTGGCGAGGTCGACGCCTTTAGTGATTCCCCAAGTCGTCAAGACGCCGACGTTGCCGAGACGGTAGCCGAATTTTCTGTCCTTCGTCGGCAGCGAAAAAAAGTTCGCTGTCGTCGAGATGTCCAGCAAGACTTCGTCGCCCTCATTGGAGAAGAGATGTATTTCCTGGAACCTGACCAGCGACGACCGCAAGGCGTTGGCGCGGCCCGAAAGCAAGGTTTCGGCGGGAATGTCGGGCGAGACCAGCACCAGCCGCTTCAGAGCAAAGGCTTTGCCGATGTGAGAGCGCTTCTCTCGCTCGGCGTCGTCCCGCAAGCTCTCTGCCCCGGAAGAGACGGAGACCATGGCTTTAAGGGCCGCGGGCGAGAACAGGTCGCTCAGGATGCGCACCGTGTTGGTGACCACGAAGCCGCCCATGCTGTGGCCGATGAAAGAAAGATCGACCCGATCTTGTAGTTCTTCGCCGCCGCCAAGCTTCTCCTTGAGAGCCATGTCAATGAGGCGAATAAAGTCTACGAAATCCGGCACGCCATAGGTCGCCGCGCGGTAGCCGTCGCGAAAATAGACGATCAGCCGAAGGAGATACAAAGTGATCGGAACCAGCGCCATGGTCGCGGTCACCATCGTGATCGAAATGCGGAGCCAGCGCGCGATGTCGCAAAGATCGAAGGCGAAATTGACGAGGTAGACAGCGCCTATCGCCAAGACGAGAATTATTAGTAAAAACAGTGGCGTGGCTGTCAGGCCGCTGCGCCAGGGCGAGCCGATGCGCTCGGATGGCCAGCGATAGCCGATACAGACGACGCCCCGATCATGGATCGCGTCATCGCCATTCACCGCGAGAAAGGATTGGGTGTAGGTCTTCACGACCGCCTTGCGCGGGCTGTTGAAGCCGTGGACGGTAAACACCAGCTTGGGATGCTTCTGTTTCGCCAGCACATCGGCGATGCGCTCGATCGCCGCCTCTTGCGTTCCAAGATCGACGCAATGTTCCGGCGTGGGGAACTGGTCGTCCTTGTCGTCGAAATTATCCGGCGCCGTGCTCTCGACGAAAAACGCCGGGATCGCTGAGGGAAGACCATCCACTTGGATTTCATAAGCGTTGAACTGGCGAGCAGCTGGCATATCGGCGCTCCTTAAATCAATTCCAAAAACTTTGTGCACGAAGGCGCGTCTCTCGATTGTTCAAGAGTGCATCATTCTGCGCGACGCCGCAACGACGACTTGTGCTGCGGTGCGGCGACGGATATGATCTGGGACGCTCCGTAAGTCAGCCAGCGCTGGAAAAAACTTTTTATCCTCTTGCGGCGGCGCCCGCGCTCCACTATACAGCGCCATCCCAGCGGCGTGAGCCGCTGCGCACGGCAGGCTGTTCCCAAAAGGCCAGCTCAAAACAAAGTGGGGCCATAGCTCAGTTGGGAGAGCGCTTCAATGGCATTGAAGAGGTCGTCGGTTCGATTCCGTCTGGCTCCACCAATAAAAATTTAGCGATCCGATTAATTGGGGTTGGCTGAAATAGCCACCAAATAGCCACAAGCGGAAATCCGCGCCACCTCCGACCATGACCATCGCTTAGGCAAATCAGGCTCGCAAAAAAACGGCCCGCCGTGCATCTGGGCGGGCCGCTTTCGGTGTCGCGCGAGCTAGCTGATTTCAACTGCCTCTATAAGGCCGGGGTTGTCATCGCCGACCCCGGCCTTGTTGACCCGTGTCGAAACCGTCCACTCTCGCAACGCGTCCTCCGGGGCGGGGCGCAACAGCCTCGCCGGATGCGGACTGGCCATCCAATCCTCGACGTCGCGCCAGTCGAGAATGATCGGCATGCGGTCGTGGTAGCCGCTCATCCATTTGTTCGCCGGCCCGACAATGATCGTCGCGGAAAGCAAGTCGGCGCGCCTTCGGGACTGCGCCAATGTTCCCACAGGCCGGTAAGCGCCAGCGGTTCGCCCGATGGCGTGGAGAAATAGTGCGGCGTCTTATGGCCCTTCTCACCTGTCCACTCGTAGAAGCCCGATGCAGGAATGACGCAACGGCGCGATCTAAACGGCGCTTGAAACATCGCCTTTTCGGCGACGGTTTCGGCGCGGGCGTTGAACGTTGAGGGAAGGTCGCCAAGCGGCTTTTTCCACCACGAAGGGACAAGTCCCCATCGCATCGGGACGAGCTCATAGCCCGCCCCGTCACCTCGGAGGACCTCAATAGGCGTCGTCGGCGCAATGTTGTAGCGCGGCGCGAGATTGCGCGGTTGGCCGATCAAGCCGGCCAGCCGATGGATTTCCGCCCAGGACAAGTGTTGCGTGAAGCGTCCGCACATGGCGAAATCATAGCGCATGAAACTCAAAAAGGCTGCCCGGTATGGTGGACTGGCGCGGGGGCGGCAGGAATGGGGCAGTGATCGCGCGAAAAAAGCTCGGTGATCGCTGACCGGGATTATCGCCCGACGTTATAACACCTTGTCAAATATGAGTTTTCTCAACCCTAAGCGAGCTCAGTCCCCCTAGCGGTCCCCCGGCGAAAGAAAATGTCGCGCAACTTTGGATCGCTGCCGAGGTCGTCGAGTTTGGGAAAAGTTCCGCGACGAAATTTTTCACGGTCGCGTCTGGCGACCGTGATTTGCGGTCGCCGCCGCGGCCCGATGGCGCCCTTCACGTCGGCGCAAAGGTCCTCAACGCTTCGACGACGCGGCGCAGTATCTGGAGATGTAGATCCCACTCGCCGTGCTCCATCTCGCTGCGGACGAAATCGAGCACCTTGGCGGCGCCGGCCGGCGTAGTCGGCGTCGTCTCCGCGAGTTGCGCCCAGGCCGCCAAACGTGCGGCGCTTGCCCGTTCCAAATCACGACGTTGCAGCGTCAAACCTGCGCTTTTATCCCATTCCTCCGCCGCGCTTATGGCTGCCCGATATCTCGCCTTGGCGTCCTGATATTCCACTTCGATCGTCTTGGGATCCGCACCCGGCAGCGCCAAAAATTCAGCATGCGCGGCGTCGATTTCATGGCCGCCGATAGCCGAGTATTCCCGCCAAGCGATCAAAGAAAAGGGGCGCGGCCCATGCCCCGCAGCTTCAGCATCTGTCTCCACCTGTTCGAGCGCATCGTAAAGCCCACAGAAGAAATCCTCGGTGCGACGCACTTCGGCGAGCGCAACGAGCGCGGGGTCGGCGGCGGCGAGAGTGGGAAACATAGCGCCGGTTGGCGGCGCAAGGTCAAGGGCGATAACCGTCATGCGTTCCTCCTACAGATGAGCCGCGCCAAGGCGGCGCGGGCGATTGAGAACGACCAGGAACTCACGTCCCATCGCGAAGCGCCTGGAGCGCGCGGCATGTCGACATCTTTGCTTCGTAAAGCGGCGGAGGGCGGAGCCTTCCGCGCCCCGAGCGAGACCGGCGACGGCGAGCTCGCCAAGGGGATGATCGGGATAGAGACGGCGCTGCTCGCCATAAAATGCGTCCTCGGCATCTATGGCCGCGACATGCGCGGCGTGAAGATCGCGGCCCTTCGTTGACATCGGGGCCTCCCTTTGTGCAAGCCGAGAGCGTTCGACGGAAGGGGGTTTCGGCGCTGTTGCCCTTGCATTCCCGGCGAAGTTGTTTACCATGTGAACATGTAGCAAGATGTTTACGCTGTCAACAGGCTTTGCGAATGATCACTCCCGCTCAGTGCCGCATGGCGCGCGCCGCCCTGGAAATTGGCGTTCGCGATCTCGCCAAGATGGCCAGCGTCTCGGCGATGACTGTAACAAGATTTGAGAATGGCCATTCGGATGGATATCCGGCAACGCTCTCCAAAATCCGCGGCGCTCTCGAAGCGGCCGGCGTCGAGTTCATCGCCGAAAACGGCGGTGGGGCGGGCGTGAGGCTTCGGAAAAGCGCATAGATCGCCCGTGCGAATAAACTCAATGCGCTGTTTTGCGCGCCTTCTCTTCCAGCCTCCGAACGATCGCGACGCCGTGTAACAAGCCCGTTCTTGGCGAGACAGCTTATTCAAGCCCTCTCATATGGAGCGTCAAGCACCAACTGTTCGTTTGCTTCTCTCGGGGGTGGTTTGGTCGACCACCTTTTTCGCTCTGGCGAGCGATC
>CAWFZD010000002.1:0-71800 GCA_963820145.1 uncultured Alphaproteobacteria bacterium
AGAGCCCCGTCGGCTGGGGCCAGTGCTCACCGTGGTCACCATTTCGCTTGGGATGAGCTTCCTTTCATCCTTCGCGATTTCGCACGCAGCTTTTTCCTTGCCGCCAACAGTCCTTCGATGGCGCCCTTGATCGCCGTATCCATTTTCATCGCGTCGCTGGTCGTGCGCCGCGCTTTGGTCCCGCTGCGACGAGCCGCGGCCGATGCGGCTCGGATCACCTCGACTTGCTGGCGCAGCGGCTGCCCGAGACGGGCATGCCGGCGGAGATCATGCCGCTCTTGTCGGCGGTAAATGGTGCGTTGACGCGGCTCGACGCGGGCGTCGCGCGCCAGCGCCGCTTCACCCAAACGCCGCACATGAACTTCGCACGCGATCGCGATACTGCGGGCTCGTCTCGATAATCCGGAGGAGTCCAATCTGCGGCAGACATGCCCCGTAATTGCGGCGCATGCGCACGATCGTCGGACAGTTGCTTGTCGTCGCCAAGCTCAATGAACGGGAAAATCCGCTGGACGAAAATCTCGATCTCGCTTCCGAGAGGTATCACTGGTTGCCGATTACATGCCGCTCGTCATCGAGAGCGGCAGATTTATCGAATTCGAGCCACCCGCGCGGCCTGTAGTCGTCCGCGGCAGCCGCAGGGCGCTTGAATCCATCGTCGCCAATCTGCTGGACAACGCGCTCAAAGCGGAGCCCAAAAGCGGAACGATCCTGGTTCGGATAAGGCCTGGCGTGACGATCGAAGTAGTCGACCACGGTGAAGGCGTCGCGCCAGCCGATCGCGATCTAATTTTTGAACTGTTTTGGCGCAAGAGCGACGAGCCACCCGGAAAACGGCTCGGGCTCACCATCGTCAAAGATCTTGCGATGCTGCACAATGAAAAGATTTGGGTGGAAGAAACGCCTGGAGTGGGTGCGACATTCAAGTTGACGCTGCCGGAACTCGCCCTCGCGCAGACCGCTTCTTAATCCAGATGTAGACGCCGGCTGCCCTAGTGCGTAACGACAGCGACGTCGAAAACGGTGATGAAAACATTCAGCGGCAAACCCCATATGGAAGCCAAATGGAGGGTGACTATTCAGCTCGTGAGCGCTAAACCTAGCGTCATGCCGGTGGGAGCGTCGAAACCGAGAAACTTTCCGTTTCCCGCGTCGAAGACGACGCAGTCCTACGCCGTGGACCGCCTTTTCAAAATTGAGGGAAAAGCGAAGTGGCGCAGCTAAGTGCTTTTGGGACTCATCTTACTCCTAATCCCGTATGTGGTCGACGATCCTGGGTCCGCGCCGAAGATATGTTCCAAGGCTTCGAGGATCGCTGGCGTCGCGACATGGACAGTTCCCGTTTGCCCCGGGTCCCACTTTAGGTGTTCGTCGCCGGAGCGCGACAGGTTACGTTCTGGTTCCATGAGCAGAACCTCGAACTCCCGGTGAAGCATACGAAAGGCCAGATGGACGCGCTTTATTTGCGCCGCGACTCAACAGGATGGTCCGTAACCTCGTCTAAGGCTGCCCCTATCAGGCGCACGCCAGATCAACGTAATGTAGCGGGTTAGCAGAACGCGGATCTCGCTTTGTTGCCGAGACTTCCATTTCCAAAATAGGTCAAAAGAGGAGCGGCGGGCCTGGCGAAAGATGCGGATGGGCGCGATTGACATCGGTTGGTGTGACGGCGCGCCGGTCCCATGGCCGCGCGTTTCCAGCCGAAATGTGGGCTCAGGACCAAGTAAGTATGCTCACATTCTACTTCAGCGCCATTGGCATGGGAAGAGTTGGGATCAAGCATCCATTCAACGCTTTATAGAGAATGAGGCTCTTGTGTCATATGACAAAGACTCGCCGCGATATTGTTCTTCAGCAAAATATGTTGACGACAATGGAAGCGACATTTGGTCGGAGAAGGTGGGAGTTGGCGACGATGAGACTACATTTTTAATGGGCTCAATACCGATTTTTCCCATTCCGCGTGGGGGAGCCAAATACGGTATGTTCGATTTTCCGATCAAGG
Source organism: uncultured Alphaproteobacteria bacterium (assembly GCA_963820145.1). Taxonomy (GTDB): domain Bacteria; phylum Pseudomonadota; class Alphaproteobacteria; order Rhizobiales; family Beijerinckiaceae; genus Methylocystis. The sequence goes on from CAWFZD010000002.1 coordinate 2,006, forward strand.
CAGCTCACGTTGCGCCGAAACAAAAAGATCAAAGCCCAACGCATTGAAATCGGACGCGCCTCACTTTTTTCGCGCCATCGCAGCAGACGGCAGCTGCTTGCAAATGTCCCCCGCCTCGTGGCTGCTCCTTCGTCGGCTTCGCTGACACCGTCGATTCGGTCCCAATCCCGGATCGAATAGAAGGCCTGCAACAGCATCGCCCGCAGCAACTTCTCCGGCGGCGGAAAAGAACGTCGAATTAAACGCCTCGGCAGCCGCCAGTCTTCGAAGTCGACGCCCCGGCCGCCCTGAAAGGGACTCAGCGATTTTAGCTAAATAGTATAGACTGGTCTGACAAGCCGATTTGTCTGAAGTTACTGAGACTGCCCCATTGTGGTATGCTCATTCTCTTGGAAGATTTGTCTAAATCTGAATGGCACCCGCTCGCCGACCCTTATCCCGGTGGTTGAGCGACTCGCCCGCGAAAAGAAGGTGGCGCGCCTCGTGGGGGGGGCTCGCTCGCCCTTCTCCAACCACTCGGCAAATACAGGCTCGAGTTTCAGGCCCGGCTCGCAGGAGGCGCGCCTGTCGATCATTGCACCGCCGGCGCCCGAGTAATCTCGGCGCTCGCCGAACAAGCGGACCATCGGTGCATTGCCGAGATCCTCGCGCACGCCATCGCCGGGCATCACGCGGGATCTGCCGGACAGCATCGGCGGGGACGCCGCTCTCGACGCACGCATCAAACGGGCGGAGCACGCCGCGCTCGATCCCAATTGGCGAGAAGGAAATTTCACCGATCGCGGACAGGCCTCATGCAACGTGCTTTGCTGAGCGGCGCAGAAGGAAAAGCTTCCCTACCAACTGGCGTTCTTCGGGCGGATGATTATGTTGTCTGGTCGACGCGGATTTTCGCGACACGGAGACTTTTTACGCCCGCGCCGAGGGGCGACGCGTCGATCGGAGCTGGCCGCATCTGCCGGCGATCATTGAGGCCCTGATCGCCGCCTTCGACTGCCATACGCAAAGAAGCGCAAGAGGGCGGAGGCCACGCCGGTCAACACCCTGCGCGGGAGAAATTCTCGCACATGTGCGAGCCCGCGCCGTCGCCGAGCGCGGCCTGTTCACGCTGACCGTCCTGCTGACCGGCGGCGGCAAGACGCTGGCCTCGCTCGCCTTCGCGCTCGACCACGCCAAGCGGACTTGTGGTTTGCAGCGACGTCCACGCCATTCCCTTCACCTCGATCATCGACCAGACCGCCAGGATTTTTCGGGATATTTTACGGAGGGGCGCCGGGGGAGGACAGTTATTCTCGAACATCATTCCTCGATCGAGGAAAAAGTCACGGCTAAGTATCGCGGGCACCTCGGCGCGGAGGCTGAAAAAAAATTGAAGTCGGCAAATGGAATATTAAGGTTGCGCCCATCGTCGTGACGACGAATCTGTGCAGCTGTTCGAGAATATCGACGAGCCAGCCGTCCGTCGCGCTGCCGCAAGCTGCATAATCTCGCCAATTCCGTGATTATTCTCTATTAAGCGCAGACCATCCCGCTCTGACGTGCTGCGCCCCGTCTCGCGGCGCTCGACGAGCTGGCGCGCAATCACGCCGCGTCCATCGTGCTGTGCGCACGGCGACGCAGCCCGCCGTCGCTGCACGGGATTTTCCCGGCGGCCTCGATTCGGGCCGCGGATGCGAATCGACGCGCTCGCCGACAAAGCTGCACACGAAGCGCGTAACCTCGCGCGATTTCGGCGAGATGAACGACGACGACCTAAGCTGCCCTGAGCGAGTGGGAGCAAGGCCTCGCGCATCGTCAACAGCCTGGCGCCCACTGGGCTGGCGCTGAATCCAAGGTGCGGGACGCGGAGCTCCGACGGCGCCGTTCATCTCACCACCCTGGTATACGCCGCGCATCGGCGGCGCATCCTGGCGAATGTGCGCGAGCGGCTGGAGAAAGGCGCGCCATGCCGATTTATCGCGACCTCGCTGGTCGAGGCTGGCGTCGATCTCGAATTCCCGGCGCGTGTGGCGGGCGGAAGCCGGATTGGATCAGATCGCCCAGGCGGCGGGCCGCTGAACCCGCCGAAGGAAAAGTGCCGCTGGCCTTCGCGGTTGCAGCGGCCCGCCGCCTGGGCGATCTGATCCAATCCGGCTTCCGCCCGCCACACGCGCGGAAAATCGAGATCGACGCCAGCCTCGACCAGCGAGGTCGCGATCAATCGGCATGGCGCGCCTTTCTCCAGCCGCTCGCGCACATTCGCCAGGATGCGCCGCCGATGCGCGGCGTATTGCCGGGTGGTGAGATGAACGGCGCCGTCGAGCTCCGCGTCCCGCGCCTTGCGATACAGCGCCAGCGCATGGGCGCGGCTGTTGACGATCACAAGGCCCTGCTCCCACTCGCTCAGGGCGGCGATCAGGTCGTCGTCGTTCATCTCGCCGAAATCGCGCAAGGTTACGCGCTTCAATTTTTCATGCAGCTTTGGCGGCGACGGCGCCAATTCGCGGTCCGGCCCCAAATCGAGGCCGCCGGGAAAATCCCGTGCAGCGACGGCGGGCTGCGTCGCCGTGCACAGCACGATGGAGGCGCCGTAATTGCGCGCCAGCTCGTCGAGCGCCGCGAGACAGGGGCGCAGCACGTCGAGCGGGATGGTCTGCGCTTCATCGAGAATGATCACGGAATTGGCGAGATTATGCAGCTTGCGGCAGCGCGACGGACGGCTGGCGTGGAGACTCTCGAACAGCTGCACATTCGTCGTCACGACGATCGGCGCCGCCCAATCCTCCATTGCGAGCTTCAATTTTTTTTCAGCCTCGCGCCGATGCTCGCGATCTTCGTCAGCGATGTCTTTTTCCTCGATCGAGGAATGATGTTCGAGAATAATCTCCTCCCCCGGCGCCTCCGACAAAACCTCCCGAAAAATCCTGGCGGTCTGGTCGATGATCGAGGTGAAGGGAATGGCGTAGACGATGCGCTGCAAACCATGCCGCTTGGCGTGGTCGAGCGCGAAGGCGAGCGAGGCCAGCGTCTTGCCGCCGCCGGTCGGCACGGTCAGCGTGAACAGGCCGCGCTCGGCGACGGCGCGGGCTCGCACATGTGCGAGAATTTCTCCGCGCAGGGTGTTGACCGGCGTGGCCTCCGCCCTCTTGCGCTTCTCGGCCATATGGCGGTCGAAGGCGGCGATCAGGGCCTCAATGATCGCCGGCAGATGCGGCCAGCTCCGATCGACGCGTCGCCCCTCGGCGCGGGCGTAAAAAGTCTCCGTGTCGCGAAAATCCGCGTCGACCAGACAAGAAAAGATCATCCGCCCGAAGAACGCCAGTTGGTAGGGAGCTTTTCCTTCTGCGCCGCTCGCGAAAAAAACGCCGGCATGAGGCCCTCCGCGATCGGTGAAATTTCCTCTCGCCAATTGGGATCGAGCGCGGCGTGCTCGCGTTTGATGCGTGCGTCGAGAGCGGCGTCCCCGCCGATGCTGTCCGGCAGTCCCGCGTGATGCCCGGCGATGGCGTGCGCGAGGATCTCGGCAATGCACCGATCGTCCGCTTGTTCGGCGAGCGCCGAGATTTCTCGGCGCCGGCGGTCGAATGATCGACAGGCGCGCCTCCTGCGAGCCGGGCCTGAAACTCGACCGTGTATTTGCCAAGATCGTGGAGAAGGCCGGCGAGCCCCGCCGCACGAGGCGCGCCGAATTTCTCCGCCCGCTCGCGGGCGAGTTGCTCGACCGCCGTCAAATGGTCGGCGAGCGGGTGCCATTCAGATTTTGGCGAATTTTCAAGAGAATGAGCATACCACAATGGGGCGATCTCAGTAACTTCAGACAAATCGGCTGTTCAGACCAGTCTATACTATTTAGCTAAAATCGGTCGGTCGCCGATCAGGGCGGCCGGGGCGTCGACTTCGAAGACTGGCGGCTGCCCAAGGCGTTTGATTTGACGTTCTTTTCCGCCGCCGGAGAAGTTGCTGCGGGCGATGCTGTTGCAGGCCTTCTATTCAATCCGGGATTGGGACCGAAAATACGACGGTCTCACGAAGCCGACGAAGGAGCAGCCACGAGGCGGGGGACATTTGCAAGCAGCTGCCGTCTGCTGCGATGGCGCGAAAAAGATGAGGCGCGTCCATTACAATGCGTTGGCGCCTTGATCAGCTTTTTTCGGCGCAACGTGAGCTGCCTTGATCGGGACGGAGTTGAACATCGTATTTGGCTCCCCCACGCGGGAATAGGGAAAAATCGGTATTGAGCCCATTAAAAATGTAGTCTCATCGTCGCCAACTACCAAATTTACGGACCAAATGTCGCTTCCATTGTCGTCAACATATTTTGCTGAAGAACAATATCGCGGCGAGTCTTTGTCATATGACACAAGAGCCTCATTCTCTATAAAGCGTTGAATGGATGCTTGATCCAACTCTTCCATGCCAATGGCGCTGAAGTAGAATGTGAGCATACTTACTTGGTCCTGAGCCCACATTTCGGCTCGAAACGCGCGGCCATCAGACAGCACGCCGTCACACCAACCGATGTCAATCACGCCATCCGCATCTTTTGAATGGCGCACGGATTGTCTTGACCTATTTGGAGATGGGAATCTCGGCTGAAGAGCGATCGCCATGTTCTGCTAACCCGCTACATTACGTTGATCTGGCGTGCGCCTGATAGGCGCCGCCTTAGACGAGGTTCCGGACCATCCTGTTGAGAGTGGCGCAACTCGGGCGCCTCCATCTGGCCTTTCGTATGCTTCACCGGGAGTTCGAGGTTCTGCTCATGGAACCAGAGCATAACCTGTCGCGCTCCGGCGACGAATACGCAAAGTGGGACCCGGGGCAACGAAATATCCATGTCGCGACGCCAGCGATCCTCGAAGCTTTGAAGCATGTCTTCGGCGCGACCAGGATCGTCGACGAGCTGCGGAAGTCCAAGTAAGATCAGTCCCAAAAGCACTTAGCTGCGCAGCTTCGCTTTTCCCTCAATTTTGAAAAGGCGGTCCACGGCGTAGGGATACGTCGTCTTCGACGCGGGAAACGGAAAGTTTCTCGGTTTCGACGCTCCCACCGGCATGACGCTAGGTTCCACGCTCACGAGCTGGATCGTCGCCCTGCATTTGGCTTCCATATGGGGTTTGCCGCTCAAAATATTCGTCGCCGTTTTCGGCGTCGCTGTCGTTACGCTGTCGGTCACCGGCGTCTACATCTGGATTAAGAAGCGGTCTGCGCGAGGGCGAGTTCCGGCAGCGTCAACTTGAATGTCGCGCCGCCTCCAGGCGTTTCTTCCACCCAAATCTTCCCATTGTGCAGCATCGCAAGATCTTTGACGATGGTGAGCCCGAGCCCGTTTCCGGGTGGCTCGTCGCTCTTGCGCCAAAACGGTTCAAAAATTAGATCGCGATCGGCTGGCGCGACGCCTTCACCGTGGTCGACTACTTCGATCGTCGCGCCAGGCCTTATCCGAACCAGGATCGTTCCGCTTTTGGGCTCCGCTTTGAGCGCGTTGTCCAGCAGATTGGCGACGATGGATTTCAAGCGCCCTGCGGCTGCCGCGGACGACTACAGGCCGCGCGGGCGGCTCGAATTCGATAAATCTGCCGCTCTCGATGACGAGCGGCATGTAATCGGCAACCAGTGATAGCAATGCGGAAGCGAGATCGAGATTTTCGTCCAGCGGATTTTCCCGTTCATTGAGCTTGGCGACGACAAGCAACTGCTCGACGATCGTGCGCATGCGCCGCAAATTACGGCGCATGTCCTGCCGCAGATTGGACTCCTCCGGATTATCGAGACGAGCCCGCAGTATCGCGATCGGCGTGCGAAGTTCATGTGCGGCGTTTGCGGTGAAGCGGCGCTGACGCGCGACGCCCGCGTCGAGCCGCGTCAACGCGCCGTTTACCGCCGACAAGAGCGGCATGATCTCCGCCGGCATGCCCGTCTCGGGCAGCCGCTGCGCCAGCGAGTCGAGGTCGATCCGAGCCGCATCGGCCGCGGCTCGTCGCAGCGGGACCAAAGCGCGGCGCACGACCAGCGACGCGATGAGAATTGATGCGGCGATCAAGGGCGCATAGAAGAGACTGTTGGCGGCAAGGAAAAAGCTGCGTGCGAAATCGCGAAGGATGAAAGGAAGCTCATCCCAAGCGAAATGGTGGTTGCAAGCCACGGTGAGCACTGGCCCGCCGAGCGGGCTCTGAGACCGCGCGGCGCAGTTGAAGCGGGCGCCGCCCGGATTTTCTATCGAAAAGCTCGCCGTCTTGAGGCGAACCCGATCGAACTGGCGCAGCTGCGCGACGAGACGTTCCGAAGATCCGGGCAGCGCGGCCATGTCGCTCGCCTGAAAGGCTGCGAAGGCGAAGTCCGGAAAACGCCTTTGATAAGCCTGCAATTCTGGGGTGCCCATGATCGTGAGGCGCTCAGGCGCGCGAACAATCGCATTGAAGATGAGGCGCTGCGCCCGTTCCTCGGCCCAATCATCCAGGGTCAAGCCGAGATTATCGAGATTGAACGTCACATAGAGCGGCACCATGAAGACGCCCCCCAGAATAATGACGAAAATCTCCGCGCTGACCAGATAGAGCACCAAACGGCGGGCGAGCGAGGGATGGCCCTTCATGCCGCTTTTATCGCCATGAGATAGCCTACGCCTCGCGCCGAATGAATGTCCACCCCTGCGTCGAGCTCCTCGAGCCGCCGCCGCAGTCTCGATACGAGCACGTTGAGGCTGTTCCAGTGGATGTCGTCATCGATGCCGAAGATTTCATCGATGAGCGCATCGCGCATCACGACGCGGCCGGCGCGCCGCACCAGAGCCTCGAACAGCGCAAGCTCGCGCCTTTGCATGAGGACCGGCTGGTCATGCGCGAAGACCTCGCGGGTTTGTGGATTGAAGGTGAGTGCGCCAAAGACGATCGGCGGCGCCGTCTCGCTCCCGGGCCGACGCAGACTCGCCCGAACGCGCGCAATGAGCTCATCCGGTTCGAAGGGCTTGGCGATATAGTCGTCAGCGCCAGCGTCGAGCCCACAGACCTTATCTCGCGTCGCATCGGCCGCCGTGACCATCAGAATGCGGATTCCAGGCTGCGCGCCGCGCATGATCGGGACCAGGGACAGGCCGTCGCCGTCGGGCAGCCGCCGATCCAGCAGCACGAGCGAATAGGCGCGCATTGCGATCGCAGCGCGCGCTTCCTCGATCGAAACCACATGGTCGGCGAGAAAGCCGCCGCGCGCCGCTTGATCCGCGAGCTCCCGGGCGAGTTCGAGATTGTCTTCGACCATGAGGATTCGCATCTTCACCGCTCCCCAGCCCAAACGCCAGCGTCGCACCTATCAAAGGTCCAGGCGTTTTCGCAATTCATAGCATGCGATCGCGGCGTCCCAGGCGCCGGGGGCGAGGATAGGCTGTGACAAAAATGCCGCACCGGATCGAAATCCAGCTCAAGACCCAGCGCCATTATGCCCATGTAAGGTTCGGCGCTTAAGAGAAAAAAGAAAATCGACGCTTGGCGATACGCTCGCAAAGTGTCTCCGGCGTTGAAGCCGCGGAAAGATCGAGAATGAGACAATGGGACGCCAAGGCATGACGATCCCGCGGACGCCGCTGAAGCGACGGGGTCAGGGCTTCGTCGTGTTCATGGCTTTGTCTCTTTTTCTGCTGAAGGCGTTCGCCTTTGTCGTTCCCTTGGGCGTCGGCTTGCCTCTCTCCCTCGAGCATGGAGCCCGCACGGCGATCAGCGTCGATTTATGCGACGCCGGAAAGCAGAGCAGCGACGAGCATTCGCCTACTCGCGGTCATCATCAACGCTGCCTTTTTTGTCTCGCCAGCGCCCATGGCGTCGCGCTCGACCGCGCCATGACAGCAGCGATCTCCGTGGCCTTCCGTTTGCCGCGCGAGGCGATGCGTTTCATTTGGCTGAGAAGCGACGATCAGACAACGCGACGCCGCGGCCTTAGCAACTCCTGGGCGTCTCGCGCGCCGCCTCTCTTCTCCTGACCGATCGAACGCGGCTCTTCACCGCAATTGTCCACGATCCACGCGGTCCGCAACGCCGCCACAGGAGCATTTTGAATGTTTTGCCCCCTCTTCGCGCGCGGCGCTTCCGCCGGCGCTCTCGCTCTCGCGCTCGCATGTTCTCAGGCCTATGCGCAACAGGCGCTCCCCACCATTGAAGTAGGCGCCTCAAAGCCTGTGAAGGTCGCGTCTTCGAAACCCTCCGCCAAGCGCGGGGTGAGCGCCAAGCCGACCAGGGCCCAGACGGCGCGTCCCTTGCGGGCTGCGGCGGCGCCCGTGTCGCCCGCTCCGGCCGCGGAGCCGCCAGCGCCCCCGCCGCCCCCGATCGACGCGGTGGCGCAAACGCCCAAGGAAGACAACCACACCTACCGCCCCGAGAGCAGCTTTTCAGCGACGAAGACCAATACGCCGGTCATGGAGACGCCGGCGTCGATCCAGATCGTGCCACGCGCGGTGCTGGAAGACCAGAAGGACGTGGAGATCAGCCAGGCGATCAACAACGTCTCGGGCGTCATCGCCACCGACGAGCGCCTTTCCGGCACGCCGACCTTTTGGATTCGTGGGTTTCTTCAGAACACCTATTACGTCGATGGCGTGAGATTCGATGCGCTTAACGCGAACACAAATCAGGACCTATCCGACATCGACAGGGTGGAAGTGCTGAAAGGCCCGGCATCGATCCTCTATGGTCGCGGCGATCCGGGAGGGTTAATCAATCTGGTCCGCAAGCAGCCGCTGGAGAAACCCTATACAGCGGTCGAGCAGCAGTTCGGCTCTTGGGGCGATTTCCGGACGACCTTGGACACGACAGGACCGGTCTTCAAGGACAACACGCTGCTCTATAAATTCAATCTGGCGTGGGAGGATAGAAACAACTTCATCCAGAACTCCAATGCCTATCTCACGCATGTCGCGCCGACGGTGACCTGGAACATTGATCCGCATACCTTCCTGAACGTCTACCTGACGTACCACCGCCATGGCGCCCACGATCAGTTTCAGGCGCCCGCGTTCACCACTCTAGGTCCGAATTCGTCATACCCTTGGTATGCCTTCGCTTTTGGAACCGGGAGCGCCCCAGCTCTGAGCCTGCCCCGCAATGAAAATCTCTCGCCGCCTTGGTCGAAAAGTCATGGCGACGAACTCGACGTAGGCTATCTCTTCAGTCGCGATCTCAACGAAGATTGGAATTTGCGGCATCGCTTCCATCTGCAACTGACGACTTTCAATCACTATGGTCAATTCCCGCTCGGCGGTTGGGACAACTTTTCCGGCATTCCCTTCCAGATACTCAATCTTGGTGAGTTTCTGAATGATGCGAGCTCGCAGAGCTATTACGGCAATGTAGAATTAACCGGCAAGGTCAAGACCGGAGACTTAGATCACACCCTGCTTGTCGGCACGGACTATCAGCACTTCAACTATCAGGACACGACCTACGTAGCGCTTCCGACGCTATACGGCGGCCAAATACAGCCAATAAACGCGCTTTATCCTATAAACGCGTCTTATCTATACTATCTGCCATTCTCTTATCCTACTCAATCAGCCGCGCATGAGATGTGGTGGGGCGTCTATATTCAGGACCAAATCAAGCTACCAATGAACTTTTTCTTGCTCGCGGGTGGACGCTACGATCATGTGATCAATTATGATCCCGTAGGTCAGACCAACGCCGCGGGCTTCCTGATAAACAACGGCTTCGTGGCAAGCGACGCTCAACGCGTGACCCCACGCTTCGGCCTGCTCTGGCGCCCCATGCCCTGGGTCAGCGTCTACGGTAGCTATCTGACCAACTTCGGCAATCTGCCGACCGCGTCGACGACGCCTTTGCCGCCAGAATCGGCTCAGCAGTGGGAGGTGGGCGTAAAGACCGAGCTTCTCGACAACAAGCTGACCGCGACGCTCGCCTATTACGATCTCACCAAGCAGCATATCGCATATCCAGACCCGACCGATCCGACCCAACTCAGACAACTCGCGCTCGGCGAAGCTCGCAACCGCGGCGTGGAATTGGACGTTGCAGGCGAAATCCTGCCCGGTTGGAAGGTGATCGGCGGCTATTCCTATATCGCCTCGATTATCACCAAGGACGCGCACTGCGACCTCGCCAGTTTTTTCGCTAATCCTTTCGGCGCGAATGGCGGATGCGTCCTCGACAACTACAGCTTGCTTCAGGGCAACCCCGTGGTTCTGAGCGTGATCGGAAACGAGGGCAAGCGGCTCGGCGGCGTGCCCCGCGACTCGGGCAGCTTGTTCACCACTTACGAGTTTCGGGGCGGGCAGTTCGAAGGCTTCAAGATCGGCGGCGGCTTTCTGGCGCGCAGCCTCGCGCAGGGCGACAATTGGAACGACTTCCACCTGCCGGGCTATGCGACGGCTGCTCTGGTCGCGTCCTACACGACCAAGGTTTGGGACAGGAAGACGACGTTCCAGCTCAACGTCGACAATCTGCTCGACACCCGATTTGCGACCCTGACCTATCCAGGCGCGCTGACGGTTTTCAACGGGCAGCCGCGACGCTTCAAAGGCTCCGTCAAAGTCGAGTTCTAGCGATGGTTAGGCGGGTCTGCGTCTTCGTTCATCGCTGGGTCGGGCTGGCCATGGCGGCGTTTCTCATCGTCGTCGGTTTGACCGGTAGCCTGCTCGCCTTCAACGTCGAACTGGAGCGCCTTTGCGCGCCCCAGCTCTTCGCCCGCTCGGAACCGGGCGCGCAAAGACTTCGATCTCGCAACGCTCATTGTGCGCGCGCAGGAGCAGCTCCCGCAGGCGCGCGTCACCGGCGCCATAAATACGGAGCCGGATCAGGCGAGCATCTATTTCGAGCCGCGCCAAGCCCCCCAAACCGGAAGCCCAGCGGATCTCAGCTTCACCGAATTTTTCGTCGATCCCTGGACCGGTCAAGAGCTCGGGCGGCGAAGACGCGCCGATCTTTCTCAGGGTGTCATCAACCTGCCGTCCTTCATTTACGAGCTGCATTGGACGCTCGCCATCGGAGAGATTGGCCAGTGGACGCTCGGAATTCTTGCGCTGATCTGGACGGTCGATTGTTTCGTCGCATTCTATCTCACCCTACCGCTAACGACGAAGCAGTTTTGGTCGCGCTGGAAGCCAGCGTGGCTGCTAAAGCGCAAGACTGGCTTCTACCGTCTGAATTTCGATCTGCATCGCGCCTCCGGCCTGTGGCTTTGGCCGATGCTGTTCGTCTTCGCCTGGTCCAGCGTGATGATGGACATCAGGCCGGCCTACGAGTGGGTGACCAAGCGCCTCTTCGATTACCAATCGCAGCTCGACATTTTCCTGTTGACGCCGCAGGGCTCGCCGCATGCGGCGCGGCTGGATTGGCGCGCGGCGCAAGCGACGGGTGAAAGGCTGATCGCAGAGCAATCCTTTGTCCACGGCTTTCAGGGCGGGCCGGCGGTCAGCCTAATGTATTTCCCCGCCTCCAATATGTATCTGTACGAAGTGCGGGGCAGCCGCGATCTCATCGAGCGCTCTCCCAAGGGCGGCGGCACTTACGTGACGTTCGACGCCGACAGCGGCGCGCTCATCCAATTGTCGTTGCCGACCGGCGAACATCTCGGCAATACGATCGAAAGCTGGCTTTACGTTTTGCACATGGCGCGCGTCTTCGGCCTCCCCTACCGCATATTCGTTTGCGCGCTGGGTCTCGTCATTGCGATGCTGTCGGCGACCGGCGTCTACATCTGGTGGAAGAAGCGCCGGGCGCGCAGCTTTCATGCTCTGCGCACGAGGACGCTTTCAACTCTTGGCAATGAATAATGCGCCAACGATGTCAGCTGAAGCGGCCATGGAATTGAGTAGTTCATGCCTCGTCCAGGCGTTATTCTATATGTCGGTGCGCTCGGCGGGATCTTCTCCGCCGCGCTCTTTTGCGCCGCCGACGCGCAAGAAGCCGCGCCGTCATCGAACGCGCCAACCGAGACTGCAAGGTCCGGCGACGATGCAGGAAAGCCGAAGGATGCGCAGGACCTTGGCAAGGATGTCTCCGGCGTCTTCGTGAACTCTCCCGTGCCGCAAGGCGGCTACGCGCCCGATTTCATGTTTCGCGGCTTCGACAATGGCGGCCTTATCTTGCGCGACGGCGCCGCGCGCGGCTTCTTTTCAGGCAATGTCGAACTCGCCGGCGTCGAGCGCACGGAATTCGTGAAAGGCGTCACGTCGATCCTTTACGGCGCCGAGACCAGCGCCATGGGCGCGGCGGCAAATTACATCACCAAGAAACCCTTGCCGGACTTCTTCCTCCAAGACGATGCAACGGTCGGCGCGTTCGGATTTCGACGCACGACCATCGATCTCAACAGGCCGCTCAACGATGATAAGAACCTTCTTTTTCGTTTAAATGTTGCAGCGCAGGACAGCAAGAGCGTCGTCGACTACGTGCGCAGCGAAAGCCTCTACGTCAATCCGGTTATGGCGCTGACGCTCGACAATGGCGACAGGCTGACCTTGCGTGGCGAATCCAATGCGTCGGACCAGATTCTCAATTACGGCCTGCCGACCTACATCGCCTCGCCCATTTTTCTGACTTTGCCGAGAAGTTTTTACGGCGCGGTTTCCGCCAATGAGGACATCTGGTCGGATAGATCGGACATTGCGCTGCGCTACGAGCACGCCTTTGACAAAAATTGGAGCGCGACGATCATCGTCGATTATTATCGCGGCTTCACCTCGCTCGGGTGGTTCACCGGCTGGACCTACGACGGTCTTGGAGACATCGCTTTCGGCGACGGTGTGCGAACGCATGACTATGGAAAAGTCTTCGACGCGCAGGCGATCCTCAAGGGGAAACTCGAAACGGCCGCCCTCACCCATAATTTATTTTTCGGCTACGAACGATGGAGCTTCGACGATCGCCATCGCGATGAGATCACGGCCTACCCCATTCCCCCAATCAACATTTTTGCGCCGCTTTATCCGAGCTTCGTGTCTTACGCATTCGCTCAACGGGCGAGCGGCGTCGACAGCAATTGGAGCAACTCCGCCTTCGCGCATGATTTGGTGGACATCGGCCCGCAATGGCGCGTTCTCGCCGGCGGGCGTTACGATTATCTCGCAAGCTACGAAACGCTCATCGATCCGACTGGGGCGCTCACGGGGACGCCGGGCTCAAGCGCCAGCAAGGGGTTCGATCCAAAGCTCACGCCGCGCCTCGGCCTGCTGTACCGACCGATGGACAATCTTTCGATCCACGCGGCCTATGGCCGCTCCTTTATTCCAAACAACGGCGTCAGGATCGCCGGCGGAACGCTCGCGCCGCCAGAGGAAGACCGGCTCTACGAACTCGGGCTGCGTCACAACCTTCTGGATCGTAAAATCGATATCGACCTTGGCGTCTTCGACGTCACGCGCGACAATGTCGCCGCTCTCAATCCTCTTAATCCAAGTGGATTTTATTCGGTGATAACGGGACAGCAGCACAGCCACGGCGTCGAGACGACTCTTGGCGCGCAGCTCATGCCGAATTTTCACGTGGCGGTCGCCGCCACATTTCTGCATGCGCTGGTGAGCCACGATACGAACACGCCCTCCCAGACGGGCAGCGACCTTCTTGGCGCACCGCGACGGGTCTATAACATTTCCGCCAGTTACGGCTTCGATCAGGAGGCGCTCCGCGGGTTGAACCTCGCCGCGAGCTTCTTTTATGCAAGCCAGACGCAGGTGACCTTGCCCAACACCTATGGCTTCATGCTGCCGCCAAAGAAGATGCTATCGCTCTCGGCGAGCTACAGGCTGAACGATCGGCTCACCTTCACGCTCAGCGGCGCCAATCTCACGGATAGCCAGAATTTCTCTTCAAACGGCGTCCTGATGCGCGGCGAGCCGCGAACGATCAGTTTAAATTTAAATTACAAGCTTTATTAAGTGGCAGGAGCAGCGCCGGCTGCTCGGATTTGCCATGGCCTAAGCCCGCGTTATCCCCACCACAACGCTCGACATGTGACGGGCCAAAAAAGGGCAAGAGAGACACAACGAGCCTTCGCGCGCCCAAAGTCACGATTTTTCGTCTCTGCAGGTCGACATCGTGATCGAGGGACGGCGACCGACGGATATGTCGGATGAAATTTCGTTCCCGCGAAAAGTTACAAAACACATAAATATATCAATATGTTATCTGGCTGACGACGCAGTCGCTAGCGAACTGGTCTCGGCGGTCAAATTCCCTGCTAACAGGGAAAAGAACAGGGAATTTTGGAAAAATGGGGCCTAAAGCGGCTTTCGGAGCGGTCGCAGCGCGCCTAAATTCAATAGCTTGCGCGAGAAATTCCCTAACCGCCAGAACAGGGAATTCATTTGCAAAAACAGGGAAACCGAGTTGCGTAAATGCCTGGAACAGGGAATGCTAAACTAAGCGCATGCGAGCGCGCTATAATGAATTGAGAGCTTACCCTCTTGGGCGGCTTGCAGAGCATACCGCGCCGACCAAGATTAATGCACGGTGTTCGAACATGGCTCCCAACCCGCCCTCCCCCGCTGAAATGAATCGGCGCCACAGCGAATTCTGGGCTGTCAAAATGCGAGAATTTGAGCGCCGCCTAGCGGACGCCCAGCTCGTGGCCCTCGCGACAGAAGATATGGCCTCGGAAACTCTTCGAGGCATTCCAACTTATTATCGGAAGATCATGGAACGGGCGTACGAAGATGCCGAGAAACGCCAGACCGGCATCAGAAGGGGAGACGGAAGTCAGGGTGGCCGACCGCGGAAGGGCGATGCGCTTCAAGAGTTAATTGAGGAAATTGTCAGAGTACGCCCGACTATCACCGTTCCGGCGCTCCTCGAGCGGCTCCATGCGTCCCAGCATGAGGGCGTCATCGAGGATATCGACGACGGTCGAATTTGGTTCGTCGACGCGCGTGGCGCCAGTAGAAACGCCCCCATCTCGGGACTCAAGGATCGCCTGACGCGGGCACGAAAATCGGTAAATTCGCGCAAACCGGTTTTTGCGATGCGCTGAGCTAACGATTCACCCGAGATCGCACAGCGGATCGGGTGACGCATGAAAAACCGGTTTGAAGGTTTGCAGGTCGAGTATCTGCCGATCGGCGAGTTACGCGCAAATCCTCGCAATGCGCGCACTCACTCGAGGCGTCAGCTTCGACAGATCGCCGAGAGCATCAAAGCATTCGGCTTCTTAAATCCTATCCTGATCGATGACGCGGGAACAGTCCTAGCCGGTCATGGCCGCCTTGCGGCGGCCCAACTGCTTGGCCTCGAAATCGTTCCAATTCTTCGCGCTGACGGTCTGAGCGCTTCACAAAAGCGGGCCTATGTGCTCGCTGACAATCGGCTTGCCGAAAAGGCCGGCTGGAATTGGGAGACCTTGGCAATCGAGCTCGGCGAGCTTGTCGAATTATTGCCTACGGAAGGCCTCGAGCTCTCAGTCACAGGGTTCGACGCGACCGAGATCGACACGGTGCTCGGGGATTTCTCTGAGCCGAGGCCAGGTCCCGAGGACGCTTTGCCGGCGCTCGGGACGCCGGTCGCGCGCGAAGGGGAGGTATGGGCACTTGGCAAGCATCGCGTGCTCTGCGGCGACGCACGCTCGAACGTAGACATGGACCGCTTGCTGGGCGAGCAACAGGCCGCGGCGGTTTTCACCGATCCGCCCTATAACGTGGCCGTTCGTAATATCGTCGGCCGCGGCCGCGCCAAGCGGCTCCTCCGATCTCGAATTGCGATTTCGCTCCGTCATCTAAATTCAATCCCCGTATGGTCTCATCCACGGGGTCCGCAGCTTTTCGAAGCCCGGCCGTTAGGAGCAAACGCAAAATGACCCTCAGCATCGCGCATCTCCAGCCAATCGTCTCCCTGCTCGCTGGCATTCTCATTCTGCTCGTGCCCCGGCTCCTCAATTACATCGTCGCAGTCTACTTAATCGTAACTGGGGTTATAGGCCTAGGATTGGTCCATTGATGCAACGTCGGAGCTAGGTCCCTGCAAGCGGAGATCCATTCATGTCAATCGGACTCATACTCACTATCCTACTCATCATCTTTCTGCTCGGCGGCTTCAGCGGACGCCTTGGAGGCTATGGCTACGGCTATGGGCACGGCGGCGTGGGGGTGATCGGCCTTCTACTGATCGTCATTGTCGTTCTAATGTTGCTTGGTCGGATCTGATCTGACGAGAAGGACGTTGAATGACTCGTGTTCGCCTGCACCGGGAAGACCAGGGCAGCGGTGCTCGGGGCGAACGATGGGATTGTTTTGGCCGCACGCTTCTCTCAGTCGCGCGGCGCGGCTTGTTCCAACGCGTCGGACACTACGAGGCGGCCGATGCGCAAAGCGAGTTCTGGGAAAATACGAACTCGGTATTTCGCCTTCCAGTGGAAGGCGTCGCTGCGCCAATCAGACGGATTTCGGATTCAAGGGATGAGGACCCCTTCGACCATGACGCGTTCGCAGCGTGGATCCGCTATCCCTGAACACGCGTGAATAGTTTCCGAAGCTATCTTCGCAAGATGACGGTTGGAATGAGCTGCGGTCACAGGGGCGACTGAAGCACGCCTCCGCAACAACCCCTTGGCTAAACAGGCTTTGCTGCCGTTTCGTCAGCGTGGTTGCAACTGTGAAGACATTGGGGAGATTCTCGATCTGGCGTAGCTGTTTTTTTCAACATCTCCGCCAGCGCCGCCCTCGTTCACCCAAACCGCCACGCGCTCGAGCATTGTCGACGCTCGTGGAGTTTTCGCCTGGCTGGCCATCTCGACATCAGTCTTTAGGCGCGTCGAAATTTCGAACTCTCTCGTTCATTGCGGCGCTCGATGCGACTCGACGAACCAAAGCTGACGCTCGATTCCGCGCGAGACTTCCGTGAACAGGTCGGCCGTGTCGGCATCGGCATAGTTCGTGGCCTGAACGATCGCGTCGCGCGCCGACTGGCCAAAGGCTGCCAAAGCGCTCGAAACGGCGAAGACATGCTCGTTACAGTCGGCGATCCGCAGCGGATAAGGAACAAGAAAGGATTGTTCGGCTGCGACCTGCACGGTTCCCTGTGCGGCGCCGCCGAGCGCTCCGGCGCGTTCAGCAAACATATCCGAGTAGTCTTCGACCGCGACGGCGACCTTGTCGAACAGTTCATGGATTGCGATGAATCCGGGACCGCGAACATTCCAATGCGCCTGCTTGAGTTGCGCGTGCAGGTCGATCGCGGCCGCCAAATGCTTGTTGAGCAATTCGACGGACTGACCACGAATGTTCTCGGACAATGTGTTGTGTGTGGGCTGCATGGTCGTATCTCCTTTGAAGCGCTCATCATCGACGAAAGAGCGTCGATGGCGTGGAGCGATCTCGAGTGTCGAGACCGCCTGCTAAATTTGGCTTTTTCCCCAACTGCGGCAGCTGAAATCCCGCTCCAGCGCGGCGGCAAAGCGGTACATCGAGGACCGTCACGCCGCTGCGTGAGCGATGGACGGCTGCCCCGCTGGCAAGGTCACGCCTTCGTGAACGTCGAGATGCGTCGGCTTGACGGTCGCAAGGATCGATTTCGCGCGAGCCACGTCGCCCGCCGTTCCATGCACCAAGATCAAAAACGAGTCGGCCTTAAGCGCGCGCTCGTATTCGAGAACGCTGTCTTTTGGCACGCCCATGCTGTAGATCGCAGCGCCGATCGCGCTGCAGCCGCCGAAAGCGAGCGCGCCTTCGAGAGCCGAGACGATGGTGACGACGAGAGCGCCAAGCGCCATAATGGGACCGGTCGCCGGGGAAGCCAGGAAAATTCCCGCCCCGAAAAGCCCCCACAGACTGCCCCAGAAGGCGCCGAATTTTCCCCAGAAGCGAATTCGCTCGCCGGCGTTGTAAAAGCCGATGACATTTTCTTCGGTGTGATATCCGCGACCGACGATGCTCAATTGCTTCATGTCGACGCCGGCTTGGGCCAACGCCTTGACGGCCATTTCGACTTGGGCGTGGTCGGCGAAGCGAGCGACCGAAAGGTCAGTGCGTTCCATGGGAGACTCCTATTGAAGCGACGGATGAACCTGTGCGTCTCGGCATTTTGACATCGATGGCGACGAGAGCGCTGTCATGGAACTTGGCGAGGCCCGCCACCCAATCCGCGATGTCGCCGAGCGTCGCCGTGGTTGGAAAGCCGAACGAAACTTGGTCGTCCTCGAAGACGACACGCAATTGAGACTCGCTTGCTCGCACCTCTTGAAATCCGCGCATTTTGTTAATCCTTTGGTGTTGCCGCAGAGCGACGCGACGATCACGCGCAGCGATGAATATTATTTTTGGGGTCGCCAACGCATACGACGCCGTTAGACTTCGAATGCTAAGGTCCACCTCCCGATCGAGGGAGGCTCGGAAACTACCCATGCCGAGCGGCGCGTGCGCATCGCGCGTTATCCAAACTGCGGGATTTCGCCGGCGCGGCTATAATCGGCCCATCAAAACAAGGATAAGCACCACGATCAGGAGAGTTCCGAGGGCGCCCGACGGGAAATAGCCCCAGCTGGCGCTGTGAGGCCAGGACGGAAATGCTCCGACGAGCAGGAGGACGAGAATGATGAGGAGGATTGTTCCGAGTGACATGAGGTTTCCTTTCTTGCAGCGCTAAGAACCAAGATCCCTTCGCGAGCTTTCCGGCCGCGAATTGTCCTTGGTGTTAAAGTGGAGCCGAGCGACGGCGACCAAGGCGCCGTCGCTTGGATGATTGATCGTCTCCACGCCGACAATACAGTCGGCGATTTCGGGATGATGCCGTGTCAAATGCGCGGCCAGTTCCGATTTGGCGCTGGCTGGGCCAGTGATCAGGATCGCCTTCGCCTCGGCGATCGTCTCGCAGACATGCTCGAAGAAATCGTCGTCCGACAATGGCTTGCAGCCACCGATTGAGGTAGCGTTGCGGTGGATGTGCCGCGTCGGACGGTGTGGGTGGAGGATCATGCGATCGACTCCGGTCGTGTTGAAGTGAAAGAGCTTCGCCTCCCGCTGATCGATCCAGACAACTGCATGATGGTGAGCGGTCATGGCCTGGCTCTGCACTCGCATCTAAAAGCGCCGGGAGGGCCGGTTAGCCTCCGCTTCCGCTTCGTGTCGAGAAATCGACGTCTGGATTATGGTCCGTGAGAAAAGTTGCGGGGAGGCTCGGCAACTACTCAAAGCAACGAGGTCGAACTCCGCAATCGAAGATCCGAGCCAAAATCAAGGCCGGCGGGTTTGTAAGTTCAAGAAGGCGAAATAGGTATCAGTCCTAGGCGCTGCCCAGCTGAAGGCGCTTTGGGAGGAGTTGCCGATGAAAGATCGGGCAGAAATGAAGACGAGCCCCACCAGTGCGATTGGCGACACGGCTGGCCGGAAGAAGGCTCGGGCCGCCTCGCGGTGGAATTCGGCGAAGCGCCGTGCATTTCCGATCGTCGCAATCGGCGCTTCGGCGGGGGGACTGGAGGCGTTTCGAAGCTTCCTCGACGCGCAGAATCCCAAGAGCGGAATGGCTTTCGTGATGATCCAGCATCTGGATCCCACGCATCCCAGTCTCATGGCAGAATTGCTCTCCAGCCATACGAGCATGACGGTCGTGCAAGCGGCGGACGGCGCGCCGCTCGAACCCAATCATGTGTATCTCATTCCTCCGGGCGTCTCTCTTGCAATTCGAGACGGACTGCTGCGGCTTTCGAAACCGACGGAGCCGCGCGGCGCGCGACTGCCCTTCGACTTCTTCCTTAAATCGCTCGCCGAAGCTTGTGGCGAGCAGGCTGTCTGCGTCGTCCTGTCCGGGACCGGTTCGGATGGCAGCGTCGGACTTCTCGCGATCAAGGAAAAAGGCGGTCTCGTGATCGCAGAGGATCCGGAGGAAGCCGAATTCGATGGCATGCCGTGTAGCGCGATCGCGACCGGCGCCGTCGATTTCGTCGCATCGGTAGGAGACATTCCCGAACTCATTCTTGCACGCCTTCATGGAGCGGGGTCTGGAGCCGCAGACGGGACGCAATCCCCCACGGCTCCCGCATCCGACGAGTTAACGCAGATCATCGCGCTGCTTCGAAGCGAGACCGGGCATGATTTCAGCGTCTACAAGGAAGGCACGTTGAAGCGCCGTCTCGAACATCGCATGAGCACGGTCCGCATCGAGACTCCCGCGTCATATCTAAAACTTCTGCACGAAAAACCCGTGGAGGCCGGATTGCTGCGCAAGGATCTGTTGATCGGCGTCACGCAATTTTTCCGTGGCCGAGCGGCTTTCGATTACCTGTCCAACGAAATCATCCCCAACCTCATCAATCAGCAAAAGGACGAGCGGGCGATCCGCATCTGGTGTCCGGGGTGTAGCACCGGGGAAGAGCCCTATTCGCTCGCCATGCTGTTCCTCGAGGCGTTCGAGGAGTTGAAGCGGCCGACGCGGCTGCAGATTTTCGCGTCCGACATCAATGCGGACGCCGTGGCTTTCGCCCGCGACGGGCTCTATCCAAAAACGATCGAGGCGGACGTGGCGCCGGACCGGCTGGCGCGATTTTTCACGAGAGAAGATCACCACTACCGGGTCGCGCATGAATTGCGCGACTGCGTCGTATTCACGGTTCACGACATTTTGGCGGATGCGCCCTTTTCCAACATCGATCTGGTTTGCTGTCGCAATCTCCTCATCTATCTGCAACCGCAAGCGCAACACAAAATCCTGTCGTTTTTTCATTTCGCCCTGCGCGATGGCGGCGTTCTGTTCCTCGGGGGCTCCGAGGCGGTCGGCTCTGGAGAGAGTTTCGAATCCATTTCAAAAAAACATCGTGTTTATCGTCATGTGGGCCGAAGCCGGCCTGGAGAGGTCGCGTTTCCGACAGGCGCCCAGATGGGTGAACGATTCCCTTCGGCATCCCCGGCGAAACCTCTGTCCGAAAGAGCGTCAGACTTCGAACATTTGTCTTGGCGCGCTTTGATCGACAGCTTTTCTTTGTGTTCGGTGTTGATCGACGCGCGCCACGAGTGTCTGCACATCTCCGGGGTGGCGGATAGATATCTCCGGGTGCCCTTGGGCGTCGCCAGCAATGATCTGCTGGTCATGGTCAGAGACGGTCTGCGCCCCAAGCTGCGCGCCGTTATCGAGCGCGCCAAGCGCGATCGGGTGCGTGTGATCGTGACGGACGCTCAACTGGAGAAGGATCACGATCCCTCAACGATTTGTATCGCCGTCGAGCCGGTCAAGAACCACGACGAACAGATGTTGCTCGTCAGCTTCCTGGATGGCGCCTTCGCGAACCCAAGGACAAATCGATCCGCTGCGTCGACACCGGCAGACGGAGCTCATGTCGCCGAATTGGAGCGCAAACTCGTGGGCGTCGCCACGGAGCTCGAAAGCGCGCTTTGCGATCTCAACTCCGCAAAAGAGGAGCAAAGGCGCATCACCGAACAAGCCATGTCGCTGCATGAGGAGGCGCAATCCACCAATGAAGAGCTGGTCACGTCAAAGGAAGAGCTGCAATCGGTGAACGAGGAGCTCACGGCGTTGAACAGTCAGCTCCACGAGACGTTGGAGCGTCAACGCAACACGTCGAACGATCTTCAAAATATTCTGGAGAGCTCGGGCATCGCTACGATCTTCCTGGATGAGGACCTCAAAATTCAATTCTTCACCCCCGCCGCCATGTCTCTATTCCCGGTGATTTCCACGGATATCGGTCGACCTCTCGCCGATTTCACCTCGCTCGCAAACGATGGCGATCTGATCCGAGATGCTTCGCTCGTTCTCGACGAACATCGAACCATCGAACGCGAAGTCACAACCCAAAACGGGGTATGGTACAATCGCCTCATATTGCCCTACAAGACCCACGACGGCTTGGTCGAAGGCGTCGTCATCACATTTACGAGCATTACCGAGAAAAAGCGCGCAGCCGAGGCGCTCGACGCCGCCAAGCAAGCCGCCGAACAGGCGAATGTCGCCAAATCGCGCTTCCTTGCCGCGGCCAGCCATGACCTGCGGCAACCGCTCCAAACGATCCGCCTTCTGCAGGGATTGCTGGCCAAAAAGTCCAACGAACCGGAGTCGCAATCGCTCCTGAAGCGTCTCGACGCCACGGTCGGCGTCATGTCGGGAATGCTGAACACGCTGCTCGACATCAATCAGCTCGAGGCTGGCGTGATCCATGCGGACATCGAGAGCTTTCCCTTGAATGAGCTATTTGAACATCTCGACACGGACTTTGGCTATCACATGCGAGCTCAGGGTCTTGTGTGGCGCGTCGCATCCAGCACATGCGTCGTGCGGAGCGATCCCAGGTTGCTGGAGCAGATTCTGCGCAATCTGCTCTCCAACGCCGTAAAATTTACGACGCACGGCAAGGTGCTGCTCGGGAGCCGCCGTCGCGGTCAGATGATGCGTATCGAGGTGTGGGACACGGGCCCGGGAATTGCCGAGGAGAATCGTCTGGAGATCTTCGAGGAGTTTCACCAGATCAACAATCCGGCGCGCGAGCGCAGCAAGGGACTGGGTCTTGGTCTCGCCATCGTGCAGCGATTGGCCAATCTGCTTGGGCACCCCATCGATGTGAATTCGCGGCCTGGGCATGGTTCGATGTTCAGCATCTGCGTGCCGATCGACGGCCCTGCACCGGCCGCTTTGGGCGCTACCGCAGGAAAGCGTCTCGTCGAGCGTGCCCAAATGAACGCCTCGATTCTCGTCGTCGAGGATGATCCGACAATTCGCGAACTTCTCGAAATGCTTCTGCATGACGCCGGTCATCGCCCGATCGGCGCCGCCGATGGCGTCGTTGCGCTTGCTTCGACCGAGCGTCCCGATCTCATCGTCGCCGATTTCAATCTTCCCAATGGTCCTAACGGTGTCGAGGTCATCGCGAAGCTGCGGGAGAAGTTCCAACACGAAATTCCGGCCATCGTCATGACCGGCGACATTTCCACGCAAACTCTGCGCGCCATCGCCAACGTGCGCAGCACGCATCTCGACAAGCCGGTCGAGACGGTCGAACTGCTGCGCGTCGTTACGAATCTTCTCGCCGCGTCGACGCCAATGGCCCCCCCCCCGTAATAAGGGCGCCAAAGGCGCCGAACGAACCATCGTCTGCGACCATATTCGTCGTCGACGACGACCCGGGCGTGCGCAGCGCCGTCCGGGAGATGCTGGAATCGCATGGATCGGACGTGGAGACCTTCGAAAGCTGCGAAGCGTTTCTGGCGGCGTTTCGCCCTCTGCGCCATGGCTGTCTGGTGATCGACGCGGTGCTGCCGGGAATGAATGGGTTCGAGCTGCTGGCTCGGCTCAAAGCCGATAACATCGGCCTGCCGTCGATCATGATCACCGGACATGGCGACGTATCGATGGCCGTCAAAGCTATGCAAGCCGGGGCCTCCGACTTCATCGAGAAGCCTTTCGGCCATGAGGAGCTTCTCGCGAGCATTACGCATGCGCTCGAGCAAACGCCTCAGTCGGCGCCAGAGCAAGCGCGGCGTATGGCCGCCGCCGCACATCTCGAAGGTTTGACGACGCGACAAAGGCAAATTCTTGGGCTCGTGCTCGCCGGCCATCCCAGCAAGAACATCGCCGCGGATCTAGGCATCAGCCAACGAACGGTTGAGAACCATCGCGCCGCGATCATGCGGAAAACCGGATCGCGCAACATCCCAGCACTCATCCGCTTAGCCGTCGCGGCGGATTGAAGTCGGCCGGAGCCTCGGCTCCGGAATCGATACGCACTCCAGCCTCCGCGACGGTCGAGCAAGCTATCGGCGCCGAGCTGTGAGTAGTTTCCGACGCTACGTTCATCCGCCGATCTCGACTAACTCTTTGAAGTGATGAGCAACCAAAATGGAGATTGTGTCATGGACAAAGAAAACATTAAGGGCGCCGCCCAAACCGTTAAAGGCAAGCTTGAAGAAGTCGCCGGCAAGGTGATCGGCGACAAGGATCTTGAGCTTCGTGGGAAAGCCGACCAACTCGGCGGCGCCGTGCACGATGCGGTCGGAACCGCGAAAGACACGGTGAGGGACGCGGTCAAGGAAGCCCGCAAGCCCTAATGAGGCTTGGCTAACACCGCGAGGTGGCGTGCGTCCTCTTGGATTCGTTCTCGATATCCGGGCAGCCCCAGTGGCTCGCGCCATCCGCGCGCATAGCGCATTGAAATCTGTCGATTTCGACCCCTGATTCCGCTTCGCTGTTCGGCTACAGCGCAGAGCCCAACCCGGAAAGCCTGGGGCTTTCCGGGATGCGTACTTTTGGAGCGCACAGACCATGACGCTGACCATAGCTCACCTGCAACCCATCGTCTCGCTGCTCGCAGGCGTTCTCATTTTGATCATGCCCCGGCTTCTTAATTACATCGTCGCGATCTACCTGATCATATCGGGAGTGCTCGGACTCGGGCTGGTTCACTGACGCTGGGCGGCAAGCGCATATCCCAAACCAACGGCGTTCTTATGCCGCATAGCTCTGGAGAATGAACCGATGAAACATTTGCGCGCTTTCCTGGCGGCGGTGACCCTCGCCGGCGTCATCGCCGCCCCGCTCGCCTTTGCGGAAACGTCCGCGCCCGCCAAAAACGCCGCTCCACCTTCTTCGACGTCGAAGCCCACCGACGCTTCCGCTGCGAGCCAGGTCGAAAACTGGACCAAAAAGGAGTGGAGCAAAGCGGTCAAGGAATGGTCGAGCGACAAGGTGAAATGGGCGGGATGCAAGGCGAAGTCGAACGCACAGAAGCTGTCGGGACGAAAGAGTTGGTCCTTCCTCTATCAATGCATGACAGGGTGACGTCGCGTCGCCTCCATGTGTTTTCCCGTCCACTCGGAGCGCTCCACGCAGCCGTCTGTGAATAGGCGTGGGGTCCCGACGCCGATCGGCGTGGGATCACACACGCAAGCAGTTGATTTCCCTCGGGCCAGAAACATTGGAAGGGGTCACGCTTCAAATCCGATTTACACGCCAGCGCACGAAGCGATTGTAGCAAGTCGTGGCCGGCCCGTAGCGCTCGGGAATGTCGGCCCAGGGCGATCCCGTGCGCAGCCGCCAATAAATCCCGTTCAGCACCTTGCGGTCGTCCGCGCGAGGAACCCCGCGCGGCTTGTTGGGCAACAAGGGTTCGATGATCGACCACTCAAAATCGGTCAGCTCATAGCGACGTTGGCTCATCTTCGCTCCTCCAAGGAGCTTAAATCACCATTCGTCTCAAAGGGGAATCCCCTTAATGAGTTTATGACTAGTGAAAAGCCAGCGAACGACCGAGAAAATCGTCTTTTTCGGATTGATATCGAGCCGATCCACAATGGGTCTAATCTCCCAAGCCGGGTTCGATCTCCTCTTCATTCTCCGAAGTGGTTTTTTGAACGAAGGCTGACAACTCCTCTACCTGCTCGGTCAGCGATTCGAATTGATCACGCACATGATTCATGACGACATCAGCAAGCTCCTGCGGAGAATTTACTCTCGACAGTTTCTCAGCGCATTTGAAAACGGCGCCGACGTTGATTGCAGTGAGTTCCATGAGTTTCGCGTTGTATGCCTGAGCTGTTTGTATGGACGCCAAAAGTGGATTTTTCGCCAGGTCGAGCGTTTCTAAGGTCATGTTGATCGTCCTCTCGAGGGCTGTTTATAGACGCCGCCGTGTTCAAACGCTTCCGACGCCGTGAGGTTGCCTCTTCAAAGTGACCTTGTGGCGCCGCGAACAAGTTAGGCGGCCCAATTCATGCAGGTAGCACAACTCAAAGTTTCTCACGAAATTGCTGGCGATGCAGACATGATTTTGCTGAAAGACCGGCTGAGGTTTTCGTCGGATCAGCAAAGGGCCTTGCCAGCGGGCAGGCTCCAGTCTGCCAAATACAACTTCCTGAGTGACGCGCACAATCGACTGGACTTCGCGCCCGAACAGAGCATTGCTTGCTTGCGCGTAGCGGCGTCCTCGACGTCGACTTCTCCTAACCCTGCTGGCCAAGCGGCCGACGCGGGGTTGTTCTGGTGACAGCGGATGCTGTCGCTAAACGAAGGAGGACAAGGTGGCGAAGCTCACAGACGCGCAGTTGATGCTGCTCTTGAACGCGGCCGCGCGCGATGACGGCGCGGCGATCGTTCCGGCGAAGATGCATAAAGCGGCGGCGGCGAAAGTCGCGGCAAGTCTGGTCAGCCGAAGATTGATGCGAGAGATGCGTGCGAAACCGGGTATGCCGATCTTGCGCGAGACTGGCGACGGACGATCGGCCAGTCTCGTGATCACCCGCGCGGGACGCGCTGCCATCGGTGCGAAGCCTGCGTCGAAGACGTCCAATGGCACGGGCGTCGTTGCGCTGGAGGCCGTCGAAGATCTGGAAACGCGGCCACATCAATCCTCAGGGCCGCGCGCACTCGCGGCCGAACCGGCTGCACTCGGTACCCTTGATGCCGGGATGGCCCTAGCGAGCGCTGCTCCTCGTCCTGGCACGAAGCTGGCGCTCGTCATCGACATGCTTGCGAAAGCGGAGGGCGTGACGCTTGCTGGGCTTGTAAGCGCGACCGGCTGGCGGCCCCACACCGCCCGCGCAGTCCTGACCGGGCTGCGCAAGCGGGGCTTCGCCATCGAGCGGGAACGCGTCGACGGCGCAGACTCGTCGACTTACCGCATTCTCGCGGCCGCCAGCCGCGCGGCCTGACGCGATGCGCAAAAACTCACCTTCGCGGGAATCCGCTCGGGGTTCCCGCGGCGGCGTCTGGTTCGCGGAATCACCAGCGCCGTCATGCAGGGGCGGAGAGATCTCATCCCGTTATGGATGAAGAGCTTGAACGCCTCGATCCCGCGCTGCTGCAGAGGCGTTGGCGATCGGTTATCGGACGTCCCGCGCCCAAATCTCTGTCGCGCCAATTGATGATCCGCATTCTCCTCTGGCGCGAGGAGATCGCGCGCCTGGGCGACATTGACGCCACTGTCCGCGCGGCGCTCGCCGCAGCGTTGAAGGGCGGAGAGGAGAGTTCGCGCAACGCGGCGATCATGACGACCCCACGCCCGGGCTCGGTCCTCGTGCGCGAGCACGACGGCGCGCTGCATCGGGTCATGGTTCTCGATCACGGCTACGCATGGAACGGCCGGGTGTTCGCCAGCCTCTCTTCCGTCGCCCGCGCGATCGCTGGGACCAACTGGAACGGCCGCCGCTTTTTCGGCCTCGACAGGAAAGCCGAGAGCGGCGGGAGTGATTGGACGGAACCACCGACCGCGGCGCGCGTGCGGAGGAGAGCCGCCTCGGAAGCGGAGCAGGTCCGCAAGCCTGCACGCTGTCCCAGCCAAGCAAATGGCCCGGAGGCGCGCGCGCCATGAGGCAAGGCCACCTCCGCTGCGCCATCTACACCCGCGTCTCCAGCGACGCCGCCTCGAGCAGGATTTCAACTCGCTCGACGCCCAGCGCGAAGTCCGCCGAGTCCTACATCAAGAGCCAAGCCCACGAAGGCTGGCGGCTCCTGCGCGATCGCTTCGACGACGGCGGCTTCTCCGGCGGCTCAATGGAGCGGCCGGCGCTGCAAAGGCTGCTAGAGCGCATTCGCGAGCGACGCATCGACATCATCGTCGTCTACAAGGTAGATCGCCTGACCCGCTCGCTCGCCGACTTCGCCAAGCTGGTCGAACTCTTCGACGCCCATGAAGTGTCCTTCGTCAGCGTGACGCAGGCCTTCAACACGACGAACAGCATGGGCCGATTGACGCTCAACGTGCTGCTCTCCTTCGCCCAGTTCGAGCGCGAGGTCACCGGCGAGCGCATCCGCGACAAGATCGCGGCCTCCAAGCAGAAAGGGCTGTGGATGGGCGGCGTCGTGCCGCACGGCTATCGCGTCCATGATCGCAAGCTCCTGGTCGTCGAAGAGGAAGCCGCAGTCGTGCGTCTGATCTTCGATCTCTACCTCGCCGTTGGATATCTGTCCGCTCCGTGCAGAAGGAGCTAAAGGCGCGGAATATCCGCAGCCGCGAGCGCCTCCTCGCCACGGGCCGGACGATCGGCGGCATATTCTTCACCAACGGCCCGATCGCTCACATTCTGCGCAACCGCTGCTACATTGGCGAGATCGTCCACAAGGGCAAATCCTGGCCCGGCGAGCATGCGCCGATCGTCGACGCCGAGATTTTCAGTTCGGTCCAGGAGACGCTCTTGAGCCAGCGTCGTTTCCGGCTTGCCGATCGCGCCAAGTCGAAGGCGCTGCTGCTCGGCAGGATCTTCAACGACGCCGGCGAACGAATGACGCCGACCTACGCCATGAAGAAGGGGGTGTGCTATCGCTACTACATCTCCGTCTCGGCTATGCAGTCGCGCGAACGCGGACAACAATCCGTGCACCGCGTTCCCGCCGAGCCGATCGAGGCCTTAATCATCGGCGCGCTGGAGAGAGCCCGGCGCGTCAAGGATCAACCTGAGGGGGAGCGCCCCGCGACGAAAGACGTGGCAGAAAACGATGCAGAAACCTCAAAGGCCGAACCTTGTCCTTCCGGGTTCGAGACGGAGCGCTACGCGCGAGAGCTCGTGGACAGCGACCTCGAGCGCGTCGTTGTGCATCCCGATCGCATCGAGATTTTCCCTCGCGATCGAGGCGACGCGGACATTCCCTCCAGAACGCTGACCATCCGATGGACGAAACCATCGCCGACACGTCGGCGCGAAATCCTCCAACCGCAGCTGCCGGACAGCGCCGCGCATCGCATGGGAGCCGAGGAACGAATGCGGCTGCTTCGCGCAATCGCGACGGCACGGCGATGGTTGGATGAGTTGATCGCCGGAACGATTCCCGACATCGCCGCCCTCGCGGCGCGCGAAGACAAATCCGAGCGGTCGGTTCGCATGACGCTGTCGCTGGCTTTTCTCGACCCCGCGCTGATCAAGGTCGCAGTCCAAGGCCGGCTCCCGCGCGGCTACGGCGTTTCGCGCCTTGTCGATCCGCCGGCGCGTTTCGAGGATCAATGGCGGGCGCTAGGTCTCGTCCGGCCCGCTTGAGTTCTACCCAGCCTCCGGTTCATCACGATAGCATCCGAAGGTTGCCGCGAGCAGCCGGGGAGATTCGCGCCGCTTCCGAGCTCGATAATCGCCAATCGAACCAGTCTCGAGACTTCTCGAACCGGTCTCCGACGCCATTGGGCAGCGCTTGCGCGGAAAATGAAATTCGCCGCCCTGAGACAGGGCCGCCTATTCGGCCAGAAGCCTCGACAAATCCGAGATTGGAGACCGATCTTCCCGTTCCCCAAGGCGTAACCCACGGGTTTGCCGGGCGAAACGCGGGGCGACGGAAATGGCGCTGAATTGAGAGACTTGGTGGTGGGGGAAGTAAGACTCGAACGATGGGCGTCTTTTTGATGCGTTCGCGAACAAGAAAAAGCTTCAGTTGGATATAGGCAGGGTTGGGGCGAGCGCCCTCGCCGCCCAGAGCGACGCAAATTTTCAGACCGAACGCGCTTTTCTGCGCAGAAAGCACTGGATTTCCTGCCCAAACAGAGCGTGTATGTCCGTGCGGTCGGCTTTGAACCTTGCGTCCGCAAACCTCAAGCCCCGGCCATCGCGCCGATCCGGGGCTCGCGTCAGTGACGGGGCTGGGAATGGCCCGGCCCCTGCTGATGTGAAAGGCGCTAAAATGCCGAACAAGATCTCCGACGTGCAGCGCTCGATCCTGGAGTCCGCAGTCCTGCGCGAAGATCGTCTTCTTCCATTGCCGTCAAATTTGAAAGGCGGAGCCGCCAAGCGGGTCGGGGAAACGCTGCTCATCACGGGCTTCGCCAAGGAAGTCAGAGCCCAAAAAGACGCCCCGGTCTGGCGTCGCGACGCGGCGACCGGGCGATCGATCGCCCTGAAGCTTACGGCCGCGGGGATCAAGGACATCGAGGGCGCGCGCAACGACAGCGACGCCGGATCGACGCAAGACCCAACTCCCGAAGTTGCGCGGCCATCGATCGCCGAGCGAGCGACGCTTCGTCGGCCCACGACGACGACTGCAACGCCTTCGCCCCTGGTAAGCCGGGACCCTTCCGCCGATCGCCAAAAAAGCGACTCGCCGACGATCGCTCGTGATCCGAGGCCGGGCTCCAAGCTTGGCCGCGTGCTGGGACTGCTCCGATCCGGCTCGGGAGCGACGCTCGCCGAACTGATCGACGCGACCGGCTGGTTACCGCATTCGGCGCGCGCGGCGTTAACTGGGCTGCGCAAGCGGGGGTATCGACTGACCCTCACGCGCGGCGAGCGCGGCGATGCGTCGGTTTATCGTGCGGTCGGTCCGACCGGCGGAGCGAGGCCGTGACGTTCAGGCGAGGAGGAGCGACGGTCGCGCGCTCAATGGGGACGCCGGACGACGCCCGGCTCGCGGCCGAGGACGCGATGACCTTGGCCTCGCCGGCGTCGCAGGAGCGCGAACTGTTGGCGCGTCTGCAAACGCTCGACGGCGCCGCCCTCCGCGCGGAGTGGCGGCGCCTGCTCCGATCGGAGCCGCCCAGGGTCAGCCGCGATCTGCTGATGCGGGCGCTGGCCTATCGGATCCAGGAACGCGCGCTCGGCGGCCTGCCAAAGTGGGCCGCTCAGCGTCTATCTGGGCCTGCGGAGGGGGGCAACGGGAGCGAAATCACCCCTGCTCCCCTTGAGCCGCGCCTGAAGCCGGGCGCGCGTTTGCTGCGCGAATGGCATGGCCAGACCCACAGCGTGATCGTGCTCGATGACGGGTTCGAGTTTGAGGGACGGCGGTATCGGTCGCTGACCCAAATCGCCCGCGAAATCACCGGGGCGCGCTGGTCAGGGCCGAGATTTTTCGGGCTCGCGGACCATCGGGCAGCGCGGGGGGAAGGCGAAGCTCTGAACTCGAAAAGCACGCTGGGCGGGGATCCGACGCTCGACGGCGCGGAAGAGGTCGAGCTAGAGGGCGCCGCGAGCGCCCGAGCGAACCCCCAGGGCGAAGGCGGAAGTCGCCGCGCTTCTCTCGCGTCGCAGGGAGGCGGTCATGCGTGACCGACAGGGCGCCAGTTCAACTTCGCAAACGCCGTCACCCTCCCCTCGAAGACAGGGCCGAGGGGAGAGCGATCGCCTTCGGGCTGGAAAAGCCGCGGCGGCCGCCGCAATCGCGCCATCGCAGTCGACGACGCGCGCCGCCGGCGTCCGCTGTGCGATCTACACGCGAAAATCCTCCGAGGAAGGCCTCGAACAGGAGTTCAACTCCCTCGACGCCCAACGCGAAGCCTGCGAGGCCTATGTCCGCAGCCAGAAGCACGAAGGCTGGCGCGCGCTGCCGCGGCTCTATGACGATCCCGGCTATTCCGGCGGCACGATGGAGCGCCCGGCGCTTAGGCGCCTGCTCGCCGACATCGCGGCGAAGCAGGTGGATGTGGTCGTCGTCTATAAGGTCGACCGCCTCACGCGCTCGCTCGCCGACTTCGCCAAGATCGTCGAGGCCTTCGACGCGAAAACGGTGTCTTTCGTCTCGGTCACGCAAGCCTTCAACACGACGTCTTCCATGGGACGGCTGACGCTCAACGTGCTGCTGTCGTTCGCGCAGTTCGAACGCGAGGTCACCGGCGAGCGCATCCGTGACAAGATCGCTGCGTCGAAGAAGAAGGGGATGTGGATGGGCGGCCAGCCCGCGCTCGGTTACGACGTCAAGGAGCGAAAGCTCGTGGTCAACGAGGCCGAGGCCGTCACTGTCCGCAGCATCTTCCAGCGGTACCTCGAGCTCGGATCCGTGCGCGAGCTGAAGGCTTCGCTCGATGCGGAGGAGGTGGTCAGCAAGCGTCGCACAGCGGCGGACGGAAGTCCCTACGGCGGCGCGCTGTTCTCTCGCGGCGCGCTCTACCAGATGCTGCAGAACCGGGTCTATCGCGGCGAGATCGTTCACAAGGGCGCAGCCTATCCTGGCGAGCATCCGCCGATCGTCGACGAGGGGCTGTGGGACCTCGTGCAGCAAAAGCTCGAAGCCAACGGCGTCGAGCGTTCGATAAAGCGTGAAGCCGGCCAACGCCAACTGCTGACGGGCGCGCTGCTCGATGCGCAGGGCGAGCCGATGACGCCGACCCGCGCAGTCAAGAAAGGAGTCCGCTATCGCTACTACGTCTCGCGGCGGCTGATTGTCGGCAGGCGGGGAGATGGGGAAAACGGTCGCAACTCTGGCCAGCGGCTGCCCGCCAGAGATCTCGAACGTCTCGTTGTTCAGCGCCTGCGGAGTTTCTTCGCCGATCCCAACGCCATTTTCGAAGCGTTGCCGCCCGACCGGCGCGATGCGCCGAGCCGGAAGCGCGCGCTCCATGCGGCGCAGGAAATCGTCCGGGCCATCGACACGGGCTGGGAAACGAACGCCCAAGAGATGATCAGTTCGCTCATCGCTCGCGCGCAGGTTCACGCGGACCGGATCGAGGTCGAGCTTCACACTGGGCAGGTAATCGAGGCGCTTCTGCCCGGCGACGTCAGGATCGTCGATGCGCCGGCGGACGCCTTTCCGGATGCGCGGCTTGAGCCTGACGCCGATGGCGTCAGCCCTCGCCTTCGGCTGACGGTCCCAGCCGCGCTCAAGCGGACGGGCAAGGAAATGAGGTTCGTCGTCAAAGGCGCCGATGAAAACGCAACGCCGGATCCGAGCCTCGTTCGGCTGCTGATCCGGGCCCACGCGCTGAGCCGGCGGCTCGCATCCAACCCCGGATCGACGCTGGGGGACGTCGGCGCCCAGGAGGCCATGGGCGCGCCCTACGCGGCGCGGCTGATGCGCCTGAACTATCTTGCCCCCGACATCGTCGTCGCGATCCTTGGCGGACGCCAGCCCGCCGGCCTCACGGCCGCCCAACTGATGGCCGACACCCGCCTTCCGCTCGAATGGTCGGCGCAGCGGGCCGCGCTTGGCTTCGGCTGATTCGGGAATTGCGGAATCGCGAGCATCAGAAGCAGGGAAGAGTTCGGTCCGCGCGCTCCGCGCTCCCGGTTTCGGCGGGGGCCTGCCGCGCTTTCTCCCTGACTTGCCCGGCGCGCAGTCAGAGACTCCCGCACCACGGAAACGCCAAAAGGAGACGTCGCGTCGGAAACTCCGCGTGAGACGCCGGAAAAACGTCTCCGCCGCTGTCGCTTTTGGAAGCCCCCTCACAAGCCCCGGAAATGTCGCCGCAAACTTGGCTGGTCCGAAATATATTCCGCAGTAAAAACAACCATTTATCTCGTGGCGGAGAGGGAGGGATTTGAACCCCCGATACGGTTGCCCGTATGCCGCATTTCGAGTGCGGTGCATTCAACCACTCTGCCACCTCTCCATTCGTCCAGACATCACATGTTCGCGTAAACAAACTCTCACGGCGCTGCGACGTTCGGCGAGCCGCCAGTTAGCACGCTCCCGGCGATCCGATCAAGCGCCTCGCGCGCTTTTGTAAAAGGTTGCCTCAGCGCCGATTAGCGCCACAATGACAGCCGATTCGTCCAATCCAAAACCTTGAGGCGACGCGGACTCAAATGCTCGACATCCCCGGCAAGGCTTGCGGTTCCTGCTCCTTCTGCTGCAAGGTCTTGGAGATCGAGGAGTTTCCGAAAACCGCCGGCGTCCTGTGCGCGCATTGCTCCGCGGCCGGCGGCTGCGCCGTCTATGCGTCGCGCCCCCAGGTCTGCCGCGATTATCATTGCGACTGGAAGGGTGATCGCGGGCTCTCGCCGCAGTTTCGGCCCGACCGAATCGGCGTCTTGATGATGGATGATCCCGACAGCGACGAATATCACGCGGTCTGCGATCCGCAAAAGCCGCTTTCTTGGCGCAATCCGCTGATATTCAAGCATCTGGTTACGCTTGCGAAGGACGGCCGCATGGTCGTCGCGAAGGCGGGTTTGCGGTCCTGGCGCATCTACGCCGACGGCACGTCGCAGGAATCCGCCTGAGCGTGGCGCGCATGTCGCCGACATGTTAGAGCAGCCGCTAGAGCAAAATCCGAAAAAGTTGATAGACTTTTTCGATCAGAATTTGCTCCAGCGTTTTGGTTTTGGAGCGATTTCTTATCGACCGAATGAGTCTATTCGGTCGGAAAGCGCTCTAAAGCCTGACGATTTTGTGCGGCGCGTTTTTTTTAGAAGAGCGGCGCGCATGTCTCCGACGCCAAAGCGGGGCGAGGCGGGGTTTCGAGAAGGACGGATATGAGCGACCGCGCCACAAACCACTGCAGCGACCTACTGTTCCCTGCGGCGCTCGCTTTGCTGGCGATGCTGACGCTGGTCCCGCAGCCGGGCCGCGCCGAGACGTTGAAGGCGCATTATGCGCTCAGCCTGATCGGCATCTCCTTTGGCAGCGCTTTTGCGACCGGCGCGATCGAGCCGGACAAATATCGCATCGACATCGCCATGAAGACCACCGGCCTCGCCAATCTCATCAACGACACCAAGGGCGCCGCGACCGCCTCCGGCAAGCTGGCGGCGGGCGGCCCGGATCCCGCCAGCTTCGCGAACAGCCTCGCGAATTCAACCGAGACGCGCACCATCCGCATGTCGCTGTCCGGCCACGGGGTGCGCGGGCTCGAGGTCAATCCGCCGCCGTGGGACGCCGCGCTCCGCATTCCGGTGAGCGCGGAGCAGAAACATAATGTGCTCGACCCCGTCAGCGCGCTGATCATGAGCGTGCCGCCGGGCGAGTCGCTGGTCGGACCTGCCGCCTGCAACCGCGTCATTCCGGTGTTCGACGGCGTCACCCGCTTTGACGTACGCCTGACCTACGTCGAGTCGCGCACGGCGAGGACCAAAGGCTACGAGGGTCCAGTCACCGTCTGCTCGGCCCGCTACACGCCGATCTCCGGTCACAGCCCGCAGAGCGCGTCGACGAAGTTCATGGCCGAGAACAAGGATATGACGGTCTGGCTCGCCCCGCTTCCGGAAGCGCATGTGGTGGCGCCGCTGCGCATCGACATTCGCACCTCCGCCGGCATGATGTCGATCGACGCCGTGGAGTTTCACATCACCCGGCAGGGCGTCGCCGCCGGCAAGTGAGCCTTTTGAATTCACGGCAGCCGGATCGGGACCTCATGCGTCTTCTTGCGGTTCTGGCGGTCCGATTCATATTCGAGATAATGCAGGTCGAACGGCTCGGAGACGCCCTTTGCTTCGGCGCGCAGGCAAAATGACGGGCGGGGATAAAAGCCGCCCTGCGCCTCGAAGCAATCAGTGAATTGCGTCTCGCAGGCCATCGAATCTTCATGGCGGGGGGCGGCGCGCACGGTCGCCGCGCGCGCCTTTTCGACCGCCGCTTTGCAGGTCGCGGCGTCGAACCCCCAGGAAACGCAGTCGGCTTGCGACGTCATGATCTTGCCGTCGCCGCCGCAGGCCGGCGCGCGGCGGTTGAGGACGAAGACGGTGAGGGTTCCGACTGCGAGAAGCGCCGCTAGAATGAAAAATCTGCTCGGCCTTGCCGTCATGCGACGCTTCCTTGGGGTTTGGGCGCCAGCGCAGGCGGCGCGACGCGGCATGTCAACTTGCGATGAGGATTAAGGCGGCGCAGGCCCCGCGGCAAGCCGAAACTCGGCAGTCGAGAAAGGGAAGCCGCTGGCGATAAGTCCCGTGCCGCTTGACATCGTCCGCCTTGTGCAATAATCCCGGGAATAACTGCATATCGAAGCCGCATCGGAAATTTGCGGAACTATAAGCTTCATTCCATTGCGGAATACAGCTGTGGGCGACGGTGCAGAAGCCTTCTCGTCTATACGAAGGACAAGAACCGCTGCGAAGGCGATCGGGATCAACCCTGAGCTTCGCAGCAATGCGTATATGACGGGATGTCGCTCTCGGAGAGTGACGGTAGTGCGCCGGCTCCTGTCCAAGGCCGGCTTTGTGTCAATGAGGAGGAAATAATGGGCGCTATTCTCGAACTCACCAGCTACGCTGCGACGCCGGTTGGCATGGTCGCCGTGATCGTTCTGGCCGCGGTGGCTTATTTCGCCGCTCGCTGGGTCTTCTCGGACTAAGACTGGTCCGAAAGCCAACGCATCAAAACGCGGCGAGCGTGAAGTTCGCCGCGTTTTATTTTTTAGCCGCCGACGTCCCATGCGACGCGGCGGCTTTTCATTGGCCAAACTCGCGCGTATTGTCGGTTCAGCCTCCCCCTTCGGGCGGGCGTAATTTTGCGCAAACCCATGCGCTCGACGCCGGCTCTGTCGAGAGCGGTGTTGGAAGTTTCTTGGGCTGGCCGGGTTCGGCTAATGAATGCGTGTCGGAAGGCCGTGAGTCGGCCCCGCGGGAGAAAAAACATGTCGCCTGCCGGTTCGAATAGGTTCGGAGGAACGCGTCCGACAGACTTGGAAGAATCGTCCCCGCTCGACGCGCTCGTGGACCAGCGCGAGACGCGGCCCCGCGCTGAGCTCAAAAGCGCGAGCCTCGCCGAAGTCGCGCCGATCGACATCGCCATCTGCGACAAGAGCCCGCTCATTCTCGCCGGCCTCGAAAAGCTGCTCGGCGACGACAGAAGGTTCAATCTCGTCTTCAAGGCGACCGACGGCGAGGAGTTCCTGGAGGCGGCGCGGCAGCCGCGCTTCACGCTCGCGGTCATCGGCTGGCAGTTGCCGACGCTGCACGCGCGCGATGTGCTGCGGACCCTGTCGCGGCAGGCCTCGGCGCCGAAAATCGTGATCTACAGCGGCGCCAATGATCCGGCCGCGCCTGCCGAAACTCTGCAGCTCGGCGGCGCCGGCTTCGTCAGCAAGCGCGCCCCGCCGGAGCGGCTGCTCGACGTGCTGGCCGCGGTCGCCGCCGGCGATATGGTGTTTCCTTTCGTCGACATCCGCCGCATGCGCGCCGACCCGCTGGAGAATCTCACCTTACGCGAACGCAGCCTGCTCTCCGCGCTCGGCTCCGGCCACACCAACAATCAGCTCGCCAAGGATTTCGGGGTCTCGATCAACACGATCAAATTCCATCTGCGCAATCTGTTCGAGAAGCTGGAGGTTCGCAACCGCGCCCAGGCCATCGCGATGTTCCTCGAAATGAAACACGGCTCCTGGCCGGTCGGCGCCGGCGGCCGGAGCGTCGACACGCAAAGCGGCGCTCGCGGGCGCAGAGGTTCGCGCGCCGAGTAAGGTCAGGGGCCGGGGAAAAGCGCCTCGCTGGAGCCGCTGAGGCGCGCGGCGACGAGACCGAGCCATTCATGCGCCGCGGCGTCGACGAGCCCGAGCGCGTTCGCTGTCGCGTTGGGCGCGTGCCAGGACCAGCCTCTGCTGCTGGTCCGGTAGTCGACGGGATAGGCGATGACCGCAAAGCCTGCTTTGCGAAACAGGCCCATGGCGCGCGGCATATGCATCGCCGAAGTCACCAGCAGCCAACGTTCGCCTGGCTTCGGTCGCGCCAATTCGCGTGTGAAGCGGGCGTTTTCTTCGGTCGTGCGGGAGCTATCCTCATAGAGCGTGCGGTCACTGTCGAGCCCGACTTCGCGCCAGAATTGACGCACCGCGTCGGCCTCGCGCCGCGTCGAGCCGAACATCGCCGCGCTGCCGCCGGTGAAGATCAGCCGCGCCTGCGGAAAGCGTCGCATCAGCCCGATCGGCGCGGTCAGGCGTTCCGCCGCGTCATTGAGGGCGACCACGCCGCGATCCGCCGTCAGCTCTTCGTCGACGGCGCCGCCGAGGACGATGACGCCGTCGGGCATGGCCATGTCTTTCCCTGGCGCGTCTTGCACCGGCGCGGGGAAGCGGTTTTCCAGGGGCGCCGCGAGCATCGGTCCGAGCGGGCTGAACGCCATGATCAGCAGCAGGGCGGCCGCCAAAGCCGCGAGACGACGTCCCCAAACGAAGAAGCGCGTGTAGAAGAGCGCGACGCCCGCCGCGAGCAGAAGCAGCGCGAAATGCGAGGGCGTCAGGACATATTCGGCGAGCTTGAGCAGGGCGAACATCAGCGCGCTCTCCGCAGGATCAAGGTCGCCCAACCCTCGATGTCGCGCCGCTCGCGCAGCGAGAATCCCTGGGCGCGATAGGCGCTCAAGATCCCTGGCACGTCGATAAGCAGCAGACCGGAAAGCACGAGCTCGGCGTCCCGCGTCGCTGCGCGCGCCAGACTGGGCGCCAGTTGGCGCAACGGCTTGGCGAGGATATTGGCGAAGATGAGATCCGCCTTGACTCCGCGCAGCGCCGGCGCGCGCAGGCCGTTCGCCACGACCGGACGCACATAGGGGCCGACGCCATTGGCGAGCGCATTGGCTCTGGCGGTCGCGACGGAGACGGGGTCGACGTCGCCGCAGGCGACCTTGCGGCGCGTGAGCCTGGCGCAGGCGATCGCCAGCAGGCCGGTCCCGGTTCCGACGTCGAGGGCGAAGCGCGGGCGGCGCCGCTTCAGGATGCGATCGAGCGCAAGCAGGCAGCCGAGCGTCGTGCCGTGCCGCCCGGTGCCGAAGGCGAGCGCGGCTTCGATCTCGACTCCGACCTCGTTCGCGCGAAGCCGGCCCCGATCATGCGCGCCATGCGCGACGACGCGGCCGGCGCGCACCGGCGTGAGGCCCTTCAGCGAGGCTTCCACCCAGTCGCGCTCGGCGAGGAGCGAGAATTTCGCCCGCTCGGCGATCTCGGGGGACGTGGCGGCCGCGATCATGTCGCGCAGCTGCGCCTCGTCGGGCGGCGCGTCGAAATAGACTTCGAGCGCCCATTGCGCGCCGTCCTCGCACTCGAAGGCGCTCGCCGCGGTCTGCGTCGGATCGAAGGTCTCGACGATGAGATCGGCCGCAGCGCGCGCGCTTTTCTCGTCGCACAGGAGACGCAATATATGGCTGGAGCGGGCAGGGGCTGCGGCGTCGGTCATGCGCGCGCTTAGCATGTCGCGCCGCGTTCCGCTACGCGGCGATCTCCAACGCCGCTTCGAAGGCGTCCATGTCGATGAGCGAAACATGACCGTCTTGCGGCGCGGGCGCGGCGAGCAGCGGCGCCTCCAGGCGCGCGTGTTCCAGCGCGGCTTCGACCTCGAAGCGGCGCAGCAGCGCGAGCAGCCGGTCCAACTCGCCGCGGTTGAAGGCTTCGCAGGCGGTGAGCACGCGCTTGATCATCGCGAGCGAAAGACGCGCATCCTCGGCTTCATCGTCATGCGCGCCGGGCTGGCCGTTCTTGGCGAAGTCGCGTTGCGCGTCGAGCGCGGCCCTGAACGCCGGCAGGAACTTCGCCGGCAGTCCGGCCTTGGCGTAAAGCGCAGCGAAGCCGGCGCCGCGAAAGTCGCGCAGCTGGCCGGCGACACGATCCTCGCGCAGGCCAGAAAGCTCGGCGAGCGTCGCCTCGAACAGGTCGCGGCGCCCGCACAAGAGCGCACGGAGAGCCAGGCTCGCCGTCAACTGCCCGGAGACGCGCAAATGCCGGGCGAGTTCGCGCAGGCCCTCGCGCCCGTCGCGGGCGGCGGTTTGCGCGACGATGATCACATGCGCCTTGTCGCGCGCTTCGCGCGAGAGCCGCTCGGCCCGCTCCGGCGAAAGCCAGGCGCAGCCGACGACGAAAGAGGTGAGGCTCTCCGCCGCCGCGGATACGAGCTGGCTGCGGATCGCCGGCGGCAGATAGGGGCGCGCCAGCAGCGCCTCGCGCATCTCGCCGTCGTCGCCGAAGCGCTCGACCATGCGGCGCATCGAAAATTCCGCGAGTTCGGCGCCCGGATTGACGGCGAGCGAAATCGCGGCCTCCCGCGCGCCGACTTCCGCTAGCGCGGCGGCGACGCTGAGCGGCACGCGCGCGCGCAAGGCGATGGCGCTTTGCGCGAAGGCGTCGCCGATCGCCGCGCAGTCGACGAGTTCGGCCTCGGTCAGCAGCGGCGAGCGCGACAGCACGGGAGCCGCAATGTCCGATTGGTCGTTGGCGAGGGCGCAGATCAGCGAATGCGGCGCATCGACAGCGCTCGCGAAATTATCGGCGAGCGCGCGGCGCACCAGAGGCGAAGCGTCGTCGAGCAGCGAGATCAGCGCGATCTCGGCGTCGCGGCGGCCGTCCTCGTCCATGTTGGAATAGAGATAGGCGCGCGCCAGGGCTCCGGCGCCTTCGGCGCGATGGGCGGCGGGCGCGGTGCGGGCCCATTGCAGGAAGTTACGCACGATCATGGGCTGAGCATTCCCTCAAACGACACGGAAAGTGGATGGCGAAGCGCGGTCGAGCCGCTTTCTCCTTGTAGAATGAAGATTTATGGTAAATGCCGACTTAATGCCGGATGCGATGAGACGCGATATTACGCGCGGGGAGACGCCGAGCTTGAGAAGCTGTCTGATCGTGCCCGCACAGCCTTTCGCGGGGGCCGACGTCTGGCCGCGCTGCGGCGCGCCGCTCCTCTTTGACATGCGTCAGGAGGCGGGGGTTGGCGAAGGCGTTGCGTTGATGCGTCGGGCGAAGACGCAGGCCGAGCCGCCCGCGCTCTACGCAAGGGTCGGGCTTGACAATTGCGAAGCCGCGCTCGCCGCGCTCGTCGGGACGCCGCCTGCCGGCGTCTTCCTGGACGCGGCGGGGGGCGGCGCCGACGTGCAACTGCTGAGCGCGCGCATCGCGGTCTTCGAAGCGCGCGCCGACGCGCCGGATGGAGCGCTCGCCATTGTCGCCGAGGCGGCCGGCGCTCCAGCCGCCGTGTTCAAGCTCGCAAGCTTCGCCGGTTGCTCGCCGCGGCTGCGGGCGCTGGTTTTCGGCCGCGACGCCTTGGCTCAGGCGCTTGGGGTCGCGCCCGACGCTGCGCCCGTCGCGCAGGCGCGCTCGCTTTTCGTCTTGGCCGCCGCCGCTGCAGAGGTTCCGGCGCTCGACGCGCCCTCTCTTAAACCCGG
Source organism: uncultured Alphaproteobacteria bacterium (assembly GCA_963820145.1). Classification (GTDB taxonomy): domain Bacteria; phylum Pseudomonadota; class Alphaproteobacteria; order Rhizobiales; family Beijerinckiaceae; genus Methylocystis. The sequence continues at coordinate 42,610 of CAWFZD010000002.1, forward strand.
CGATCTTGCGGCGTTGCGCGAAGACTGTGCGCGCGCGCGCGCAGATGGATTTTCCGGGAAGCTCGCGGCCAACCCGCAGGAGCTTGCGGTCATCGCCGAGGTTTTCGGCGAGGTTGGTCGATGAGGGTCGACAAATCGCCTGATTTCGCGCGATAGCTGGGGCGATGATCCGCTTCTTTCCCTTGTGGCTTTTTCTTCTCGCGCTGAGCTGCGCCCCCGCCTCGGCGCAGACCCGCGCCCGTGCGCCGAAGGCGGAACCCGCGAAAAGCGCGCCCTCGGAGGCGGTCGCGGGCGGCGGCCTGCGTCTGACGGCGGCGCTGACCGAAAAGGACGCGCAGCCGCTCAAGGCCGGCGTCGTGTGGCGCGTCTTCGACGACAACGCGGAAGGCGAGGGCAAGGCCCAGCGCAAGCTCGTCGCCGAAATCGCCCGAGGCCAATCCCACCATCCCGCTCGCCGACGGCGCCTATGTCGTGCACGCGGCCTATGGGCTCGCCGGGGCGACCCGCCGCGTCGTCGTCGACGGACGCGTGCTCGGCGAGCGCGTCGTGCTCAACGCCGGCGCGCTTAAACTCGTCGACAAGCTCGGCGAGCAGTCGATTCCGCCGCAGCATCTGTCGATCTCGATCTATGTGCCGGAGCGCGGCAATTCCGAGGCGAAACTGGTGCTCTCCAATGCGCGCGGCGGCGAACCCATCGGGCTGCCGGAGGGCGTCTATCACGTCGTTTCGACGCTGCTCGACCTGACGCAGGGCGCCGAAAACAACGCGACGAACTCCGTCGTCACCGCCGATCTGCGCGTCACGGCCGGCAAGCTGATCGAGGCGACGCTGCGCCATCGCGCCGCGACGATGACTTTGAAGCTCGTCAACGCCCCGGGCGGCGAGGCGCTGGCCAACACGTCCTTCTCGGTGCTGACGCCGGGCGGCGACGTCATCCGCGAACTCATCGGCGCCTTCCCGTCCATGGTGCTGGCGGAGGGCGAATATGTCGCTATCGCCCGTCACGACAGTAAGACCTATCAGCACACGTTCAGAGTGCAGTCGACGAAGGACGCCGACGTCGAGATCGTGGCGAAGGCCGAGGAACCGGCCAAGACCGGCGAGGAGAGGGGCGCGGATTGACGGCGCGCGCTCATTGAGGACGGCGCCGGCTTCCTCGGCCGCGACGCGCCTCTCACTCCTCCCATCCCGCCGCGACCACGCCCCCGCCTTGCGTCACGGCGCGGGAAAGGGCCGGCGCCTCCACCGCGATGTTCTGCGCGAAGAATTTTGCAAGCGCCAATCGCTTTTCTCCGCCGGCCGCCGCCGCCCGCGCCAGCAGCGTTCCGCCGCGCGCCAGCGCGAACAGCCGCAGGTAAGGGGTCGCGCCGGCGAGCGCGAGGCGCGGCTCCGCCTGCTGCAGAAACTTCGTCGCTTCGCTCAGCGCGTCGACGGCTTCGCCGAGCGGCTCGAGGCCGCCGAGCGCCGCCGTCGCGCCAGCCGTCTCGCGCATCTCGGCGAGTTCCCGGCGCATCGCCTCGCCGCCCGAAAGCCGCAGCTTGCGCCGCACGAGGTCGATCGCCTGCACGCCGTTGGTGCCCTCGTAGATCGAGCCGATGCGCACGTCGCGCAATATCTGCGCGGCGCCGGTCTCCTCGATGTATCCCATGCCGCCGAACGTCTGCACGCCGAGCGAGGCGACCTCATTGCCGACGTCGGTCGAAAACGCCTTGGCGAGCGGCGTCAAAAGCGCCGCGCGCTCATGCGCCTGGGCTCTCGGCGCGCCGTCGGCGAGCCGCCGCGACCGGTCGAGCGAGACCGCCGTCTCGTAGCAGATCGCGCGCGCCGCCTGCGTCAGCGCGGTCATCGTGAAAGCCATGCGCGCGACATCCGGGTGTGCGATGATCGGCGAGGTCGCCGCATTTCCCTCCACCGCGTGGCCCTGCAGGCGCTCGCGCGCATAGGCGAGCGCGTGCAGCCGGGCGCGCTCGGCGAGGCCGACGCCCTGCAGTCCGACGGCGAGCCGCGCCTCGTTCATCATCGTGAACATGCAGGCGAGCCCCTTGTTGGCTTCGCCGACGAGGAAGCCGGTCGCGCCCTCGCCGTCGCCGTAGATCATGGTGCAGGTCGGCGAGCCGTGGATGCCGAGCTTATGTTCGACGCCGGCGCAGCGCAGATCGTTGCGGCGCGTGAAAGCGCCGGTCCCGTCTTGCAGAAATTTCGGCGCGAGGAACAGCGAGATGCCCTGCGCTCCGGCGGGCGCGCCGGGTAGGCGAGCGAGAACGAGATGGACGATGTTGGGCGTCAGATCATGCTCGCCATAGGTGATGAAGATCTTCTGCCCGAAGAGGCGAAACGAGCCATCGGCGGCGGGCTCTGCGCGCGTCTTGACGAGCGCGAGGTCGGTGCCGGCCTGCGGTTCGGTGAGGTTCATTGTCGCAGTCCAGGCGCCGCTGACCAGCTTTTCAAGATAGGCGTGCTTCAGCTGCGGCGAGGCGTGCGCTTCGAGCGCCTGGATGGCGCCATGCGCGAGCAGCGGACAGATCGCGAAGGCGGCGTTGGCGCCGTTCCAGATTTCCGTGCAGGCGGCGTTGAGCAGGGCGGGAAGCCCGAGGCCGCCGAATTCCGGGTCCGCGGACAATGCGGTCCAGCCGCCCTCCACCCATTGCGCATAGGCCTCGCGCCAACCGGGCGCGGTCGTCACGACGCCGTCGGCATAGGCGACGCCGGCGCGGTCGCCGGTTTTATCGAGCGGAAACAGACGCTCCTGAGCGAATTTGGCGGCTTCGGACAGCGTCGCTTCCAGCACGCCGTCGCCAAGATCGGCGTAGAGGCCGTCAGGGCGGAAGGCGCCCGCCCCCGCGGCGAGTTTGATCGCGAAAAGCATGTCTTCGAGCGGAACGGCGTAGGTCATTGCAAGTCCTTGCGAGGGTTGGCAGATTTAATCTACCGCGGGAGCCGGCGGGAGCGATTTCTTATCAACCGAATGAGTCCATTCGGTCGGAAAGCGCTCTAAGGGCGGGGGTTAGCGCCCGCAGCAAGATTTCCCGCGCGGCGCTCGGGGCTCAGGATCAGGGTTAACCAATGAGCGTTGCTACGGTTCAAGCTTCAAGAAACGTAATCCTTGCTTTTGCGTCGCACAGAGGTCACATTAATCACGCAGTTTAGAGGTGAAAGGGAGCTTTGATTTTCAAAGATAATCCCTCCGGCGACAGGAGTTTGATGATGAACAAGGCGGTTTCCGAAGCGCACGAGGACGAGCACATCGTCGAACATGACGACGCCGTCGACGGCGCTGGCGACGAGTTGAGCGCTGAAGAAAACGACATGGTCGCGACGGTCGCCACGGTCGGCGTCGTCGCCATCGGGGCTGCGGTTCTCGAGGCGGCGCTGCTGCCCGGCATGGTGCTCGGCGTCGCGACGATGGCGGCCCCCAAGCTGATGCCGAAACTCGGCGCGGCGATCGGCCCGATGTTCAAATCGGCCATTCGCGGCGTCTATAAGTTTGGCCAAAAGACCAAAGAATTGATCCACGAGACGAACGAGCACGTTCAGGACATTGTGGCGGAAGTGGACGCCGAGGCCAAGACCAAAGATGTCGCCGTCAAGGAAGCCAACCCGAGCATCTGATGCAAAACCCTCTCAACGACGGCCTTGGGGCGCTTGCGGGCGCCTCTGACGGCTCCTTCGCTCCGGCGCCGGCTCCGGCGCCCTCTGGAGAGGCCGAACACGAGCCGACGCAGCAGGTAGAGCCGGTTCGACAGGAAGTCGAGCCGCAGCCTGCAATCGCGTCCGACGCCAATGAGACGGACGACCTCGACAAGAAAAAAAAGAAGAAAAAGCACAAGATGCGCATTGAGCACCAGACGAAGGGCCGGGTGCGCATGAAATTTTCCTCCGCCAAGGGCGACGCCAAGCTTCTGCGGGAGATCGGCGATACTTTCAGCGCGATTCCGGGGCTGGAGAAGATCTCGATCAATGCGGAGACGGGCAGCGTCGTGCTCCATTACGACCACGAGCGGCACGACGACTTCCACGCGCATTTGAGCCGTCAGTGCGGGCGAGAACCCGAGCCGCCGCCGCCGACAGAAATCGACGAACTCGCTTCGAAGATCGAACGGGAAGCGGAATTTCTCGCCGAACACTCCCACACCGCCAAGGCGATCGTCCACATCTGCAAGCATTTCGACCGCGAAATCAAACAGAGGACCAACAACAGCCTCGATCTCAAGCTCGGTTTGGCGGGGGCTATCATCGCCTTCACTCTGCTGGAGGTCGGCGCCGGGGCCGCGACCCCGGTGTGGCTTACGCTGGGCGTCTTTTCGCTGAACCATTTCGTCGAGATGCAATCGCGCCACGATCTGGAGGAGCGCATCAAGAAGGGCGAGCGCAAGACAGCGCAGATCGTCGACAAAACGCCAAAGGTCGAAGCGTAAGGCCCTTAAGAATTTGCCGCCGGCCTGAGCCGCCTTGCAAGAGGCGGCGTTGGCGCGTGTTCATATCGAGACAGGACCCGTCCGAATGCAGTTTGCGATCCGCCACTTCATCCCCGGACGCGTCCGTCTGTCGATGCCGGATCTGTGCCGCAACAGAGACCTCGCCGAGGAGACTCTCGCGTGGCTGCGCGGCCAGAGCGGCGTTAAGTCCGCGCGCATCAACTACGGCTGCTCCAGCGTCGTCGTCGAGTATGAAGTCGCCGCAGAGCCCCTGTTCCGGCTGCTGATCGGCAGGCTGCGGCTGATGTCGCTCACCGACATGCGCGCCTTGACCCAGCTTGCGGCGCCCGTCGGCGAGCGCGAGCGGCATCTCGCCAAGGAGTTGATCGCCGCGGCCAAGCCCGCCGAGACGCCGCACAATTATCCTTTGGCCCTGCCGACCGTGGCGCTCGGACTAGCTTTCTTCGCCAATCCCTTCGCGCGCGCCGTGAATATCCCGCTGATGCTGTGGAACGGCTACCCCATCGCCGCGCGCGCCTATCGCGTGCTGCGCAACGAAAAGCGCCTCAACGTCGACTTCCTCGACACGCTGGCGATCATCGCGTCCCTTATGCAGGGCCATCACGTCGCCGGCGCCTTGATCGTTTGGCTCATCAAGCTCGGCGACTGGATCCGCGATCTGACGGCGGCGGGCTCCAAGCGCGCCATCGGCGATCTTCTGGAATTCGAATCGAAGATCGCCTGGATCGTTCGCGACGGCACGGTGATTTCGGTTCCGGCGCGCGACGTCAAGGTCGGCGACGAGGTGCTCGTCTATCCTGGCGAGATGATCCCCGTCGACGGCGAGATCATCGAGGGGAGCGCGCTGATCGACCAGAAGACGATCACCGGCGAAGGTCTGCCGGTGACGCGCGGCGTCGGCGAGGCGGCTTTCGCCGCGACCGTGACGCGCGAAGGCCAATTGACGATCCGCGCGACCCGCGTCGGCTCCGATACGACGGCGGGCCAGATCGTGCGGCTCATCGACTCGGCGCCGATCGGCGACACGCGAATGCAGAACCACGCAGAGAAGCTCGCCGACAAACTCGTGGCGCCGACGCTCGGCGTCGCAGCGGCCACCGCGGCTCTCACCTATGACTTTGACCGCTTCCTCTCGCTCGTCATCGTCGATTACGGCACCGGCATCAGAGTCGCGGCGCCGACGGCGGTGCTCTCCTCCATGACTCTCGCGGCGCGCCGCGGCGTCATCATCAAGAGCGGGCGCCACATGGAGCGCCTCGCCGAGGTCGACACCATCGTCTTCGACAAGACGGGCACGTTGACGCAGGGTTCGCCCGAGGTCATGGACGTCATCAACTATCAGCGCCATGTCGACGATCGGCGTCTGCTCGGCCTCGCCGCCGCGGCGGAAAGCCGGCTGACGCATCCTGTCGCCGAAGCCGTGCGCAAAAAGGCGGCCTCGCTGAACGCCGACGTCCCGATCAGCGACGAAACGCAATATAGTCTGGGGCTCGGCGTCGAGGGCGTCATCGACGGCGTTTATGTTCATGTCGGCTGCGAACGTTTCCTGCGCCAGAGCGGCGTCGCCGTGGAGCACGCCGCGCGTGATCGCGCGCGCCTCGAACATGAGGGTTGCTCCTGCCTCTATGTCGCGATGGACGGCGAACTCGCGGCGCTGCTGCCTTATGCCGATCAGATAAGACCCGAGGCGGCGACCATCGTCGAGCGGCTCTACGCGCTCGGCGTCAAGGACGCGATCATGATGACCGGCGACAATCCTGTCGTCGCGCGCGCGGTCGGCGAGCGTCTTGGCCTCTCGCGGCAATATGCCGACATGATGCCCGCCGACAAGGCGACGATCGTGCAGCAGTTGCAGCGCGAGGGACGCGTCGTCGCGATGATCGGCGACGGCATCAACGATTCGCCCGCGCTTAGCTTCGCCGACGTCGGCGTCGCGATGAAACACGGCGCCGAAGTCACGCAGGAATCCGCCGACGTCGTGATGATGGAGGATTCGCTCTGGAAGCTCGTCGAGGCGATCGAGATTTCACGCGGCGCCGTCGGGCTCATCAAGCAGAATTACGAAATCGTCGTCGCGCTTAACACCATCGCGCTCGGTCTCGCCTTGCCCAGCGGCTTGATCAGCCCGTCCCTCACCGCGCTGCTCAGCAACGGCTCGGCAATTCTCGCCAGCGCCAACGGCATGCGGCCTCTGCTGCGGCGGCGATGAGCGCGCAGGCGCCGGTCCTTAGCGAAGCGCATCGCAAGGAACTGGCGCGCGCCTATAAGCTGCTCGAATCCTCAAACATCGCGACGCGGCTCGCCGACTACGCCGGCAAGCCGCTGCACAACGCGCTGCAGAAGGCGCCGGCGCCGTTGCGGAATTCGATCGAGCGGGCGATCCGCCACGCCGTGCTCGAATGTCTGAAGGTCGCGGTGCGTTCGCTCAAACAGACGCCGAAGAAGCGCCGCCCGGCGAGCCGGCTCTCCGCGGCGCTCGCGGGGGTTGCGGGCGGCGTCGGCGGCGTTTTCGGGGCCGCGGCTCTGCCTTTGGAACTGCCGGTGACGACGATTCTGATGCTGCGCGCCATCGCCGACATCGCGCGCCACAACGGCGAGGATCTCACCAAGCTCGAAGCGCGGCTCGCCTGCATCGAGGTCTTCGCCTATGGCTCGGATCGGCGCGCCGACGTCGGCTATTACGCCTCGCGGGCGCTGCTCGGCCGCATCACCAGCGAGGCCTCGTCGATCCTTTTGCAGCGCGGCGCGAGCGGCGTCACGGCGCCGGCGGTGGCGGCGTTGACGAATGAGGTCGCCACGCGCTTCGGCGTCGTGGTCTGGGACAGGATCGCGACGAGCGCCGTTCCGATCGCCGGCGCCGCCGGCGCCGCGGCCATCAACGTCGCCTTCATGACGCATTTTCAGGCCGTCGCGCGCGGCCATTTCGCGCTGCGGCGCCTGGAGCGCATCTACGGCGTCGAGCCGGTGCGCGCCTTTTATGAAGCGCTCGCCGAGCGCCAACGCCAAAAAAAGCTGGCGCGGCAAAAAGCCGAGGCTGAATACCGCGCGGCGGGCATAAGCCGCGCGGGGTGATTGCTCTTCGCCCAGCCGATCAGCACGCGCGGCGCCAATGCGGGCGGCCCCAGCGGTCGATCCAGCGACGCCAGCACGGGCCATAGCGGCGCGGGCCATAATATCCCGCCGGATAATAGCCGGGCCCATAGGCATAGCCGGGGCCATAGGGGTAGCCGGGGCCGTAATAGGGCGCGCTGCCGGCGAGAGCCGCGGCGCCGAGCGCCGTGCCGGCGATCACCCCGGTGACGGCGGCGGCCGGGCCCCAGCCTCCGCCCCAGCCGCAACCGCCCCAGCCGCACCAGACTTTTTGAATGTGCGCGGCGGCGCCGGTCTGCGGCGGCGCGGGATCGACGCCGGTCAGCGCCGAGGCGGGAGCGACGGAGACCGCAAGCATCGCGGCGCAGGCGAGCCCTGCGACAGCGCGGCGGATGTGAAGCGTGGCGGACATGTGGGCCTTTCCTTTTATCAATCGCATTCGAGGCTCCGGCAGGCTGCGCCGGAGGCTTATATTGATAAGATAAAGGCGGCGGCTGAATGGCGCCTGAACGCTCTGATGCGCGTCGTCATTGCGAGCGTAGCGAAGCAATCCAGGGGCGGCATCCGATACGCGACGTGTTGCGCTTTTGGCTGCGCAAAAGTTTCAAGCCGCGCCCTGAACTCCTGGATTCGCCTGCGGCTCGCAATGACGGAGCCCCTCAATGCGCGCGCAGGCGCTGCACGAGCGCCTGCGCTTTTGTCAATTGCGCCTGATAATAGGCGGCATAGGGCGCATGGCCGGCGGCCTGCATATTCTGATAGGCCGTCTCGATTTGTTCGGGCGCATTCTTCGCGAGTCCGGCGTCGTTCTCTCGCTCGGCCGGCCACATCATTGCTTCACCCTGATTACCGGGGCTCTTCGCCCAATCGAGCGGAACGCGCTCGCGTGTAAATACCCTCAGTGCTTCGCGATAGGCGGCGACCGCTTCTTCAAGCCGCGCCGTCTCATCCGCGCGCTCGCCGAGCATTCCGAGCGCAAGGCCGCCGCGCCTGGCGGTGCGCCGCCAATCGGCTTGGCGCGAATCCTTTGGTCTTGCGCGAGGGCCGGGGACAAGGGCATAAATTTGAATGGCCTCGGCGCTAATCGCGCCCTAGATTGAGGCGCTTCGAAAGGTTTGACCATGTCCGATCTCATCGTCATCGGCTTCGCCGACCCGGCGTCGGCCGAAAGAGGCCGCGACGATCTCTTCTCGCTGCCGCGCCAGGAAATCTTTCGCATCTCCGAAGCCGTCGTGGCGACGCGCGACGCCAAGGGCGCGATCAAGCTCAGTCATCTGGTGCATCCGATGAACCCGCTGACGGGTCTTGGATCGATCTCGGGACTTCTCCTCGGCCTTGTGTTTTTGCATCCGCTGTTTGGCGTTCTCGCCGGCGCCGGCGCCGGCGCCGCCTCCGCCGTGCTGAAAGATTACGGCGTGAAGGAAGAATTCATCCATGAGCTCGCCGATGTGCTGCAGCCGGGAAAAGCCGCGCTGGTTTTGCGCCGCGACATGTCGACGGACGAGCCCGTCAACGAACATGTCGTCGCGAGACTGGCCGCCAGAGGCGGGCGGGTGCTGAAGACCACGCTCGACGCCGATCTGGAGCAACGTCTGCGCGCCGCCTTCGAGATCCAGCTCGCCGCGGGGAAATGACTGCGTCGCGCACCCTCGGGGGCGCCCCTTTCAATTCCTGGCCGGCTGGTCTATGCCTCCCGGCAATGCGCGCGACGGGTTTTGCCGCGCAGCCCCTCCTGGACAGACAGTAGCGTGACCGGCGACAGCGCCTCCTCAGGCTCCGAGCGTTTCGCGTCGGACGACCGCGACATCATCCGCCGCCGCATTTTGGTGCGCGCGCAGCGCCGCGGCATGCGCGAACTCGACATCATCCTCGGCGGCTTTGCGAAAGCCCATTCGCAGACGCTCGGACCGGAAGACCTCGCGGCCTTCGAAGCGCTGCTCGACGCGCCGGACGGCGAGGTGTTCCAGTGGTTCTGCGCCGGTGAAGCGCCGGCGCCGCACGACACGCCGCTGTTTTGCAGAATCGTCGCCTTCTGCGCCAACAACGGAGCGACGCCTTGAGCCGGCGTTTCGACACTGCTCGCCGCGCAAGCAAAGCTCTCGAGTTCGGCGCTCAAGGGTCTCGAGGCCGGCGAGCGGCTGACGTTTTCGAACGCGCCCGAAGGCTTCGACGCTTTCGTCGCCGCCGATCTTGGGCGCGCGCTCGCGAACCGCGCCGACAAGAACGCCAGCGAAGAGGCGGCGGTCTTCGTGCATGTCGCGCGCGATCCGACGCGCTCGGCGCAATTTCGCGAAGCGCTGCGTTTCGCCGCGCCCAATTTCGAGATCCTGGAGATCCCTCCCTGGGACTGCCAGCCCTACGACCGCGTGTCGCCGAGCGCCGCGGTCGCAGCGCGCCGCATGACCGCCTTTGCGCGTCTCGCGCGTTCGAAATCCTCCAGGGAACGCCCGCGCGTCATCGCGGTCACGGTCGATTGCCTCCTCCAACGCGTGCCGCCGCGCGCGAAGATCGCGGCGGAGACATTCTCCGCTGCGCCCGGCAATCTCGTCGAGATGGATCTGCTCACCGGCTGGCTCGTCTCCAACGGCTTCATGCGTTCGAGCACGGTGCGCGAGCCCGGCGAATATGCGCAACGCGGCGGCATCGTCGATCTTTATGCGCCGTCGATGCCGGCGCCGATTCGGCTCGACTTCTTCGGCAATACGCTTAAATCGATCCGCAGCTTCGATCCGGAGACGCAGCGCACCACCGGGCAGTTGCGCGCGCTCGATCTCGTGCCGATGAGCGAACTGCCGCTGGTCAGCGACACGATGCGCCGCTTTCGCCAAGGCTACACGGCGCGCTTTGGCGGCGAAACGCGCGGCGACTCGCTCTATGAAACGATCAGCGAGGGGCGCAGACATCCCGGCGCCGAACATTGGCTGCCGCTGTTTTATGAGCGTCTCGACACGCTGTTCGATTATTTCGGCCGCGCGCCGCTGCTGTTCGACGCCCGCTGCGAGGAGGCGGCGCGTGAGCGGCTGGCCCAAATCGCCGACTACTACGACGCGCGCAAGAGCGCTTATGAGGCTGATCCCGCGCATTGCAGTTACAAGCCGTTGGAGCCTTCGGCGCTCTATCTGACGCAGGACGAGTGGCGCGCGCGCGCTTTCGCGAGCGGCTCGGCGCAATTTGCGCCGCACGCCGCAGAAGAAGCGGCGACGACGCTCGACTTTGGCGCCCGCGTCGGCCGCGACTTCGCGCAAGAGCGCAACCAGCCCGACACGAATGTGTTTCAGGTCGCCGCCGACCACATCAAATCGCTCGCGACGTCCGGCGTCAAAGTCGTCCTCGCGGCGTGGTCGGAGGGCTCGCGCGAACGTCTCGGCCATGTGCTGAGCGAGCATGGGCTTTCCACTCTGCCGCTGGTCTCCAGTCTCCCCGCGACGCTCGGGCTCTCCAAGGGGTCGGTCGCGCTCGCGGTGCTCGCGCTCGAACATGGCTTCGAAAGCGACGGCCTCGCCGTCATCGGCGAGCAGGACATTCTCGGCGATCGCCTCGTGCGGCGCCGTCGCAAGACCAGACCGACGGAGAATCTTCTCGGCGAGATGGCGGCGTTGTCGGCCGGCGATCTCGTCGTGCATGTCGATCACGGCATCGGACGCTTCATCGGGCTCGTCTCGATCACCGCCGCCGGCGCCCCGCATGATTGCCTCGAACTCCATTACGACGGCGGCGACAAGCTCTATTTGCCGGTCGAAAATATCGAGCTTTTGACGCGCTACGGCTCTGAAGACACCGAGGTCGCGCTCGACAGGCTCGGCGGCGCCGGCTGGCAGGGCCGCAAGGCGCGCATGAAGAACCGCATTCGCGAGATGGCCAAGGGCCTCATCGCGATCGCGGCGCAGCGCATGATGAAGCAGGCGCCCAAGCTGCCGCCGCCGGAAGGACTCTACGACGAATTCTGCGCGCGCTTTCCCTATGATGAAACCGAGGATCAGCTCTCCGCCATCGACGCTGTGCTCGGCGATCTTTCCGCGGGCCGGCCCATGGATCGGCTCGTCTGCGGCGACGTCGGCTTCGGCAAGACCGAGGTCGCGCTGCGCGCCGCCTTTTGCGCGTCGATCAACGGCAAGCAGGTCGCCGTCGTCGCGCCGACGACTTTGCTCGCGCGCCAACACTACAGGAATTTCTCGGAGCGCTTCTCCGGTCTGCCGATCAAAGTAGGGCGGCTCTCGCGCATGGTCGGCGCGGCGGAAGCGCGCGAGACCAAGAAGCAGCTCGGCGAGGGCGTCGTCGACATTCTGATCGGCACCCACGCCGTGCTGGGCAAGGGAGTAACCTTCAAGGACCTTGGACTTGTCGTCATCGACGAGGAGCAGCATTTCGGCGTCGCGCATAAGGAGCGCTTGAAGGAGCTGCGCGCGGAAGTGCATGTGCTGACGCTTTCGGCGACGCCGATCCCGCGCACGCTGCAACTCGCGATGACCGGCGTCCGCGAGCTTTCGCTGATCGCGACGCCGCCGGTGGATCGCCTCGCCGTGCGCAGCTTCGTTTCGCCCTTCGATCCGCTGATCGTGCGCGAAGCCTTGCTGCGCGAGCGCTATCGCGGCGGCCAGGCGTTTTTCGTCTGTCCGCGCATCGACGATCTCGAAGAAGCCGCAGCGTTTCTGCGCGAGAATCTGCCGGAGACGAAATTCATACTGGCGCATGGACAGATGGCGGCGACCGAGCTCGAAGAGAAGATGTCGGCTTTCTACGACGGCGCCTATGACATTCTGCTCTCGACGAGCATCGTCGAGTCGGGACTGGACATTCCCAACGCCAATACGCTGATCGTCTGGCGCGCCGACATGTTCGGCCTGGCGCAGCTCTATCAGCTGCGCGGGCGCGTCGGGCGAGGCAAGACGCGCGCCTATGCGCTGTTCACGACGCCGGCCAATCGCAAGATCACGCCGCAGGCGCAAAAGCGGCTCGACGTCCTGCAGTCGCTCGATACGCTTGGCGCTGGCTTCCAACTCGCGACGCACGACCTCGACATCCGCGGCGCCGGCAATCTGCTCGGCGAGGAGCAATCCGGCCACATCAAGGAAGTCGGCTACGAACTCTACCAGCAGATGCTGAGCGACGCGATCGAGATGCTGAAAGCGGGCGTCGACGAGCCGGAGGAAGAGGCCTGGTCGCCGACCATCGCGATCGGCGCGCCGGTGACGATCCCGGAAGACTACATCGCCGATCTTACGCTGCGCCTGCAGCTCTATCGGCGTCTGTCGACTTTGGAGTCCGACGAGGACATCGAGAGCTTCGCCGCCGAGATGACCGACCGCTTCGGCAAGGCGCCGCCGGAAGTCGATCAATTGCTGAAGATCGTCGCGATCAAGGCGCTCTGCCGCCGCGCGCATGTCGAGAAGGTCGACGCGGGGCCGAAGGGCGTCATCGTCGCCTTCCGCGACAACAGTTTCGCCGACCCCGCCGGGCTCGTGCGTTACGTGTCCGAGCAGGGCGCGCGCGCGAAAGTGCGTCCCGATATGAAGATCGTGTTCATCCGCGACTTCGACGAGCTGAAAGAGCGCCTGGAGGGCGTGCGCAACATATTGCGCACGTTGGCGCAGATCGCCGAGAAGACGCGCAAGACGCCTCAGCTCGCGCAAAAGGCGCAGGCCATCGGAAAGCGTTAGAGCGGCGCGCGGCCTTTCTGGAAACGCGACGATATGCTAGCCTGCGCGGGTATTATCCTCCGCCATGGAGCAAAGCATGATGTTTCGTTTCACGCCCGCGGCTCTGTTTCTTCCCGCGCTGCTCTCCGCCGTTCCCGCCTCCGCAGAAGTCCAGATGACGGGCGCCTTCGTCGCGCGCGAAGCCTGCGCGGCGACGCCGTCCATCCACCGAACCGACAACCCCGGCGACGTTCATCTCCTGCCGGGCCAGTCTTACGAGTTGCGCGGCAAGAACAAGGACGAGGCCACGCATTTTGAGATCATCGTGCCGGAGGCCGATCCGAAACTGCGCTGGGCGCCCGTCAGCTGCGGCGACGTCGCCGCGGCCGCGACGGGCAAGACCTCGCAAGCGCCGCAATATGTCTTCGCGTTCAGCTGGGAGCCTGGTTATTGCAAACAGACGGGCGACGACGAACGCAAGCCGGAATGCCTGAGCGAAGCGGCGGACCGTTTCGACGCGAAGAGCCTGTCGCTGCATGGTCTCTGGCCGCAACCCAAGTCGAATGTCTATTGCGTGCCGAGCGATCTCAAGCGCATCGTCTCCAACGAAAAAATGCCCTTCGACCAGCTGCCCGACGTGCCGATTTCGTCCGGCGTCTTCGCAAAGCTGCAAGCCGTCATGCCGGGAACGCAATCGTCGCTGCAGCGTCACGAGTGGTTCAAGCATGGAACCTGCATGCCGCACCCCGACGTCGACGGCTATTTCTCGACCGAGACTGCTCTGGCGGGCGAGCTGAACTCTTCGAAGCTCGGCGACTTGTTCGCAAGCCGGGTGGGCTCGGTCATTCAGCTGAGCGAAATCAAGAGCGCGCTCGACGAGAGCTTCGGACCCGGCGCCGGCGACCGGGTCGAAGTGCATTGCGTGGGCAGAGAACCGGACCGCTATGTCACGGAGGTCTGGCTCTTCATCGCGGGCGACATGGATGCGCATCCCGATCTCAAAACCTTGATCGCCGCCGGGCCGAAAATGCCGGATTCCTGTCCGAGCGGCCGCGTCCTGCCGTCCGCGCATTAACTGAGACCTTTTGCGGGCGAAGCGCCGGTCGCGCGCGTCGCCCGTTCACTGCTGTCGCTTGAATGAGTCCATTCGGTCGGAAAGCGCTCCAGCGTTTTTATTTTGGAGCGATTTCTTATCGACCGAATGATTCCATTCGGTCGGAAAGCGCTCCAAGCATTTCCAAGAACGCGCGCGTCGCGTTGGTGAGGCTGCGCTCCTTCAAACGCAGCGCGAAAAATTGCCGCTTCGGCAGCGCGACCGGCGCGAGGATCAGCGCGCCGGCCAGCAGCGAATTTTCGACGACCAGCCGCGACAGCACGGCAACTCCGGCGCCGGCTTCGGCCGCGGCGCGCACCGATTCGTTGGAGGGCAGTTCCAGCGCGTTTCGGAAACTCGATGCGTTGAAGCCGAGCGCCGGCGCCGCCGCCTCGAAAATCTCGCGCGTGCCGGAGCCCTTCTCGCGCATGACCCAGCGCGCGGTTTGCAGCGCGGGCGCGTCGCATGGCGTTCCGGGCGCTGCGACGAGCACGAGCTCGTCTTCGGCGACGACCTCCATCGACAGGGCTGCGTCGCCGACGATTCCCTCGATGAAGCCGATGTCCGCTTCGCCGTCGCGCGTCTGCGCGGCGACGGAGCGCGTGTTGGCGATGGTCAATTTCAATTCGACGCCGGGATGGCGCGTGCGGAAGAGATGAATATATTTTGGCAGCCAGTAATTACCGATGGTCTGGCTCGCAGCGAGGTGCAGCGAACCGCGGCGCAGGCCCGAGAAATCGGCGAGCGTCGCTTCCGCCAGAGCGGCGCGCGCCAGGACGGCGCGTGCTTCGTCGAGAAAAATTCTGCCCGCGTCCGTCAGCGCGATGCGCCGGCCGATGCGATCGAAAAGCTTTATCTGATACTGGTTCTCGATCGCCGCGATCGCCGCGCTCGTCGCCGATTGCGTCAGATTGAGCGCGCGCGCCCCTTGCGTCATGTGCTCGCGCTCGGCGACGGCGAGGAAGATGCGCAGTTGCTCCAGCGTCATTGCGGCCTTTAGGAGATGGTCTTCACTAAAAGCAGGCTGAAGCCCGAGACGAACAGCGCCGACGCGAGGCCGAGCAACAGCGGTGCTGTACGCCCTTCGCGTGCAGCTTGGCGATGTCGGTTTCGAGGCCCATGGCGGCGAGCGCCGTCGCCAGCATGAAGCTCGTGAGCAGGACGATCGTCGACTTCACCGGCGCCGGCACGGCGATGAGACTGTTGAGCGCGACCACGGCGATGAAGCCATAGACGAACCAGGGCGTCGGCGCCTTCGCTGACGCGCTCGCGAGCCCTTCGCGACGCAGGCGCCGCGTTGCAAGAAAACCCAGCGTCGCGACAACGGGCGCGAGCATCATGACGCGCGAGAGTTTGGCGACGGCGCCGAATTCGCCGGCCTCGCGGCTGTGTTGGAACGCGGCGGCGACGACCTGGGCGATTTCGTGGATCGAGGCGCCGGCCCACAGTCCATAGGCGCGCGCGTCGAGGCCGAGCAGGGCGGGCAGCAGCGGATAGGCGAACATCGCGAGCGAGCCGAAGATCGTGACGCAGGCGATGGCGTAAGCGACATCCTCCTGCGCCGCGCGCGTCGCGGTGTTGGCAGCCATCACCGCCGAAGCGCCGCAGATGGATGAGCCCGCGGCGATGAGTTCGGCGAGTTTCTTCTCGACGCCCAGCCGTGCGCCGAGCCAGACCGTGAAGAGGAAGGTCGCAGCGAGCGTCGCCGCGATGACCGCGATCCCGTTCAGGCCGACTTCGCGCACCTGCGCAAAGGTCAATTGCAGGCCGAGCAGCACGATGGCGACGCGAAGCACGATGCGCATCGCGAAGGCGACGCCGAGCGAAGCCACGCTCGGAAGCCCGAGGAAATTGCGCCACGCGACGCCGAGGATGATGGCGAGAATCATCGGACTCAAAACGGAAAAACCCGGGGCGAGACGAAGCGCCATCGCGGCTCCCGCGAGCGCGGCGGCGAGGGCGAGGCCGGGCAGGATCGAGAAACGCGTCGCGGATGCGGCGGAGGCAAACGTTGGCGAGGCGATGGTCATGGCGTCTCCTAAAGGTCGTGTCGAAGATGCGCGATGACGAATGATCGGTCCAACAGATAGTTTTTGTCATTATAATCTATATATCAGATTGGTCGAGCCGTTAAGCTTGGCGAAATCCCGTGTTTGCGGCGCCTTGCCGCGTCCGCGCCCGCGCATATCTCATAAGAGCATCAGGGGTCCGCATAGGCGCAAATAATGCTTGAGCAGCCGGTCGCAGTTTTTGCAGCGCCGAAATGGCGCGGAATAAATTATGACAAAAAATTTCATGTAATGTGACAGTTTTATGTGAGAACAATTTCGGTTCTATGACAGGCCCCCTTTGGGAGAGTCTTGATGCATGCGATTCCACTTTTAGACGTGCGCGAGGGCGGCCCCATCGCTCACACGCGCGCCCGCGTCGCGGCGGCGGCGGCGCTCCGCGACGCCTGCCTAAAGCCGACGCCGAGTTGGGGCAGGGACTTCTGCCTACACAAGATCGATCGGGTCGCCGCCAAATGGCTGCGCAGCTCCGTCTCGGTCTATGCCGAAGACCTCGAAAGCGTCGCCGACATCTTGGGGTTTCCCGGCGCGCTGGCGCTCAACATGTCCTATCTTTTCGCCTGCACGACCTCGGCCGCGCCGAAACGGGATCAAACCCCGTTCATTCGGCGCACGCTCGACTGGCCGTTCGGCGGGCTTGGCAGTTGCGTCGAGATCGCCTGGCAGTCGGGTCCGGCCGGCGATTTCTACAATGTCACATGGCCCGGCGCGGTCGGCGTCCTGACCGCGATGGCTCCGGGGCGCTTCGCCGCCGTGATCAATCAGGCGCCGATGCGCCGCCGCACCAGAGGTCTTGCGCTTTACGCGGTGGATGCGGCGATCAACATCTGCAAGGCGCTCGCCGCCGAAGACGGCTGGCCGCCCGATCATCTGCTGCGCTTCGCTTTCGAGCGCTGCGAGACCTTCGACGAGGCCATCGCGCTGCTCTCGCGCGAGCCGCTGGCGCGCCCGGCGCTGTTCACGGTGACGGGCGCCAGGCCGGGCGAGATGGCGGTCATCGAGCGCACCGAGCGCGAAGCGCGTGTTCTGCACGGTCCCGTCATCGTCGCCAACGACTGGCAGAAGCGGCGTCGCGGTTGGAAGGGCCGCATGGGCTACGCGAACAATGAAGGCCGCAGAAACGCCATGCGCAGCCATGCGACGGACGGCCCCGCGTTCCATTGGACGCAGCCGCCTGTGCTCAATCCGACCACCCGCCTCGCCGTCGAAATGTCCGCGGTCGGCGCCGGCGTCCTCATCGCCCGCGGTTATGAGACGGTCTGCTGGCGCTTGCTGCCGACGCCCGCGACGACGGATTTCAATCTGGACGAAGCGACGTCCGCGCTCGCCGCCTGAGCGGCGGGCGGGAGCAGTTTTTACAACGCTTCTCAGCTGGCGGGCGGAAGATTGACCCGCCTGCAAGGCCTCCATAGGACTGTCGCAGGCAAGCTCTAACAGAGCTTTGATTTGCGTCGCCGTGGAGTCGAGCCATGCGTAGAGCAGCGTTGATCGCGGTGATTTTGGCCTTCGCGGGCGGCCAAGCCCTGGCGGAGGCGCTGCCGACGATCGAGATCGGCGCGGCCAAGCCCCGGCGCGCGCATGTCGCGGCGCATCGCGCGCCGCCGACGCATCCCGCCCATATCGCCGCCGCCCATGTCGCCGCGGTCCATGTCGCCGCGCCGGCGCCCGCCCCGAGGCCTGTCGCGCCAAAACCATCGGCGCCGCCGCCTGCGCCGAAGCCGCTCCCGCTCACCGCGGACGAAAAGGTGAAGACGCTGGATCAGGCGCGAGAAAACCTGCAGCCCAAGATCGGCGCCTCGACCTACACGCTCAGTCGCGAGGCGATCGAAACCCTGCCGCAGGGCGACAATACGCCGATCGATAAAGTGATCCTGCAGGCGCCGGGCGTCTCCTACGACTCGGCGCTCGCCAATCCAAGCTTCCACATCCGCAACGAATACGCCAACGTTCAATACAGAATCGACGGCGTTGTGCTGCCCGAAGGGGTTTCTTCGCTCGGTCCGGTGCTCGACACGAGTTTCGTCGGCAAACTCAATTTGATCGACGGCGCGTTGCCGGCGCAATATGGACTGCGGACCTCAGGCGTCATCGACATTACGAGCCGCAGCTTCGCGGATCCGCAAGGCAGCGTCATCGCCTATGGCGGCGTGCGCGAGACCGCCACGACCAGTTTCGACTATGGCGGCGCAGCGGGCGACACGCGATATTTCGTGACGGCGCGCGGCAACTGGAGCGCCCTCGGACTTGAAAACCCGACGCAGAGCTACAATGCGGCGCATGACCATACCGAACAAGGCAAGTATTTCGCCTATCTCTCGACGCTGCTCGGGGATTTTACGCGCTTAAGTTTTATGTCGGGCGCGTCTTCCAGCAATTTTCAAATTCCGAACAATCCAGGACAAACCGCGCTCGGCGATTTCGGCCCCAGCGTCTATCCCTCGTCGATCGAAAACGAAAACGAATATGATAAGTTCTTGTACAACATCGCTGCATTGCAGACAAAGGTCGATGCGTTCGACGGCCAGATCGCGATTTTCCAGCGTCACGCCAGCACGCATTTCGTGCCCGACATCGTGGGCGATCTCATATTCAACGACGTCGCTTCGAACGTCATCCGCGAGAGCGACCTCTATGGCGTGCAGGCGGACGGCTCCTATCGTCTGAATGACGCCCACAGGCTGCGCGGGGGCTTCGCGGTCACGGGCGAGAAGACCAATGTGACGAATTTGTCGACGCTGCTGCCGGTCGACCCGACCACGGGGGCGATCGGCTCGACGCCGTTCCAGGTGACCGACTTCAACGCCAAGCTCGGCTGGAACATCGGCGGCTATGTGCAGGACGAGTGGAAGCTCAACGAGCAGCTCGTCGTCAACGCCGGCGCGCGATTCGACCAGCTTTACCAATTCGTCGACGCCAACCAGCTCAGCCCGCGGCTGGGATTGGTCTATAAGCCGATCGACGGAACGACGCTTCACGCCGGCTATGCGCGCTATTTCACCCCGCCGATGCAATCGCAGGCGGCTCCTCCGATATCGCCTTATTCGCCAACACGACCAACCAGCCGGAGACGCCGTTCGCGAGCCCGTTGAAGCCGGAGCGCGCCGATTACGTCGATGTCGGCGTCGATCAAAAATTGCTTCCCGGACTCCTGGTCGGCCTCGACGCCTATTCCAAGGTCGCCTGGAACCAACTCGACGACGGCCAGTTCGGCCAAGCCGTGGTGTTGACGCAGTTCAATTACGCCAGGGGCTTCAGCAAGGGCGTCGAATTCAAGAGCGTCTATCAAAGCGGCGATTTCAAGACTTACGGGAATTTCGCCGTCGGAACCAATCGCGCGAAAGACATTATATCTAACCAATACCTTATCGACGCAACGACCTATGTCTATCTGCTCAACAATTACCATAACACCGACAATTCGCAGTTCATGACCGCCTCGGCCGGCGCCTCCTATAAGATCGACAAAACGTTGCTGACCTCCAGCATGACCTATAGCAGCGGCCTGCGCTCAGGGTTCGCCAATGAGGACCATGTTCCAGCTTACGTCGTCTTTAATCTCGGCGCGACGCGGGAGTTCGTGCTCGTTCCCGGCGCCAAGCCGCTGACGGCGCGGTTCGACATTCTCAATATTACGGACCGCAAGTATGAACTGCGCACCGGCACGGGGATCGGCGTCTTCGCGCCGCAATATGGCGCCCGGCGCGGATTTTTTGTCGGCCTATCGCAAAAGCTGTAAAAAGCAAGGTCTGGCCAAGCCTGTCATATAGGATACATAATGCGCTCAGGCTCCGCTGTGGCGGGGGGATTTGCTCAGCTCGCGCGTGCGGTGTAAGGCTAAGGTTCGTTTCCGATCCCGCCGCATCCCGCCGCATCCCGCCGCCTTCCAAAGTAGAGATGTCGCATTGTCCGAATCAAAAACCCCCCTGCTCGATAAAATAACGACTCCGCAAGAGCTTCGCGCGCTCGAGCCGAATCAGCTGCAGCAGGTGGCCGACGAGCTTCGGCTTGAGACGATCGACGCGGTTTCCGTGACGGGCGGGCATCTCGGAGCGGGGCTAGGCGTCGTCGAACTGACCGTCGCGCTGCATTATGTCTTTGACACGCCGCGCGACAAGATCATCTGGGACGTCGGACACCAGACCTATCCCCACAAAATTCTGACCGGCCGTCGCGGCCGCATTCGCACGCTGCGCTCGGGCGGCGGCCTCTCCGGCTTTACCAAGCGCTCCGAGAGCGAATATGACGCTTTCGGCGCCGGCCATTCCTCGACCTCGATCTCGGCCGGCCTCGGCATGGCCGTCGCGCGCGATCTCGCCGGCGGCGACAATCACGTCGTCGCGGTGATCGGCGACAGTTCGATGTCGGCCGGCATGGCCTATGAGGCCTTGAATAACGCCGGGGCGCTGGATTCGCGGCTGATCGTCATATTGAACGACAACGACATGTCGATAGCGCCCCCGACCGGCGCGATGTCGGCCTATCTCGCGCGTCTCGTCTCGGGCGGCGCCTATCGCACCATCCGCGACGCAGCGCGTCAGCTCGCGTCGCATCTGCCGCGCTTCTTCTACGACAAGGCGCGCAAGGCCAAGGAGTTCTCGCGCAGCTTCATCACCGGCGGCACGATGTTCGAGGAGCTCGGGCTCTACTATGTCGGCCCCATCGACGGCCATAATCTCGACCATCTGCTGCCCGTGCTCAAGAACGTCCGCGACAAGGACGACGGCCCGGTGCTGGTGCATGTGATCACCAAGAAGGGCAAGGGCTACGCTCCCGCCGAGGCGTCGAACGACCGCTATCACGGCGTCAACAAATTCGACGTGGCGACCGGCGTGCAAATCAAGCCGAAGAGCAATGCGCCGTCCTACACCAGCGTCTTCGCCAAGGCGCTGGTCGCGGAAGCGGAACGCGACGAGAAGATCGTCGCCATCACCGCCGCCATGCCCGGAGGCACCGGGCTCGACATCTTCGGGAAGGCCTTCCCCGAGCGCACCTTCGACGTCGCCATCGCCGAGCAGCACGCCGTGACCTTCTCGGCGGGCCTAGCCGCGGAAGGCTACAAGCCGTTTTGCGCGCTCTATTCGACGTTCCTGCAGCGCGGTTACGACCAGGTGGTGCACGACGTCGCGATCCAGCATCTTCCGGTGCGCTTCGCCGTCGATCGCGCCGGCCTCGTTGGCGCCGACGGGCCGACTCACGCCGGCGCCTTCGACCTAGCCTATCTTTGTTGCCTCCCGGGCTTCGTGGTGATGGCCCCCGCCGACGAGGCCGAACTGATGCATATGGTCGCGACCGCGACCGCCTATGACGCCGGCCCGATCGCCTTCCGCTATCCGCGCGGCGAGGGCGTCGGCGTCGAATTGCCTGAGCGCGGCGAGGTCTTGGAGATCGGCAAGGGCCGCGTGCTGCGCGAAGGGACGCAGGTCGCACTCCTCTCGCTCGGCACCCGTCTGGGCGAAGCGATGAAGGCCGCCGAGGAGCTGTCGCGCTTCGGCGTCTCGACGACCGTGGCCGACGCGAGATTCGCCAAGCCGCTCGACCGCGATCTGCTGCGTCGCCTCGCGACCTCGCACGAGGTTCTCATCACGATCGAAGAAGGCGCTGTCGGCGGCTTCGGCGCGCAGGTCGCGCAAGCGCTTTCGGACGAGGGCCTGCTTGACGGCGCGCGCGGCGCTTTACGCTTCCGCAGCATGACCTTGCCCGACGTCTACATCGACCACGACGGCTATGACAAAATGATCGCCAAGGCGAAGCTCGACGCGCCGGCGATCGTCGCCAAGGCTTTGGAAGTTCTCGGCGGCGAAAAGCGCGCGCGCGCGATGATCGCCTGACGCGTCCATAATGAGCTCCGCGCGCAGATTTCGCGCGCGGGCGCGCGGCCTTCGGCATATAAGCGAAAGCGAAGGAATCGCTTTTATGCTTGGAGCGGCGGGTGAGCGGCAAGAACGAACAGGGCTTTCGCACCATCGGCGACGTGGCGGAAAGTCTTGATCTGCCGCCGCATGTCTTGCGCTTTTGGGAGACGAGATTCGAGGAGTTGGAGCCTTTGAAGCGCGCCGGCGGCCGGCGCTACTATCGCGCCTCCGACGTCGAACTGCTCAAGGCGCTGCGTTATCTGCTCTACGGCCAAGGCTACACGATCAAAGGCGTGCAGCGCATTCTGCGCGAGCAAGGCGCGCGCGCGGTGATTGAAAGCGTGCAGGCGGGCCGCGTCCCGTCGATGACCGCGGCGGACCGCGAGGTCGAACTGCGCCCGAGCGAGGCTCGCCGAATGGAGCCGCCGGTCTTCACGCCGCCCGTCGAATCATCGAAAGTCACCCCGGAGCCGGAAATTCTCGGGCCGCTCCCGGCCTCAGGCGCGGGACTCCCGGCCGTCATCGCGCACCCGCTTTCGCATGGCGAGCGACTTGGCGACGACGATCTGCGCCGCCTTCGCGCGGCGCTGGCCGATCTGACGGAATGCCGACGCCTGCTGCTGTTGACGCGGGAATGACCCGTTCAGCCCGCGGACAAAAACGCGGCTTCGAGCTTGCGCGCCAATTCTTCGAGCGTGAATGGTTTGGGCAGCAGCTCGACATTCGGGTCCAGAACGCCGTTGTGGATGATGGCGTTGCGGCTGAAGCCCGTCGTATAGACCACTTTCAGCCGCGGATTTTTCGTTTGCGCCTCGGTGGCGAGCGCGCGACCGTTCACCTTCGGCATCACCACATCGGTGAAAAGCAGCTCGATCTCCGGCCGCTCCTCGAGTGTTCGCAAGGCGTCGTCGGCGTTCCCCGCCGAATAGACCTTATATCCAAGCTCCAGCAGCAGCAGCTCCGTCGCCTTCAGCACGTCGGGATCGTCGTCGACGACCAGGATCGCACGGCTTTCGCCTGACGCTCTCGCCACAAAATGGTCGACGGGACGTTCCGCCTGCAGGTCGCCGAAGTATCGCGGCAGATAGATCTTCACCGTCGTGCCTTGGCCAGGCTCGGAATAGATCTTTATGTGGCCGCCCGACTGTTTGATGAAGCCATAGACCTGGCTCAGTCCTAGGCCGGTGCCCTTGCCGACATCTTTCGTCGTGTAAAAGGGCTCGAAGGCCTTCTCCATGGTCTCCTTGCTCATGCCGCAGCCCGTGTCGGTGACGGCGATGAGCACATATCTGGCCGGCTTTCGTTTCGATGTGCGCGGCGGCGTAAGCGTCGTCGAGATAGGTGTTGGCCGTCTCGATGGTGATCTTGCCGCCGTTCGGCATCGCATCGCGCGCGTTGAGCGCGAGATTGAGCAGCGCGCTTTCGAGCAGATGCGCGTCGACCTGCGTGCGCCATAGTCCCGCCGCGCGAATGGTTTCGAATTCGATCGCGCCGCCGAGCGTGTGCTGCAGCAGTTCCGACATTCCGGCGACGAGGCTGTTGCAGTCGATGATCTGCGGCTCTAACGGCTGTTGCCTCGCGAAGGCGAGCAGGCGCCGCACCAGCGCGCCCGCGTTGTGCGCGGCTTCGATCGCGCCGTCGACGAATTTCTCGAAATCCGCGTCGCCGCGCGCCCGCAGGCGCTTCGAAAGCTGCAGATTGCTGATGACGACCGCGAGCGTGTTGTTGAAGTCGTGCGCAATGCCGCCGGTGAGCTGTCCGATCGCGTCGAGCTTCTGGAAATAATGCACTTGCGTCTGCAGCCGCGCCCGCGCCTCGGCCTCCGACTTTATATTTTTGTTGGCGTCGAGCAAAGCCGCGTTCATCGTCGAGAGCTGCGCGACATGCCCGTCGCTTTCGCGTAGCGAACGCCATCCGAGCAGCAGCGCAAAGGCGAAGCTCGCGAAGGTCGCGAGCTGCAGGTAGAGCCGCGCGTCATGCGCCTCCGCGGTCCTTTTGACCAACTGCCGTTGCTCCTCCATCGACATGTCGTCGAGGAGCTGTCTGGTCCGCTCGGCGAGCGCAAAGCCCTGGTCCGTTTGCACAATCGCCAGCGCTTCCTGCGCTTCGCCGCGACGGCGCGCCTCGATCGTCCGACCTAGCTCGTCCATTTTTTGGGCGACGACCTCGCGCAGCGTTTTCAGCCTTTTGAGTTGGCCGGCGTCGTCCGAGATAAGCGTGTTCAATGCGTCGAGCTTGGCGTTAAGTTCGGCTCCTGCGGCGGCGAAAGGTTGCGCATATTCCTCTTTTCCGGTGAGGAGAAAGCCGCGCTGCGCGGATTCGACGAGGCGCAGCAGCCAGCGGATCTCCGTCAACTCCAGTTTGACTTCGAGTGTGTGCTCCACCCAGTGCTGCGCCGTTGTCTCGCCCTGGATGGAGAACGCCGTTCCAAGGATCGAAGCGGTCAACAAAGCGACGCTGGCGAGGAGGGCGATGCGAATGCGGGCGGGAAACATGCGGCGCCTAATCCTTGATTTCGGACCTTGCTCCTAAAGACCCAAAAATCGCCGGCGGTGCAAGCATCAGCGAAACGTTGAGCATACTCGAGACTTTATGTCGCGCGGCCGCCGGCGCGCTCCCGAAAAAGCCGTTTTTTCACAGCATTCAGGAGCTTGGAGCGCATCACATCTTCGCAGCGACGCGTGTTGTCTTGCGCACGCGACAGGAGCACAAGCCATGCCGAAGTTTCATCGTGGCCACATTGCGGCCGCAGGTCTTTTTTTCGCGCTTTGCGGCTTCAGCGCCGCCGCGCAGGCCCAGTATGCGCCCAACCCTTATGGCGACTATCCGGGCGGCGCCCCGCCGCCGCAGGACTATCCGCCGCCGCAGGTCGTCGCGCCCGTAGCCCCTGTGGTCTACCCTTACCTTTTTGGCGGGCGCAACTACTGCTGGTATGATTCCGCTTGGAACGGCCCGGGCTGGTATTGGTGCGGCTATGCGTTCAACCGGGGCTACGGCTGGGGCGGCGCCTACGGCTGGAACGGCTGGAGGCGCGGCGCCTATGTCGGACGGGGCGGCTACCGCGGCGGTTATCGCGGCGGCTATCATGGCGGCCATGGCGGCGGCTACGGTGGCGGCGGCTACCATCATTGACGCGTTCACAGCTTGCGCGCGGCGGGTCCGTCTTGACGGGCGCCGCCGAGCCGTCGTTAAAGATCGCAAGTCGTTAAAGATCGCCGGAAGCTTTACCTCTTCAAGGAGCCGCACATGAGTTTCGCCTTTTCGCGCCGCCTTTGCCTCGCCGCCGCTCTGGCGCTCGTTCCCGCCGTGGCGTTTGCGCACGGACCGTCGCGGCAAAAGGTCAAGGAGACGATCGAGATCGACGCCCCTGCCGCCAAGGTCTGGGAGATCGTCGGCAATTTCGGCGACATGAGCTGGCTTCCGGGCGTAAGCAAAACCGAGGCGAGCGGCGGCTTGACCCCGGAACAGGCCAAGCGCAAGCTCGTTCTCTCCAACGGCGGCGAGATCGACGAGCTTTTGACCAAATATGACGCCGCGGCGATGACGCTTGGCTACCGCATCGAGCATGTCGACGTGAAAGTGCTTCCGGTCCACGACTATGCGTCGACGATCACGGTGAAGCCCGCCGGCGACAACAAATCGACCGTCGAGTGGCGCGGCGCCTTCTACCGCGGCTTCATGAACAACGACCCGCCGCCGGAACTGAACGACGAAGCCGCGCTGAAGGCGGTCACCGACGTCTATCAGAAGGGTCTCGCGGGGCTGAAGGCCAAGGCCGAGGGCAAGTGAAGACAGCGGTCGGCCTGCTTTTCGCGCTGCTGACCGTCTTTCCGCTGGCGGCGTTCGCCCATGGCGCCGCGCCGCAGAAGGCTTTCGAGACGATCGAAATCGCGGCGCCGGCCGCCAAAGTCTGGGCGGTCGTCGGCGATTTTCAGGATGCGAGCTGGCTTCCCGGCGTGATCAAAAGCGAAGGCGAGGGCGGTTCGATCCCGGAGCAGGCGCGCCGTCGGCTCATATTCGCCAAGGGCGAGATCGACGAACGCCTCGTGCAATATGACGTAGGCGAAATGTCGCTGCGCTACATGATTGTGCGTGGCGATTTCGCTGTGCTGCCGGTCGGCAATCTTTCCGCGACGATAAATGTTTCGCCCGCGCCCGGCGGCGCCCATGTCGAGTGGAAAAGCCGTTTCTACCGCGCCTTTCCCGGCGGAAACCCGCCCGAGCAATACACCGACGAGATCGCGATCGCCGCCGTCTCCGCTTATTTCAAGGCCGGACTCGCAGCGCTGAAGGCGCGGGTGGAAGCGCCGTGAAGCGGTTCGTCCTGCTTCTCGCCGCCGCGCTGTTTTGGTCTTGCGCGCGCGCGGAAGAAGCCTTCATCCCGAACCAGTCGAGCGACGATCTCTCGATCATCGATCTTGCGACGATGCACGAACTGGCGCGGCTGCCGATCGGCGGCAAGCCGGCGGGAGTGGCGATCAGCCGCGACGGCGCGCGCGCCTATGTCACCAGTCCCGAGGGGCATTTCGTCTCGGTGATCGACGCGCGCGCGCGAAAGGTCGAAAAGCGGATTGCCGCGCCGGGCGCGCCGCTCGGGATCGCCGTCGCGCCCGACGGACGCCGCATCTATGTCGCCGACATGTATGGGCGCAATCTTTATGCGATCGACCCGCAGAGCGGCGCGTCGCAGCATGTCGAGGTCGGCGCGGCGCCGGCGGGCGTCGTCGCGACGCAGGACGGTCGTCTCCTGCTCGTCGCGCTGCGCGATGACGACGCGCTCGCCATTCTCGACGCTGCCAGTCTTAGCGTGCTGGCGCGGGTCAAAGTCGGGAAACATCCCTTCGGCGTGACTTATGAGTCCGCGAGCGGCGCGCCTTCACCGCCGATGTCGAGTCGGACGACGTCAGCGTCGTCGACGTCGCGCAACGCAGGCTCGTTGGAGCCGCGCATGTCGGCAAACGTCCTTACGGCGTGACGCTGGCGAATGGAAAAGTTTTCTCCGCCAATCAATATGCCGAGAGCGTCAACGTCTTCGACGCCGCTACGTTCGCGCCGCTGGCTTCGATCAAGGCCGGCGACTATCCCGAAAGCGTCGCCGCAAGCCGCGACCGCGCCATCGTCTATGTGACGAACTGGTTCTCCAACGAATTATGGGCGATCGACGCCCGCGCATTCAAGGTCGTCGGCAAGGTCGCGACCGGCGACGGACCCCGCGCCTTCGGGGACTTCGTGCGCCGGGCAAATTAGGCCGCGCTCGCCTTCGCCGCCTCCATCATCCCGGCAAAGCGCTCGAAGAGATAGAGGCTGTCCTTCGGGCCGGGCGAGGCCTCCGGGTGGTGCTGCACCGTGAACACCGGGCGGTCCATCGACGGCCAGGCCGCAGTTGGTGCCGTCGAACAGCGAGACGTGGGTCTCCT
Organism: uncultured Alphaproteobacteria bacterium; assembly: GCA_963820145.1. Taxonomy (GTDB): domain Bacteria; phylum Pseudomonadota; class Alphaproteobacteria; order Rhizobiales; family Beijerinckiaceae; genus Methylocystis. Next base: position 70,203 of record CAWFZD010000002.1, read on the forward strand.
CGCCGCCGCCGGCAGGCTGTCGCGATCGACGGTGAAGCCGTGGTTCATCGACACGATCTCGACCTTGCCGGTGGTCAGGTCCTTCACCGGATGGTTGGCGCCGTGGTGGCCCTGCTCCATCTTGCGGGTCTGCGCGCCCAGCGCCAGCGCCAGCATCTGGTGGCCGAGGCAGATGCCGAAGAGCGGCGGCCGCTGTCGACCAGCGCGCGGATCTGCGGCACGGCGTATTCGCCGGTGGCGGCCGGGTCGCCGGGCCCGTTGGACAGGAACACGCCGTCGGGCCGGCGCGCCAGGATGGCCTCGCGCCGTAGTGTCGCCGGCACGACCGTGACCCGCGCGCCGATCTCGGCCAGCGCGCGCAGGATGTTGCGCTTCACGCCGTAGTCGACGGCGACGACGTGGTATCTCGGCGCGCCCGCGCGGCCGTAGCCTGCGGCCAGCGACCAGACCGTCTCGTCCCAGACGAAGGGCTGCGGCGGAGGCGTCCTCGGCCAGGTCCATGCCGTCCAGGCCGGGCCAGGCCGCGGCCTGCGCGAGCAGGGCGTCGAGATCGAAGCGCGCCGTCGGGGCGATGGGCGATGACGCCGTGCGGCATGCCGCTGCTCGCGGATGCAGCGTCGGTCAGCGCGCGCGTGTCGACGCCGGCAGAGGCCGATCAGGCCGCGCGCTTCAGCCAGGCGTCGAGGTCCGCGTCGCGCGCCAGTTGGCTGGACGGCTCGGTGACGGCGCGGAAGATCGCGCCGCGCGCGCCGGCGGTCGGCCGGGAGGTTCACCGTCTCGATGTCCTCGGCGTTGGCCCCGACATTGCCGATGTGCGGAAAGGTGAAGGCGACGATCTGGCGGCATAGGACGGGATCGGTCAGGATCTCCTGGTAGCCGGTCATGGCGGTGTTGAAGCAGACCTCGCCCACCGCCGCGCCCACCGCGCCGAAGCCAAAGCCCTTGATGACTCGCCCGAAGCCAGAACCAGCACGCCGGTAGTAAGAGGGGGCATCGCCGCCCAACCGGTCTTGCCTTTGATCGCCGCTCGTCTTCACTCTATGCCCAACCTTCGACCGCCACGGCCCGCGGGCCAGATGTAATATAAACGCCCGCGAAGGGGAACGGCATGCGCGAAGAGATCACGGCGGACCTCAAGACGGCGATGCAGGCGGGCGACCGCGTCAAGGTCGATGCGCTGCGCCTGATCAACGCCGCGTTGAAGGACAAGGACATCGAGGCGCGCGGCGTCGGCAAGAGCCTCTCCGAAGACGACGCGCTCGCGCTGCTGCAGAAGATGATCAAGAGCCGGCAGGAGTCGCTCGGACATCTACGAGAAGGACGACTGCCCCGATCTGGCGGAAAAAGGAGCGCGGCGGAGATCGCCGTGATCTCCAGCTATCTGCCGGCGCAGCTTGGCGAAGACGAGGTCGCCGCGGCGATCACGGCGACGATCGCCGAGACCGGCGCGGCGTCGATCAAGGATATGGGGAAGGTCGTCGCGGCGCTCAAGGCGAAATATGCCGGACAGATGGATTTCGGCAAGGCGAGCGCGCTGGTCAAGGCCGCGCTTTCGGGGTGAAGGGCGTTTAAGGACTTAAGCATCTTTCACTATCGGG
>CAWFZD010000003.1:0-13511 GCA_963820145.1 uncultured Alphaproteobacteria bacterium
TTTGCGCCGACAACGTCGCGAACAATCTCGCGAGCTAAGGCTGGCTCGCTTGTTGTTTGGCTCAAGCCGTTCTTGTCTTGCGATCGTGGCGGGTGGCCGCTAAGCCATGCTCGGGGACTGACGAACGCCGGGTCGTCGTCACGCAACGGCCCGACCTCGGATGAACAGGCGGGGCCGTTTTGCGGCGACGCTTGCTGTTGAAAGCTACGCCTGCGACCAAACCATTCCTATCTTGAAGAGTAAAAATTTGAGGCATCTGAAGATGCTCTATAGCCGGTCGCCCCTTCGACGAGAGCGTGGGCGACAGAGACGCCAAAATTGGTATTGAGACTTGACCAAACGACCTCAGCGCCGATTATGACGAATAAATAAGCGAAGCATCCAATTATGACATATTCAATAGGAGTTACGCCGCGCTTGTCACGTGGCTGCTTCCTGAATGTGCTCATTCGATTTGCTTCTTCTTTCTAAAACTGTTCGGACACGAACAAGAGAACTCGCAATCTATTGCGGCTATTGTATGATCTGCCGCAGGCCTACGCCCGCCTGCTCATGGACGAGGTTTCTGTCAGCAGGGCAGAAATCCGCATCAGCGGCTCAAAAGCCGTCCGGGCGCGGGCGGCATCGCAGGACGCGAACATAGCTGCGCCTGCGGTTCTCTCTTTTGTTCGAGATGGCGCGCCCAAGGGGATTCGAACCCCTGTTTTCGCCGTGAAAGGGCGACGTCCTAGGCCTCTAGACGATGGGCGCACTGCTTCGCGGCGCGAAGCGCGCGAAAGGCGAAGCGATCTATAGAGGCCGCGCGCGCGGGTGACAAGCGGCTGCGAGGCCCCGATTGCGCTTTTGCGCCAAAATGCCCTAAACCCGCGTAAACCCGCCGCGCCGTCGCGCGCGTAGACCCTACGGAAAATGCTCACAATCAGCGGCCTCACCTACCGGCTCGGCGACCGGCTCCTGTTCGACGACGCCGGCGCGCTCCTTGCCGACCGCGCCCGCGTCGGCTTCTCGGCCGCAACGGCGCCGGCAAGACCACGCTGTTCCGCGCTGATCGCCGGCGAAATCGCCCCCGAGAACGGCACGATCAACATTCCTGCGCGGCGCGAAGCTCGGGCGCGTCGAGCAGGAGGCGCCGGGCGGGCCGACGGCAGCTGATCGATTTCGTGCTCGCCGCCGATCTCGAGCGCGCCGCGCTGCTGGACGAGGCCGAAACCGCGCACGACCCGCACCGCATCGCCGAAATCCAGACCCGCCTCGCCGACATCGAGCGCGCATGCCGCGCCGGCGCGCGCCGGCGGCGATTCTCGCCGGGCCTCGGCTTCGACGATGCGGCGCAGAACGCGGCCCTGTCGGAATTCTCCGGCGGCTGGCGCATGCGCGTCGCGCTCGCCGCCGTGCTGTTCTCCGAGCCCGACCTGCTGCTGCTCGACGAGCCGACCAATTATCTCGATCTCGAAGGCACGCTCTGGCTGGTCGACTATCTCGCGACGCTATCCGGCGACGATCATCGTCATCAGCCACGACCGCGATCTGCTCGACGACGTCGGCGACCATATCGTGCATCTCGACCAGGGCAAGCTGCAGCTCTATCGCGGCAATTACGATTCCTTCGAGCGCCAGCGCCCGAGGCGCAGGAGCTGAGGCGAAATTCCTGCAAGAAAGCAGGACGAGAAGCGCGCACATCTGCAGGGCTTCGTCGACCGGTTCCGCGCCAAGGCGACCAAGGCGCGCCAGGCGCAGTCGCGCTTGAAAATGCTGGAGAAGATGGACAGCGTCGCGCCGATCGTCGACGAGGCGGTGCTGCCGTTCACGCTGCCGTCTCGCCGCAAAAGCCGCTGTCGCCGCCGATCATCGCGCATGGAAAATGTCGCGCGTCGGCTATGGCGAGCGCATCGTGCTGTCGCGACTGACGCTGAGCCTTGCGGAAGACGACCGCATCGGCCTGCTCGGCTCCAATGGCAACGGCAAATCCACCTTCGCGAAACTGCTCGGCGGGCGGCTGGAGCCTTGCGCGGGCAGGGCGGTGCGCGCCGCCAAGCTCGAAGCGGGATTTTTCGCGCAGCATCAGGTCGACGATCTCAATCTCGACGACACGCCCTATCTCGTCTTCGCGCAGCTGATGCCTGACGCGCCGCAGGCCAAGGTGCGCTCCGCCGCCGCGCGCTGCGGCTTTTCCGGCGCGAAAGCCGACACCAAAGTCGAAAAACTCTCGGGCGGCGAAAAGGCGCGGCTCTTGCTCGGCGTCGCCTCGTTCAATGCGCCGCATCTCCTTATTCTCGACGAGCCGACGAACCATCTCGACATCGACTCTCGCGCCGCGTTGATAACCGCGATCAACGAATATGAGGGCGCGGTGGTGATGGTCTCGCACGACCGCTACCTCCTCGAGGCTTGCGCCGATCGCCTTTGGCTCGTCGAAGACGGGCGCGTGCGCGCCTTCGACGGCGACATGGACGATTACGCGCGCCATGTGCTCTCGAAATCGCGCGGCGAAGGCGCTTCGCCAGCAAAACCCGCAGCAGAGAAAGCCGTGGCGCCGGTGAAGACGCGCAAGGACCCGGTTTCACGCGGCGCCAACTCGCCGCGGCGGAGGAGAAGGTGGAGAAGTTTTCAGCGCTGCTCGCGCGGGTCGACGCGGCGCTCGCGGCGCCGGACGCCTTCTCGCGCAATGCGCAGGAGGCGGCGCGGCTGGCGCAACAGCGCAGCGAGCTCGTCAAGGCGCTCGAAGGCGCGGAGGAGCAGTGGCTGCTGCTTGCGGCCGAGCAGGAGGGGTGATTTCCCCCTAGGCCGATCCGAATATCGAGGACGGGTCGCGCAACGCATGGCGGATGGCGTGAATGATCAAGTCATCGTCAGTCGCTTCGTAAAAAACAAGATAAGGATATGGTGACGTCGGCATGCGACGAATCGAAGGGTCGTCCGTGCGTGTCCCGACCAACGGATGCGATAGAAGAAGATTGACGATCGTTTTGATGCGGGCTTTTACGCGGGATGCGCCCTGTGGCGACTTCGCCTCGATGTAGTCGAGAATCTCGTCGAGATCGGCAAGCGCCTGAGGCGTGTAACGAAGCTTCACAGGCCGTGCTTGGCCCAGACCGCGCGCACCTGTTCATCCGTGGCGAACTCCCCGCGGGCTGCGGCGGCCTTAGAAAGATTGATCGCCGCGAGTTCCTCGGCCGTGAGGCTTACCGGCGGTTCTTCATTTCCCGTTAGTTGCAACACGATGCGCGCAATGTCGTCCTGCACTTCAGGGGGGAGAACCCGCATGGCTTCGACAGCCTGATCAAGGAGGTTTGTCATAGGGAAATTTTATCCTTTTTTCCAAAACCGGGAAAGGGTTTTGACATTCCCGAACTTTTGCTGAGCCGTGCGGACGGGATGATTTCTGAACAGTCGCTGCACCTTCAAAAAATGAACAGTGACGAATTTTCGGCGCGCTTTTGAGGTGAGCGCCTCGACAAGTGATCGCCTCAAAAAAAAACGGCGCCCGCAGGCGCCGTCTCCAGTCTAATCCCGAAGGGGGGGCGGGATCACATGTCGTAGGCGCGTTCGCCATGTTCGGTGATGTCGAGGCCTTCGCGCTCCTGATCCGGCGACGGACGCAGGCCGACGACGAGATCGACGAGCTTGTAGAGAATCGCGGACCCGATGCCCGACCACAACAGCGTCGAGAGAACCGCCGTGGCCTGCGAGATCATCTGCTGCGCCATGTCGTATTTGCCGGCGAAGTTCTCGCCGATATTGGTGTAGTCGGTGATGCCGACGCCGCCGAACTGCGGGTTGACCAGCAGGCCGGTCATCAGCGCGCCGGTGATGCCGCCGATGCAGTGCACGCCGAACACGTCCAGCGCGTCGTCATATTTGAAGAAGTTCTTCACCTTGGAGACGAAGAAGAGGCAGATCGGCGAGACGATGAAGCCGAGCACGATCGAGCCGATGGGCCCGGCGTAGCCCGAGGCCGGCGTCACCGCGACGAGGCCGGCGACCGCGCCCGAGATGAGGCCGAGCAGCGAGGGTTTGCCCTTGACCGCCCATTCGGTGAGCAGCCAGGACAAAGCCGCCGCGGCGGTCGCGACCATCGTGTTGACGAAGGCCAGCGCCGTCGTGCCGTTGGCCTCGAGGTTGGAGCCGGCGTTGAAGCCGAACCAGCCGACCCACAGCAGCGAGGCGCCGATCATCGACATGGTCAGCGAGTGCGGCGGCAGCGCTTCCTTGCCATAGCCGATGCGCTTGCCCACCATCAGCGCGCCGACGAGGCCCGCGATGCCGGCATTGATGTGGACGACCGTGCCGCCGGCGAAGTCGAGCGCGCCGACGCCTTTCATCCAGGGCGCGAGGCCGCCGGAAATCCAGCCGACCGCGGAGGTGATGGCGTCCAACTTGGTTTGGGCCGCCGCCTTATCCGCGTCGGTCGTCGCTTTTTGCAGTTCGACCGCGGCGTCGAAAATGGCGTTCGGATCCGCCGAGCCCCACACCCAATGCGCGATCGGGAAATAGATCACCGTCACCCAGAACAGGATGAACAGCATCACCGCCGAAAATTTCATGCGTTCTGCGAAGGCGCCGATGATGAGGGCCGGCGTGATCATCGCGAAGGTCATCTGGAAGACGAAATAGGCGTATTCCGGAATGATATGGCCGACCGTGAAGGTCGGCGACATCGAATCGGGCGTGACGCCCTTCAAAAACACCTTGTTGAGACCGCCGATGACAGGCGTGAGCGAGCCGCCGTCGCCGAAGGCCAGCGAATAGCCGTAAAAAGTCCAGAGCACGCCGACGAGCGAGACGATCGAGAAGGTCTGCGTCAGGATCGACGCCATATTCTTGGTGCGCACCAGGCCGCCGTAAAACAAGGCGAGACCCGGGATGGACATCATCAGCACGAGCGCGCTCGACGTGAGCATCCAGGCGGTGTCGCCGGGATTGGCGACCGGCGCGGCGGCGAGGGACGGCGTGGCGCATAGCGCGGCGCCGCCGACGAGCGCGGCGTGACCGAAGCGCCGAAGCATGCGAAAACTCATGTTTTGCTCCTGATTGGTCTTTAAAGCGTGGATCAAAGCGCGTCCTCGTTCTGCTCGCCGGTGCGGATGCGCACGGCGCGTTCGATCGGAGCGACGAAAATCTTGCCGTCGCCGATCTGGCCGGTGCGGGCGGTGGCGGTAATGGCCTCGATCGTCTTGTTGACGAGCGGCGCTGCGACGGCGACTTCGATCTTCAATTTGGGGAGAAAGCTCACGGCGTATTCGGCGCCGCGATAGATTTCGGTATGACCTTTCTGCCGTCCATAGCCTTTGACCTCGGTCACGGTCAGCCCGTGCACGCCGATCGCGGTCAATGCGTCACGAACTTCATCGAGCTTGAAGGGCTTGATGATCGCGGTCACGATTTTCATCTGCCTGTCCTGTGTTTTGGAACCAACGTCGGGCGAGGACCCGCTGGAAAGATGTAAGCCCGTCCTTGCGACGGGCTTTGCGGCGAAGGAGCTTGAGCGAAGGAACTCTGCCCGCGACGTGCTTTCAAATGGCGTGCCAGTCTTGAGGGCGCCGCGCATAATGTCGGCGCGCCGGGCTGTGGGACGGGATTAGTCGGCTATTCTCGCAGCCGAGCGCGCGCGATCGGCGCTCGGCTCCTCCTGCGAGCTTTAGCGTTGCGCGTTTTAAGGCCGAGGCAGCGCCCGATTGCGCCTGTCGTCGGCGCTCCGCTGCATAAATCGGCAGGAATAGCGTGCGGCTTGCGGGGGCGCCCAGAAATCGGACGGGCCGGCGCCTAGTCATTCGGCGCCGATTGGCGCTAAAAGCGGCGCCGGCGGGCGTTCACGAATTTTGCGTGAGGAATTCCACGACAAGCGAGATCGTGGGCGTATCCAGCAGCAGCGGCGGATGCGCCTGGCCCGGAACGATGTGCTGACGCATGCGCGGCGCGCGCGCGGCCATGCGGGCGAGGATGTCCGGGGTCAAAATCTCCGAGTTTTCGCCGCGCAGCGTCAGCAGCGGCTTTTGCGCCAGAGCGTCGAAGCCTTCCCAATCCGCCTCGGGCTCCTTGCCGGGCTCGACGTCGTCGAGCGTATGCGACAGGTCGGGGTCGTAGAGCAGTTCGACCTTGCCGTCCTTCTCGACGAACGTTTGGCGCGCGAAGACGCGCCATTGATCCATCGTCACCTCCGAGAAGGCGGCGCCGGCGGAAGCGCGCATCAATGCGACGGCGTCTTCGATGGACGAGAGCGGCGGCAGGCGGCCGACGTAGCGTTTGATGACGAGAAGTCCGGCGAGGTTGATCTGCGGCCCGATGTCGTTGAGCACGGCTGCGGCCACCAACTCCGGTCTAGCGACGGCGAGCCGCATGGCGTGCAGGCCGCCGCGCGAGGTGCCGACGATGGCCGCGCGGTCAATTCCGGCGTCCGCCGCGGCGCGCAGGATGTCGTCCTGTTCGACCTCGATCGAATAGTGCGACCAGTCGGGATCCCAGTCGGAGAGGCCGCGTCCGCGATAGTCGAGCGCCGCCACGCGCCGTCCCGAATGCGCGAGGGCGCCGGCGAGCATCTGGAAATCCAGCGCGTTGCGGGCGAGACCGGGCAGGCACAATATCGGCGCGCCGGTCTCGTCGCCGCAGGGCGCATAGTCGTGATAGTGCAGCCGCAATCCGTCCGCAGAGCGAAGGAACCGGCTGACGGGCTCTTCAGGGGCTCGTGTCATCATCTCATGCGCGCGCGTGTGAAGCTCACAGATCCGAGCGGGTCTGCGGCTCCACCTCTACACCAGCGCCCGCCGCTTGGCTAAGCCCGCGCGCCACCCGGTCTCTGCGCCGAAACAACAACCAGTCGAGCGAGATCGCGCCCGGCCCGCGAAAGAACAGCACGACGAGTATGGCGGCCCAATAGGCGTGCACCGTCCACCATGCGTCGGGATAGACGAAGACCTGGATGATGATGGTCATGATCAGGAGACCGAGCGCCGAAAGCCGTGTCGCAAGCCCGATGACGAGCAGCACAGGAAGAATGTTCTCCGCGGCGGCGGCGGCGTAGGCCGCATGCTCGGGCGCGACGTAAGGGAGCTTATATTCCTGCTGGAACAGCGCGATCGCCGACTCTTTCAGCGAAGTCGGCAAGGTGAAGGTCAGATCCACGCCGCCATACACGCCGCCAAAGGTCGGACCGTCGACTTTGGTCTGACCCGAGAGGAAGAACGGATGCGCCACGACGATGCGCAGGAACAGCGCGATGAATGCATAGGGGAAGGCGTCGAGCGCGGAGGTGATCGCAGTCAAAGGACGCATGGCGTGTTCTCCTTTTGTGAAATTTGCGCCTCGACCGCGACGATCGCGTTGGAGGCGAGCAATAGACGCAGGCACGACGTAAGATCGAAGGAAGAATGAAACGCGACGCTTTGCGCGATCGCATCCTCGACCGGCGCGCCTTCCGCGATGCAATCGAGAAAAGCGAAACCGCCCGGCGGCAGCGGATGCGCCTCCACGGCGCCGAGGTTGCGAATGACGAGCGCATCCTCGCCCCCGTCGAACGATACGGACTTCGGCTCGGCGCCTTCGAGATTGACCCGCCAAATGGAGACGACGGGAAAGCGCGAGGCGACGAGGCGCAACGAGGGATGCAGACGCAGCGTCGCCCGCAGCAGAGCCTGCGGCGCCGTCGCAGCGATCGCAGCGAGCGGCGCGGGTTCGGCGTCGGCTGCGTGATAGGCGAGGCCGATCGCATATTCGAGGCGCGCGACGTCAGCGAGATAGAAGAGTTCCCTGGCTGGCGCGAAACTCTCGATGAACTGCGGAAAACTCTCGCCATATTCATGCAGGATTTTCGATTGTGGCGGCGCGCCGCGCAGATAAACGTCGGCCATCGCGCGGAAGAACTCTTCGCCGACGAGCCGCTGACAGACCGGAAAGCGCGCGGCGAGCAAGTCGACGAGGCCGACCACGACATTGTTGCGATAGACCGCGAAGCGGCGCGCGGGGAGGCCGCAAGGCGGCGCAGCCTCGGCGTCGAGCAGCGCTTGCGCGAAGGCGCCGAGATCGTCGGTCATGAGGCGCTCCGGCAGGCTGCGGGGGAGAGCGCGTCGGCGCGGGCCGCCTCGGCGCAAAGCTGCGTCCATGTCGGGATGTCATTGTCCCATTCGATCAGCGTAGGGATAGCGCCGCTGCGCGCGAGGACGCGGGCATAGAGACGCCAGACCGCATCGGCGACGGGCGCGCAATGCGCGTCGATGAGCAGCGGCGCGCCATCGTCGTCGCGATCTTCGGCGAAGCCCGCGAGGTGAATTTCTTCGACGAGATGAACAGGAAAGGCGTCGATGTAGGCCTCCGCGTCTAGCCCGTGATTGACGCTGGAGACATGCACATTGTTGACGTCGAGCAGCAGGCCGCAGCCGGTGCGCCGCGCAAGTTCGCCCAAAAATTCGATTTCGTTCAGCTCTGAATTGGGAAAACGAAGATAGGTCGCAGGATTTTCGATCAGCGCGCGGCGCTGCACGGCGTCCTGGAAACGGTGCAGGCGCGCCGCCGTTCTGTCCAGCGCAGTCTGCGTATAGGGGATCGGCAGCAGATCGTTGAAATAGGCGTTCTCGTCGCTCGACCACGCGAGATGCTCGGACAGGAGCGCCGGCTCGTAGCGCGCGACCAGCGTCTTCCAGCGTTTCAGATGATCCTCGTCGAGCGGCGCTTCGCCGCCGAGCGACAGCGCGACGCCGTGGATGGAAAGTTTGTAATCGCGCCGCAAGCGCTCCAATTGCGCATGCGGCGGACCGCCCGCGCCCATGTAATTCTCGGCGTGGACCTCGAGAAAGCCGACCTGACCGGCTTCGCAAGACGCTTCAAGGAAATGCTGGCTCTTGAAGCCGACGCCGGCGCGGGACGAAGCCCGCGCCGGTTGGGGAAGACCGTTCGAAGCCGCGCCCGAGGCGGGGAAAACTCGTCGAGACGCATCGCCTTGGCCTTCGCTCGCCAAAAGGAGAGAGACTTACTTGCCGGGTTCGAGGCTGCCCTTGCCCTTCGGCGTCGTCATCGCGAGGCAGGTGCCCTTCGGCACGAATTTCCATGAGTCGCGCTGATAATCGACCTTGGAGGTGCCCGCGCAGGAGGTGCCCGCGCCGGCGGCGCAGTCGTTCTTGCCCTTCAGCGAGACGCCGTAGCATTTCTCCTGCTCGGTCTTTTCGGCCTGCGCGGCTTGCACGGACGCCAGCGCGAGCGCCAGCGAGCCGGCGAGAAGCAACGCAGGGGTTTTAACATCGTTCATGACAGTCTCCATCCAGGAATGGGTCCGACGCGAGGGCTTGCGTCATTGCCCCTTATACGTAGGCGCAGGCGAAAACATTTCGCACTGGAGTGACGAGAACATGTCTTTTGCGCGCGACTAAGGGTCAGCCCTTGATCCCGACGCGCAGTCCGGGCGCGGCGCGCTCCTGCAACACATTGCGGCGGAAGCGGAAAAGCGCCGCCGGACGGCCGCCGGTGTTGAGCGCCATCTCGCCGTTCGGCTCGACGATCGCCGACCCCTCGACCAGCCTGCGGAAATTCTGCTTGTGCAGATGTCGCCCCGAGATCGCCTCCACGACGCGCTGCAGCTCGGTGAGCGTGAACTGCTCCGGCATCAGTTCGAAGATGACCGGGCGATATTTCATTTTCGCGCGCAGCCGTCCCATGGCCGTCGCAAGGATGCGGCGGTGATCGTGACGCATCGCGAGGCCAAGCGGCGCAAGCGTCGCGCGTCGCAACGCAGAGGCGCGCCCGTCGCGCAGCGCCTCCTCGACGAGGCCGGCCTCGTAGAGCAGTTCGTAACGCTCCAGCACGTTCTCTTCAAAGAAGCCGCCGCCCTGCGGCCGGAACAACAAATTGAAACGCGCCCGACGCGAGAGGCCCGAGGACGAAACCTCGTCCGGCGCTTGTTCAACCCAGTCGCCGAGACCCGGAAGGATCGTCGTCTCGATCATCTCGGGCGGCCCGCCGCGCCAATCCTCCCAAGGGAAGAATTCATACCACGGGCGGTAGGCGCCGGCCCCTTCCAGTCCGCGCTCGCCAAAGCGCGTCAGGGCGAGATAGCCGATCGAAACGATGTGCGGGTCGCGGTCGCCTTCGCGCGCGTGCCGGCCGCGATCGCCGAAGGTGTAAAGCTGTTCGACATAGCCGAGCGGCGCTCCCGCCTGTTCCGCCACGAAGGCGCGCAGGCCGATCTCGAAGGTGCGGTGGCGCAGCGGATCGAATTCGCCGGAGGGCAGCGCCGCAAGCTTCGTGGCGTCTGGCCGCAAGGTGAGGATGAGCGGCTCGTCCTCGCGCGCCGCCACGATCGCCGCGGTCAGGTTGATCGCGAGCGGAAGAACTGTGGCGTGTTGCGTCAGCGAGATCACGGAACGTCTTGTTTAAAAAGCGCCAGACGATTCGGGCGTTAAAATCAATATAGCGGCCGCATAAGTCAATTGTCGGGCGAAGCGTCGAGCCGTTGTCTACATGATGTCTGAAGCTTCAGCGCGCGCCGCGCCCCGCGAAAAGGCGCTTCACCGCAGCTCCATGGCGAAGGGGGCGCCCTCGAAACAATCCTCGCCGCGGCCGATCGCCGCCACCGCCTCGATCATCCGGCCTTTGCGGTCGAGGATGCGGTCGGCGACCGCGACAAGCCGTTTATTCGGCGTCGCGCTTGGCGAGGCGAGCCGCAAATCGCGCGCGATATCCGCCTCGCAACGGTTCGGCTCCAGCGCGCAGGCCCCGATGAAGGCGGCGGCAGGCGAACGGCTGACGCCGGCGTAGCAATGGATGACCAGCGGCGCCTCGCGGTCCCAGGCGCGCAGAAACTCCAGCAGCCGCTCGACATGTTCGGCTGCGGGCATGACGTGACCCTCCAGCGCGACTTCGATGTCGGAGACGGCGAGCCGCAGATGGCGCGGCGGCGCGATCTCACAAGGGCGCACCGAGGCCGCGCCGGCGGTGAGAAGAGTCACGAGCGACCGCGCTCCGGAGGTCCGGACCGTGTCGATGACCTTACCGAGCGGACAAACGTAAAGCCGGCTGCCTCTCATCGATCTGCTTGCGCCCCACTCAAACCGGCCTGGATTTCAAGAGACCGGAAACGCTCGATATAGCGCTGTTGCGCCGTCTCGACCGGGATCGGCTCCACGTCCGCGTCGAAATTCGCCTTCGTCGCCGGGCGCCCGAAGATGCGCTCAGCTTCGCGCTGTGTAAAGCCGGCGAGACGAACGGCTTCAAAAAACGCCGACGCGCGGTCGGCCTTTTTGCATAGCAGCAGCAACTCCGGATCCTGCGCCGCAGAAAGCGAGAAACGCCGTAAAATTGCGTCGAGTATCCGAGACTCGACGCTTTTATAGGCGTCGCCGATCACCACCTTGAACGGCGAGATCATGTCGCCGATCACATATTCCGGCGCGTCGTGCAGCAATAAAAACAAGCGGTCGCGCGCGTCGAGCGCCGGATCGAGCGAGCGCGACGATTTTTTCGACGAGCAGGCAATGCTGCGCCACGGAAAAAATATGCGCGCCCTGCGTCTGGCCGTTCCAGCGCGCGACGCGCGCCAAGCCATGCGCAATATCCTCGATTTCGACATCGAGCGGCGAAGGGTCGAGGAGGTCAAGCCGGCGCCCCGACAGCATGCGCTGCCATGCGCGCGGCGACTGGTGAAGCGGATTGGCCACGGCGCTCTGCAAATGGAGCGCCGTAATAGCCGCTGCGCGAAGGAAAAGCCAACCGGCGGACCGGCGGGCTTCCGTGACCCTATGTAACTCATTGAAATATCAGGCGCGTATTCGCACCGGCACGGTTTTCGACGCCGGCGTTTTCGAATGCAGATCGTAGTGCGAGAGCGCGATCAGCGGATTCATTTCCGGATAATACGAGCCGACGCAACCGTCCGGGAGTTTGTAAGGGGTGACCTTCAAGGGCCCGGCTTCGCGCGCGACGCCGTCGCCGACGTCGCTCTCCAGCATCACCATCTGATCCGCGTGCAACCCCGTCGCGCTCGATCTCGTCGGGATTCATCAGCAGCACCTGACGCGTGCCCTCGATCCCGCGCAGACGGTCGCTCATTCCGTAGATTGTCGTGTTGAACTGGTCGTTGCTGCGCATCGTGATCAGTCGGTAACGCCCCGGCTCGTCGGCAAAACCCGCGGCGTCGAGCATTTGCGGCGCGGAGAATTCAGCCTTGCCGCTCTGCGTCTTCCAAATGCGTTCGCGCGCCGTGTTGCCGCGATAAAAGCCGCCCCGCAGCCACAGCGCGCGTTGAAATCGTGAAATTCCTTCGGGTAGGTCTTCTCGATCTCGTCGCGGATGAGAGAATAGTCGCCGACCCAGTCGCTCCAGCGCAGGCGCGGATTTTCTCCAGCGTCGCTTGCGCCATGCCAGCGACGATCGCGACTTCCGACAAAAGATGTTCGCTCGCCGGCTGGCGCTTGCCTAACGATCCATAGATCGTGCTGAAGGTGTCCTCCACGCTGACCGCTTGCGGCCCCGTCGCCTGCATGTCCTCTTCAGTGCGTCCCAGGCAAGGCAAGAGATAAGCGGTTTCACCCGGCAGCAGGTGGCTGCGGTTGAGCTTCGTCGCGATCTGCACGCTGAGCTGCAGCCGACGCCACGCGTCCTCCATGCGAGACTGGTCGGGAATCGCCCGTGCGAAATTGCCGCCAAGACCAATGAACGCCTTCACCTTGCCGGCGAGCACAGCTTCACAGGCCTCTATGGTGTTCAGGCCCTTCTCGCGCGGCGGAACGAAATTGAATTGCTCGGCGAGCTTGTCGAGCGGAACCAGTTCGGGCTTTTCCGAAATGCCGACCGTGCGCTGACCTTGGACATTGGAATGGCCGCGCACGGGGCAGACGCCGGTCCCGTCCCGTCCGATGTTGCCCTTCAGCAGCAGCAGATTCACCAGCATCGCGATGTTGTCGTAGCCATGCATATGCTGCGTCAATCCCATGCCGTAGACGCCGATCACGCGATCCGCGTTGACATAGACTTCGCCGGCTTCCTCAATCGCCTGGCGCTTTAGGCCGGAAGCCGCCTCGATATCCTCCCAGGACGTTCCGCGAATCTTGGCTTCGAACGCCTCGAAACCGTTGGTGTGGCGATCGATGAAATCGTGATCCAGAATTCTTTGGTTGCGGCCTTTGGTTTCGTCTTCCCGTGCGAACACATGTTTGCAAATGCCGGCGATCGCGGCGATGTCGCCGCCGGGCCTGACCTGATGATACTGGCAGCTGATGGACGTTTCCTTGCCTGTCGCCATCTCGATCGGGTCTTGCGGATTGACAAAGGATATGAGGCCCTTTTCGCGCACTGGATTAAAGGTGACGATCTTCACGCCCCGTCGCGCGGCGTCCTGCAACGGATGCAGGAAGCGCGGGCTATTCGACCCGGTGTTCTGTCCGAAGAAGAAGATTGCGTCGCACTTCGCGAGATCTTCGTAAACGCAGGTGCCGACGCCGGCCCCGATGACGCGCTTTAGCGTGACGGCGGTGGTTTCGTGACACATGTTCGAGCTGTCGGGGAGATTGTTGCTCCCATAGACGCGCGCG
>CAWFZD010000004.1:0-31543 GCA_963820145.1 uncultured Alphaproteobacteria bacterium
ATATAGCGAAACAGGCTGGGGCTCAAAGCGAGTCTCATGTCATTGATTTAAGTCAAGTTGCAATGTCTTAACCTCAGCCATGTGGAGCGAGCGCAACCTGCGGCTCTGGCGTCGAAAAAATGGCCAAGCCGCCGGCTTTGCCGGGGCGCTGTAAAATGGCATGGTCGCCCCGATCCGGGAACTTCACATGCCGCTCTATCTTATCGATGAAATCGCGCCGCGTTTGCCGGACGCAAATCGCTTCTGGATCGCGCCCAACGCACTTTTGATCGGCCGCGTCGAACTTGGCGAAGACGCCAATATCTGGTTCGGCAGCATATTGCGCGGCGACAATGAGTGGATCGCCATCGGCGCCAGAACCAATATTCAAGACAACAGCGTGCTCCACACCGACATGGGCTTTCCGCTGACGATCGGCGCCGACTGCACGGTCGGGCATAATATTTGTATCCACGGATGCTCCGTCGGCGACAACAGTCTGATCGGCATGGGCGCGACCATCCTCAACGGCGCCAGGATCGGCAAGAACTGCCTCGTCGGCGCCAATGCTCTCGTCACCGAGAACAAGGAGTTTGCCGATAATTCGCTGATCGTGGGCGCTCCAGCGAAACTCATTCGCACGCTGGGATCGAATTGGCCGCACAACGCAATCTCAAATCCGCCAGACATTATGTGGCAAAAACGCCCGGCGCTATGCCGGAGGGCTTGTCGCGATCCCGAAGTGAGGCGAGGAGGGGCGGCGGGCGCGGACGTTCAACGCGCGAAACTGCGCTTCAAGTCGTCTAAGAAGGAGGCCGCTTCCAGGTGCGCGGCGCGCAGCGAATAGGCGAGCCGCGGCACGCCCAGCCTTCCGCAAGAATGCGCAAGCTCCTGCGTCATTTCCGCGACATAGGAAATCGTCGCAATATTGGAACTTGAGTTCCTCCGGGAAAGGTCTGTCGACGCCGATCCTCGCTTCGGGAGGCGCTTTTGCGCGTCCGTTCTCCGCCCCCGATTTCGCATTTGCAGCATTGATTGGCTCCTTCATAGTAAACGCTCCGGCGTTAGGACAGGTTAAAACGCGGTTGAGCGGCGCATTCCCGCTCGGTCGAAAATAGATAAACCGAACCGACACTTGCGGTGAAGGTAGGATAGTCGCGAAGATGGTTACGCGCCATAATAAGGTTAAGTGTTATTAATAG
Organism: uncultured Alphaproteobacteria bacterium; assembly: GCA_963820145.1. GTDB lineage: Bacteria > Pseudomonadota > Alphaproteobacteria > Rhizobiales > Beijerinckiaceae > Methylocystis. The sequence goes on from CAWFZD010000004.1 coordinate 1,182, forward strand.
CCTTTGTGTGATCCAGCGCACTGCGCAAAACAATTTTTGCTGAAGCGGAGGGCGAGATTCGCGCCTCCGCCTCGGGTTGCATCAAAGCTTCGACAGCGCCGTCTCCGCGCTGGAGACGGTGGCGCAACTCGAATTGTCCTCGATGTCGATCCATGTGACGACGCCGTCGTCGAGGAGCGCCGCATAGCGCTTCGAGCGCAGTCCAAGGCCTGCTTCGGTCAAATCGAGTTAGGAGCCGGTCGCTTTCGCGAAAACCGCGGAGCCGTCCGCGAGACCTTCGATCTTGCCTTTGGCGCCGGACGCTTCCAACCAAGCGTCGAGCGCGAAGATGTCGTTGACCGCGACGACCGTGATCGCATCGACGCCGCGCGCCTTGATCGCGTCGGCTTCTTTCAGAAAGCCGGGGAGATGAAGTCTTGTGGCAGGTCGGGGTCCGGACCGCGCCCTCGGACCCCGAACAGCAGCACCTTGCGGCCCTTGAAGTAGTCGCCGGTCTTCACCGGTTGTGGACCGTTTGCGCTCATGCGGGTGAGAGTGACGTCGGGGAGTTTATCGCCGGCCTTGATGGTCATCGCATCGCTCGCTTGGTGAGGGGAGCCCTCGCTCCCGCGCCGCGGATAATAGAGCGGGAGGCCGCGCTCTCAAGCGATATCTGCAACGGCGCGCAACGCCGCGCGCGCGTTCTATCCTTCGAGCGCCATCAGTCCGGCGTCGCCGCCCGCCGCGGCGGTGTTGATCGAGACCGTCGTCTCGCGCAAGAAGCGGCGCAAATAGTCCGGGCCGCCGGCCTTTGGGCCCGTGCCGGAACGCGCAAAACCGCCGAAGGGTTGTCCGCCGACGGCTGCGCCGATCATATTGCGGTTTACATAGAAATTGCCGGCGAGCGCGGCTGTTGCGACCGCTTGCTGGCGCCGTTCGATGCGCGATTGCAGCCCCAGCGTCAGCCCATATCCCAAGCCGCCGATGTCGGCGAGCAGCTGGTCGAAGCGGTCCAGGCCGCCACCGCATCACATGCAAGATCGGTCCGAAAATTTCTTCGCGCAACTCGCCGACATGGTCGAGCGCGATGATGGCGGGCGGAACGAAAAATCCTTCATCTCGCGCTCGGCGCGATAGGTCACGCGCCCTTCGCGCGCGCGCGCGGCGACATAGGCGTCGAGGCGGCGCTTGGCGTCCTCGTCGATGACGGGGCCGATGTCGGTTGCGATCTCCCGCGGATCGCCGATGCGCAATTCGCGCGCCGCGCCGACGATCAAATCGAGACAGGCTTCTGCGACGTCGTCCTGCACGCAGAGCAGGCGCAAGGCGGAGCAACGCTGGCCCGCGGAACGAAACGCGGAGGTCAGGACATCGTCCGCGACCTGCTCCAGCAACGCGGTCAAATCGACGATCATCGCGTTGATCCCGCCCGTTTCGGCGATGAGCGGAACGATTGGGCCGTCTCTCGCGGCAAGCGTGCGATTTATGCTCTGCGCGGCGGCGAAGGAGCCGGTGAACACGACGCCGGCGACGCGTTCATGCGCTGTCGCTCTTGCGCCGACGTCGCCATCGCCTGGAAGGAACTGCAGCGCATCTTGCGGGAGGGCCGCCTCATGCAAGAGTGCTATCGTCTGGGCTGCGATCAGCGGCGTTTGTTCGGCGGGCTTGGCGACGACGCAATTGCCGCAGACGAGGGCGGCGACGACCTGCCCGGCGAAAATCGCAAGCGGAAAATTCCACGGCGAGATGCAGACGATCACGCCGCGACCGATGCGCCGCGTTATGTTTGCCTCGCCGGTCGGGCCAGGCAGTCGCGTCGGCGCGCATATTGCAATCGCCTGGCGCGCATAATAGCGGCAAAGATCGGCGGCTTCTCTGACCTCCGCGAGCGCGTCGCCGAGCATCTTTGCGGATTCCGACTGCAACAGCGCGACGAGCGATCCGCGCCGTGCTTCAATGAGGTGGGCAGGACGCGCTCGATCATCGCGGCTCTCGTCGCGACATCCGCCGCGCTCCAGGACGCGAAAGCCCGCGCCGCCGTCTCCATCGCCGCATCGACTCGCGCCGTCGTCGGCCTCGGCGACGGCGCCTATCGCGCTGGCGTCAATTGGCGAGCGGAGTCTCGTTGCGGCCCGCGTCGTTGCTTGCGAGGGTCGCGCGTCCCTATCGCTGTCGCGCGCGGCGCCGATCTCTTCAAGCAAAGCGTTTAGGCCGGCCTTGTCGCCGACTCTCGATCACCCCCATGGCGTTGGCGCGCAGCGGCTCGTAGATGTCGCGAGGTTTTGGCAGTCGCGGATTGCGCGCCGCCTTCGCGTCGCCGATCGCCGCAAATGGGTCCGCGAGCAGCGCCTCCAGCGGCGTCGCCGGATCGGCGGCGCGCGCGACGAAGGAGGAGGTCGCCCCCGTTTTCGATGAGCCGGCGCACAAGATCGGCGAGAAGATCGCGGTGGGGCCGCCGGCGCGTAAATGCGCCAGGGGATTCGCGAATGCGCCGTCGCAGCAGCAGGTCCAACCCTCGCCCATGCCGTGCAAGCGCTGAAACTCGAAGTCTCTGCGGCCGCGCGCGAGCGTGAGGATCGACGCCGCGGTGAGGACGTTGTGGGTCGCAAAGCACGGCGTCAGTTTGCGCGCGTCGAAGAGCTTGCGCGCGCAATGCAGATAATTGACGTCGGTCATCGCCTTGCGCGTGAAGACCGGATAATCCGGGAGGCCGCGTTGCTGCGCGCGTTTGATCTCGGCGTCCCAATAGGCGCCTTTGACGAGACGCACCGCGACGCGCTTCGCGGCGCTTTCCGCAAGTTCCGCGACGTGATCGACGACGGCGCCGGCGCGCTTTTGATAGGCTTGCACGGCGAGGCCCGAGACCCTCCCAACCCGCAAGCGAAGCGTCGCTCAATACGCAAGCAAAGATGTCGAGCGAGAGTTCGAGCCGATCGGCTTCTTCCGCGTCGATGGTGAGGGCGACGTGCTGCGATTTGGCGAGACGCGAAAGCTCGAGGAGCCGGGCGACGATCTCTTTCTTTGCGCGTGCCTGCGCCAGCGCCTCTATAGCGCGGATGCAGTGCGGATAGTTTGATCGAAACGCCGAACGCGCCGCTCGCCGGCGCAAAGTCGCCGGCACGCTTTATCGCATTCACGTATGACTCGAAATAAGCCGCGGCGTCCCTCGCTCGTGCGCGCGGCTTCGCCGAGCATGTCGAAGGAATAGGTTTCGCCTTCCGCCCGCGCGCGTTCGAGCGCTGCGTCCATGTTTTCGCCGAAAACGAAATGCGCGCCCATGATCCGCATGGCCTCTCGCGGGGGCCGCGACAGGCCATGCGGATCATGGGCGCGCATTTCGTTTTCGGCGAAAACATGGACGCAGCGCTCGAACGCGCGCGGGCGGAAGGCGAAACCTATTCCTTCGACATGCTCGGCGAAGCCGCGCGCACGGCGAGGGACGCCGCGGCTTATTTCGAGTCATACGCGAATGCGATAAAGCGTGCCGGCGACTTTGCGCCGGCGAGCGGCGCGTTCGGCGTTTCGATCAAACTATCCGCACTGCATCCGCGCTATGAGGCGCTGGCGCAGGCACGCGCAAAGAAAGAGATCGTCGCCCGGCTCCTCGAGCTTTCGCGTCTCGCCAAATCGCAGCACGTCGCCCTCACCATCGACGCGGAAGAAGCCGATCGGCTCGAACTCTCGCTCGACATCTTTGCTTGCGTATTGAGCGACGCTTCGCTTGCGGGTTGGGAGGGTCTCGGCCTCGCCGTGCAAGCCTATCAAAAGCGCGCCGGCGCCGTCGTCGATCACGTCGCGGAACTTGCGGAAAGCGCCGCGAAGCGCGTCGCGGTGCGTCTCGTCAAAGGCGCCTATTGGGACGCCGAGATCAAACGCGCGCAGCAACGCGGCCTCCCGGATTATCCGGTCTTCACGCGCAAGGCGATGACCGACGTCAATTATCTGCATTGCGCGCGCAAGCTCTTCGACGCGCGCAAACTGACGCCGTGCTTTGCGACCCACAACGTCCTCACCGCGGCGTCGATCCTCACGCTCGCGCGCGGCCGCAGAGACTTCGAGTTTCAGCGCTTGCACGGCATGGGCGAGGGTTTGGCCGCCGCTGCGACGGCGCATTCGCGAATCCCCTGGCGCATTTACGCGCCGGTCGGGCCGCACCGCGATCTTCTCGCCTATCTTGCGCGCCGGCTCATCGAAAACGGGGCGACCTCCTCCTTCGTCGCGCGCGCCGCCGATCCGGCGACGCCGCTGGAGGCGCTGCTCGCGGACCCATTTGCGGCGATCGGCGACGCGAAGGCGGCGCGCAATCCGCGACTGCCAAAACCTCGCGACATCTACGAGCCGCTGCGCGCCAACGCCATGGGCGTCGAGTTCGGCGACAAGGCCGGCCTAAACGCTTTGCTTGAAGAGATCGGCGCCGCGCGCGACAGCGATAGGGACGCGCGACCCTCGCAAGCAACGACGCGGGCCGCAACGAGACTCCGCTCGCCAATCGACGCCAGCGCGATCGGCGCCGTCGCCGAGGCCGACGACGGCGCGGTCGACGCGGCGATGGAGACGGCGGCGCGGGCTTTCGCGTCCTGGAGCGCGGCGGATGTCGCGACGAGAGCCGCGATGATCGAGCGCGCCGCCGACCTCATTGAAGCACGGCGCGGATCGCTCGTCGCACTGTTGCAGTCGGAATCCGGCAAGATGCTCGGCGACGCGCTCGCGGAGGTCAGAGAAGCCGCCGATCTTTGCCGCTATTATGCGCGCCAGGCGATTGCAATATGCGCGCCGACGCGACTGCCTGGCCCGACCGGCGAGGAGAACATAACGCGGCGCATCGGTCGCGGCGTGATCGTCTGCATCTCGCCGTGGAATTTTCCGCTTGCGATTTTCGCCGGGCAGGTCGTCGCCGCCCTCGTCTGCGGCAATTGCGTCGTCGCCAAGCCCGCCGAACAAACGCCGCTGATCGCAGCCCAGACGATAGCACTCTTGCATGAGGCGGGCGTTCCGCAAGATGCGCTGCAGTTCCTTCCAGGCGATGGCGACGTCGGCGCAAGAGCGACAGCGCATGAACGCGTCGCCGGCGTCGTGTTCACCGGCTCCTTCGCCGCCGCGCAGAGCATAAATCGCACGCTTGCCGCGAGAGACGGCCCAATCGTTCCGCTCATCGCCGAAACGGGCGGGATCAACGCGATGATCGTCGATTCGACCGCGTTGCTGGAGCAGGTCGCGGACGATGTCCTGACCTCCGCGTTTCGTTCCGCGGGCCAGCGTTGCTCCGCCTTGCGCCTGCTCTGCGTGCAGGACGACGTCGCAGAAGCCTGTCTCGATTTGATCGTCGGCGCGGCGCGCGAATTGCGCATCGGCGATCCGCGGGAGATCGCAACCGACATCGGCCCCGTCATCGACGAGGACGCCAAGCGCCGCCTCGACGCCTATGTCGCCGCGCGCGCGCGCGAAGGGCGCGTGACCTATCGCGCCGAGGCGCCAGACGAAGGATTTTTCGTTCCGCCCGCCATCATCGCGCTCGACCATGTCGGCGAGTTGCGCGAAGAAATTTTCGGACCGATCTTGCATGTGATGCGGTGGCGCCCGGACCGCTTCGACCAGCTGCTCGCCGACATCGGCGGCTTGGGATATGGGCTGACGCTGGGGCTGCAATCGCGCATCGAACGGCGCCAGCAAGCGGTCGCAACAGCCGCGCTCGCCGGCAATTTCTATGTAAACCGCAATATGATCGGCGCAGCCGTCGGCGGACAACCCTTCGGCGGTTTTGCGCGTTCCGGCACGGGCCCAAAGGCCGGCGGCCCGGACTATTTGCGCCGCTTCTTGCGCGAGACGACGGTCTCGATCAACACCGCCGCGGCGGGCGGCGACGCCGGACTGATGGCGCTCGAAGGATAGAACGCGCGCGCGGCGTTGCGCGCCGTTGCAGATATCGCTTGAGAGCGCGGCCTCCCGCTCTATTATCCGCGGCGCGGGAGCGAGGGCTCCCCTCACCAAGCGAGCGATGCGATGACCATCAAGGCCGGCGATAAACTCCCCGACGTCACTCTCACCCGCATGAGCGCAAACGGTCCACAACCGGTGAAGACCGGCGACTACTTCAAGGGCCGCAAGGTGCTGCTGTTCTCGGTCCCAGGCGCCTTCACCCCGACCTGCCACAAGACTCATCTCCCCGGCTTTCTGAAAGAAGCCGACGCGATCAAGGCGCGCGGCGTCGATGCGATCACGGTCGTCGCGGTCAACGACATCTTCGCGCTCGACGCTTGGTTGGAAGCGTCCGGCGCCAAAGGCAAGATCGAAGGTCTCGCGGACGGCTCCGCGGTTTTCGCGAAAGCGACCGGCTCCGAACTCGATTTGACCGAAGCAGGCCTTGGACTGCGCTCGAAGCGCTATGCGGCGCTCCTCGACGACGGCGTCGTCACATGGATCGACATCGAGGACAATTCGAGTTGCGCCACCGTCTCCAGCGCGGAGACGGCGCTGTCGAAGCTTTGATGCAACCCGAGGCGGAGGCGCGAATCTCGCCCTCCGCTTTCAGCAAAAATTGTTTTGCGCAGTGCGCTGGATCACACAAAGGCTATTAATAACACTTAACCTTATTATGGCGCGTAACCATCTTCGCGACTATCCTACCTTCACCGCAAGTGTCGGTTCGGTTTATCTATTTTCGACCGAGCGGGAATGCGCCGCTCAACCGCGTTTTAACCTGTCCTAACGCCGGAGCGTTTACTATGAAGGAGCCAATCAATGCTGCAAATGCGAAATCGGGGGCGGAGAACGGACGCGCAAAAGCGCCTCCCGAAGCGAGGATCGGCGTCGACAGACCTTTCCCGGAGGAACTCGAGTTCAATATTGCGACGATTTCCTATGTCGCGGAAATGACGCAGGAGCTTGCGAAATCTTGCGGAAGGCTCGGGCGTGCCGCGGCTCGCCTATTCGCTGCGCGCCGCGCACCTGGAAGCGCGCTCTTCTCTAGACGACTTGAAGCGCAGTTTCGCGCGTTGAACGTCCGCGCCCGCCGCCCCTCCTCGCCTCACTTCGGGATCGCGACAAGCCCTCCGGCATAGCGCCGGGCGTTTTCGACATAATGTCTGGCGGATTCGAGATTGCGTTGTGCGGCCAATTCATCCAGCGTGCGAATGAGTTTCGCTGGAGCGCCCACGATCAGCGAATTATCGGGAAACTCCTTGTTCTCGGTGACGAGAGCATTGGCGCCGACGAGGCAGTTCTTGCCGATCCTGGCGCCGTTGAGGATGGTCGCGCCCATGCCGATCAGACTGTTGTCGCCGACGGAGCATCCGTGCAGAACAACATTATGCCCGACCGTGCAGTCGGCGCCGATCGTCAGCGGAAAGCCCATGTCGGTGTGGAGCACGCTGTTGTCTTGAATATTGGTTCTGGCGCCGATGGCGATCCACTCATTGTCGCCGCGCAATATGCTGCCGAACCAGATATTGGCGTCTTCGCCAAGTTCGACGCGGCCGATCAAAAGTGCGTTGGGCGCGATCCAGAAGCGATTTGCGTCCGGCAAACGCGGCGCGATTCCATCGATAAGATAGAGCGGCATGTGAAGTTCCCCTGATTCGGGGCGACCATGCCATTTTACAGCGCCCCGGCAAAGCCGGCGGCTTGGCCATTTTTTCGACGCCAGAGCCGCAGGTTGCGCTCGCTCCACATGGCTGAGGTTAAGACATTGCAACTTGACTTAAATCAATGACATGAGACTCGCTTTGAGCCCAAGCCTGTTTCGCTATATTTAGCACTGTCCGCAAGTTGCGACATCGGCTGGATTTTCGTGGGAGACTCAAGGTCCTGACGGCCTCTAAATTCCTGGTGCGTCTGCATGCGATGCTCGGCGCAATCGTCCGCCCGGTGTTTTCCGCACCCATGCGCGTCGCGGCCGGTCATTTTGCGTTGAGCGCGGTTCGCATCGCGCCGCCGAGACGACTTCGCATCGCTCCGCCGGACCTGCGAACCGGCGACGCGACGGTTGCGCAAGAAATATTTGCGGGCGTCTTCACTCTCGCCGGCAAGACGATCGACGCTGGGGCGCACTCGCCGTTCTCCATCGACCCCGCGCCGCCGGAATGGCGCCGCGCGCTGCTTGGCTTTTCCTGGCTGCGGCATTTGCGCGCCGCAAGCGAGCCGCAGGCGCACGACTGGGCGCAACGGCTCGTCGACGCCTATTTGCAATCCGCCGGTTTGGGCGCAGGGTTGGAGCCAGGCGTCGCCGCACGGCGCATGCTGTCTTTTCTTGCGCATTCTCCGATGCTGCTGGACGAGGCTTCGGAGGAAGTCTACGACGCCTTCATGGCGGTTTTGGCGCGCGATGCGCGCATTCTCGCCCGATGCGCCGGATCGCAGACGGCGAGTTTCGAAAAATTGCTTTGTGCGCTCGCGCTTATGGAGTTTGGTCTTTGCGGCGATCTCGACGCGCCGGCGCAGTCGCAGATCACGCAGCTGTTCTTCGATGAAGTCGATCGGCAGATTCTGCCCGACGGCGGCCATATCGGACGCAACCCACAAACTTCGCTCGACTTTCTGCTCGATCTGCTGCCGCTGCGGCAAGTTTACGCCGCGCGCGGATTGCATGCGCCGCCGTCTCTGCAAGCCGCCGTCGACCGCATGATCCAGATGTTGCGACTGTTGCGCCATGGCGACGGCTCGCTCGCGCTCTTCAACGGCATGGATGCGACGGCGCCGGGAAAACTCGCGACCGTGTTCATGCACGAACCCCCGTCCGAACCGCCGCCGCTCGCGCCGCACAGCGGCTATGCGCGGCTCTCGCGCGGCGAAGGGCTCGCGATCGTCGACTGCGGGATGCCGCCGCCGCGCGAATTTTCGCGCCGGGCGCATGCCGGCGCCTTGTCCTTCGAGTTTTCGCTCGGTCGCGAGCGAATCGTCGTCAATTGCGGCGGCGCCTTGCGCCGCGCGGAAGCGACGCAGGAAAATGCGCGCACGACGCCGCAGCAGTCGACGCTCGCGATCGACGCGCAATCCTCATGCGAATTCGCGCCGCTTACGAGCGGGCGTCGTCCCGGACTGATCGTAAGCGGTCCAGGCTTCGTAACGAAAAAGCTTCGGCGATTGCGTGACGCCGATGTGCTCTGGCTCGCGCATGACGGCTATGCGCGCAGTTTCGGGCTCGTGCATCGCCGCCGTCTCGCGCTTTCCGGCGACGGCGCGAGCCTCCTTGGCCTCGATCGTCTGACGCCGTCAAAAACGCGCGGCCGCCACGCCGGACGGAGCGGCTTCGCGTTGCATTTTCATCTTCATCCGAGCGTCGAGGCGAGGCTCGGCAATCATGCCGGCGAGATCGAACTGCTTCTGCCGAGCGGCGCGAAACTGCTGTTCGAAGCGCCCGGGCTTGCGCCAACCTTGGAAGAGAGCGTGTTTTTCGCGACGCCCGAGGGGCCGCGCAAGACAAAGCAGATCGTGTTGCGAGGGCCAGCCGCTCCTAACACGCGTGTCGCCTGGCGCATCGAAATCGCCGCGTCGGGCTCGACCGATCCGGGCGCCGCGCCTTGAGTTGAAGCCGCCGTTTCCGACCTTCGCAAAATCATGTTAGGGCCAATGCTCAAAAGAGCGCCATCGCGAGACCCGTCATGCCCGTCGATCAACGACCGATAGCCCGCGCCCTCCTTTCCGTCTCCGACAAGACGGGACTCGTGGCCTTTGCTCGGGCGCTGAATGCGCGCGGCGTCGAATTGATCTCGACCGGCGGCACGCACAAGGCGCTGACCGAGGCGGGTCTCGCGGTCAAAGAGATCGCCGACCTGACGCATTTCCCGGAAATGATGGACGGTCGCCTCAAGACCCTGCATCCCAAGGTTCACGGCGGGCTGCTGGCCATCCGCGAAAATCCAGAGCATGAAGCCGCGATGCTGGCGCATGACATTCGGCCGATTGATCTTCTGGTCGTCAATCTCTATCCTTTCGAAAGGACAGCCGCGTCCGGCGCCGCCTATGCGCATTGCGTCGAAAACATCGACATCGGCGGCCCGGCGATGATCCGCGCGGCCGCCAAGAATTGTGACGACGTCGCGGTCCTCGTCGATCCCGCCGATTACGAGGCGTTTCTGGCCGAGTTCAATGCGACGGACGGGGGCTCGACTCTCGCGCTGCGCCGGCATCTCGCCCAAAAGGCCTTCGCGCGCACCGCCGCCTATGACGCGGCGATCTCCAATTGGCTCGCGCAGCAGCTCGACGAGGCGACTCCACCGTGGCGAGCGCTTGGCGGACGCCTCGAGACGCCCATGCGCTATGGCGAAAATCCGCATCAGTCCGCGGGCTTCTACGTGACCGGTGAGAAGCGCTTTGGCGTCTCGACCGCGCGTCAGGCGCAGGGCAAGCAGCTTTCCTACAACAATATCAACGACACCGACGCCGCCTATGAGTGCGTCGCCGAATTCGACCCGTCGCGCGCGGCGGCGGTCGTGATCATCAAACACGCGAATCCCTGCGGCGTCGCCGAAGGCGCGACGATAGCCGAGGCCTATGAGAAAGCCCTGCGCTGTGACCGCGTGTCGGCTTTCGGCGGCATCGTCGCGCTGAATCGCCCTCTGGACGCCGCGAGCGCCAAAAAGATTGTCGAGATTTTCACCGAGGTCATCATCGCGCCGGACGCCGACGAGGACGCGATCGCAATCGTCGCGGCGAAGAAAAACTTGCGGCTCCTGCTCGCGGGCGGCCTTCCCGATCCCGCGTCGCCCGGCCTCGTCCTGCGCACGGTGGCGGGCGGTTTTCTCGCCCAGAGCCGCGACGACGCCGTCGTCGAGCGCATGACGCTGCAGACCGTCACCGCGCGCGCGCCGTCCGAGCAGGAACTCGCCGATCTCAAATTCGCCTTTCGCGTCGCAAAGCACGTCAAGTCCAATGCGATCGTCTACGCCAGGAACGGCGCGACGGTCGGCGTCGGCGCGGGGCAGATGTCGCGCGTCGATTCTTCGCGCATCGCCGCGCAAAAGGCGCTGGAGACGGCGCAGGCCGAGGGACTGAGCGAAAGCCTCGCCAAAGGTTCGGTCGTCGCCTCAGACGCCTTCTTTCCCTTTCGCGACGGCCTGCTCGCCGCCGCGCAAGCCGGCGCCACCGCAATCATTCAGCCGGGCGGCTCGGTCAACGACAAGGACGTCATCGCCGCCGCAGATGAAGCGGGACTTGCGATGGTGTTCACGGGCGTGCGCCATTTCCGGCATTGACAGCGAGGAGCCGTCTTCATGAAGTTTGCGCAAATCTTAATCGCCGCCGGGGTCGCTGCGACGATCGCCTGCGTTAGTCCCGCTCCGCGCGCTCTCGCGGATGAAGCGGCTCCCGCTCGCCCGGCGCCCGACGCAGCCCACAGCGCGAGGGCGAAACTGCCGCCTGACAAGATCACGCAGCACAGCCTCGCCATCGGCGCGCGCAAACTCGCCTTCAAAGCGAATGTCGCGACGATTCGGCTCACGGATCAAAAAGACGAGACGCTCGCCGAGGTGGTCACCACCGCCTATCTTCTCGACGGCGCGGACGCAGCGAAACGCCCGGTGACTTTCGTGTTCAATGGCGGCCCCGGCGCGGCTTCCGCCTTTCTGCAACTCGGCGCGCTCGGCCCGTGGCGCCTGCCCTTCGCCTTTTCGCCGTCGTCCGCGCCCAATCTCGTCGACAACGCCGACACTTGGCTCGACTTCACCGACCTCGTCTTCGTCGATCCGCCGGGGACCGGTTGGAGCCGCATCGTCGCGAATGGCGAAGAGGTCCGCAAGCGCATCTGGTCGGTCGAGGGCGACATAGACGCGCTGGCGGTGACGGTGCGGCGCTGGCTGGCGCTGAACGATCGTCTGGCGTCGCCAAAATTCATCGTTGGCGAAAGCTACGGCGGTTTTCGCGCGCCGCGGCTCGCGCAGCAGCTCGCGACGAAGGAAGGCGTCGGCGTCAGCGGCATGATTCTCATTTCGCCGGCGCTGGATCTCTCGCCGCACTTCAGCCCGGGCGAGACCAATCCCGTGAATTGGGCGGCGCGCCTGCCTTCCTACGCCGCAGTCGCGCGCGAGGCGAAGGGCGCGATCTCGCGCAGCGATCTCGCCGACGTCGAGTCTTACGCGAGCGGCGAATATGTCGTCGATCTGCTGCGCGGGACGAAAGACGCCGGCGCTCTCGCAAGACTGACCGAGCGGGTCGCGTCCTTCACCGGTCTCGATCGCGACCTGGTTCGACGCCTCGACGGGCGCGTCAGCCTCAACGCGTTCTTGCGCGAGTCGGCACGCGCGCAAGGCAAGGTCGTCTCCTATTACGACGGCACGGTGCAGGCCGACGACGCCGAACCGGCGCAATACACGAGCGACTCGCTCGACCCTGTCGCCGATGGGCTTTTGGCCTCGCTGACCAGCGCCGCGGTGGATCTCTACGAACGCCGCCTCGGGTGGAAGACCGAGCTGCGCTACGAGACCTTGAGCCATGACGTCAACCGCGCCTGGGACTGGGGACGCGCCCCCGGCTCCAATGAATCCGCTTCGGCGCTGCGCCGCGTGCTTGCGCTCGACCCGCACTTACGCGTTCTGGTCGCGCACGGGCTGACCGATCTGCAGACGCCCTATTTCGCCGACAAGCTGCTGCTCGATCAGATCCCGGACTTCAAGCCGCCGGGACGACTCGATCTCGTCGTCTATCCCGGCGGCCACATGCTCTACAACCGCGACGAGAGCCGCAAGGCGCTGCGCCGCGACGCTCAGCGGCTGATCGACGGGGAGTAGCTCACCGCCGCTCGAACTCCTGGCGCCAGTCGGGCCGCGCGCCGGACTTGGCGGCGATGGCGGGCAGCGCATCTTCGGCGGCCTGCCTGACCTTCGCCGCGACGGCCGACTGGCTTTTGTAGAACTCGTCGCGAATGCCGATAACCGCCGGCGTCGAGATGGTCTTGATCGAACTGAACCAACCCGACTCCAGCGTCGCCGTCGCGTAGAGGCTGCGGCCGCTAAAGCGCAGATCGAGCAGCCGCTCCTGCGGGCGGATGTCGACGAATTTGAAGATCCGCTGCTTCGTCCGCGGATCGAGCGTTTCGCGCACCTCCTGCAGCAGCGGCGACTGCGGGCCGTCCATGACGAAGAAGGCGTCGAGCTGCCGGTCGCGCAATTTGCTCAGCGCCGTCGCGGAGCCGTCCGACTGGATGTCGACCAGCTGCTTCCATTCCGGCGCGCTCGCCAGAATATTGCGCAGCGTCGCTTCGCCGCCGGAGCCCGAACCGCCCGCGGCGACATGCAGCACCTCGCCGCGCTTCAAGGCGCCGACCATATCGGCGAATTTGTCTGCGCGCGTTTCCGCGCGCACGACCATGAAGCCCTCATAGGGATAGAGCGGCGGCCCGAGCACGGCGACCTTGCCGGCGCAATCGGGCTTGTTCGCGCGCATCGCGAGCACGTCGGCCTGCACGATGGCGATATTGACGTCGCCGTCGCAGAGCCCCGCGACCGATTCGACGCTGCCTTTCGACTCGAGCGGCTTCAATCGCAGATTTTGCGACAGCGTCTTGGCGTTGATCTCGGGAACGATGGCCGCGCAATTCTCCTTGTCGAGCTTGCCGCAGGCGATCTCCACCTCTTGCGTTTCCGTCTTGTCTTTGACGGCGCGGCGATCGGAAAGCGAGTCGGCGCCAGCCTGCGATGCGAAAGATGCAAGAGCCAGCGCCGCGAGTGCGGCGCGCAAATCAAGGGACATTTTTTCTCTCCCGAAAGGTTATGCGACCGCAGATTCGCATTGGCTTGTGACAGGTCTGCGAACGACGGCCGAAACCCTACGTCAGCCTTCCGGGAAGGTCCGCAGCGCAGCACAGGCTTGCGCGCCGCCTGCGTCTCGTCGAGCCGGCGGCGCGGCGCATGAAGCGGCGCGCCGCGAAAGCTTCCGCGTCCTTTTCAGAGCCCGGCGCCAGACGCCGCAGCGTCGCGATGAAGGCGTCGAGGCCTCCTTCGATTCCGACTCGGTGGGCTCGATCAGCATCGCGCCATGCACGACCAGCGGGAAATACATCGTCATCGGATGGATAGCCCTCGTCGATCAGCGCCTTGGCGAAGTCGAGCGTGGTGACGCCGGTGTCCTTGAGCCAGGGTCGTCGAACAGCGCCTCGTGCATGCACGGGCCGGTCGCCGAAGGGCGCGCTCATCAGCGTCGCGCAAGCGACGCCGCACGTAATTGGCGGCCAGCACGGCGTCCTCGGAGGCCTGGCGCACGCCGTCCGCGCCGTGCGCTCAGCATATAGGCGAGCGCGCGCACGAACATGCCCATCTGCCCGTGGAAGGCCGTCATGCGGCCGAACGCCTGCGCCGCCGCTCTCGTCGTGCTCGATCAGCCGCGAAGCCCTCGCCGTCGCGCAGAGCAACGGCAGCCGGCGCGAAGGGCGCCAGCGCCGCGCGACAGCACGACCGGCCCGGCGCCCGGGCCGCCGCCGCCATGCGGCGTCGAGAAGGTCTTGTGCAGATTGATGTGCATCGCGTCGACGCCGAGATCGCCAGGCCGCACCGGCCCGCGAGGGCGTTGAAATTGGCGCCGTCGCAATAGAAATAGGCCGCCCGCCTGGTGCAGCGCGTCGGCGATTTCGACGATGTCGCGCTCGAACAGGCCGCAGGTGTTGGGATTGGTCAGCATCAACGCCGCAACATCCGGCCCGAGCAAGGCGCGCGACATCCTCGGCAATGCACGATGCCGTCCGCGCCGGCGGGCAGGGCGCGCAGCTCGAAGCCGAGCGAGCGCCGCGCTCGCCGGATTAGTGCCATGCGCCGATTGCGGCGCGAGAACGACTCTGCGGGTCTGCGCTTCGCCGCGCGCCGCGATGCGCCGTCTTGATCGCCATGAGGCCGCAGCATCTCGCCATGCGCGCCCGCTTTGGGGGAAAGCGCCACCGCCTCCATATTGGTCAGCTTCAGCAGCCAGTCGCTGAGCTATGCATCAATTCCAGCGCGCCCTGCGCGGTGGACTGCGGCTGCAGCGGGTGAATGTCGGCGAAGCCCGGCAGCCGCGCCATTTTTTCGTTGATGCGCGGATTGTGCTTCATCGTGCAGGAGCCGAGCGGATAGAGCCCGGCGTCGATCGAGTAGTTCTTGCGCGAGAGGCGCACGAAGTGGCGGATCGTCTCGGGTTCGGAGAGGCCGGCAAGCCCGATCGGCGTCTTGCGTTCAAGACCGCCCAGCGCGAGCGCGAATGGCTCCGGCTCGTCGATGTCGACGCCGCTCGTCTCGACCCGGCCGACTTCGAACAGCAAGGGTTCTTCGAGATCCAGACCGCGGTCGCCGGTCGGATTGGAAAACGCGTCGAAAGTCGCGTCGTGGACATGATCGAGCATCAGACGAGTTCCTTAAGTCCGCAGACGAGAGCGGCGCGATCTTCGTTGGATGTGAGTTCCGTGCTGGCGACGAGCAGCAGATCGTCGAGCCCACGGCCCGGCAGCAGACGCGAGACGGGCACGCCGGCGAGCACACCGCGTTCGGCCATGCGCTCGACGAATTGCGCCGCGTCGCCGCGCAGACGCAGGGTGAATTCGTTGAAGAAGCTCTTGTTGAGAACTTCGACCCCATCGACGTCTAAGAGTATGGTTTTGAGCGTGACGGCGTTGGCGTGATTGACGCGTGCAAGGCGGCGCAGCCCCGCTTCGCCGAGCAGCGTCAGATGAATGCTGAAAGCCAGCGCGCAAAGCCCGGAGTTGGTGCAGATGTTCGATGTCGCCTTGTCGCGGCGAATGTGCTGCTCCCGCGTCGAAAGCGTCAGCACATAGCCGCGTCGCCCGGCGACATCGACGGTCTCGCCGCAAAGACGTCCCGGCGTCTGGCGCAGGAACTGCTGGCGCGTCGCGAACAGCCCGACATAGGGGCCGCCGAAGTTGAGCGCATTGCCGAGCGACTGGCCTTCGCCGACGACGATGTCGGCGCCCATCTCGCCCGGCGACGCAAGCAAGCCGAGCGAAACAACCTCGGTGAACACCGCGACCAGCAGCGCGCCATGCTCACGGCACGCCTTCGCCACGTCGCGAAGGTCGCGAAGATTGCCGAAGAAGTCTGGCGTCTGGACGATGACGCAGGACAGCGTGTCGTCGATCCGCGCGATGAGATCTTCACTCGCGCAAAGATCAGGCGGCAAAATATCGATCTCGTCGCCGGCGAGGCGCGACTGGGTTTCGGCGACTTCGCGCATAGTGCGGATGCAGACCGCCCGAGAGCAGCGCCTTGCGCCGCTTGGTCACGCGATGCGCCATCAGCATGGCTTCGGCGCAAGCGGTCGAACCATCGTACATCGAGGCGTTCGCGAGCTCCATGCCGGTCAGCAGCGCGACTTGCGTCTGGAACTCGAAGAGATGCTGCAGCGTGCCCTGGGCGATTTCCGGTTGATAGGGCGTGTAGCTGGTCAAAAATTCCGAGCGCTGGATCAGATGATCGACGCTTGCCGGCACGTGATGTCGATAGGCACCGGCGCCGAGGAAACAGGGCGCGCGCGCCGCTGTGAGATTTTTGTCGGCGAGTTTTGCGAGATGCCGCTCGACGTCGATCTCGCTCTTGCCGCGCGGCAAGTCGAACGCGCTGGCGACGGGCTTTGCGCCGGTCGCGCTCTCGAACAGCTCGTCGAAACTCCGGACGCCGACAGCATGCAGCATTTGGGCGCGGTCTTCGCCCGTCAGCGGATGATAGCGCATCGCGGTTCTCCCCTACGCAGTCTTGACGTGTGCGTCATAGCCGGCGGCGTCGAGCAGATCGGCGAGTTCGGCTTTGTCGGAAAGCTTCAGTTTCACGAACCAACCGTCGCCTTCCGGATCTTCATTGACCTTGGCCGGCGCTTCTTCGAGCGCGGCGTTGGCGTCGACGACTTCGCCGGAAACCGGCGCGAAGACTTCGCTCGCCGCCTTCACGCTTTCGATCGTCGCAAAGCCTTCGCCCTTGGCGAAGCTGCGGCCCTTCTCGGGAAGTTCGATGAAGACGATGTCGCCAAGCTGCGACTGCGCGAAATCGGTGACGCCGACGGTCGCGACGTCGCCTTCGACGCGCAGATATTCATGGTCCTTGGTGTAATAGACCGTGGTCATGCCTGATCCTTTTGTCAGCGGACGTAGCGGTGGGGCGTGAAGGGAAGTTTCGTGACTTCAAACGCGACTTCTGAACCACGCAGCCGCGAAAACAGCGGCGTCGCAGCCTCGATCAAGGCGCAGGGCGCATAGCCCATCGCGATCGGACGCGAGAGGCTGGGCGAGAAGCCGCCCGACGTCACACGTCCGACGGTCTCGCCGGCGGCGGTGAGGATAGGCGCGCCTTCCCGCACCGGCGCCTTGCCTTGCGGCAGCAGGCCGACGCGCATCCTCTTCGGCCCCTCGCGCAAAGCCGCGCCTATGCGCGCAAAGCCGGGGAAACCGCCGTCGAGGCGCCGGCGCTTGCCGATCGAAAAGGCGAGACCGGCCTCGACCGGATCCGTCGTCTCGTCGATATCATGGCCGTAGAGACACAGACCCGCTTCGAGCCGCAGCGAATCGCGCGCGCCAAGACCCGCCGGCGCGACGTCCTCCTGCTCGAGCAGGCGGAGCGCAAAATCTTCCGCGAGAGCGGCGGGAAGCGAAATCTCGAATCCGTCTTCGCCGGTGTAGCCGGAGCGCGTGACGTAAACGCCGGCGTCGGCGTAATCGAAGGCGCGCCAAGCCATGAAACGCATGTCCTCGACGCCCGGCAGCATCTCGCGCAGGGCGCTGGCTGCGCTTGGGCCCTGCAGCGCCAGAAGCGCGCGGCTTTCCTGAACATGCAGGCTCACCCCGGACAGCGTCCCGAGCAGCGCGAAATCCTGCGCCTTCGACGCCGCGTTGACGACGAGAAAAAAGCGCTCGTCACGGCCCGGCAGCCGCGTCGCCATGAGATCGTCGAGAATGCCGCCTTGTTCATTCAGCAACTGCGTGTAGCGCGTGCGCTCGGGCGCGAGCTCCAGCAAGTCAGCCGCGGTGAGCGTTTCGAGAGCCCTGGCGGCGCCGGCGCCGGCGAGGATCGCCTGTCCCATGTGCGAGACGTCGAACAGGCTCGCTTTCGCGCGGGTTTGGAGATGTTCGCTGAGCAAGCCGCGCTCGTAGTGGAGCGGAAGCTCATATCCGGCGAAGCCGGTCATGCGCGCGCCGAAGGCGCCGATGCAGCGCGTCGAGCGGGACGTGTTTTAACGGAACGGTCTGATCCACGGGACTTTCCCAGAACGAGGCGCGGGCGCATTTATGGAGTGATCCATATCCACGCCCCCTCTGTCTGGGCGCCTGAGAGATTCCCCGCAGTTAGCGGGTTATGCCCGTCGGCGGACGCTCGAAGCGTCTCTTTCCAGAGTTTATCGCAGCGACACGGTTCTTTTGCCTGAGCGTTTCCGGGGCGGTTGCGCCTTCGGCTCCGGCTGTGCAGCCGGCATCTCCCGCATCGTGCTTCGACCTGACGATAAGATGCTCGCGCATTGTGGCTTCGTCAAGCGCCGGTCGACGATTTCCTGGCCGCAATCGGTTTTCGGAGAGCCGCCGGCGGCCTCTCCGCAAGCAGCGCTCAAGCCGAAAAAATGCGCGGATTTTGCTTCGTCCCCAGCAAAGCCCCTCGAAACATTTGTAACCTGCTCAAGCCGCGGCTATATAGGCCCCGCCTATGGGACTACCGGGGGCGCGATTCTATGGCGGTCGAACTCGAAGCTTGCTACCAACCGTCTGAGGACGAACCTTTCATGAGCGAAAGGCAGCGCGAATATTTCAAGCGCAAGCTGCTCGCCTGGAAGGAAGAGATTCTCCAGGAAAGCCGGGAGACCCTGGCCGCGCTGCAAAGCGACAATGAGAATCATCCCGACATCGCGGACAGGGCCTCTTCGGAAACGGATCGCTCCATCGAACTGCGTTCGCGCGACCGCCAGCGCAAGCTGATTTCCAAGATCGACGCGGCGCTCGCCCGAATCGAGGAAGGCGTTTACGGCTATTGCGAAGAGACCGGCGAGCCGAT
Organism: uncultured Alphaproteobacteria bacterium; assembly: GCA_963820145.1. GTDB lineage: Bacteria > Pseudomonadota > Alphaproteobacteria > Rhizobiales > Beijerinckiaceae > Methylocystis. Next base: position 20,099 of record CAWFZD010000004.1, read on the forward strand.
TTCGATCAAGCGCCTCGACGCACGCCCCATCGCGACGCTTTCGATCGAGGCGCAGGAGCGCCATGAGCGGCGCGAAAAAGTCTACCGCGACGATTAGGGCATATTCCCGAAAACTGCGTCGCGGTTTTTGGACAGGACTTACTCAAACAAAAACTTGCGCACGTTGTAGGATTTGATTTCTCCGAACGCGCTCCGCGCGAAACTCAAACGTCGAAGCATGTGAGACCTGCTCCGACGTCGTCGCGGCAAGAGCGCTTCAATTCTCCGGCCGACCGAGCAGCCGCGCCATTTCGGCTTCGAGCGACTCCAAAGGATCGGTCGCGTCTTTTGGCGCAGGCGGCGGCGTTTCCGGCGTCGGAGTTGGCGTCGGCCCCGGGGCGGGTTCGGGTCTCGGCGGCGGCGGCGCGCCTTCGCGCCTTGGCGGCTGGGCGATTTTTTGGGCGCGGAACGGCGCCATCGGCGGACGCGGCGCCGGACGCAGCTGCGGGGGAGCGCCCGGACGCGGCGGCGCTTCGCCCGGCTGCGGCGGAGCCGGCGGACGCGGCGGCTCCGCGCTGCGCGGCGGCGGCTCGGCGGGGCGAACGTCGGGCTGCGGATGCGGGACGACCGGCGGCGCAGGCGGCGGCGTTACGGGAGGCTGCGGCGGCCGCGGCGGGAGCGGACGCTGCGCCTCGGGCGCGGGGCGGCCAAATTCCGGCGGCAGGCGGCGCTGGGCCGCGGCAGGTTGCGGCTCACGCGCGGGCGGCGTGCGCGCAGGCTCACGCACCGGAGGCTCACGCACCGGAGGTTCGCGCGGCGGGACTTCGCGCTGCGGCGGTTCTCGAGCCGGCGGCTCGCGCAGCGGCGCGTCGGCCTGCGGCGGCGCGACAGGGCCTTCGACCGGGCCCGGCGCCGGCGGCCATCCGGGGGTGAGCGCCGGCGGACGGGCCTCGCGCGGCTCCTGTCGGGCGCCGGGCGCTTCGGCCCGGGTGATCGAGCTTTCGACGAGCAAGTCGTTCGGACCGCCGATCAGCAGCAGATGTTCGATATTGTCGCGGCGCACGATAATGAGCTGACGCTCGCGGTCGAGGTCGAACGCGTCGACGACGTCGAGACGACGCGGACGGTTGCGCGGCCCCGGCGAGCGAATGCGCCGTCCGACGAGCATTCTGAAGATGAACACGATGAGCAGCGTCGCGACGAGAAAAGCGGCGATCGCAAGGAGGATCGACAGCAACTGCGACTGCGGGAGACTTTGCAACATGAAGTGTGGGCTCTCTGATATCTCGACGCGCCTCGATTCTCAGCAAATTAACAGCTTTTTGCGTTTTCGCCTTCAAAAAGGTTAATCAATGGTTAACGTGCGAGAACGCCGTCGACGCCGTAGCGATTTGGGCGCGCGCTTTGAGGCGCGGCGACGTTGCCTTAGGATGCGCATAGGGTCATTCTCCGAGCGTGATTTTAGAGCGTTTTCCGAGCGGAGCGAATCATCCGCTCGATAGGAAATCGCTTGAAATCAGTAAGTTCCGCCCGCCAATTCCGCGAGACGATCAGCATGTCCTCCAAGCCGGCGTCGGCAGCCTACGACCGCAGCGAGCGCCCGGGCCACGCGGCGCTGGTCCTGGTTTTAGCGGCGGCGCTCGTCAGCGTCATGGCCGCCTTCTTTCTCGCGCCAGCGGCCGCACAGCGGCTGACGATGCTGGTCATGGCGGTGTTCGCGGGCGTAGGCGTGTTCTTCCTGTTCGCTTATTCGGTCGGGCTGCTTCGCCTCGCAACGACGAAGTCGCGCAACGACGTCACCAAGCTGATCTCGGACACGAGCGCCGAAGGCTTGCTGGCGACGGAAGGCGATTCGCAAATCGTCTACGCCAACGAGGCCTATATGAGCCTTTGCGGCGCGCATGACGTCAGCGGCCTGCTCACCGTCGAGCGGCTGTTTTCCGGTCCGCCTGACGTCTCCGAAGCCGTCTATCGCCTCGCGCAGGCGGCGCGCGCGGGCGCCCGCCATGTCGAGGATCTTCGTCTGTCGCCGCCGCTCACGGGCGGCGCGGCCGCGGCTTGGTACCGCATCAAGGTCAGTCCGCTGCCGCAATTGAGCGCCAAAGCGATTTTGTGGTCGGTGGCCGAGGTCACCGCCGACCGGCAGCGCCAGGAGGGCGTGTTCCAGCAACTGCAGCACGCGATCGACTTTCTCGACCACGCCCCGGCCGGCTTTTTCGCGGCGACGCCGAACGGCGCCATTCCCTATATGAACAAGACGCTCGCCGGCTGGCTCGGCTATGATCTCACGCAAGCGGGCTCGGGCGGCCTGACGCTTTACGACATCGTCGTCGGCAATGGCGCCGCGTTGCTCGCGCCCGGGGCCGGCGCGCCGGGCGAAGTGCGCACGCAGCAGCTCGATCTCGACTTCAAGCGCCGCAACGGCAAGTCGCTGCCGGTGCGGCTGCTGCATCGCGTCGCCTTCGGCCAGGACGGGACGCCGGGTCCCTCGCGCACGCTGGCCCTGAACCGTGCGCCCGGCGAACAGCCGGAAGAGGATTTGCGCGCGGCGGAGGTCAAGTTCGCACGTTTCTTCAATTCGACGCCGATCGCCATCGCCATCCTGGACGACATGGGCCGCGTGCGGCGCTCCAACGCAGCCTTCGCGCGTCTATTGCCGCGCGCGCACGGCCAAGGCGTCGACGGTTCGCCCTGGACGGTGCTCACCGCCATAAGCGAGCGCGACCGCGCGGCGCTCAAAACCGCGATCGAAGCCGCGCTGGACAACCGGGGTGACGTCGAGCCCGTGGATGTGACGCTGGAGGACGGCGAAGCGAACGCGCCCCTCATAGGCGCCCGCGCGCTGCGTTTCTTCGTCTCCCCGGACGAAGAAGGCGGCCAAAAGGGCGCCCTGCTGTTTGCGCTCGACGCCACCGAAAAGCGCAAACTGCAGGAGGAATTCGCGCAGTCGCAGAAGATGCAGGCGGTCGGCCAACTCGCCGGCGGCGTCGCGCACGACTTCAACAATATGCTGACGGCGATCATCGGCTATTCCGATCTGCTGCTCTGAGCCACCGCCCGACGGATCCGTCCTTCCAGGACATCATGCAGATCAAGCAGACGGCCAATCGGGCCGCCGGCCTCACGCGCCAGCTGCTCGCCTTCTCGCGTCGACAGACGCTGCGCCCGCAGGTTCTGCAGCTCGGCGACGTGCTCTCGGAGCTGCAGATCCTGCTGCGCCGGCTGGTCGGCGAGAAGGTCGAGCTCGACCTTCGTCATGGACGCGACCTTTGGTTCGTGAAGGTCGACATCAATCAGTTCGAACAGGTCATCATCAATCTTGTCGTCAACGCGCGCGACGCGATGCCGGAAAGCGGCGGCAAGGTTCAGATCCGCACGCGCAATGTCGCCGCCGCGCAATGCGCCGAGCTCAAAGAGACCGCGCTGCCGCCGGCCGATTACGTGTTGATCGAAGTCGCGGACGACGGTTGCGGGATCCCGCCCGAGGTCAAGGAAAAGATTTTCGAGCCCTTCTTCACGACGAAGGAAGTCGGCAAGGGCACCGGGCTTGGACTCTCGATGGTGTTCGGCATCGTCAAACAATCCGGCGGTTTCGTCTTCGTCGACAGCGAGGCCGGCAAAGGCGCGACCTTCAAGATTTTGCTGCCGCGACACATCCCCGAGGAAAAAGACGCCGCGGCGCCGACAGAGGTCGCCAAGCCCGCAGCCGATCTCACCGGGCACGGCGTCGTGCTGCTGGTCGAGGATGAAGACGCGGTGCGCGCCTTCGGCGTTCGGGCGCTCTCCTCGCGGGGCTACACGGTGCTTGAAGCCGCCTCCGGCCTCGAGGGGCTGGAGGTCGTCGAACGCGAGAAGGGCAAGATCGACCTCATCGTCTCCGACGTCGTGATGCCCGAGATGGACGGGCCGGCGATGTTCGCGGAACTGCGCAGGCGCGGCGTCAAGGCCAAGGTGATCTTCGTTTCCGGCTATGCGGAGGAAGCTTTCGCCAAGAACCTGCCCGAAGGCGATTTCGGGTTTTTGCCCAAGCCCTTCACGCTCAAGCAGCTCATCGAGACCGTGAAGGGGAGCCTGGGGTAGCGCGAAGAGTTTCTTTGCCGCCGCGCGCCGCACGCTTTATCCTAATCCTATACGCATCGGAGGTTACGGCGATGACAGCGGGTCAGCCCTTTCAAGTGCTCTACGCCCTGGCCCCTTGCTCGCTGGGCGTTGCGATCGTCGCGGGCGAGGGCGGAAAACTTTGCGCGCTGTGGTTCGGCGACGACGCTGAAGCGCTCGTTAAGTCGCTGCGCAAACGCTTTCCGCAAGCGCAGCCCGCGGGCCACGACGCCGCGATGAAAGCGCTGGTCGCCAAGGCGGTGAACGCGATCGAAGCGCCGCATCTGCCCTGGCGCGACCCTCTGGCGCTACGCGGCACGGCGTTCCAGCAGCGCGTCTGGGCGGCCTTGCGCGACATCCCTGCGGGCGAGACGGCGAGCTATGCGCAGGTCGCCGCGCGCATCGGCGCCGCGACGTCCATGCGCGCTGTGGCGGGGGCCTGCGCCGCCAATCCGATCGCGGTGATCGTTCCCTGCCATCGCGTGATCCGCAGCGACGGCGCGCTTTCGGGCTACGCCGGCGGCGTGCATCGCAAACGCGAACTGCTCGCCAGAGAGGCGGCGGCGCGCGCAAAAGCCGCTTAAGCTTTTCCGTCATCGACGCGCGACATGATTTGCTCTCCGAGCCGCAACAGCGCGGCGCGCAGCGCGTCATGCTCGACGCCTTCGGTCGCGGCGCTCGCCTTCGCGCGAGCCTCCGCGTCGCTTCTCGCCGGCCGCGCGCGTTTTGGCGCGAGGCGCGTCAAGGGCGCCTGGATGAAGGAAAGCCGTCCGACGCAGCGCCAACCCAGATGCGCATTGACGCGCTCGATGATCGCGCCGGACATGTGCTGCGCGTCGAGGCCAAACCCCGGCTCGACCCGAAGCCTCAATGTCGCCGGCCTGGGCTCGGCGTTGATCGACCGCATATGAGTTTTGGTCGGCTCCGTCTTGGCTACCGGCGTCTTGCCTGCTGGCGTCTTGCCTGCTGGCGTCTTGCCTGCTGGCGTCTTGGGCCGCGGCGGCCAGACGAGTTTCTCCGGCGCGCAAATGGCGCCTATTCTCGCGCCGACGATCATTTCCCACTGGGTGAGCAGCGTCAACTCGCCAAACCCCTGCCGCGCGACGAGCGGGTCGAGCGTCCTGTTGACGACTTCGGACAGCGTCCGCGCCCCGCGCCCCTTGCTGCGCTGGGACGCGCCGGACACTGATCTTTGTCGCTCGAACTCGACCATCCGCCGCCTCTCGAGGCCCAAATTTATGCTAGCTCAGCCCGCATGACGAAAACGACGGGTCTCGCGTCCGCCGCAGGCGCCCCGCAAAGCGCGACCGCCGCGCTGTTGCTCGACTGGTGGGACGAGCATCGCCGCGCCCTGCCCTGGCGCGCCCCCGCTGGCCGCAAACCCGATCCTTACGCCGTCTGGCTCTCGGAGATAATGCTGCAGCAGACCACCGTGGCCAGCGTGACAGGATTTTTCCACAAATTTATCTTGCGCTGGCCAAGCGTCGAGGCGCTCGCCGCGGCGCCGCTCGACGAGGTGCTCGCGGAATGGGCGGGGCTCGGCTATTACGCCCGCGCACGCAATCTCCACGCCTGCGCCAGGCGCGTCGCCGGCGATTTACGGGGGCGGTTCCCGCGCCGCGAGGCGGAGTTGCTGGCGCTGCCGGGCGTCGGCCCCTACACCGCGGCGGCGATCGCCGCAATCGCCTTCGACGAGCCCTGCGTCGCGCCGGACGGCAATGTCGAGCGGGTGATGGCGCGGCTCTTCGCCGTCGGCGATCCGCTGCCGCGAGCCAAAGCCGTTTTGAAGGAAAAGGCGCGCTCCTTGCTGCCGCCGCATCGTCCCGGCGATTTCGCGCAGGCGCTGATGGATCTCGGCGCGACGGTCTGCACGCCGCGCGCGCCAAATTGTTCGCGCTGTCCGCTGTCGCAGGACTGCGCCGCGCGCCGCTTGAACACGCCCCTGGCCTTTCCGGTCAAGGCGCCGAAGGCGGAGCGACCCTTGCGTCGCGGCGCGGTCTTCGTCCTGCGCAGCGGCGACTGCGTGTTGCTGCGCAGGCGTCCGGAAAAGGGCTTGCTCGGCGCCATGACGGAATTTCCGTCAACGCCGCTCGATCGCGATTTCGCGGCGCTTGCAGACGCGACGGGGAGCGGCGCGCTCGCGGCGGTGATCGAATTCGCGCCGGCGCCGGCGCCCTGGCGTGAAGTCGAAGGCGCCGTGCGTCACGTCTTTACGCATTTCGCCTTGGATCTTAAAGTCTTCTCCGCCGAAATCCCCTTGCAGCGGGAAGTTTCAGGATGCCGCTGGGCGCGGACGCAAGGTCTCGCCATGGAGGCGCTGCCGACGCTGATGCGAAAGGCGGCGACTTACGCCGGCTTGACGCCAGGGAAGAGACGATGACGCGCCGAAACTCCGCCTTCGAGATCGAACTCGTCGACGAAACGCTACGGGTGCGCAATAAGGACCGCGTCTTGACGATCGTCAACGCCGCGCGGGATCAAGACGACGAAGACGTCGATTTTCTCGTCGCTCTCGACGAGATCGAAAGCTGGGACCCGCCGCATGACGGAACCCAGTTCGAACTCGAGGAGCTTCAGAAGATTTTGGACGCGATCGAGAAATTCTCGGAGCGGGTCGGCCTCGATCTCGCCTTTGAGTGAAGGCCTGTTTTCGCGCCCGCGATCACCAGAATTTGAGCGCGGCAAACACGCTCTTCTTCAACTTCTGGGAGTTGAGCGCGCGCATTTCTTCATAGGCCGCGCGGCCGTTGGCGCGCATCTCCAGCAGCTTTTCGTCAGGGATCGAAAAATCGATCACGGCGGCGCGAAGCTCGGCGCGCGCGGCGTTCAATCGATTTTGGGCAAAGGTCACTCTAGCGTCGTTGGTCATGAACACCCCCTACAATCCACGGCCGCACTCGGCGCTCCCGGCGCGGCAAAGCCGCCGCGCTTGATGGAGGCCTCGGAGGGAATCGAACCCCCGTACAAGGATTTGCAGTCCTCTGCGTAGCCACTCCGCCACGAGGCCCCGCCTCGCTCATACATAAGCAGCGCCTCTCCCGCAAGGTCGTCGAACACCCGGCGGAGTCGAAAGCTTTGCGGAAAGGCCACGCAATTTCCGCGAATTGGCCGACCGCAAGCTTGCTCTAGATCGAATCAAAACTCATGTTTTCGGACTTGAGCTTAAAGTTTAGCGAGGCCTGGGCCAATGAAGATCGCGCAAATCTCGCCGCTCGCGGAAAGCGTGCCGCCGAAGCTCTACGGCGGCACGGAGCGGATCGTCTCTTATCTTACCGAGGAACTGGTGCGGCAGGGGCATGAGGTCACGCTCTTCGCCAGCGGCGACTCGCAGACGGCGGCGGAACTCGTCGCCGGCGCGTCGCGTTCGCTTCGACTCGCCAAGGTCGACGATCCCGCGCCATACAACGTGCTGCAGCTGGAACAAGTGCGCGAAAGGGTCGACGATTTCGACGTTTTGCATTTCCACACCGACTTCGCTCATTTCCCCCTGATGCGCCGAACCTCTGCGCCGTCGTTGACGACGACGCACGGGCGTCTGGATTTTTGCGGCCTGCCGCGGCTGTTCCAGGAATTCGACGATATGCCGCTGGTGTCGATCTCCGAGCATCAGCGCAGCTGTCTTTGCGCAAGATGGGCGGCGACGATTTATCACGGTCTGCCGCGCGATCTTTATCGCAACTCGCGGCGCGGCGCCGGCGGCTATCTCGCGTTTCTGGGGCGCATCTGTCCCGAGAAGCGCCCCGACCGCGCGATCGAGATCGCCCGCCGAGCCGGCCTTCCGCTCAAAATCGCAGCCAAGGTCGACAAGATGGATCAGTTGTATTTCGAAGAGGTCATCAAGCCGCTGCTCTCCTCGAGTCACGTCGAGTTCATCGGCGAAATCGGCGAGGACAAGAAGGAAGCCTTTCTGTCGGACGCGAAGGCGCTCCTCTTCCCCATCGATTGGCCGGAACCCTTCGGGCTCGTGATGATCGAGTCGATGGCCTGCGGCACGCCGGTGGTCGCCTGGTCGCGCGGGTCGGCGCCGGAAGTAATCGACGACGGCGTCTCCGGATTCCTCGTGCGCAGCGTCGACGAAGCGGTCGGGGCCGTGGAGCGCATCGACACGCTGGAGCGCGATCTCGTGCGCCGGCGCTTCGAATTGCGCTTCACCGCCGAACTGATGGCGCGCAACTATCTCCGCGCTTATGACGCGCTTTGCGAACGCGCGCCGGTCGGCCTCGTGAAGCCAAGGACCGTCGCAGCCCTCGCCGCCGCCGTTCGCCGCATCTAGATAGAGCGGAAGGCGCCTCGTATCTTCGCGGCGCCGCCGGGAGCGCGCGTCCGATGAACGAACCGGTCGATAAGGCGAGTTTGCTTCCGGCGCTCGAGGCGCCGCTCGATCAATTTTACATCCCCGCGACGGAATCGTTGCTCGAACGTCGCACGCTGACGCTCAAGCACGGCGACACCTTCGGCGTCTTCGATCGCTACGGCGACATAAGACAGGGACCGCACAGCCCCGAAGGACTCTATCATAACGACACTCGCTATCTGTCGAGCCTCAAGGTCGAGTGCAACGGTTTGCGTCCGCTGTTTCTCAGCTCCAAGATCGAAGACAACAATGCGACGCTGAGCGTCGATCTCGCCAATCCCGATCTCGTCGAGGACAGCCGGCTCGTTCTACCGCGCGACATGGTGCATATCGTGCGCTCGAAGTTCCTTTGGCGCGGCGCCTGTTATGAGCGTCTCGCGCTGCGCAACTACGACGACAAGGATCTGCGCATCGAGCTCGCCATCCGATTCGCCGCGGATTTTGCGGATATTTTCGAGGTCCGCGGTCAAACCCGGCCAAAGCGCGGCAAGGCGGAATTCGAACTTTCGAACAATTGCGCGAAATTAATCTATCACGGTCTCGACAACGTCACCCGCCGCACGATCATCAGTTTCGATCCGCCTCCCGCAGCGCTGGACCAAGGGCTTGCGCATTACGCGCTCAAACTCGCGGGGCGCGGACGCGCTTCGGTTTTCTATTCCGTGCGCTGCGCCGAAGAGGCGGAAGAGCAGACCAGCGCGCCGGCGACATTCTTCACCGGGATGCGCGGCGTGCGTCATGCGTTACGCGACGCTTCGGCGCGCGCCGCCGTGATCGAAACCTCGAATCAGGTCTTCAACGAAGTGCTGCGTCAGGCGATGGCCGATGTGCACATATTGCTCACAGACACCGAAGACGGGCCGGTGCCTTACGCCGGCGTCCCCTGGTTCAGCACGATCTTCGGGCGCGACGCGCTGATCACCGCGATCGAGATGCTCTGGGTCGATCCGGCCATCGCCGAGGCGCGCTGCGGCATCTCGCGCGGCTACAGGCGACTAAAATGCAGCCGGAGGCCGACGGCGGAGCCCGGCAAGATCATCCATGAAGTGCGCCACGGCGAGATGGCGCGGCTCGGCGAGGTGCCCTTCGCGCCGTTACTATGGCTGCGTGGACGCGACGCCTTGTTCGTGATGCTGGCCGGCGCCTATCTCGAGCGCACCGGCGATCTCGAAGCCGTGCGCTCCTGTGGCCGCACATAGAAGCCGCGCTGCGATTGGATCGACCAATATGGCGACCGCGACGGCGACGGCTTCGTCGAATACGGCCGCAGCGACGGCAACGGTCTCGTCAATCAGGGCTGGAAGGACAGCCACGACTCCGTGTTCCACGCCGACGGCGCGCTGGCGCAAGGGCCGATCGCGCTGGCGAAGTCCAGGGCTATGTCTACGCCGCGTGGCGAGCGGCCGCCGCGAAAATCGCCTCGACAGTCGTTGTACCGCGCGGCGGAGCGTCTGGCCATGAAGCAAGGCGGAGACGAACCTGCGACTTCGACGCAGCGTTCTTCGACGAGGCGCTCGGCACCTATGTCCTCGCGCTCGACGGCGACAAGCGCCGCTGCCGGAGTGCGGGCTGTCGAACGCGGGCCATGTGCTGTTCACCGGGATCGCCTTGCCGAGCGCGCGCGCAAAGCGCGTCGGTCGATCAGCTGCTGAGGCGCGTCGAGTTCTGCGGCTGGGGCGTGCGCACGTCGCGTCAGGCGAAGCGCGCTACAATCCGATGAGCTACCATAACGGCTCGGTCTGGCCGCACGACAACGCGCTAATTGGTCTGGGCCTCGCGCGTTACGGACAAAAGCAGGGTTTGCAGCAGCTCTTCACTGCGATGTTCGAAGCCGCGAGCTATATGGATCTGCGCAGACTGCCCGAGCTGTTTTGCGGCTTCCAGCGCGCCTGCGGCAAGGGGCCGACGCTTTATCCCGTCGCCTGCACGCCCCAGGCCTGGTCGTCCGCGGCGCCCTTCGCGCTGCTGAAGGCGAGCCTCGGGCTCGAAATCGATTTTCCGGCGCAATGCGTGCGGCTGCGACAGCCGAAACTTCCGCCGTTTCTCAATGAGCTTACGATTTGCTCGCTGGCGTTGGGCGAATTGCGGATGCGACATCTTGCTGCGGCGCTACGGTTCCGACGTCTCCGTCAGCGTGCTGCGCGCCGAGGGCGACGCGCGACTCGAAGTGACTTTGTAAAGCTCAGATCACATAAAGCCGATCCGGCAGTTCGTCGCGCGGCTTCGGCGGGACGTGCTTTGCGAGCAACCGCGCCGACTCCTGCACCGCCGCGACATAGCCGTCGCCGATGTTCCCGAGCCGCAAGTCCTGGCGCAACAATTCCAGCGCCGCGCCCCATTCCGCGTCGCTGATCTTATCCGTCACGCCGACGTCGGCGATGATGCGGGCATAGCGCTCGGCGAGCGAAGCGAAGATGAGCACGCCGGCGCGATTGCTGGTCTTTGAGACCCCCCGGGAGAAGAACTGCTCGACGGCGGCGCGATGGGCGCAGGCGCGCTGTATGCGTCGCGGCGTCAGCAGCGGAACCATCGGGCGCAACGAGAACAGGAAAGCAGCGGCGATGAACACGAGGATTTGCAGCGCAAAAATCCATCGCACCGGCCAGTGCGAGAACAGGATGAACGGCCAAGGCGTCGCAAGCGCTACGAAGGCGGCCCAGAGCACGGGCACGAAGGAGTAGTCCGAGGAGCGGCGCGCGAGCACGCACACGATCTCGGCGCCGGTCGTCTTCTCCGCCGCGCGAATCGCCTCGGCGACGCGGACGTAATCCACCTTCGCGATCGACATCACCAATCCCCCGAAGCGCCGCCGCCGCCCGACGAGCCGCCGCCGCCGGAAAAGCCGCCGCCATCGCCAAACCGCTACCGCCAAAACCGCCGCCGCCAAAAAAACCGCCGCCGCGGCCGAATCCGCCGCCGCCGGGAGGCGGTATGAAGATGATGGGCGGGCCGCCGCCGCGCGAATTGCGCGACATATAAACGAGGATGAAGAAGAACAGCAGGAACAGCAGCAG
>CAWFZD010000005.1:0-14052 GCA_963820145.1 uncultured Alphaproteobacteria bacterium
CGGGGGCAGACGCGTCGCGTCGCGGCAAGTCTTCTCGTGTTTTTCATAAAAACGGTCTCACGCCTTCTGAAAATACAGTGCGCTACATATACTATTGTCAGGCGTGGCTATGCCGTCATTATACTAATTACTATCAACTGTATTCCAATTCAATGTTGCCTTATATTTAGTCTAATTTCGGCCTATCTATATTCGACATCCCTTTTCTACATCCTTCCGTCCGCGACAGCGAGGGCGCTCGATGGCATCAAGCCGTCGAGCGTATCGAGCGCGGCGCATAGAAAGGCCAACTAGCGGCCCTCGATCCGCCTCGGGGAGCTCGACGGCTCGACCGCAGATCGCGGGTCGCGCAAAGGCGGTTGCGAGAGACTCCGGATCGAGGCGTGGATGTCGCGGCGCGTTAGGCGAGGCCGTTTACGGACCTCTGTTGTCGCTCCACGGGCCATGCGCGGAGGCCGATCGCAGGACCGTGCAAAGGCGCGGGCGGTGACCTCCTAGTGGGCGCGGCATATAGGCGCGAGACGGATCAAACGAACCTAGTCCAATTAGCATAAGCGGACATGTCAGGGATAAGATCATCTCCCTTGTCTAACCCTTGGCTTGAAATTTTTGGTGCACCTTCGCCGTACCGCTTCGCGAGGCGTTCGCCATAGGCTGATAACGATTGTCCAAGTAGAATGCTGAAAGCGATGCAGTCGTCAGTTTGGTACTCTAGCGCCTCAATGTATCTTGGGTACCGATCGTCAACTCGGCCAGGGCCGTAGTGAAGCCCAAAAAACATTAGACGCTTCTTTTCATTACTTGCTAGGTTGTCTGGCATTACCCTAACTTCTTCGATCCATGTATTACGCTGATGGGCTGTGTACGCAAAACCAGCAATACTTTGTTCTAAAGGTGAAAGTAATATCATGACTTTTGTGTCGGGGGTCATGCGGCTGCATAAAATTCCTTTCACCTCAGAAATTGGCGAGGATGGCGGGGATATTTGCTCCAAGTTTAAACGAAATGTCGCCCCTGGATTTCGTTTACGGCTCGCAACCTGCTCCTTGTAATCCTGAACTAGATGACGAATGTGCTGCTTCTTCGTGACCACATACGTGTTGGTGATGGTAAAAACCAAGCCAAGAGCTATGTTGGTAGTCCTGATTTCAGCCAACAGCGCTTTGCGATTTGCGCTGCGCTCCGCCAATACCTGTGCACCCCACGTTCCTGCAAAAGCTGCGATAAAAGTACTAAATACTGCCATGAAAACAGGCGACGCCAGGATAGACCACGCCCGCATCGTGAACGTCGCTTGGTCAGCTACGGGCGCAAAAGCGAGCAGAACAATCGCAAGCAGCGTGCTTACGAAGACGGCCAGCAATATAAAATCGTTCCTAGCCATTTGGCTAAATACCATCTCGCGCGTTGGTTGAAGCGGGTCGATCGCAAGCTGCGCGGGCTGTGATCTATGTTGTAACAGCAAAAAAACGGGATCGAAAACTCGTAAAGATCATCTTTACGTGCGTGCGCCCTTTTTGTTCTTGAGCTGGAAGACTTCTGAAAGTTACGTGTTCAGTGACGGGTAACTCGTTGGCAAGTCTTACAATCCCGACCCGGTAGTATATTCTACTGCGCCGAAAGCTCGCCGAAAGATACTCTACAGCGTCTTGTTCACGCGATCGAGTATCTTAGTGATGTGCCCCAGAAGAGTTGGAGGGTCTGTCGCCGGATCATCCAAAAGCAGAAGCTCGTCGTCCGTCGGCCGCATGGCATCGGGTCCCGTCGCCAAAAATCCAGAGCCCATGAGACTGTCCGAGATTTCCTTGGCCGCGCCGCCGGAAGCAGAGATCGGCAGCAAAAATAGACCCGCGGCCTTGGCGATCTCGAATTCCTCCAGCACGCCAGGGGCCGAAACGAGGTTCGTACCATCCAACTTAGCGCCGCCCAAGAAAATGACAACGCCGGCCTGACGAGCGAGTTCGCGCCTCAAGACCGTCCATTGCGCCCTGTCCGGCGCATGTCTCCCGAGGGGTTGCGGAAATGGGCGGACAATCAGACGGCGATTGAGGTCCCAGCCGCCCCCATTTCGCAAAGCCTCGAGAAAGCCTGCAGTGACCGCCGACCCGACCAGCATTCCTGCGCCACTGACAAGGTCCCGGCCGGATTGGCCGATCCAGCGGCCTATATCTTCTGCGAGCGAATAAATGTTGGAGGCATCGGTCCCGCCGGCGTCAACTGGCCAACTGCCACTGACCCAAATCCGCCGCGACGCCACGCGCCGCTCGATCTGGCGAAGTAGGCCCGAGACTTCGTCATAGTCATCAATTTCAACGGCTATGAGACCATAGCGGCGTAAATCCTTAGCCCAGAGCCTGTGCTGGGCCGAGCGCGCCGCGAATTCATCGTTAGAGGCGAAATCGTCTCGTTGCGGCGGCCGGACAATTGCAAAATGCTCCGGCGGGGCGTCCGTGAAGCTTTCGCGAATAAGTGATAGGACGTGCCGGATGTTCGGGTCGGTAAAACTCAGTCCCACGAAGAGCATCGACATGCTCGTCAAATGCGCCTGTAACAGTGGCAAATATGCTCCGCGCTTCGACCGGAACAGTTCGTAGTCGTCGGTCGATATGACGATATCATCGAGGCGATCAACGGAGCCGTGCATTTTGTAGAGGCGCGCTGCGCCCGGCGTCCGTTTCAAAGATAGATCTTTCGCGCCCGAGATTGCGTCTATGGGCCTAGCAATGTCCTTGAAGGCGCGCTCGACAAGTCGGTCGTAATTCGTGGTCCAAATATGCTCGACCGGCAGGCGTGCTATAATTTCCAGCGTTTCGGGGATAGGGCGATCCCTACCTATCTGTTCTTTGATGACATTGCGGACACGGGTCGCGCCGCCGCTCTCCTGAATGCTCCATTGCGCGAGCGCGGCGAGATCCTGTACGTCCCTTGAGCTGACCCCAAGCTCATCACCGATTTCCCCAAGAAGTGCCGCCCAGGATGGATATCCCGCGGCCATCGACATGCCCGCCCCCACGAAGACGGCACCGGCTCCTTCATTGAGGGCTTCGGGGTATTCCTTGAGGAACCGCTTCATCGCCGCCTTGGACACGGGCTCTCCTCTCCGTTAAACGGCGTTTTGGTCGCGTGGCTGCCAGGTGAAAACAGGACAGCAGATGGGTGCGATGCTGACGGGCCTTTAGTTCGCTCCGCGGATCTCGACGGCCTCCTCGATCCACGCCTCGATGCCGCCTTTAATTGAAGCATAGACAGCCTTGCTGTCCGCTCCCGACGGCGTGACAAGGTTGACCACGGACGATAGCTTTCTGCCAGTGTTACCATAGTTGATTTTGTCAAAGGGATTGATGCCTGAGATGGACGAAAGACCGCTGCTGTCGAGCAGCCTGTCTATTCTTATTCCGACGACACCTTTGCCAGCATCCCATCCCTTGACGATCTCGCGGATAACCCAACGACGCGTGGAGGTTTCGGCACCCACAAGCACGATGATACATGACTTGCCAAATATATTGTCGTCGATCCACTTCTCGACCGCGGCGTCGCCGTTTCGTTTGACCTCTTCCCATTGGTTGGGGGTGCAAAGGCTTTGCCCCTCGAGCGCGTTAATATTGCGAACCTGCTGTGTCCGCCAATAGTCATTCGCAAAGTGAAAGCTGAAGAAAACCCGTCGGACCATCGAGGCTCTCCCTTTTGTTCTCCCCTCCTTCTAAAGATGCGTCCATCGTTTGCATAGAGAAACTCCCATCCAAAATCGGGTTTGTAAACAGACAAAGGGGCTCGACGGCGCAGCGCCGTTTCCGTCCCCGGATCAAGTCCGGGGGCCGGCATGGGCGACGGCGCGTCTCTTGTGCGCAATTGCCCCCGCGCTATCGTTTGACGGCCGAACGGCGAGAGAGAACAGTCCGGCGATGGCTTGCACGACGGCCAGCGCATTGGCGCGGCGATCGGCGGCGACAGCCTCAAGAGCGGCGATGCGTCTCTCCTGCGCGTCAGCTTTTGCCGCCAGGGCGGCTAGCATGGTCTCAGTGTTCGAGCGCCATTTTGTGAACGTCGAGACAGCGGCGATGTCGGGCGGCGCGGCATACCCATAGCCTTGCGGGACAAGGCCGCGCCCGGGCCGGCCGCCGATCGCGACCATTGACGCGGGCGCGGGCGCGGGAACAGCGACGCGAACCGGGGCGGCTAAAGCGTGAGAGGGCGCGGGCGCGGTGGGGCGCGGGCGCGGCGCGGGCGCGAAAACTACAGGTTGTGATTGACGCAAGGCCGGTTTGAGCGGCGCGAGAACGGCCGCGCCCGCTTTAGCACGATCGGCCTCGCCCCCATTGGGAAATCCCCATGTTCCTGCTTTGATGCGGGTGCGGCGCACCCGGTCGGCTTCACGCTTTCTTTCCCGGTCGCGCATGGTTCGTGGTCTCCTTTCGTAATCGGCGTGGAATAGGCTGTTCTTGTTGGGCTGGCGAAAGAACCTTGACGTCGTTCTGGATAGCACCTATGTTAACTCCGGTCAACGAGTAGACAGGCCGTTATGAACAGCGTTTATATGACAAGCCTGCCGGATTTTCTCAGCGCACGGCTAGACGAGAAGGTCGCGTTAGAGGGCGGGACGTGGCAGAGCCTTTACCGCTTCGCCATGTGGCTTGGCCTCATCGCGATTGAGGACAAGGGCGGACTGCGCGCCGCAATCGAGGCAATCGGCGAGCTACCTTCGGGCTTTCATGGCATCGGCCGCAAGACGAAAGTTCCCCGCGAAGCGCGGGAGCTTGTGAGCATGGCCGAACGCGAGGGCGTCGATTGGCAGGTCGCGCAATGCGTCGCGCTGACAAGCGGGCTTGCTACGATCGAGCAACGCGGCGGCTTGAACGAGACCAGACGGCAGGTTGAAGCGCTGCGCCGTTCCGTTCTTTCACAGATCACGGGAAGCGCAGCATAGAAAGAAAAAGCCCCGATCGTTTCGCCAACGATCGGG
Organism: uncultured Alphaproteobacteria bacterium; assembly: GCA_963820145.1. GTDB lineage: Bacteria > Pseudomonadota > Alphaproteobacteria > Rhizobiales > Beijerinckiaceae > Methylocystis. Next base: position 4,964 of record CAWFZD010000005.1, read on the forward strand.
GCCGGTTTTCAAGACGGCGATTAGCGGTCGCCGACAAGGGTAGCAAATGGAATATACAGATAACTGCGACGGCGCTCAAGCCATTTTAGCTCCGCGCGTCGCGAATTTGCCCGAAAATCGTCGCGCCGGTTTTTCGCCCTTGATCGATGATCTCGCGCAATCATCGCGCGGCGACGATCGCGCCATGCCTATACGGATCAGGCCCGTACCGCGGGAGGGCGTGGACAATGGTTAGACGGCCAACGCCTCATCGCCGCCCCGCCCAAGTGAATGCGCTCGGCTGGCAGCGTTTGCCCGGCAGTAGCCGGAACTATCGTAACACAAGCGATGATCGCTATCCGATCGGGAGCCAAATATCTGAACGCCAGATGGCCAATCTCAGGCGCGAGGCGCGCTTAGGCCGAAAAATTAGCAAGGAGGCATTTACCAAGGCGATCAGAAACCGCGAATTGTCGTACGCAGACCAGGCGACGGAATTGCGACAGATGAACGCGAGGAACAGCCGCTTCATTCGAGCGTATCTGCCCGAAATCGCCCCGAGAGACAAGCAAATCGCTCTCAAGTTTTATCGCGTTCGGTATGACGGCTTGTCACCCGCCGAAAAGCGCCGGTTTGGTGAAATGTTTCGGCGTTATCCCGCCGACAATGTCCGGCAAGCGCTCGGCAGCCAGCCTAAGGATATCGGCAGTTTTGCGATTGCGGCTTGATAAGGTAGTACGCTTATGAATGATCGATTTTTCATCAAGGCTTTGATCGCAGGCGTCACTTACGAAACAGTGGAGGAAAACTGGTATTCCTCCGACAGCGATCTTTCTATTTCGCTTTTTGCGCCCCCGTGTTTGACCTCTAAGCAGCTTAAAGGGCTGCAATTACTTGATAGCAAATTGTGGGACGATATTGAGGAACAATATAAAAAGCTCCCAGACTGGCTACGGGACGCCGTAGCTCGTGCCGACCGGGCCGAATATGACGCGCGCCGAGAGAGGAGCTCTCGCGGCAAAAGCGGCCGGAAAGGGGTCGGGAGCAAAAGCGGGAGGAAGATCAACGCCCGCCCGCGTACGGGCGGTCACTTCGTGGCGGTAGACAGCGAGGGCATGGAGTTGGCGCGAGCGGTCGTTGTCCGCGGGCGCGAGAAGACAACTTTTATCGACCAGCGCACATGCCTGTGGATGGCCGGCGGTGCTGAAGGCTTCGAAAATCGGGCGCTCGTCAATCTTGACGGATGCTCGTCAAAGCAAATCTTCGACTTTCTGCTGTCATTGCCGCGCCAGTTCGCCTCGCCCGATGCAAAGGGGGGAGCGCCGATCTTTATTTCCTTCGGATTTTCCTATGATGTAGGCCAAATTCTTAAGGATTTTCCGTATGAGAAGGCTTGGGAAGTGCAGAACGGCAGGCCGTGGAGTACTTACGGCGAAAAGGGCCATCCCCGCAACTTGCGCCGCGCGGTATTATGGAAAGACTACGCTATTCATTGTACACCAGGAAAGAGCGTCACTTTGTATCGACTTCGCAATCCTGATAAACCATTCAAATATGTTACGAAAAAAGACGGCGAACATACGAAGATTGTCGATTGGGTCGAGCGCATCGAGATATTCGACTGTTTCGGATTTTTTCAATCGAGCCTCGTCCGCGCGATCGAGGACATGCCGGGCGCAGTGACGCCGGAAGAGCTGGCGACGATTTCGGCGGGCAAGAGAGAGCGTGGAAACTTCAAGGGCGAGGATATCGAAGGTATCAAGGCCTACACCACGTTTGAGCTTAAAGCGCTCGTTCGCATGTTGAATATTCTGCGCGAGGGGCTGCGGAACGCCATCCCGGACAAGCCGATCGAACTGACACGCTGGCAAGGCGCGGGCTCCGTCGCCGAGGCCCTAATCGAACTATTTCTATGCGACGGAAAGAAAGACAAAGAGACGCGCGCGCATATCCGTCAATTGCTGGGAGAGTTTGAAGGCGAAAGCGAAGACGAGAAACAACGGCTCGATTGGGTTTTGCGGGCCTATTTCGGGGGCCGTGTAGATTTAGTTAAGCAGGGAAATCATCAGGACGTCATACACGAATATGATCTATCGAGCGCCTACCCGTCTTTCGCGGTTGAACTACCCAATATGAAAAGCGGCCGCTGGGAAAAGGTGATCAATCCCACGCGCGAACAAGTCGAGACCGCGAGCATGGTGAGCATGTTCCACGTCAAGACACACGCCTACGAAAACGACTTGCCGTTTTACGCACTGCCGTTTCGGGCGGAAAATGGGTCTATTTATTATCCCCCGATAGTTGAAGGGATTTATATGCGCGATCACGTCATCGCCGCGTTCAAGCACTACGACTATTTCGAAAGGCAGAACCGCCTATGCCACTATGGCGTAAATCCACGTGGGGCCTCGCTGGAAATCGTATCGGCATGGCTGTTTCATCCGGCGACTGACGAGAAACCGTTCGCTTGGATCAGGGAGCTTTTCGACTATCGCGCATCACTGCCGAAAAAGGATGCGAGAGGACAAGTCGTCAAGCTCGGGATCAACAGCGTCTACGGCAAACTCTGTCAAGCGGTCGGCAAGAGAGGGATGCCGCCGCGCTTTGTGTCATGGTTCTTCGCCGCCGCGATCACCGCGGGGACGCAGCGGCGCGTTGTCGAGGCGGGGTTGACCAATCCAGACGCGGTCGTCATGTTCGCCACGGACGGCGTCTATTCGACAAAACCCCTTGACGTGGTCGTGCCCGAAAAGAAAACCCTGGGAGGTTGGGAGCATACTGTCGCCGAGGCCGGTGGTGTTTTTGTCCAATCAGGCATCTACCTGCTGCGTTACAAGCCTTTGAAGGAAACTTACGCCGATCGCGACGAGGAAAACAAATTCTTCAAGACGCGCACGCGCGGCTTCTCGCCGCAGCATCTCGCCCGCGTCGAGGGGAAATCTTACAATCAAGCCGTCGCGGAACTTCTGTCTCGCGACATTCCGCAGTGCTGGGAGCGGGGCGATCCAAAGTTCGACTTCGAGTGTAATGTTTATCTCGGTCTCGGCGCGAGCGCCGTCAGTCGCCGAACATGGAAGCGCATAGGGATGTGGAAGATGGGCCCGCGATCTTTGAAGCTCGATGCGACGGAAGGAAAGCGGAGGCTTGAGCGGGGCGACACGAAACGCGCAGACCGGTTGCGCAAGTCGCGCGCCTTGAAACTCGTCGATTTGAGAGCGACGGCGCTTTATCCCGGGATCGGCCAGATGAGCCATAAGAGCATTCCGGAATGGCTGTCGCATGACGCAGGCGAGGACGAAAGCGAGAACGTGACTGCGGGGCTGTCATGACCCTAAGAAGACCGCTGGTCGGTTGTGGTCCCGTTCGGCGATGGTAAAGCCGACGAGTCGCCAAAGCCGGTCTTAGGTCCTCTCCTGCCCCGGCAATCGGCCCAAGGGGCGAACGCCGTGCTGTTAGTCTTGGTGTCGCTCTTCGGCGGCCTCGGGACGAGCGCGGACTTCCGGCTCTTGACGATGGCCTTTTCCATTAAGGCTTCTGTAAGTCCTTTGTCATTCGTCGCCGCTCTCGGCCCCCGGACTCGTCGACCCGGAGGCGATCCGGGGATCGGGTTGGCGGTACAAAATCGGCGCGCTCTCCGGCCTTTTCCAGGGCTCCGGCCGCGGCGCGCCTGAGTTCGAACCGGACCCAAACCGAAAGGCTCATGCCGGTCAAGCGGGCGGCGCGCTCAAAGGCGGCCTTCTCTGCTGCGTCGGCGCGAATGTAGAGCTTCGTACGGAGGGCGGACATCGTGCGCACGTTGTACGCCTTTACGCTTGACAAAGTCAATCTGAACCGTATCTAGTTGTGTGCGCACAATGGGTGCACACATGACGGTCAGGGGATGGGAGTTAGGGGCGGAGATGGCGCAGGATCGACAGCGGGTTGTTGTGCTGGGTCCGGATGCGGCGTTACGCATTCGCAACGGCGCTCTCGATATCGAGCACGGAAACTCGGCTGAGCGGCTCAAGCTCAAGATCGATATCGACGACGTCGCGCCTCGTGCAATCCTCTTTGACGGCCGCGGTGAGTTCATGACCGGCGAGGCCGTGCGCTGGTGCTCGCGGCGGGGGATAGACCTTATCCTGCCGGACGGCCCCGGATGCATGGTTGCGATTGTGCGCAGCGCGCTCGAAGCGACTGATGGCCAGACAGTGCGCGACATAAGCCCCGCCATCATCCGGGCCCAATGCGCCGCCGATCCAGTTGCGATCGCGCGAGAGATCGTGCGGGCGAAGATCGTTGCGGAAGCGAAGGGCCTTGGTCCGCGCCTTGCGGGGCGGGGCTTCGACGTCGCTCGATACGAGGCAAAGCTCGCGGCCGCGCGCAGCGTCGCGGAGATCATGGTCGTCGAGGCCAAAGCGGCAGCGGTTTATTGGCGATCTCATCGCGATCTGGGGCTCGTCGAGCGCAAGGGGGGCAACTTGCCGCGCACGTGGATGCGCTTCGCCAATCGGGGGAAGGGTGCGGAGTTTCTGGGCAACAAGCACGCCTCGCATCCGATTTCCGCTATGATCAACTATTGCGTCGTCGTCGAGGCCGGCCGCCTCGCACGAGCGCTAGCCGGCGAGGGCATGGCGCTCCAAATCGGTTTCCTGCACAGCGACAAGCACGGACGCAATTCGCTCGTCTGGGATTGCATCGAGCCGTTGCGGGCGAAGATGAACGCGCGCGTATTCGACTTCATCGCCACGCGCGAGTTCAGCCGCGGCGATTTTCCAGCGAGCGGGATCAACGTTCATCGGATCGCGCGGCCGATTATCGCCGGGCTTTTGGAGCAATGCCTTTTGCCGGAGCAAGACATTCTCGACGCTGCGGCGTGGTTGCGGGATTTGGCTATGCGATATGGCGACCCCCGGACCCAATGTTTGGGGGTGCGCAGAAGGCAGACGAGCCGAGCGGGCGGAGCACGGAGCGGCGGGCGCGTCGCGACGGTCGCCAGCAGCCTTCCAATGCGATCCTGAGAGCCATGGCGTCGCGGTGACTGGTATGGAAGGCTCGCTCTCGGGGCAGACTGATGGACGACCGGGATTGCCTCGCCTTCTTACCGGTTTCCGAGCGCTGTGGTATCCAAATGAGGAAATCTGACGTTCGGCAACCTGACGACGCCGATGCCTTAGTGGCCCAAGGATTCCAGCAGGGGTTTCCCAGCGGACATTAGATGGTTCGTAGGCAGCTTCGCCCTTGCACCACGCCCACCATCGCCGTCGCCAGCACCGCGCTCTGGACGCTCGGGGCGTGGGAGAGCATGGCGGCGGCTACCCAATTATGGTGGCTTACAGCGCCCGCACTCGATTTCGGGTTAACAGTACGAACGCCAGGTGTGCGGCAAAGAGCAGGGCGACGGTGATATCAATCGGGTACCACGTTCGGCGCGACAGATAGACCGGCAATATCGGGTTGAACAAAACAGCTACCAAGCCGAATATCGTTGACCAGAGGCGCGATAAAACGCCCCTTTCCCAACCCGCATAGGCTAAGTACGCAGCAAGCCCACACACGACAATTCGTGTTACCGTATAGTATCCGTAAGGCATCCTCACTGTTGCTATCAGCAGCATCGCGCTCGCGATTATCCAAAGCCACCACGGGGTTGTTTTCCAATTCATTGCGTCCCTCCGGAGGGCGGCTATTGAGCGGCGATTTTCTCAGGCTTCCACAACGGCGCGATCAAGGCTGCTCGCGAGAAATAACGCGAACATCCGGACGCCGTAGGTGACGACGAGCAATATGGCGAGTTCGAGAACGACAGACCACATCCCATTAAAAGCAGCCGCTATCATGCCGAGCGGAACAACGCCGACGATTCCGAGAAAAAGACCGGCGAGTATGCCGCCAGTGCCCCACAGATCATAGGTGACTAGAAAACCGTACATCCAAACATCAACGCCGAATATATACGACGCGATAAAAAATCCCCAAACAGGAATAAACCGCGTAGTTCGAAATATTGTCAACGGCAACAGAATAATGACGCAGAGAATCATGCCAATGACTGTCGCGATATTCAAAATCGGCAGCACCTTTTCCGACACCGTGGCAGCGCCGACGATGAAGAGCACACATACGAACAACAGTGCCGCGAACACCGCGAGCCCAAGGATCACGGACCCCGCCGCCTTTATCGCTTCCATGGCCCCTCCGTGTCGGACTGATTTTGGCTACATGGCTTTTGACGACTTCAACTCTGGGCGTTGTCAGATGGTGGCTTCGCTCGATAGCAAGCCCAGCCGCCTGGGTGAGCATATCGTGATCTGCGACGAAACCTAGCTTTTCAAGCAACCGAACGACTGGGAGGTTTTCCGGCCTCACCCGCCCTCGCGCAGGCTCGCGGTGTTTTTTCCACACTCTGGCCTTTGCATCTTTGACAAATGCTTCGGCGACGCCCTCCTTTCGGTGCGCGGGCGCAGTGGCGAGATAAAAAATCTCGTCCACTGCCATGACCATTACTCCCGCAACATCCGCGTCGCGCTCAAAAATCCATGTCTTGTGCGCGTCGTCGGCGAAGTTTGAGGCCAAGGGTATGTCGTCGCACGCTGTAAGGAGCACAGCGTGAACGGCATTGGCGTCTTTTACCACGGCGCGGCGGATCATGCTGCTTGCTCTCGCGCAATCACTACAAAATCAAGAGTTGGGTCTACTGCGGGACGGCCGCACCTCTTCGCGCGGGAACGGCCAATTTCGGTGCCCCCACAACAACCGTGTAAATCGGAGTTCCGTGTTCCGTAGTCCCGCTATCTGCGAAAAGACGAACATGAGCAACGAGCAAACGCATGGAACCCGTCGCCCAAGGGTAAAACAAATCTATCCTATGCTGATGACCAGCCACTTCCCTGCGCGGGGGCAACGCCATACTCGACCCAACAAAATACGAAATTCCTGTATATTTTCCGAGAATTAAATCCGGAAGCGCGAGCGGTCGAAACTCTTCAAGACCATATCGAGCGATTGCATCACAATAGGCTATCTTCGCAATGGCTCGCGCGAATTGGTTTACATCAATTTTATATTCAGCTGGGGCTATAGCAAACGGTTCGAAGTCCCTAACACTGAGTGTTTTTTGTATCGTGGGCGGAGCATACCAGTACATATGACTGGTCAATCCTGTAAACATAACCTGAGGTTGCTCACTGCGCAAAAGTCCTGGTGGTTCCCAGACTGGCAGTATCATAAAATAGGGATGCTCGTTGATAGGCAAATTTAGGCGAGTTTCGACGCCTTCTTTGACGACTATAATAGGTAGCTCGATTGGGCGCTCATGCGAACGCCTAGTCTGAATGTTAAGATGGATGCGGAGATGCCCATAAATATTTCTGGCAACATGTTGTTCAAACGAACGGGTGATTTTTGCACAATCTAGACAAGACGCATCTTTAAGATATGTGTCTGACCCGAAGAGAATACGGGATAATATGTTCGTTTGTAAGCTTGACGCCCGCGCCGTGCGCACCACAGTAGATGCAACGACCTACCTCACGAACCATGCCCTTTCCTTGAAAAGCAACAACCACCCACGTTCTCCCATAGGGTCACGCTACCCACCAAGAAATGGTGCTGAGGCTTACGCCGTAGCTCTTGACGAGATTGCGCATTTTCTCACCCTTTGCAAAACGTCGCCGCACTTCCTTGATCAGGTGCGGGGGATACGCGTGAAGGAATAGAGACCGTGAGGCCAATCAAGGCTCGGTCGCGCAAGCCAATGACGGTCGTTGTGTCGGATCGCGTTGATGAGCTGGCGCGCCTCGGCGGGGTCGAGCACCGGCGTCTTGCCGCGCCGTACGATATGGCGCGGCCCGCGCACGGCGGCGGCCGGATTGGTGGGCATGATCTGGCCGATAACCATCCAATCAAACAGGTGACGCGAGGCGGCCAGACGAAAGCTTGGGGGTCGGCGCGGATCGCGCTCGGCGCAACTGCTCATGTAGGTAGCGACATGCACACTCTCGATCGCGGCGAGCTGCGTGACGCCACGCGCCTCAAGCCAGCCGAAGAATTCTGTTGCCGCGCGCGCGTAGGCGCAGCGCGTGTGCAAATTCCTGATCTGCGCGGTGAAGAATTCGAGGAAGCGATAAGAAGCGCGCGCACCGGATGCGGCGATGAGGCCAGGGGTGTGTGATGCGATGACGGGCGCGAGCTGGTTCATTAGAACGGCATCCGGGACGCCCATGCACCGGCGTTCCCCGGCCTCCCTGGAACCCCCGGCAGGCCCGGTCTACCGGGGAGGCCAGCGAGCCCAGGCATTCCCGGAATCCCTGCCAAGCCGGGTTTCCCGACAATCAACCCCGTAGCATCGCACATAAAGACGACAACCGCACCGCGGTGATCTCGCATGTGCCCTTCACCCCACCAACCGAGATGAGCGCTGCGTTGGTACGAAAAGACACTTCTATCGACAATGAACGCGACAGGCTGACCGCGGCGACTAAAGATGTCGCCGGTCTCGGGCCGTAACCAAGCGTAGACCTGACCATGGCGTTCAAATAGCGGCTCCATAGGCCCCCCAAAACCATCTGATAGAGGTAATTACCATATAGGTCGAAAATTCGATCCGGCTAAAGCGTTCACGGCATTTGGAACAGCACTTTTTGCCCAAAAGCAGGGGATTTTGAGAAGCGACGTACCTCCCATGCGCGGTCGGGCGCCGGGCGCAAACACCGCGCGCCATAGGCGTCGCGGCCGGACGGTGACGATGGCTCAGCTCAAAGCCTGTCGTAGGGTGGCTGAATAGGATAACATCGACGTCGCGTCTTTCGACGAGGAGCGCCGGACACCCTGGCATGCATCTGAATTGGGAGGTGATCTATGAGGCAGGGCAGTCGCGCGCAATTGATCTATTTCTCAATTTTCCGGTCATGGACATGAATTGAAACGCCATCTGGCGGAACCCGGAGAAGGTTCCGCGCGATGGCGTCGAGAGGATGAACCACTTTTGGGGCGACGAGTCGTGGCGGCGGGCGGCTTACGTCGCAAGCGATCAGCAAAACCTCTTCGGCGATCCGCCGGACCTCGTCCGGCAGGGTAACAAGGCGATCATAGCAATACGTACTCTCTGAACCAGTAGATGCAAAAGCCAG
>CAWFZD010000006.1:0-48953 GCA_963820145.1 uncultured Alphaproteobacteria bacterium
ACTCTCCCAAAAAATCAAAATGCCGACTTGAGCCCCAAAGCGCTTTCCGCTCGAATGAACTCATTCGAGCGGTAAAAATCGCTCCAAACTCAAAACGATTGAGCATGTTCTCATCGCAAAAGCGCTTCAACTTTTGCGGAACATGCTAGCGGCGCGTCGCGGCGGATTGCGACCTGCGATGGAGTCTTTGTCAATGGGTAGCTTTGCGCAAAACTCCGGCGATCGCGTGTTTCGCTTCGCGCCCTCGCCCAATGGTTATTTGCATCTTGGCCACGCCTATTCCGCGCTGCTCAACCACGGTCTCGCGCAAAGTTGCGGCGGACGTTTCCTGCTGCGCATCGAAGACATCGATCTCTTGCGCGCGAGGCCGGCGTTCGAGGCCGCGATCTATGAGGATCTCGCCTGGCTCGGCCTCGCCTGGGAAACTCCCGTGCGCCGTCAGTCCGAGCATTTCGGCGACTATCGAAAGCCTGGCGCGGCTTTATGCGCAGGGCTGCTCTACCCTTGCGACTGCTCGCGCGCTAAAATCGCCGAAGACGCCGGCAGGGGCGCCCCGCGCGATCCCGACGGCGCCCCGCTCTATCCTGGAACCTGTCGCAGCAAACCGCGCCCCGCGTTTGATGCGGCGCTGAACGGCGGATCGGCGCTGCGGCTCGACATGGCCAAGGCCGCCGCGGGGTTGCGCCTGAGCTGGCGCGAAGAAGGCCTTGAGCGCTTTCCGCTCGAATGGAATTATTCGAGCGATGAGAAATCGCTCCAGAGTCAAAACGATGGAGCATGTTCTTATCGCAAAAGCGCTTCAATTTTTGCGGAACATGCTCTAGGCGAGATCGATGCCGCTCCGCAAGCCTGGGGCGACGTGGTGATTGCGCGCAAGGATACGCCGACGAGCTATCACCTCGCCGTCGTCGTCGACGACGCGTTGCAAGGGGTGACTGACGTCGTGCGCGGCAAGGATCTCTTTTACGCCACCAGCGTGCATCGGCTGCTTCAGAGTCTCTTGGGACTCGCCGCGCCGAGCTATCGCCATCACGAACTCCTGCTCGGCGCGGACGGCGAGAAACTATCCAAAAGCCGCGTGTCGAAAAGCCTGCGCGATCTTCGCGCAGAGGGCGTGACGGCGGCGCAAGCCCGGGAACTGGCGGCTCATCGCGCCTTGCGCCCGAGCGCGCGATAAAGCAGCGTCTTGACGCGTTCCCGAAAATCGCGCCGCAGCAACTCGGCCTTGCAGGCTGCGCGAAATTGCGCCGCGCGCCCCGCGCGCACCGGCTCGCGACATCGCAAATCTCCAGGCGATCCGGCCAGAAGCGATCGATCATCGGATGATTGGCGATGGCGCGGAGTCGGTGATCGCGACGCTCTCGCGCGCGGCGAGGGCCTGCGTGAGTTCGTAGACGAGATGAATGCCGGGCGCGGCGGCGCGATGCGCTTCGTCAAAGGCGATTTTCCAGAAGAAAGCGCGGTCCTGGCTTTCGAGCACGATTCCCATCGCCAGCGGCCGGTCGTCGAGCGAAAGGGTCGCGACCCGGCATTTGCCGTCGCGCGCCATGAGCCGGGTCGCGCTGCGAAAAAAGGCGGTCAGCATCGGCTGCGAGAGGAAGGCGCTGGCGCGCTTCCAGCCCGCGGCCTCGAGAGCCAAAAACCGTTCGGCGGCGACGCGGGTCTCTTGCGCCGTCGCGCTGATCGTGAAGGCGAGCGCGCCCTCTTCCTGCAGCCGGCGCTGGCGGCGGCGCAAATCCTTCAGCGCCTTTTTCGACCCGCCGCGAACGCATAGATCGTCGCGGTCGGAGCCCTTGAACAGCGCCGCGCGCTCGAATTTCTCGATGACCACCGGCGCCGATCCGAAGTTCCGGCTGGCCTCCGCGATCGCCTGGTGCAAAGCGCCGCCGGCGACGATGCGCGGGAACAGCACGCCCTCGACGCGCGCTGCGCTCCCGAGCCATTCGAAATAGCGCGTCAGAACCTCTTCGGCGCAGCTGCAGTCTACGAGCGGCGCCGCGAGCGCCGCTTGTCGGTCGAGCCAAAGCGCAGCAAGCCTGCGCCCGAGCCAGGGCCGCGCGGACGCCATCGGGAAAAGCCCGACGAGACGACGCGGCGCCTCGCCGTCGACGCGCCAGATCGCGACGAAGCGCGGGCGCGCCTTGCGCGGCGAATGTCGGCTGAGCGACAGCGCGAAGCCGGGCTCGAAAAAGGCGTTGGGCTCGAGCGCGCGGGCGGCGAGATCGCGCCATGCCGCAAAATCGCGGTCCATGTCCTCGACGCTGAGCGTCTGCATCTCGAACCGCCCCGGCTCCTCGTCGCGGCGACGCGCCGCAAACGGGCCCGTAAAGGATTTTTGGCGAAGAGTTCCGCCGCCGCCTTTGGAGCGAAGCAGCGCCAGATCGGGAGAAAGCCAAAAGGGAACGGCTTTTGCGGCGCGTTGCTCGATAAATCCCATTTTGAGCCTATCGACGTCTATTCTGGCGAGCTGATTGCGACTTAGCTCCCCTTGCGCCCCTCGCGCATCAAAAGACGGGCCATTGGGGTCTGGACCTTCGCCGCTCGGCATGTATATCTCAGCTCATGTCGTACCGTTTCGCGCGTTCCCTTTTGCTCCTTTGCGCCGCGGGCCTCGCCGGCCCGGCCTTGGCCAAGGTGGAGATTCATGTCGATCTCGATCGTCAGCGCATGACGGTCGTCAAGAACAACGAGAGCCCGATCGTCTGGAAAATTTCCAGCGGACGCGATGGTTACGAGACGCCGACCGGCAGTTTCATCGTCCAGCGCCTCGACGCCGACCATTTCTCGGATGAATATGACGGGGCGCCGATGCCCTATGCGATCTTTTTTTCGCGCGGCCTCGCCATCCATGGCACCTATCAGCGCGGTCTGGGCCGTCCGGCCTCGCATGGCTGCGTGCGCCTCTCGGTCGATCACGCGCGGCAATTATTCGGCTGGGTTCAGCAATATGGCGCCTCGTCGATCGAGATCAGCGGATTTGCGACGAGTTACGCCTCGCTGGAGGATGAGCCCGCGCCAAGGCGCAAGCGCCATAAGGGTTGGCGCGGGTCTGGAGAGCGTTTTGAGCCGGCGGACGTCTACAACGACCGTTACGACGAACTCATCAGCGGCCACCGCATCGGCGGACGGTGGTGAGGCAATTCAGAACGGCTTGACGATCACCAGGATCACAATGCCGATCATGAGCAGCGTCGGCGCCTCGTTGTAGTAGCGGAAGAAGCGCGCCGGGCGCTTATTGCGATCCTGCGCGAAGGCCTTCGCCAGCATCTCGTCATAGCCGTGCACGGCGGTGAGCAATACGACGAGGCCGAGCTTGGCGTGCAGCCAGCCGGAATGAAACCAGCCGCCGTCGACGGCCAGCCACAGCCCGCTGAGCCAGACGACCAGCGCCGCGGGACGCATGATGAATTTGAGCAGCCTGCGCTCCATCGTCTTGAACGTCTCGGACTGGACGCCGGCCGCGGCGTCGGCGTGATAGACGAAGAGACGCGGCAGGTAGAGCAGGCCGGCCATCCAGGAGATGATCGCGATGACGTGCAGCGCCTTGATCCAAAGATACATTTGAAGCTCCCGCGGTTGACTTTAGGCCTAGAGCATGTTCCGCAAAAACTGAAACGCTTTGCGATAAGAACATGCTCTATATTTTTGATGCTGGAGCGATTTCTTATCGCTCCAGTGGCGTTCAGCTCGCGCGGACGAGGCGCAGCAGGCGTTCGACATGCTCGATCGGCGTATGCTGAAGAACGCCATGTCCGAGATTGAAGATATGCGGATGGCCTTTGAAGCCGGCCAACACCGCCGCGACCTCGCGATCGAGCGCCGCGCCGCCGGCGAGCAGGGCCAGGGGATCGAGATTGCCTTGCAACGCCGCGCGGCCTTGCGCGACCCCGACCGCCCAATGCGGATTTGCGGCGGTGTCGAGCCCGTAGCCATCGGCGCCGAGCGTTTCGACAAGATGCGAAAGATTGGGACCCGCGCCGCGGATGAAGGCGATCACCCGAGCGCCTGGGCGCTGCGTCTTCACCTCTGCGATAATCTTCGCCACCGGCCGGCTGACCCAGGCTTCGAACTCTGAAGGCGCGAGCGAGCCGGCCCAGCTGTCGAAAATCTGCACGACCTCGACGCCGGCGTCGAGCTGGCGCAAAAGATAGGCGACCGAGGCGTCGACGAGGCGCGCGATCAATTGCGCGAAAACTTCCGGATGGCGGTAGGCGAACAGTCGCGCCGGCGCCTGATCGGACACGCCTTTGCCGGCGATCATATAGCTCGCGACGGTCCAGGGCGCGCCGCAAAAGCCGATGAAGGCGGTCTCCTGCGGCAGAGCCCCCTTGACGCGGTCGATGGTCTCGAAAACCGGCGCAAGACGCTCCAAATCCAAGCTCTCACGCAGGATCGAGAGTTTTTCCGGGGCGTCGATCGGCTCCAACCTCGGGCCTTCGCCGGTTTCGAAAGAGACTTTCTGCCCAAGGGCGTCCGGAACCACGAGAATGTCGCTGAAAAGAATGGCCGCGTCGAAGCCGAAACGCCGGATCGGCTGCAAGGTGACTTCCGCCGCCGCCGTAGGGTTATAGCAAAAATCCAAAAAGCTCGGGGCTTTGGACCTGATCTCGCGGTATTCCGGGAGGTATCGGCCCGCCTGCCGCATGAGCCAAACCGGCGGCGCGACGTTCACGCGGCCGCTGAGCGCGGCGAGCAACGGCTTATCAACATTCATGAATGAGCCCGAGATTTGCGATGCCGGAAGAGCAAAGCCTGCCGCCTTTCACGGATCGACCACAACCCGTGCCGCGCTCCACCAGAGCTAGAGGCGAGGCGCATAAAAATAAACTAATTTTTTAATAATTTATTAAGACATTTTATTAAGGGGGCGTAAATCAACGGTTAACTCCCATCAACCGATTTCCCACAGCCGAACCGCTGAGGACAGGATTCGCACAGCTTCTGTAGATATGTTGATATCCCTTCGAAGGTCCTTGTCAGCCATGGGCTTACAAAGCCTGTCGATTTTCCAGGGTTGGGGACGGCCGTTCTGTTTCGAGAGACGGCTCAAAGCTTGAGCATTTGTCAACGCCGCGACGTCTGTGGAGTAAGGCTCGAGCTTATCCCCCCTATCCTTGGGTCTTGCTTTTTTGGTCGCTTTTCTCCCCACTCCTGGCCGTGAAGCTGATGCCTGTGCACGACGCAACTCGAGTGACTGAAGCAATGTTCCGCGAATCGCCCTCGCCTTTCTGGCGCGCCGCCGCTCCGCTGATTCTCGCCTCGAAAAGCGCCGGGCGGCAATTGGTTTTGCGGCAAGCGGGCCTTTCGTTCGAGGTTTCTCCGGCCGATATCGACGAGCGCGCGCTCGAGGCGGAGATCGTCGGCGCAGGCGGCGGCGCGGACGCGCTCGTCGTCGCGCTCGCCAAGGCGAAAGCGCTAAAGGTTTCGCGCCAATCGCCGCAGTCTTTCGTGCTCGGCGCCGATCAGTGCGCGAGCTGCGAGGGGCGCATCTTCGGCAAGCCCGCCGACGGCGCCGCCGCCGCGCGGCAACTGACGCTGCTCTCAGGGCGGACGCACCGGCTTCATTCCGGTCTTGCGCTGGCGAAGGATGGCGCGATCCTGTTCGAGACGGTCGCCCGCGCCGACCTGACAATGCGGCCCTTAAGCCAGGACTTCATAACCGCCTATCTCAATGCTGCAGGCGGCGCCGTTCTCGGCTGCGCCGGCGCCTATCAGATCGAGGGCCTCGGCGCGCATCTCTTTTCGGCGATCGAGGGCGATCATTGGACGATCCTCGGCTTGCCGCTGCTCCCCGCTCTCGAGGCTTTGCGCCAAGAGGGGGTGTTGCTTGGTTGAGTTCGGCTCGAACGAGCGCTGGCCGTTCACGCGCATTGGCCTCACCGGCTCCATCGGCATGGGAAAGTCCACGACCGCGGAGATGTTTCGCGCTGAGGGCGTTCCGGTCTATGATTCCGATCGGCTGGTGCATGAGATCTATTCCGGTCCGGCGGCCTTGGAGATCGAGCGCGCGTTTCCAGGTTCGACGCAGGGCGGCGTCGTCGACCGCGTGCGTCTCGCCGCTTTTGTGCTCGATAGTCCCGAAGAGATGAAGAAGCTGGAAGCCATCGTGCATCCGAAAGTCTGGGCGCAGCGACGGCGCTTTTTGGAAGAGCAGGCGCGTTTGGGCGCCGATCTCGCCCTGTTCGACATTCCCTTATTGTTCGAGATCGGCGCCGAGCGCGACGTCGACGCGGTGGTCGTCGCGACCGCGCCTTTCGAAGTTCAGCGCGCGCGCGTGCTCGCGCGTCCGAACATGACGGAAGAAAAATTTCAGGCGATATTGGCGCGTCAGCTGCCCGACGCCGAGAAACGCCGCCGCGCTGATTTTCTCGTCCACACCGATAATGGATTAGACGCGGCGCGGGCGGAGGTTAAGGCCATATTGGCCGAGCTGCGCGAGCGGCGCTGCGCTTTAAGGCGAGGGGAATAAGATGCGCGAGATCGTGCTCGACACCGAAACGACGGGTCTCGATCCGAAGGACGGGCACCGCGTCGTCGAAATCGGCGCGGTCGAAATCGCCAATATGATTCCGACGGGGAAGTATTTCCACGTCTATATAGATCCGGAACGCGACATGCCCGAAGAAGCGTTTCGCGTACATGGGCTGTCGCAGGAATTCCTTTCTGCGCAAAAGAAATTCGCCGAAATCGTCGCGGAGTTCCGCATCTTCATCGAAGACGCGCGGCTCATCATCCACAACGCCGAATTCGACGTGAAATTCCTCAACGCCGAATTTACGCGGCTCAGCCTGCCGACGATCGATTTCAGCGTCGTCGTCGACACTTTGGCGCTGGCGCGTCGGCGCCATCCCGGCGCCTCGAATTCGCTTGACGCGCTTTGCCAGCGCTATGGCGTCGACGCGACGCGGCGTGAAAAGCATGGCGCGCTGCTCGACGCGCAACTGCTCGCGGAAGTCTACGCCGAATTGATGGGCGGCCGGCAGGCGACGTTAGCGCTAGCAGTCGACGCCAGAAGCGTCGCACAGGGTCTCGAGGGCCTGCTGCGCCAACGGCCGGTGCCGCTGTCCGGTCGGCTCACGCAGAAGGAGGACGCGGCGCATCGCGCTTTCGTCGGATCCTTGGGAAAATCCCCGATTTGGCGACGCTATTTGGAAGAGGCCTGACCGCCGGAGCGCTTCTTCCGGCGGTCAAATGATTGCGGCTGCTTAGTTGTTCGACTTTCCGCTCGTCACCGCGTCCATGACGCGATCGAGGTTGAAAGACCCCGGCTTTTGCCGCGGCGGATATTCCTTGAAGCTCTGCATCCACTGCGCGACATAGCCGATCGCCGGCGCCATGGCGAACATATGTTCGATATACCAGCGCTGATAGCCCATGGCGTCCTCAGCCTCCGCGCGTTCGAACGGGTCCATGCGCAAATTGGTCAGCAGGGGCGCGCGCAGCTCCTCGAACGGCGACTGCCAGACTTTCAGCCCTTCTGCATTTTGCTTCAGGAAGGTGATCTTCCAATTCATGTAACGCAACGCGGCGACATTGCCGTCGTCGGTCCAATAGATGAACTCCTTGCGCGGCCATTCCGCCTCGCCTTTCAGCGCCGGCAGCAGATTATAGCCGTCAAGGTGGATCTTGAAGCGCTTGTCGCCGACCTGCTCGCCCTTGAGCAGCTTGGACGTGATGTCCGGCTCGCCTGCCGCCGCCAGCAGGGTCGCGAGCATGTCCTCATGCGCGCCAATCTCATTGTTGACCGTGCCAGGCTTGATGACGCCCGGCCAGCGGATGATCGCCGGCACGCGATAGCCGCCTTCCCATTGCGAGTTCTTCTCGCCGCGGAACATCGTCGTGCCGCCGTCGGGCCAGGAGAAGGTTTCAGCCCCATTGTCGGTCGAATACATCACGATCGTATTGTCTTCGACGCCGAGCTCTTTCAGCTTGGCGAGCAGCTCTCCGACCTGCGCGTCGTGTTCTGCCATGCCGTCGGCATAGACGCCTAGTCCCGTTTTGCCTTCGGACTGAGGTTTGAGATGCGTGAAGATGTGCATGCGGGTGGAGTTCCACCAGATGAAGAAGGGCTTGTCTTCCTTGACCGCCTTCTCCATGAAGCCGAGCGCCGCGCCCGTGAACTCTTCGTCCACCGTTTCCATGCGTTTCTTCGTCAGCGGGCCGGTGTCTTCAATCCTGCCGCCTGCGAAGCTGTGGATCACGCCGCGCGGACCAAACTTTTTCCTGAACTCGGGGTTCTTCGGATAGTCGGGGTTTTCCGGCTCTTCTTCCGCGTTCAAATGATAGAGGTTGCCGAAGAATTCGTCGAAGCCGTGGTTCGTCGGCAGCATGTCGTCGCGGTCGCCGAGATGGTTCTTGCCGAATTGGCCGGTCGCGTAGCCGAGCGGCTTCAGCAATTCGGCGATCGTCGGGTCTTCCTTCTTAAGGCCTTCCGGGGCGCCGGGCAGGCCGACTTTGGTCAGGCCGGTGCGGATCGGCGACTGGCCGGTGATGAACGCCGCGCGACCGGCGGTGCAGCTCTGCTGGCCGTACCAGTCCGTGAACAGCGCGCCTTGCTTGGCTATGCTGTCGATGTTGGGCGTCCTATACCCCATCATTCCGTTGTTATAGGCGCTGACGTTGAACTGCCCGATGTCGTCGCCCCAGATGATCAGGATGTTGGGGCGTTTCGCCTTCTGCTGCGCCTCGGCGCTTGCGGATATGAGCAGGAAGGCGAGAATCGACGCAAAAACGAGGGTTGCTCGACGCAAAAGCATGGACGACCTCCTCAAGATGTATTTTTCATTGAAGCGCTGGAAGCAAAAGCGCAATTGGGTTGCGCGCGATTTATGCCCATAAAAGCGCTTCTCGTCCATTCGGCAATTCGACGGAGACGGAACAAGGCGTGTCCTGGAGCATGTTCCGCAAAAGTTGAAGAGCGATTTCTTATCGCTCGAATGATTCCATTCGAGCGGAAAGCGCTCTACGCCGTTGCGCCGGCGTCGACCGTAAGCACGGTCCCCGTCACATTGCGCGCCCCGTCCGACATCAGGAAACTCACCATCGCGGCGATGTCGGCAGGCTCCGCGAGCCGGCGCAGCGCGGCGCGATGGGCGATCTTGTCGCGCGCGTCTTCGCCTAAGCTCGCCGTGAGCTCTGTCGAAACGAAACCCGGCGCCACTGCATTGACCGTGACGCCGAGAGGCCCGAGTTCGCGCGCCAGCGATTTCGTGAGGCCGATCAGGGCCGACTTGCTGGCGGCGTAAACGCTGAGTCCGTTGTAGCCGGTCGTCGCGATGATCGAAGACATGTTGACGATGCGGCCGCCCTTGCCCGCCGCCATCATTTGCCGCGAAAAATATTTCGCCAGCATGATCGGCGAGGTCACATTGATGCGCAGCAGCGCTTCGATCTGCGCGTCCTGCGTATTGGCGAG
This sequence comes from uncultured Alphaproteobacteria bacterium, assembly GCA_963820145.1. Taxonomy (GTDB): domain Bacteria; phylum Pseudomonadota; class Alphaproteobacteria; order Rhizobiales; family Beijerinckiaceae; genus Methylocystis. Next base: position 9,416 of record CAWFZD010000006.1, read on the forward strand.
CAGCGCCTCGACCCCCTGTCCGGCGTTGTTGACGAGACCGTAGACCGGACCGAAGCGCGCCTTGATTTGTTTCGCGAAGCCCGGCAAGGCCGCGATGTCGGAGAGATCGCAAGCGGTAAAGTCCAATGCGCCCGCGGGCGCCGATTCGATCGCGCGGCGAAGCTCCTCGCTCTCGCGCCTGGCGATGGCGCAGACGTGAAAGCCATCCAAGGCCAAACGGCTGGCGATGGCGAGGCCGAGGCCGCGGCTCGCCCCTGTGACGACGACGTTACGCATGGCCGCGCGCCAGTTTGCCGCTTGCGGACATCTCCAGCCGGTCGACGAATTTGATCGTGACCGGCGCCTTGTGCGGCGGCAGCCTTTCGCGACAATATCTCAAAATGTCGTCCTTCACGGCGTCTTCCTGCGCTTCTTCGTCGCAAAGCACGATCTCCGCCACGACCAGCGCGCCCATCAGCGGATTGCGCCGCGCGCTGACCCGCGAGAGCCGCACCTTGTCATGCGCGTTGAGGACTTCTTCGATCTCTTCCGGATGCGCCTTGAGGCCGCCGATATTGATGACGCCCGAGCGCCGTCCGCGAAAATAGCAGCGCTCGCCGATGCGCTCGACCATGTCGCCGGTGTCGACGAAACCTTCGTCGTCACGAAGTGTGAGGTCGCCCTGCCCGATGTAGCGCGTCGCCGCGCGCTTTGAGCGCACCTGCAGCGAATCGCCCTTCAATCGCAATTCGGCGCCGCCATTGTTTTCGAGCAGGCTCGCCGGAAAGCCTTCCCGTCCGTCCGCGACCTCGAAGACGACGCCGGCCTCGGTGGAGGCGTAGGCATGAACGATCCTGGCGCGCGGAAAGGCGGCGCGCAGCGCATCCAATATGGCGCGATCGGCGATCTCGCCGGAAAGCCGCACATAGGCGGGATCGAGCGCGCCGGCGTCGGCGCGCATGAGGAGCCGGCGCCAATGCGAGGGCGTGCCGGAGATATGGGTGACGCCTGCCGCGCGGCAGCGCAAAAGGAAATCCGCCGCGCCCTCGTCTGCGTCGGAGAGCACGAGGCGCGTCCCTTGCGCCAAGGCGCGCAGCAGAATTTGCAGCCCGCCGTAGCGGCGAATGTCGTAAAAGGTCGCCCAGACCGGCGCGGGCTCTGGCCGGTCGCCTCGCCACATCGCTCCGAGCAGGGCCGCGAGACTGTGGACGACGAGCTTGGGCGGCCCGCTCGTGCCGGAGGTCGGCATCACCCATTCGGTCTCGACGCGCAGGCTCGGGTCCGCCGCTGCGCAAGGCTGCGCCGGGCGAATTGCGTGACAGGCGCAGCCGATCTCGGGATAGCCGCGCGCATCGACGACGAGCGCGTCGACCTCCGCCTGCACGCAGGCGCTGCGCAGTCGTTCTTGCGTGAAGTCCGGCGGTATGATGACGAGCCGGCGCGCGAGCCCGTCGAGTTCGACCAGCGCGCGCGCGCAGTCGATTTGCGCCCTGGCGGCGATGGCGACGGATTTGCCGAGGAGTTCCGGACGCCGTCCGCCGAGAATCGTTTCGCCCGTCAGTTCGCCGTGCGAAAGACTAAAACCGGGCGCATCGAGACGCAGCCCCGCGCCATGCGCGCCGAGTTCGCGCAGAGTGATCCGCTCAGGCGGCCTTGCGCTCGTAGAGAGCAACGAATTCTCCAAGCGTTGTCGGAAAATAGACTTCCTGAGCCGCGGCGAAGGGATCGGCGCCCATCTTGTCTTCGAGACGGGCGACAAGGATCGCGAAGCAGAGCGAATCCAGCCCGCAATCGGCGAGTGCGAGATCATCGCGCAGCGGCGCCAGCTGTTTTTTATGTTCTGCCGCGATGTTTTCGATCTCGGAGAATATTTTTAACCGTGTCGTCACGATGCGCCTCGCTGTTATCTGTTGCGCAGTCTTCATTTTATAAGTTCCGCAAGCAAGCTTTTGAGCGGCGAATGGTGAATGAAAATGGAGAACGTAGATATAAAGCCGATACTCTGCCGAGAGATTGCCGAGACCGATCTTCCAAGCCTTGTCGATTTGCTTAAGAAAGGGTTTCCAGAACGCCCGGCTGCTTATTGGAGCGCCGCGCTTGAAGCTCTTCGGAGGCGCGAGGTCCCTGAAGGCTATCCGCACTTTGGCTATATGCTGGAGCGGCAGAATCGACCCGTCGGCTTGATTTTGACGATATTCGCGAACACGGATCAAAACCGCCCGCGCTGTAATATTTCGAGCTGGTACGTTAGATCCCGAGGCGCGCGCCGGCGGCTACGCGTCGGCGCTGATCGCGTCGGCTCTGCGCCATAAAGACGTGACCTATGTGAATGTGTCGCCCGCGCCTCAAACCTGGCCGATCATCGAGGCGCAAGGCTTTCGCCGCTATTGCGACGGCGAGTTCCTGTGCCTGCCCTGGCTCGGGTTTTGGTCGCAACAGGGGAGAGCCGTTCCGTTCGACAGACGGGTCGACTATGGAGGCGCGCTCAGCGAGCGCGAGCGCGAGACGCTTTGTCGCCATCAGGATTATGGCTGCATCGCGCTGCTCGCGCGGGGCGGCGACCGTCTTTGTCCTTTCGTCTTCCAGCGGCGCCGCGCCTTCTTCGGGCGCATTCCGGCGGCGCAGCTCGTCTATTGTCGCGATATCGCGGACTTCGAGACATTCGGCTTTGCGCTCGGGCTGGCGCTCGCGGCGCGCTTTTGCCTCATCGCGGCGCTCGACGCCAACGGACCCTCAAAGCGGCTCTTCGGCGTCTACAGGCGAGGCCGCGGCCCAAAATATTTCAAAGGACCGGAGCGGCCGCGGCTGGGCGATCTGGCCTATTGCGAAGCCGTCTTGTTTGGCCCCTAAAGAGGAACGCGCAGGATGCGGCAGAATCCGATAACGACCGCGGCGCAGGCGCTCGTCGATCAATTGATCGTCAACGGCGTCGCGCGCGCCTTCTGCGTGCCGGGCGAAAGCTATCTCTCCGTGCTGGACGCCTGCTACGCGCGCGGCCTGCCGCTGACGGTATGCCGCAACGAGGCCGGCGCCGCCATGATGGCCGACGCCTACGGCAAGGCGACCGGCAGGCCCGGCGTCTGTTTCGTCACGCGCGGGCCCGGCGCCGCCAACGCCTTCGCGGGCGTGCATATCGCCCAGCATGATTCGACTCCTCTCGTGCTCTTCATCGGCCAGGTCGAGCGGGGCGTGCGCGAGCGCGGCGCCTTTCAGGAGGTGGACTACCGCGCGATGTTCGGCGGCAGCGCCAAATGGGTCGCCGAGATCAACGAGGCGTCGCGCGTCAACGAATTCGTCTCGCGGGCCTTCTCGCTCGCGCTGTCGGGCCGCCCCGGCCCCGTCGTGCTCTCGCTGCCAAAGGACATGCTGGAGGAAGAGATCGAGTTGACGGCCCCATCCTCCAGCGCGCGCCGTCGAGACCGCGCCGGACGCGCGCGACATGGCTGAATTGGCGCGCCTCCTCGCCAAAGCGCAGCGTCCGATCATGGTGGTCGGCGGCTCGCGCTGGGACGAAGCCTCGCGCAAAGGGCTGCATGATTTCGCCAAGGCTTTTCGCATGCCGGTCGCGACGAGCTATCGCCGCCTGCCGCTGTTCGACGCGCTCGACCCTTGCTACGCCGGCGACCTCGGCCTCAACGCCAATCCCGGGCTGATCAGGCGCGTGCAGGAGAGCGACCTGCTGCTCGTCGTCGGGGGCCGCCTAGGGGAAATTCCCTCGCAGTCCTATCGCCTGCTCGACATGCCGAAGCCGCAGATGACCTTCGTGCATGTCTATCCCGAGCCGAGCGAATTCGGGCGCGTCTTCGTCCCCGATCTCGCGATCAACGCCACCCCGCGCGCCTTCGTCGAGGCCTTGACGGCGCTGTCGCCGCCGGGCGCGATCGCCTGGGCGGCGCAGACGTCAAGCGCGCACGAAGACTATCTCGAGTTTTCGTCGCAGGCCGAAGCTTCGGGCGAAGTCGATCTCGCCGGGGTCATGAGGTGGCTCAGCGAGAATCTGCCCAAGGAGACGATCCTCTGCAACGGCGCCGGCAATTATGCGTCCTGGATCCATCGCTTCTACCGCTTTTGCGGCTTGGCGACGCATATCGCGCCGACCTCGGCGAGCATGGGCTACGGCGTGCCGGCGGCGGTCGCGATGCAGCAGCTGCATCCGAGCCGGCTGGTGCTCTCGATCAACGGCGACGGCGATTTTCTCATGAACGGACAGGAGTTCGCGACCGCCGTGCAATATGGCCTGCCGATCATCGTCGTGGTCTGCGATAACGCCAGCTACGGCACTATCCGCATGCATCAGGAGCGGCATTTTCCCGGAAGAGTGATCGCGACCGAGTTGCGCAATCCGGATTTCGCCGCCTATGCGCGGGCTTTTGGCGGCTTCGGCGTCACGGTCGGGCGGACCGCTGACTTTCCAGCCGCCTTCGAGGCCGCGCGGAACGCCAAATCGCCTGCGATCATCCATGTGAAGATGGACCAGGATCGCATCACGCCGACTGCAAGTCTCGCGGCGATTCGCGCCAAGGCGCGGGCGCAATAAAAAGACGCGCCGGCGCGCGTCTCTTATAGGCTCAGCGGGCCGGTTTCAGCCGCTTCACGCGGCCTGTTCGCTGGGCAGGCGGCTGACGCTCTGCATCTGCTCCAGCATCTGATTGAGGCCGTCCGGCTTCGCGCCGGCGGCGCTGGATGTTTGGCTCGGCGCCTGTTCGAGCTTCTGCAGGCGCTTCAGACCGCGCTCATTCACCCACCAGACTGCAAAACAGACGAGGGCGAAAAAGCCGAGCGCGGAATAGGGCTCAGGGACCGAGAGAAAAGAAAAGTCCGGGGCGCATTCCTTGGCGTATTCGCAGGCGTCGGACCAGTCTTGAAACCACGACTTAATCGATTCCATGGTGGCCTCCATGTATGAAACTGGACAAGCACGTTTTTGTGCATTGCAGCAAGATATAGCCTCGGCGATGCAATTTTGCAACCCGACTGTATCGTGCAATGTCGCCAAGCTATCTGAATCATAGGCATTCAGAGCGTGGCGAATTGACGCACAGGCGCTTGTGCAGTGCGCGCGGCGGTCTGCCGCCCACGCCTCCGTTGAAGCTTAAGCGAGAACCCTTAACCGTTTAATCAAAAATCGCGCCAAGAGCGCTTTCCGCTTGAAATCGCGCGGTCGCGACGAGGTCGGCTTCGGGCGAGGCGGCGGTTGCAAGGCTCGCCGTCGCAGAGTTTCTTGCAAACTCCCAATAGAGTGCGCGCGCCTTTTTGAACACAGGACCCGGCTTCAATTCGCGCTGATCGATGCGCGTGATCGGCGCGACTTTCTGAAAATTCCCGGTCGAGAAAATTTCGTCCGCCGCTGCGAACTGCGCATAGGAGAGCTGCGTCTCGACGACTGCGACGCCGGCCTCGCGCATGAGACCGATAACCCGCTGGCGGGTGATGCCGTTGAGGAAAGAGCCGTTCCACGCCGGCGTGAACACCACGCCGTCGCGGGCCAGAAAGGCGTTGGAATTGGCGAATTCGGCGACATGGCCGGCGGCGTCGAGCATCAGGCAGTTGTCGAAACCGCGGCGCGCCGCCTCCATCAACGCCCGCGCGCCATTGGCGTAGTGGCAACTCGCCTTGGCCTCGACCGGCGCGACCTCTGTCGTCGGGCGGCGGAACGGAGACAGCGTCACGGCGCCGCCGTGCGGCGCGGGCATGGGCGCTTCGTAGATCGAAAGGCACCAATTGGTGGAGAGCGGGTCGAAACGCACGCCGCCGCCAAAGCCCGCCTCCGCCCAATACATCGGCCTGATGTAAAGCTCTGCGCCCGGCGCAAAGCGCGCAAGGCCCTCGTCGACAAGCTCGCGCCACTCCTCCACCTCGAGGACCGGATCGAGGCCCATCGCCGTGGCCGAGCGATTGACCCGGGCGAGATGGCGGCCGAGATCCGGCGTCAGCCCGTCGAAGGCCCGGGCGCCGTCGAACACGACCGAGCCAAGCCACGCGCCATGCGAGCGCGCGCCGAGGATCGGCTGATTGCCTTCGCGCCAGGCGCCGTCGAAGAAGGTCCAGGTTTTGGTCGGCGCGGGCGGGGTGGCGTTGACTCTGATCATTGCGCGGGCGCCCTTCTCATCAAATAACTTCAGGCGATGGTCCAAGAAATTTCGCAGCGCGAACGCGCTTTGAGCGTCAGTCGAGAGCCAGGGCGGCGCGCGCCTCTTTCGGCCAGGCTTCCGTCAGCAGACCATGCGTGGCGAACAGCGCCACCGCCAGGCGGTCGACGCCGAAGGCGACGCAGCCGGTGTGCGCCGTCTCGCCCGCAGCGTTGGCGAGACCCCAAGTCTCGCCGAAATGGTCCTTGTGATAGTTGAAGCTCATGCACGCGGTCGGCTGTTCGGTCGAGCGCACCGGCACGAGCAGTTCGAATTTCAGCGCGCTCTCGCGTTGGTTCGCCGCCATCAAGACGCCGACGCGGCCAAAGAACGGGTCGTTCGCAGGTTCGATCCGGAACGGAAGTCCGAGCCGCCCCGCCATCTCGCTCGCCTTGCCGATCCAGCTCTCGCGAAACTCCAGGACCTGCGTCGGGCTGCCGATGCGCACGAATTCGCGCATGCGAAAGGATTGCATGCGGTCGATGTCGCGCGACGGCTCATGGCGGAAGCAATCGGCGGCGACATCGAACACATAGCCTTCAGGCGGCAGCGCGCCGCGCGCGGCGGCCAGCGGATAGGCGGGGTAACAGGCCGCCGGACTGAGCACGAGATCGGCGGCGGAGAGGTCCTGCGTCCAGTCTTCGCCGTTTTGCGCCCGCGCGGCGGAGGCGAGGATGTCCCGCTCCGTCCCGTGCAGCGCGCAGACGCAGCCGAGCAGCTGCGGAAAGCTTTTCAGATAACCCGAGGCTTCCAAGACGCGGCGGCTCATCACCGGAGGGAAGCGAAGCGTTTCGGCTTCGACCGGTCGGGCGCGCGAAAAGAGCCGCTGCAAGCCGTCGACCACGTCTTCATAGGCCGCGCTGCGCGCATAGACGCCGTCGACGCCCATCGGACGAAACAAATGCACGATCATCTCCGCTTCGGGCGAAAGCCCGGCGGCCGGCGGTGTGACGAGGATGTTCATGGCGGCCTCGGTTGGACTGAAGCTCATAAAGTCTCCGGCACGCCGCCGAGCAGCGCGGCGCCCGAGACATTGGCGAGAATGCGATTGTTGTTGATCATGACTGGCGACGACAGAATGTCGCGAAGCGACCGCCCCATCGAGAATTCGCCGTCGTTGCGATAGCCGGCGATGCCTGACGCGCGGAGCGCCTGCATCACGGTCGTGACCGCAAGTTCCGAGGCGCCGACCTTGAGCATGTTGAGCGAGGTCTGGAAGCCGAGCTCCTCGAGCGCGTTCCTGTCGCCCTCGCGGCGCTCCCAATCGGCGAGCGCGGCGTTCACCATGCTCACCAGCGTCATCAGGGACAGCGACGCCTCGGTGACGAGCGGCGCGCCGGGCGGCAACGCGCCCTTGGCGGCGCGCGAGACCTTGCGCACGAAACGCTGCGCGCGCTCGACGGCGCCGGCGGCGACGCCGGCCCAGGTCGCGGCCCAAAGCAGATGCGTGATCGGCATCATGCTGTGGCGATGGATGCGCTCATAGGGCGTCGCCAGCGCCTGCTCCGGTTCGCCGCGGGCTTCGAGAGTGAATCCATCGCTGCAGGTGCCGCGCATGCCGAGCGCGTTCCAGGTCGAATTGCGGGACAGCGTATACTGTTCCTTGAAGAAGAGCACGAGCGCCTGGTCGACGCCGATCGATTCCGACGTGCGCCGCGCCGTGCAGACGATCGCGTCGGCCTGCGCGCCATAGGAGACGACCGAGGCGTCGCGGCGCAGAAAAATTCCGGTCTCGTCGGCTTCGACCGCTGCAGCGCTGGTGCGAACATTGGCGCCGTTGACGCCTTCCGTCGTCGACGACGCGAGCAGCAACTGCTCTTCGCCGATGCGGCGCAGATAGGATTGATATTTTGCGCCGCCGTCCGTATGGCGCGCGACGCAGGCGACATTGGCCTGGTGCATCGCATAGATCATCGACGTCGAAGAACAGACCCGGCCAAGCGCATAGCAGACCTGCGCGACATCGGTGACGCGCGCAGCTTCGCCGCCGAGTTCGACCGGCAGCAGCAGTCCCAGTAGACGCTGGGCGCGCAGCTCCTCGAAGGCTTCGCTCGGGAAGCGCGCCTCCGCATCGACCACAGCGGCGTGACGCTTGGCGACCGTCGCCGCCGCCTCGGTGCGGACGCTGAAGCCGCCGCCCGCGGCGGGTGCGGCGTCGACGGAAGATTGCATTGCCAGGGTCATGGCCGTGACGCCCTCTCGATTTGCTAGGGTCCCGCAGCTCGGGCGGGTCTGAACCAAGATCAGACTATGACCGATTTTCTGAAAATACCATGCTTAACGAGATAGACATTATGTAATGGTTAATCGGATACGAGTTTCATAAAGTAAGTTTCGAGGATTTTCTTTACAGAATTTGATCGAATACGTTTTACTGTCCGCTCCGCAAGGTGGGAGGCTGGATAATGTTGGATGTCGTAAGCAGCGCCATGGTCACGCGCGTCGACCTCGTGGTTCGGGAGTTCTTGAAGGGGTCGCACAAGGATTGCGCCGTCGCGCCCGATCAAAATCTCGAAGACTTCGGATTGACCTCGATCGACATGGTCAATCTGATGCTTGCGATCGAAGCGGAGTTCGATCTCACGATTCCCGGCTCCAAACTCATCCCGGCGAATTTCAAAACGCTCGAGCGCATCGTCGGATTGGTGGAGGAGCTGAGAGGATAGCGCTTCCGCCAAGCGCATCGATCTCGTCGCGGGCGACGAAACGTCATTGCGAGCGCGGCGAAGCAATCCAACTATAAAAACGTCACGCGCTGCGCAGCCGCTGCGCTTTCGCCTGCAGGACCTTCGCGAAGAAATTCCGGTAGAGACGTGCGGCGTCGTCCAACCAGACAGCGTCTTGTGTCTCGCGCTCCAACACATGGTTCAGTTCGAGCGCGAATCGCGACGGCGACAGGAGTTCTTGCGCAGCGGCGCGAGATCCGCGATGCGCTTGGCGAGCTCGTTGGAAAAATAATTCGCCGGCGCGCGCGGAAAGCTCTCGCTCTCGCCTTTCACGAAGCGCAGCGCGTCGCGGCGAAATTCGCGCAGCAGCGTATCCGCGTCATATTCCGGATGGCCCTGCGTGAAGAGGAACAGGCTGGGCTCCCGCCGCCAGAAACTGTCGACGCCGATCTCGCGCGATGCGGAGGAGACGCGATATCCCGCAAGCTCCAACGCCTCGCGCGCCAGTCCGTTGTAGCGCGAATGCGGCGTGCGGACGACATTCGCCGCGCCGAGGCCGATCCAATCGTCCTTCGCGACGTTGAAAGCAAAGACGCCGCTGATCTTTTCTTTTTCGCGCCGCCGCCGAAGGCCGCTGAGCTTGAACACTGCGCCATGCGCGGCGAGGCAAGACCAGACCGCGCCAAGCGTTTGCGTGCGCGCCCAGTCGACCAGCGCCGCGAAGTCCTCAAAATAATCTTCGTCGCAAATCTTCGTCGCGCGCGGCTCGGCGCCGGTCACGATCAGCGCATCGGCGCCGCGCGCATAGAGCGCGCCGATCGGTTCATGCGTCTGCGCCATGGCCCGCCGCGCCGTGTCGCTGCGGTTCACGCTCGGCAGCGCATAGCAGCGCAAGGTAAAGGGCATGTCTTGCGCGCCCGCGCGGACCAGTCGCGCGAACTGCGCGCGCGTCGCCTCGACGGCCTGATCCGGCATATTGTTGACGAGCGCGATCCTGAGCGGATTTACGCGCGAAAGTTCAAAGGCGGGGCTCATTCCGCAACCGCTCCCATCGCCATGAAGCGCGTCGGAACCGCCGCCGCCAAGGCCTGATCGAGATCGGCGATGAGATCATCGCTGTGCTCGATGCCGATGCTCAGCCGGATCATTTCCGGCGTGACGCCGGCCTTCAGCTGTTCTTCGGCCGACATCTGGCGATGCGTCGTCGAGGCCGGATGGCAGGCGAGCGATTTCGCGTCGCCGATATTGACGAGCGCGCTTGACGAGCTGCAGCGCATCGTAAAAGCGCTTTGCCCGCTTGCAAGCCGCCCTTGACGCCGAAGGTCAGCAGCGAGGCGCGCGGCCGCCGAGATATTTTTGCGCCAGCGCATGATAGGGGCTGTCCGCGAAAACCGGCGTAGTTGACCCAGTCGACGCGCTGGGTCGTCGCGCAGAAACTCGGCGACCTTGCGCGCATTCTCGACATGGCGCTCGATGCGCAGCGCCACGCGTCTCGATGCCTTGCAGCAGCAGGAAGGCGCTGAAGGGCGCGAGCACCGCGCCCGTCGTGCGCTGATAGACGCTGCGGCGCGCTGGCGATGAAGGCGCGTCGCGCCGAAATGCTCGGCGTAGACGAGGCCGTGATAGGAGCATCCGGCTCGTTGAACATCGGGAAAGCGCGCGGCGTGATTCGCTCCAGGGAAAGCGCCCGCCGTCGACGATGACGCCGCCCATCGTCGTGCCATGGCCGCCCATGAATTTCGTCAGCGAGTGCACGACGATGTCGGCGCCATGCTCGATCGGGCGCAGCAGGATCGGCGTCGCCACCGTGTTGTCGACGATGAGCGGAACGCCGATGCTCATGCGCGATCTTCGCCAGCGCTTCGATATCGCAGATATTGCCGGCGGGATTGCCGACGCTCTCGCAGAAGACCGCGCGCGTCGTCGTCGTCGATCGCGGCGTCGATGTCCGCGGGCGCGCCGCTGCGGCGAAGCGCACGTCGATGCCCTGGCGCGGCAGCACATGCTGCAACAGCGTATGCGTCGTGCCGTAGAGCGTCGGCGCGGCGACGATGTTGCCGCCGTGATCGGCGACATTGGCGAAGGCGTAATAGAGCGCGGCCTGGCCTGATGCGACGCAGAGCGCGCCGACGCCGCCTTCGAGTTCGGCGACGCGTCGTTCGAGCACGGCGCTGGTCGGATTTGAGATGCGGCTGTAGCGGAAGCCGTCGATCTCGAGATCGAACAGCGCCGCCGCTTCATCGGCGCTTTCGAATTCATAAGCGACGGTCTGATAGATCGGCACGGCGACGGCGCGCGTTGCGGGATCCTTGCCAAAGCCGCCGTGAACCGCGATCGTGTCCGCGCGCATGTATGGCTCCTCGCCGGTTTTGTCCTCGCGGCGAATGAGCGCGCGCAGACACTTCTGCGATTTTCATCTACGCCGCCGCGCCCGTCGGTGCGAGCAAATGAAGGAAATAACCCTAACGCCGACGAAGCGGCTATGCTGCGTAAGTTTGCGTTATAGAAAGGAGCGTCGTCGCTGCCGTGACCGAAACGATGAACATTCATCCAAAAGACATCATCGCTACGCCCGCAGCGTCGCGTTCGGCGAACAAGGATTGGCTGCGCGCTCTGCAAAAGACGGCGTCGATCGACGCTGACGCGCGCCGCACGCTGCCCGTGCGCTTCGCCGAGGTCGCTGCTGCGCGCCCGAATGAAATCGCCGTCATCGACGAAGAAAAGACTCTGACCTTCGCGGAATTCTCCGCTGTGGCCGATCGCTGCGCGCACGCCGCGCGGGCCGCTGGTTTGCGCAAGGGCGACGTCGTCGCGTTGATGATGCGCAACTGCGCCGAATATCCCGCGATCTGGCTTGGACTTTCGCGCATCGGCGTCGTCGTCGCATTGCTCAATGCGTCGCTGCCGGCGCCGGCTCTCGCGCATTGCCTCGCAAGCGTCAAGGCGCGCGAACTCATCACGGAGGAACATTTCCGCGAGATCTGCGAAACGGCGCTCGAGGGCCTGAACGACCCGCCGCGGCTGCGCATCCATGCAAGCGACGCCTTCGAGGATCGAGCCGACGCGAGCGCAGAAACGCCGCCCGATGCGCCGGTCACCGTCGCGGATCACGCGCTGTATATTTTCACCTCGGGCACGACCGGCATGCCGAAGGCGGCGATCGTCACGCATCGGCGGCTTTTATATTGGAGCCTGTGGTTCGCGGGCCTCGCCGACATGACGCCCGCGGACAGGATGTATGATTGCCTGCCGATGTCGCATTCGGTCGGGGGCGTCGTCGCGGTCTTTGCGCCGTTGCTTTCCGGCGCCTCGGTGGTCGTGCGCAAAAAATTCTCGGCGACGCAATTTTGGGACGACGTGGCCGCGACGCGCTGCACCCTGTTCCAATATATCGGCGAACTTTGCCGCTATCTCGCTCAGTCGCCAGCAAGCGAGGCGCAAAGCCGTCATTCCCTGCGCCTTGCGATCGGCAACGGTTTGCGCGCGAATGTCTGGGAGGAGTTTCAGCGCCGCTTCGCGCTGCCGCGCATCATCGAATTCTACGCCGCGACGGAATCCAATTTCTCGCTCTATAACGTCGAGGGCGAGCTTGGCGCGATCGGCCGCATTCCCGCCTTCCTCGCCGCGCGGCAGCCATTGGCGCTCGTTCGCTTCGACGAGGAAACCGGCGCGCCGGCCCGCGGCGCGGACGGGCGCTGCGTCAAGGTCGGCGTCGACGAGGTCGGCGAAGCGATCGCGAAAATTTCGGGCGCGGAGAGCGCCGGCGCGTTCGAGGGTTATCTGAGCCGCGCCGACTCGGAAAAGAAAATCCTGCGCGACGTCTTCGAGCCCGGCGACGCCTTCATGCGCAGCGGCGATCTGATGCGCAAGGACGCGCGCGGCTTCTATTTCTTCGCGGATCGCATCGGCGACAGCTTCCGCTGGAAAGGCGAAAATGTGGCGACGCTGGAGGTGGAGCGGGCGCTCGCCGTTGTCCCCAGTGTTCGCGACGCCGCTGTCTATGGCGTGGCGGTTCCGGGGTGCGAGGGCCGCGCCGGCATGGCGGCGCTCGTCGTCGACGGGCACTTCGATCGCGACGCGCTGCGGACCCATTTGGAGGCGGCCCTGCCGGCCTATGCGCGCCCGCTGTTTCTGCGTCTTTGCGGCGAGCTGCAAGTCACGGAGACCTTCAAGCACAAGAAGCAGGCGCTGATCGCCGAAGGCTTCGATCCGGCGCGCGTTCCGGACCCGCTGTTTTTTGCGTCGGCGACCGGCGAATATGTCTTGCTCGACGCGGGGGTTTGTGCCCGAATTTGCGCCGGGGAAATCAGGCTCTAGGCGCGTCGTTTTCAAAGACTGCGTCGTCGTTCGCAGTGGCGCATTAACCATAATCAGTTATTCTCGCGCCCATGAAATCGAATCATCTGGCTGCGGCGCTCGCCGCGCTGTGCCTCATCGCATCGCCCGCGCGCGCCGATGGGCCTCCTGCCTTGCGGGCCTGCGCCACAGCGCCGCCGCCGCGGGCGTGTCGCAGGAGACGATCTCGAGCGCGCTCGGCGCGCTGGAGCCGAACGACGCCGTCAGTTTCATGCATAAGCAGCCGGAATTCTCGACGCCGATCTGGGACTATATCGCGGGTCTTGTCGACGACGAGCGCGTCGAGCAGGGCCAGGCGCTGATGCAGCGCCACGCCGCCGCGCTGCATTCGGCCGAGAACCGCTTTGGCGTCGACGAGGCGGCGATCGTCGCCGTGTGGGGCGTCGAATCGGATTTCGGCAAGAACTTCGGCAAACGGCCGGTCATTCAGTCGCTCGCGACGCTCGCCTGCGAGGCGCCGCACAAGGCCGAATATTTTCGCCGTGAGCTGATGTCGGCGCTCAAGATCCTTGATCACGGCGACATCGCGCCGGAGGAGTTCTACGGCTCCTGGGCCGGCGCCTTCGGTCACACGCAATTCATGCCGTCGACCTTCCTCGCGCTCGCGGTCGACCTCGACGGCGACGGGCGCCGCAACATCGTCAGCTCGATTCCCGACGCGCTCGGCAGCACCGCCAATTTTCTGCACAAGGCAGGCTGGCAGCGCGGCCTGCCCTGGGGCTTCGAGGTTCGCCTGCCGCAAGGCTACTCCGGCCCTTCCGGGCGCAAGAACCGCCAGTCGATGTCGAGCTTTGCGGCGCTCGGCGTCAGGCGGCTCGACGGCGGCGGGCTCGGCGAGGGTCGGGCGGCGCTGCTGCTGCCGGCGGGGCGCAACGGTCCGGCGTTTCTCGTCACGCGCAATTTCGACGCCATCTACGGCTATAACGCCGCCGAGTCCTACGCGCTTGCGATCTGCATCCTCTCGGAGCGGCTGCGCGGGCGTCCCGGCATTCAGACGCCTTGGCCGACGGACGATCCCGGGCTTTCGCGCGACGAACGGCGCGAGCTGCAGACCCTTTTGAACCAGCGCGGCTACGATCTCGGCGACGCCGACGGCGTCATCGGAACCAAGACCAAGGAGGCCATCGTCGATTTCGAAGGCCGCGCCGGCATGCGGCGCGACGGGCGCGCCGGGCTCAAGGTTTTGAATGCGCTGCGCAGCAAGTAAGCGGCGCAGCGCAGTTTGAAGCTTGGAGCAAAATCCGAAAAAGTTGATAGACCTTTTCGATCAGAATTTGATCCAGCATTTTGATTCTGGAGCGATTTCTTTGTCGACCGAATGATTCCATTCGGTCGGAAAGCGCTCTAGACCTGGGCGTTTAGTCTCAGCCGTTTAATCTTGGGCGTCAGAAGCCGAAGCCGCCAAAGAAACCGTAGTCGCCGCTGTCCGGCGCGCGCTGCCAGCTGCGCACCGAGCCATGATGGCGATGGCGCCGGCCTTCGGCGAAGGCGAGGGCGCTGTCGCCGCCCTCATAACTGGGCGTTTGGCGGTGATGGTGCGCGAAGCGGGTCGAGCCGCCCGGCGAACCCGAGATCGAGATGCTGCCGCCTTCGTTCTGCACCATGCGATAGAGCATGGCGGCGTGCTCGGGCGAAAGCCGCACGCAGCCGTGCGACGCCGGGCTGCCCAGCGAGCCCGTCGAGTAGGTGCCGTGGATGGCGTAACCGCCGCGGAAGAAAATCGAATAAGGCATGGGCGACATATGATATTTCTTCGAATAGTGCATGCGCTGCAAGCCCGTAGGAGCGAAATGGCCGCGCGGCGTGGTGTAGCCCGATCTCGCCGTGGAGACCGCCCAAGTATAAGAGCCCGAAGACGAATGCACGCGCATCGTCTGTGAACTCAAATCGATGTCGATTACGGCGGTCGCCTGGGCCACCGCAACGGCCCCCAAGAGCGTCGCGACAACAAGGAGCACAGTTCTCGTAATGCGCATGTTTTTACTCCTGAACTCAACCATCATTGGGCCATATTTGCCCCATTTCCTGGTCTTTCGCAATGTATAGCGTTCGGTAGGGTTGACGATAAAGAACCGGCGATCGTCCGGCTAACCGCACGACAAGCTTGAGGCGACGCGATGCAAAGGTTAATTTCAATCTTGGCGGTTCTCGCGGCGTTTTATTCTGTCGCCGCGGCGCAGGAGCGCGGCACGCTCGACTATAAACCGCTGCCGCCGCTCGCCCACCCTTCCGACCCGAAGACAGCGGCGAAAGAGCTGTTCGGGCGCGCGCGCGAGCCTGCGGAGATGCAGCTGAGCCGATCGGCTTCTACTCCAAGGGCTGCCTTGCCGGCGGGGTCGGGATTGCCGCCCGACGGACCGAACTGGCAGGTCATGCGCCCGTCGCGCAACCGCAACTGGGGCCATCCCGAACTCGTCGCCTTCATCGAGCGTCTTCGCCGCCGCGGCGCGCGCATCGGGCTGGCCGGGGCTGCTCGTCGGCGACATGTCGCAGCCGCGCGGCGGCCCGATGCTCACCGGCCACGCCTCGCATCAGATCGGCCTCGACGCCGACATCTGGCTGACGCCGATGCCGGACCTCGGCTCTCCGCCCGGAGCGCGAGGAGATGTCGGCGGTCGACATGGTGCGCGAGGACGGCCTCGACGTGATCCCGGGCGTCTGGACCGACGGCCAGCTCGCCGTGATGCGCACCGCCGCCGAAGGACCCCGCGTCGAGCGCATCTTCGTCAATGCGGCGATCAAGCGGGCGATGTGCCGCGTCGCCGCCGGCGGCAGCCCTGGATGCGCAAGGTGCGGCCCTATTACTTGGCACAACTATCATTTTCACGTGCGGCTCGTCTGTCCGCGCGGGGCGCAGAAGCTGTCGCGACCAGGAGCCGACGCCGCCGGGCGACGGCTGCGACGCCTCGCTGGCCTGGTGGTTTTCGGACGAGGTGCTGCATCCAAAAAAGAAATCGACCAAGGTCTGGCCGCCGATGACGATGTCGGCGCTCCCCAGCGAATGCCGGCAGGTGCTGCAGGCGAAGTAGTCAGGGCCGCGGAGCAATCATAGAAAATTTGCCTCCAAACGCCGCCAATGCTTTAACGGTGCGCGGCCTTGAATAAAGGCGGCGGCGTCGGCAGATTACGAAGGCGCTTTTTCCCTACCGGTCCGCCAGCAGCCATGAACGCTCTCCGCACCGCCCCCCTCCTCCCCGACAAGCGCCCCGCCGACACGCGCGTGGTCGTCGCCATGTCGGGCGGCGTCGAACTCGAGCGTCGTCGCAGCGCTGCTGAAGCGCGAGGGCTATGATGTCGTCGGCGTCACGCTGCAGCTTTACGATCACGGCGAGGCGACGCATCGCAAAGGCGCCTGCTGCGCCGGGCAGGACATCATCGACGCCCGCAACGTCGCGGCGCGCCTCGGCTTTCCGCATTTCGTGCTTGATTACGAGAGCCGCTTTCGCGGCGCGTCATCGATCGATTTGCGGCGAGCTACGCCAGCGGCGAAACGCCGGTGCCTTGCGTCTCCTGCAACCAGTTCATCAAGTTCGCCGATCTTTTCGACACCGCCCGCGACCTCGGCGCCGACGTGCTCGCGACCGGACATTACATCGCCTCGCGCGACGACGGCGAAGGCGGCCGCGCGCTTTATCGCGCCGAAAGACGCTGCGCGCGATCAGAGCTATTTCCTGTTCGCGACGACGAAAGCGCAGCTCGAGATGCTGCGTTTTCCGCTCGGCGACTGGGAAGAGCGGAGGTGCGCGAACTCGCCGCCAATTCGGCCTCGCCGTCGCCGAAAAGCCCGACAGCCAGGACATCTGCTTCGTGCCGTCGGGTCGTTACACCGACGTCGTCGAACGGCTGCGCGCCGGGCGCGATACGGCCGGAGAGATCGTGCATCTCGACGGGCGGGTGCTCGGCCGCCATGCCGGCGTCATGCATTACACCGTGGGGCAGCGGCGCGGCCTCGGGCTTAGCGCGGCGCAGTCCGGCGCCACGGCCAGCCGCTGTTCGTGGTCCGCTTGGACGCCGCGCGCGCCAAAGTCGTCGTCGGGCCGCGCGAGGCGCTGGAGACCCGCGCCGTGTTCCTGCGCGACGTGAACTGGATCGGCGCGGGCGTGCTCAATGCCTTGCCGCCGCAGGGCCGCGACATCTACGCCCGCGTGCGTTCGACCAGGCCGCCGGCCGCCGCGCGCCTCGTGCCGCAGGGCGCGAGCGAGGCGTCGGTGGTGTTCGCTCTTGGCGAATATGGCGTCTCGCCAGGTCAGGCCTGCGTCTTTTATGACGACGGCGACGGCGAGGCGCGCGTGCTCGGCGGCGGCTTTATCGCCGCAGTGGAAGCTGCGACGCCGGAGCTAAAGCGCGTCGCGGCGGGGTGAGCGCCGTCGCGAAGGCGGTTTTTGCGGCGCGTTAGCCATGCCTTAACCGCGCACGACGATCATCGCGAGGTCTCGCGCCCAAGTTCCGCGCCCCAAGTTCCGCGCCGTGATCCCACGCCTCGGCCGCCTCGCGAAAATCGGACACTATGAGCAGCGTCACAAATTCGCTCTACCGGCAGAACGGATTTTCGCGTCACGCGCCGGCCGCGCGCGCGCCCGTGCTGGCGCCGGACCGGCTCGTTTCGAAGCCGGCCGTCATCGCCGCAGTTCTGTTGTTCGACAGCCTGACGCTTCTGCTTTGCGGCCTGAGCGCGTTTCAAATTTGGCGCGCCGGTTTTGATCTTACGCCCTTCGAGCTGGGGCTCGCGCTTTTTGCGGCCCTTTGCGGCTTTCTCGCTTTGCTTGGCGCGCGCTGGGCCTATACAATTCCTGCGCTGCGCTCCGTTCCAAGGCAGGCGCTGGGCGTCTCGATCGCGCTCGGCGGCGCCTTGACCGCGCTGCTGCTCGTCGCCGTGCTGCTCGACTTCTACGCGCCGGGGCTGCGGTCCTGGCTCGTCAACTGGTTTCTGCTGGCCTGGAGCGTCCTGATCGCGGGGCGCTTTGCGATCGCCGCGACGCTGGCGCAGTGGACGCGCGAAGGCCGGCTGTCGCGCCGCGCGGTCATCGTCGGCGGCGGCCTCGGAGCCGCCGAACTCATCGCAAGGCTCGACGGTCCCGAAAACACCTCGATCCAAATTCTCGGGCTCTTCGACGATCGCGATGCGGCGCGGGTCCCGGATCGCGTCGCCGGCTATCACAAGCTTGGTCGTTTCGACGAGCTTGTCGACTTCTGCCGGGCGCAGCGCGTCGATCTGCTGATCGTCGCGCTTCCGGCCAGCGCGGAAGAGCGCATTCTCATGCTGCTGAAGCAGCTTTTGGTGCTGCCGATCGACGTGCGCATCGCGGCGCTCTCCGATCGCCTGAAGCTGCGCGCCCGCGCCTACGCCTATATCGGCGGGGTGCCTTTTCTCCCGGTTTTCGACAAGCCGATGTCGGATTGGGGCGTCGCCGCGAAGATGCTGCAGGACCGCCTCCTCGCGACGCTCTCGCTGGTTGCGCTGGCGCCTTTGATGGCGCTGATCGCGCTCGCAGTGAAGCTCGATTCGCGCGGGCCCGTGCTGTTCAAGCAGACGCGCTACGGCTTCAACAACGAGAAGATCGGGGTCTACAAATTCCGCTCGATGTATGTCGACCAATGCGACGCGCGCGCCGCGAAGCTGGTGACGCGCGATGATCCCAGAGTGACGCGCGTTGGACGTTTCATCCGCAAGACCTCGCTCGACGAATTGCCCCAGCTCTTCAACGTCGCCTTCAAGGGCGATCTCGCGCTGGTCGGCCCGCGCCCGCACGCCTTCTCGGCCAAGGCGGGCGAGCGCCTTTACGATGAGGTCGTCGAGGGCTATTTCGCCCGCCACCGCGTGAAGCCGGGCATCACCGGCTGGGCGCAGGTCAACGGCTGGCGCGGCGAGACCGACACCGAGGAAAAGATCGAGCAGCGCGTCGCGCACGACCTCTTCTATATTGACAACTGGTCGATGCTGTTCGATCTGCGCATACTGGCGCTTACGCCGCTCGCGCTGCTGAAGGGCAAGAACGCTTATTGAGGCGTTCCGCGTCGCTCGCCTGCCCCCTGCAAGCGGCAACCGCCGGAGCTATCGGCTCGATCAGGAGACGCCGACATGAATCTCATCTACAGCAAGGACGTCGTCGCGGAGCGAAAAGCGGCGTTGGCTTTGGCGTTTCAGGCGCTTGGCGCAAGGGGAATAACGCCGCGGCTGGCGGCGGTCGTCTGCTCCGCCGATCCCGTCGTCGCGAGCTATGTCGCGGTGAAGAAAAAGCACACGGAAGCCGTCGGCGGCGCCTTCGAGACCGTGAATCTGTCGCATCTTCGCGCCTATGCCGAGGTGGAGCGGGAGATCCTGCAGCTTTGCAGGCGGGTCGATGTTCACGGCGTCATTCTCGTCATGTCGGGGAAGCCCGAGATCGACGAGTTGGACCTCAGCAATGTGATCCCCGCCGGCAAGGACGTCGACGGCCTCTCCGCCTGCAATCTCGGCGCGCTGATCCAGAACGCGCCGCTGCAGAAATTCATCGAGCCGGCGACGCCGCGCGCCTGCATCGCGCTCGCCAATACGATCACGGAGCTCAAAGCCAAGCGCGTCGTCGTCATCGGCCGCGGCCGCACGGTGGGTCGTCCGCTCGCCAATATGTTGACGACGATCGGAGCGACCGTCACGGTTTGCCACTCCGCGACAAAGGACATCGCCGAGATTTCCCGCGCCGCGGAGGTCGTCTTCGTCGCGACGGGACGCCCGCATCACTTCGGGCGCGAGTATTTTTCAAACGGGCAGGTCGTCATCGACGCCGGCATCGGCTTCCTCAACGGCAGAATCGCCGGCGACGTCGATATCGCCGCGCTGGAGGGATTGGACCTCGCCATCACGCCGACGCCCGGCGGCGTCGGTCCGCTGACCTCGGTCATGATCTTGGAGAATTTGCTGAAGCTCATCGAAATTTTGGGCCTCAGCGCGAGGGCGGAGACTCGAGGGCGCGCCGGCGTGAAATCTTCGCGATATCTTCGGCAAAGTAAGGGAGCCGCGCCATCGCCTCTCGACAATCCGCCCCTCCTCGTGTATGCGAGCGGGCTCAACTAAAACAGCGTCCCGAAACGCTCGTCCGTCGATCGGCGCAAAACCGGCGATAAGAGACGAAACGGCTGGAGTTTTTTAAAATGAACATCATCGAAGAGATCAACGCCGAAGAGACGGCGAGGCTCCTCGCGGGCAAGACGATACCGGAATTTCGCCCCGGCGACACGGTCATCGTGAACGTCAAGGTCAAGGAAGGCGAGCGCGCGCGCGTCCAGGCCTATGAGGGCGTCGTGATCTCGCGCCAGGGCGGCGGCCTCAACGAGAGTTTTACCGTCCGCAAGATTTCCTACGGCGAGGGCGTCGAGCGCGTGTTCCCGCTGCACGCGCCGCTCATCGATTCGATCAAGGTCGTGCGCCGCGGCAAGGTGCGTCGCGCCAAGCTGTATTATCTGCGCGATCGTCGCGGCAAGTCGGCCCGTATCGCCGAGCGCGTCGACACCAAGCCGAAGGCCGCCGCGACCGGCGCCTAAAATTCGGCGCGGCTGCGAGGACGGCATGAAGCTCAGAGTCGGATACGCCCTTATCGCGGGCCTGCTCTTTCTGGTCGCGACGCAAGCGCTCGCGGCGCAGGAGCGCGCGATCCCGACGTCGCGCGGCGACGCGATCCTCTCCTTCGCGCCGGTCGTCAAGAAGGCGCAGCCGGCGGTGGTCAATGTTTTCGCCTCGCGGGTCGAAAACATGCCGGCCAACCCGCTCTACGACGATCCGGTCTTCCGCAGATTTTTCGGCGGCGGCGAAGGCGGCATGCCAGGCCGCCGCACGGCGCAGTCCCTGGGCTCCGGCGTCATCGTCGACCCTTCGGGCCTCGTGGTGACCAACCATCACGTCATCGAGGGAATGACCGACGTCAAGGTCTCGCTCGCCGACCGACGCGAGATTCCGGCCAAGATCCTGCTGCGTGACGCGCGCACCGATCTCGCCGTGTTGAAGCTGACCGAACCGGGCGTCTATCCGGTCATGGAGCTCGGCGACTCCGACGCGCTCGAAGTCGGCGACCTCGTGCTCGCGATCGGCAATCCCTTCGCGGTCGGGCAGACGGTGACGCAAGGCATCGTCTCGGCGCTGGCGCGCACTCAGGTCGGCATTTCCGACTACGGCTTCTTCATCCAGACCGACGCCGCGATCAATCCGGGCAATTCCGGCGGCCCGCTGGTCGATATGAACGGGCGCGCGGTCGGCATCAATTCCGCGATCTTCTCGAAATCGGGCGGCTCGGTCGGCATCGGCTTCGCCATCCCCGCCAATATGGTGAAGGTGGTGCTCGCCGCGGCGAAGAGCGGCGGCAAACTCGTGCATCGTCCCTGGCTCGGCGCCAGTCTGCAGGCGATGACGCAGGAAATCGCCGACAGCCTGTCGCTGGAGCGTCCGAGCGGCGCGCTTATCGGCGATCTCGACGCCAGGGGTCCGGCCGCCGAGGCGGGGCTGAAGCGCGGCGACGTGATCATTTCGGTCGACGGGCAGCCGGCCGACGATCCCGAGGCGGTGGGCTACAGGCTCGCCACCAAGCCGCTCGGCGGAATGGCGAGCCTTGGCGTGCTGCGCGCCGGCAAGAAGCTGATCGCGCCGATTAAGCTTGTCTCGGCGCCGGAAAACCCGCCCCGCGATCCCGTCAAGATCAAGGGCCAGAACCCCTTCGCCGGCGCAACCTTCGTCAATCTGTCGCCAGCCGTGATCGAGGAACTTTCGGTGCAGGGCGCTTCCGTCGGCGTGATCGCGACCGACATCGAGGAAGGCTCCGTCGCGCAGCAGCTCAATCTGCAGAAGGGCGACGTCATCCTGCAGGTCAACGGCAAGAAGATCGCGACCACCCGCGATCTGCAGGAAGCGACGGCGGGAAAGCCCTATTACTGGAAAATCACGCTGCAACGCGGCGGCCAGGTGCTGACGACCGTCGTCGGCGGATGAGGGCTCTACCGCCGCATCTCCTCGCGCCGCATCGGCGTCGCGTCGATGACGCGAAGAGATCAATTCGCAGATAATCGAAGAGGACGCCTTCGCGAAAGGCGCGCGGCCTCTCGTCGCCAAACTGCTTTATAAGCTTGATACAAGGTTATGCGGTTCTACTTAGATTACGTTCGGTCCAGATGGACTTGAACGGCGGTGAAAAGCCTTCAACTGAGCATGTTCTCCTCAGGGAACCGCTTCCGGAACATGCTGCAGGCCGCGATCTCTTTTCAATAGGAGCACAAGCTATGGAACGTCGGGAATTTATGGCGACGATCGGCGCAGCCGCCGCGGCGCTTTCGGTTTCCTCGGCCCTCGCCGAGGAGGGCATGGGCGCCGGCGCGATGAAGCACATGCACCCGCCGAAATATAAGGCGCTCATGGAGGCCGCCGCAAAATGCGTCTCGACCGGCAATGAGTGTCTGCGTCATTGCTTCGGCATGCTCGCGATGAATGATACGAGCATGGCGGACTGCACCAAGACCTCCTTCGACCTCGTCGCCGCCTGCGGCGCGCTCGAGACCATGTCGGCGGTCAATTCGCCCTTCACGCCGGCGCTCGCGAAGACCGTCGCCGACGTTTGTATGGCGTGCAAGAAGGAATGCGATAAGTTCCCGCAATACGCCGAATGCAAGGCCTGCGGCGACGCGTGCAAGGAATGCGCGGACGAGTGTCGCAAGACCGTGGGGTGAGCGTTCAAAGGGCTCTCTGCAAGGGAATCATTTGAGCGATAAGGCGGAGCAAAGAACGCGCGGTCGCCGCGCGTTCTTCATACGAAGCCGCTCGATATGTTTACTGTCAGGCCGATGATCGCAAGATTGTAGAAGAACGCCAGCGTGCCGTGCACGGCGGTCAATATCCGCATCTCGCGCGAGGTCGTCGCGACGTCCGCGGTTTGAGACGCGAGGCCGATGACGAAGGCGTAATAGAGAAAATCGACATAGTCCGGCTCCTGCGTCTTGGGGAAATCCAATCCGCCGCTCTCGGCGATATGCTGGCCGTGGCAAGCCTTGACCTCGTCGTAATATTCATGCGCGTAGTGAAACGCGAAGGTCAGGTGCATGAACATCCAACTGTCGACGACCGTCAGTATCGTCAGACCGAGATGAAGGGCTTTTTGCCAGCCCTGCATGCTTTTGACGGGACCAAGCTCCAGCACGATGGCGCCGAAAGAGGCGCAGGCGACGCCGACCGCGAGCAGCAGGATCACCAGCCGGCCCTCGTCGAGGTATTTTGCGCGCCGCCGCACCATGCCTGGATCGGCGCGCGCGACGAGATGCGCCGCCGCCGCGAGATAGCACAGCACGGCGACGTTCCAGGCGAGGAGCGCGCGGGTCGCGGCGCGGATTTCGTCCGGCAGCCCGAGCCCGACGGCGACGCCGATGATCGCGCAAATGAGCAGGCGCGGCCGCGAGCGCACGACGCGGAACGGTTTCAGCAGCACATGCCCGCGTCCTGCCGGCGCGACGTTCTGCGTCATGGCCTGCTCCTATTTGTTGCGCAGCGCGACGAAACGCGCGGCTTCCTTCAACGTGTCGGACCTGGCGCCGAAGCCGCCGGCGTCGAGCGCGGCGATCGCCTCCGCCACCAGCGCGTCGCGGCGGTTCCGCGCGCCGTCGAGACCAAGCAGCGAAACCAGCGTCGCCTTGCCGCGTTCCGCGTCCTTGCCGGCGCGTTTGCCGAGCGCCGCCGTGTCGCCGGCGGCGTCGAGAATGTCGTCGGCGACCTGGAACGCCGCGCCGAGCGCCGCTCCGTAGCGCGACAAGGCCTGCGCCTGCAGCGGGCCGCCTCTGCGAGGATCGCGCCGGCGTCGACGGCGAAGCGCAGCAGCGCGCCGGTCTTCATGGCCTGCAGCGTCAGAATTTGGTCGCTGGGTCAGCGGGGTCGCAGCCGTTTCGGCGGCGAGATCGAGCATCTGGCCGCCGACCATGCCGCCGAGCCCCGGCGCGCGCGGGCCGAGCCAGCAGCAGATCGGCGCGGACCTGCGGCTTCGGGATGCGTCGCCGGATCGGCCAGCACCTCGAAGGCGTAGGTGAGCAGCGCGTCGCCGGCGAGGATCGCCGTCGCCTCGTCGAAGGCCTTATGCACGGTGGGTCGGCCGCGGCGCAGGTCGTCGTCGTCCATCGCCGGCAGATCGTCATGGACCAGCGAATAGCAATGCACCATTTCGAGGCGCAGCCGACGCGCGCGCGACCCTCGCGCTCGACACCGAGCAGGCGGGCCGACTCCATGACCAGAAAGGGCCGCAGCCGCTTGCCGCCGCCGAGCGTCGCGTAGCGCATCGCCTCCAGTAGGCGCGCGGGCCGCGCAATCTCGCCTTGAAGCGTCTGCGGCCGCAGCAGCAACTCGAGCAAAGCCTCGGTCGCCGTCGCCGCCTCGGTCAGCCGGCGCGCAAATTCCGCTTCGTTCACGGCCTCCATCCGTCACCTTTTTCCCTTTAGACTTTCGATGCAAAGCTGCTAGCAAATTCGCAAGGGTCGCAAAAGAGCGCAAAGCTCTTGACCAAGAGGCTGGCTCTTCTTCTATGCGAAGCGGAGACTTTTGGTTCATGACGTCGGACGGTTCCAAAAAGACGGTCGAAGCGAAGCTCACGCGCGATGCGGCGCTCGACGAGGCCATCGCCGCCATGCTGCGCGAAGGTCTCGATGATTTCGCCACATCCGCCGCGAGCTTTCGCGAGAGCTGCGGCAGCGAGGAAGTGCATCAGCTGCGGGTGGCGCTCCGCCGGCTGCGCGCGCTGCTGAGCCTTTTGGCGCCCCGCACCGGCTCTCCCGAACTGTCGCAAGCCGCCGATCGGGCCAGGGCGCTGGCGACAGCCATGGGCCCGACGCGCGACTGGGACGTGCTCGCAGAAAATCTCGACGCCGCGTCAAAGGTCAGTGAAGAACGGGTTTTCGGCCCGCTGACACAAGCCGTCGAGGCGCGTCGCGCCGCTGCGCGCGAGGCCGCCCGCGCGGCCTTTTTGGCGCCGTCGACAAAAGAATTCGAAGAGGATTTGCGCCTTTATCTCGCGCGCGAGGGTTGGCGCGACCGCACGGCGAAGCTGCGCACGCGCGGCTCGGCCCGCCGCTTCGCCAAGAAGGCGCTGCGGCGCCTGCGGCGGCGCGCCGTGCGGCTCGCCAAGCACATCACGCGCCATTCGCCGGAAAGATTGCACAAGGCGCGCATCGCCGTGAAGAAAATCCGCTATGCGGCGGAAAGCTTCATGCCGCTGTTCGACGAAAGGGCGGCGCGCGCCTATCTGCGCGGGCTGGCGAACGTCCAGGATCGTCTCGGCGCCGTCAATGACGCGGCGACCGCGGCGCGCCTCCTGAGCGAACTGCTTGGCGATGAGCCGACCCCGGAAATGCTCCGCGCCGCCGAAGCGCTGCGCACACACATCCGCCAGCCCAAGAATCTCGCCCAGGGGAAGTTGAAAAGCTGCGCGCGCCGATTGCGGCGAAAGCCTTTTTGGAGCTGAAGCGGCCACCGTCGCTCAACTGTGGCGCAAAGGCCACAGGCGCGAACAATCGCACAGCAAAAGACCGAACGCGCATTGTCCACAAAGGAATCATTGATAAGCTTTTTTTAACCGTGGCCGGTGTTTGCTGTTCTTAACCATGCGAAATCTGCGTCAAATCCTGATTCTCCTCCTGCTTGCTTTAGCCTTGGCGCTCCAAGGCGAGGGCCGGATGAGGCAGGCGGGTTCCGCAGCTCTCGCCTTCGAGACCGCGTCGCCTTGCGCCGCGCACGCCGGAGGCGCGGGCGCTCCTCTAAATCAAAAGCAACCTCACTGCGGTTTTTGCGCGCTGTGTTGCGCGGTCGCCGCGTCGCCGAGCGTCCACGTTCTCGCCTTCGCCGCGAGGTTCCGCAAAGCTGAATTTCCTGACGCGCGACCTTATCCGCCGCATTCCCGCGCCCTGGCGAACTCGCATCGCGCGAGAGCCTCGCCGTCTTTCTCCTGATCGCGCCGCCAAAGCGGCGTCCGCTTTAGAGAAAAACAGCACGCGAGCCGCGCTTTAAGCGCGCCAGGAAGGAAAATTCTCATGTCCATTCGTCTCAGCAGCGGCGCCGTCAGCGCGGCCACCCTGTCCTTCGCGCTGGGTGCGCCCTTGGCGCTCGCGCAAAGCTTGCCGACGATCGACGTCGGCGCAGCGCCTCATGTGCAGGCGCCTGCGCCGGAAAAGCCGCATCCGACCGTAGCGCATTCTGCGCCGGTCCATACCGCGCCGGCGCGCGCTGCGCCCACTCATGTGGCGCATGTCGCGCCGCCCCCGCCGAAGCCCAAGCCCGCGCCGGCCCGCGTCGCGGCGCCGGTCCGGCCGCCGGCCCCTGCGCCGCAGCCTTCCGTGTCGGAGATCAACAAACCCCTGACTTCAACCTCAGAAAGCCGACACCGCGTCGAGCACGAGAACCTTCACCGAGCAGCAGGTGACGGAGCGCGTCTATTCGCAGCCGCAGGAGGCTCTGGAGGTCGACCCCGGACTCGTCATCGCCCAGCACAGCGGTCCCGGCAAGGCGGCGCAATATTTCTTGCGCGGCTTTGCGCTGGACCACGGCTACGACATCGGCATCACCTTCGACGGGATGAACGTCAATCAGCCGTCGCATATCCACAGCAACGGCTACGCCGACGTCAACTTTCTCATCCCCGAATTGCTCAGCGGAGTAGAGGTACGCAAAGGCCCCTATTTCGCCGATGAGGGCGTCTTCTCCTCGGTCGGCGCAATTCACATGAATTATGTCGATACGCTGCGCGACGGGCTTTTCATCGCTTCCGGCGGCAGTTTCGCCTGGGGCCGCGCGGTCGCAGCGAAATCCTGGGCTGTCGGCGAGGGCGAATTGCTCCTCGCCGCCGAGGGCAATATCTACAACGGCCCGTGGCAGCGCCCGGACGAAGAGCGCAAGATCAACACGATCGCGCGCTGGAGCAAGGGCACGCAGGAAAACGGCTTCTCGTTTACGGCGATGGCCTATTCCAACCATTATTTCGCGACCGATCAGATTCCCTACAATCTCGTCTCCGAAGGTTTGATGTCGCGCTGGGACACCCAGGACGGCACCGACGGCGGCAACGCCTCGCGCTACAGCCTCTCGGCGCGCTGGAGCGAGACGAACAAGGACAATTGGTCTCGCATCGAAGCCTTCGCCATCCATAACGACACCAATCTTTACGACGACTTCACCTATTGGCTCTCCAATCCGGTCAATTCTTCGGCGCCAGGAATAGCGCCCGGTGGTCTCGGCGATCAAACGCATCAGTACGATCATCGCAACCAGCTTGGTCTCAACCTGCTGCACGGCTGGAAGTATAATTTTACGACCGTCCCGGCGGAAACTCGGATAGGCATGCAGAATCTTGCGGATTTCATCCAAAACGGCAACGGGGAACTCTTTCGAGCGTCAGCAATATGACCAGATCTCCGCCAATGCGATCAAAGAGTATATTCAGGGCGCCTGGACCGATACGACCCAGTTCTGGAAGCCGTGGTTCAGGACGACGGAAGGTTTCCGGCTCGATTATGTGCACGGATCTGTGAACAGCGAGGCCAATCCGCTCCTCGCCTTGGGCTCCTTCCCGCCCGTGCCCGGCGCCACGCCGTTTTATCTTGGAACGTTCAACAACGGCGAATTGGGCCGGTTCTTCACGAGCCCCAAATTCGGCGCCGTGGTCGGCCCGTTCTACAACAGCGAACTGTTCCTGAACTTCGGCGAAGGCCTGCGGGCAGAGGATATGCGCGGCGCGACCAATCATTATGCGACGGACGGCACGCAATATACTTATATTCCGAACGTGCAGCTCTTGACCAAGACGCGCGGCGCGGAGACCGGCATCCGCACCAAGCCGATCGAAGGCTTGGACACCAGTCTGACCTTCTTCTGGCAGGATCTCGATGCGGAGCAGCAGTTCAACGCCGACACCGCGATGAGCACCTATGGGCGTCCCGGCCGACGCTACGGCTTCGAATGGACCGGCCGATATGAGGCGAATTCCTGGATGCATTTCGACGCCGACGTCACCGCGACGCATGCGCGATTCAGAGGCTTCGACACGATCCAGGCGGCCAATTACGCAAATTATCTCGCCGGCGGCCCGGGAAGCGACGGCGGCCTGTGGCCGCTCGGACTGCCGGGACTGAGCCCCGGCAACTATCTCTCGCTCGCGCCGGTGTGGGTTTCGACCTGGGATATTGAACTCGGCGAAAAGAAGGGTTGGTTCGGCGCGCTGACGGGGCGCTACTTCGGCGCGCGACCTTTGACCGAGGATGGCCAAGTCGAATCCCACGCCACCTTCACGGTCAATGCGCGGCTGGGGTATCGTTTCGACAATGGCCTGAGGGTGCAGTTCGACGCCTTCAACATCCTGGACTCCCGCTCCGACATGATCGACTATCAGGCGAATGTGTGGGGCAGGCAGAATTTCGCGATCTGGCCCGGATATGGCACTCTTGGCCCCAGCGCCTACGGCATCTCGGAACGCGTCTTCAAGCCGATCGATCCGCCGGCGGTGCGACTGACTGTCAGCGGGCCACTGACCTTCGTCGACAATGCACCGATCGCCGCGAAATATTGACGCTTTGCGGCCCCAGACCGTCTGGGGCCGTTTTTCTCACATCAGCCACATCAGAACGGCTTCCCCGCTGCGCGCGGCTTGCGCGGCGAAGTCCTTGAGCTGCGGGAAGAAATGCTCGACGTCATCCGTGATCTCCTCATCGTCGGGGTCGGCGCAATAGACGTGCTGCGCCGCCATTTCTTCGAGATTGAGATCGGCGATCAGTTTTTCAGGAGTTAAGCCCGAAAGGAACGCGGCGAAGGATTTCGTCTCGCCGAGGTCGAGAAGGCGCGGCGCTCCATAACCGAAGCCCTTGCCGATCGGCGTTCCGCCGCTCATCAGCGCATTGGCCGGAGGCTCGCCGCCGTCGACCCGCCCGGTGAAAAGATAATGGAAAATGTGCCAGGACTTGTGGAGGTCGAGAAAGGTCCCGTCCCGGTCCTGTCGGTAGTCCCTCAGCTTGCCCGGATCGCTCGCCAGGTCGCGTAAAGATGCTTCCTCGCCGCGTTTTGCATAGAAACACATGCTCATGGCGCCCGCCTTCCACTTTTCAAAAACCGCCGGGCATCGATTACCAGCTTGGCCTTAAAGATGCTTTTATGGGGATTGGGCGCGCGGGCTCGCCTGCCCCACTGGCGCGATCGCGTTCATTAATGCTAAAGGGCGCGATCGTTCCGGGCGCGCCGAGCCGTTTTCCGCTCGCATGAGAGATCATGGGAGGGATAAGGAGTAGCTTCAGAATCAAAGCTGGAGCAAAAACTTATCGAAAAAGTCCTAAAGCTTTTTCGGAAAAATCCGCTTCAGCGGCCCTCTCCTGGTCGGCCGCGTCCAAGGGCGCCGCCTTTTTGGACGAGTTCCCAGTGACGAAGCACAGAAGCCTCCCAGATTACGCCGCGCGCCGATTTCGCTTCGCCGGCAACGCCTTGCTTGAATACTCCGACCCCTTTTTCGCGCAGATCGACCGCCTCAAGGCCGATATGGAGGCGTCGGGCAAGCACTTCGTCAGTTTCGCCAATTACGACTATCTCGGTCTCGCGAATCACCCGGCCATCATCGCCGAGGCGAAGCGCGAGCTCGACCATCTCGGCGTCGGCGCGCTCGCCTCGCGCCTCGTCGGCGGCGAACGCAGCACGCATAAGCCTTTCGAGGCCGAGATCGCCAAATTTTTGGGCTTCGAGGCCGCGCTGACGCTGGTCTCGGGCTATCTCGCCAATGTCACCACGATCTCCTGGCTGATGGGCAAGCGCGACGCGATCTTCATCGACGAGCTGGCGCACAACTCCATCGTCGCCGGAACCGATGGTTCGGTCGCCGAGACGATCAAATTCCGCCACAACGATCTCGACCATCTCGACCATCTGCTGACGCAAAAGCGCGAAGACTACCGCCACGTGCTGGTGGTCGTCGAAGGTCTCTACAGCATGGACGGCGACACCTGCGATCTGCCGCGCCTGCTGGAACTCAAGGAGAAACATCAGTTCTGGCTGATGCTGGACGAAGCGCATTCGCTCGGCGTGCTCGGCGACACCGGGCGCGGACTCGCCGAGCGGCAGGGCGTCGACCCGTCCCGCGTCGACCTTCTCGTCGGCACCATGTCGAAGACGCTGGCGTCCTGCGGCGGCTATCTTTGCGGCCGCAAGCGCGTCATCGACTGGCTGCGCTACACGCTGCCGGGCTTCGTCTACAGCGTCGGCCTTTCGCCGGTGATCCTCGCCTCCGCGCGCACCGCGTTGCGCCTGATGCAGGAAGAGACCTGGCGCCTCGACAAGCTCAAGCGCAACGCCGAGCTGTTCCGCGACAGCGCCCAGGCTGCGGGGCTTTCGACCGGGCCGGCGATCGGGCGCGGCGTGGTGCCGATCCTGTTCAAGGACGACGTCGAGACCATGTGGGCGTCACAATACCTGCTGGAGCACGGCGTCTATGTGCCGCCGATCGTGCAGATCGGCGTGCCCAAGGACCAGCCGCGTCTTCGTTTCTTCATCTCCGCCAAGCACACGGAGGAAGAGATCAGAGACGTCATCGAATGCCTGCGTGTGATGCCGCCGGCTTCCGAAGAGGCGCATAAGATCGTCGCGGCGGCGATGGCGGGCGCGTAAACGCGTCCGCGGCGGATAGTTCTGAATTTGCGACTTCGCCGCGTCACTATGGCGCTTTCACCCATCCAGAATCACGGTTAGGCTTTCGCAATGGCGCAAATCGAAATCGTTCCCGCCAACGGGCTTTTTCATTTCATCGTCTATAACAAGCTGCCGCGCCTGCTTTACGCAGGCGCGAAAGGCTTCGCCGCGCCGCTCGACGTCGAGCGCTGGACGCTGCACGGGCATAAGCTCAATCCGCATTTCAAGCTCGTCGACGCGCAGGAGTTCCTGGCGCGGCGCGAGGGACGCTGGGTCGGCCGCATCCTCGCCCAAGTCTACAAGGAAGGAATCACGCCCAATGGCGCCTCGCGCCATCAGTTCGGCTCGCTCGACGCGATCGACGATCTCGACGTCGTGCGCGCGCTGACCAAGGCCGCCGAGGACTGGCTCAAAAGCCGCGGCGCCGAGCGCATCAACGGGCCGTTCTCGCCCAGCATCAACGCCGAATGTGGGCTCCTCGTAGAGGGTTTCGAGACGACGCCGATGTTCCTCACGCCCTGGCATCCGCCATATCTCAGTCGCCACCTCGAGGCGCTCGGCTATGAGAAGGCGCGCGATCTCATCTCCTATGTGATCTCGATCTCGCCCGAGGAGATGAGCAAGCCGTCGCGCATCTTGACGCGCCCGGAGTGGAAGCATCGGCTGAAGATCCGCGAGATCGACTTCAAACGCCTCAAGCAGGGCGAGACCCAGCTGATGTCGGATCTCTTCAACGACAGCTGGCGCGACAATTGGGGCTTCGTGCCTTTCACCAAGGAAGAATTCAATTCGATCGCCGACGCGCTCGCCTTCGCGACGCCGCCGGAATTCACGATGGTCGTGGAGCTTGACGGCGACCCCAAGGCTTTCGCCGTGGCGCTGCCCAATCTCTTCGAGATCATCGACGATCTGGACGGGCGACTGCTGCCGTTCAATATTTTCCGTCTCATCCAGCGCTTCCGCAGCAAGCCTGAATATAAGACCGGCCGCATCCTGCTGCTCGGCATGCGCAAGGAGCTGCAGAGCAGCGCGACCGGCGGCGCCATTCTCATGGCGATGATCGAGGAGATACGTCGGCGCGGCGGCGCCTCGGCGATCGAAACGATCGAGGCCGGCTGGGTGCTCGAGGACAATCCGGCGATGCGCAAGCCGATCGAAATGTTCGGCGGCAAAATCGACAAGATTCACCGTATCTACGAGAAGCGCCTAGGTTGAAGGAAAACAGATCATGACCGTATTGGTCGCAGCGAACGGCGCGGACCGCTCCCATGTCGAGCGACGCAAGGCCATCCTCGAAAAATACCCGCAGGTGCGCCAGCTCTTCGGCCGCGACGTCCTGACCTTCAAGATCACGGCGGCGATCTTCTGTGGCCAGGTGCTGATCGCCGCCGTCATGGGCTGGCTCGGCCTCGCCCATTGGCCGCTCATCCTGCTCACGGCCTATTGCGTCGGCGCCTTCGCCAATCACGCGAATTTCGTGATCATCCACGACGCCATCCACAATTGCGTGTTCGAGAGTCCGCTCGCCAATAAATGGACGGCCATACTCGCCGATCTTCCCAACGCCTTTCCGACCGCGATGGGCTTTCGCTGCTATCACATCAAGCATCATTCGCATTTGTCGAGCTATGACTACGACGCCGACGTGCCGAGCCATTGGGAGGTCGATTTCGTCGGCAATTCGAGCTGGCGCAAGGCGCTGTGGCTCTTCTTCTTCCCGGCGATCCAGATCCTTCGGCTGTCGCGCCTCAAGGGCACGGTCCCGATCATGGGCGTGTGGACCTATGTCAACTTCGCCGTCATCGCCGTCTTCGATCTTTTCGTCCTATGGGCGCTGGGGCCGGCGGCTTTGCTCTATCTCTTCCTGTCGTTCTGGTTTTCGGTCGGAGGTCTGCATTTCTTGAGCGCGCGCTGGCTGCAGGAGCATTACGCCATCGCGCCGGGCCAAGGCACTTTCGACTATTACGGACCGCTGAACACGGTCGCGCTCAACATCGGCTACCACAACGAGCACCATGACTTTCACGAAATCCCATGGACGCGGCTGCCGGCGCTGAAGGCCATGGCGCCCGACTTCTACGACGATCAGGCCTGCCACTATTCCTGGATCGCGCTGATGGCCACATTCATCTTCGATCCGCGCTATTCGCTGCATAAGCGCACTGAAAACATCGAAGCGGCGGCGCCGCGACTCGCGCTGGCGGAGTGAAGAGAATGACGATGGAGACCCACGACGCGCCCTGCGCCGATCAGCTCAGCGCCTCGCCGCGCATCTTCGAAAGCGATCTGCTCGACAAGCTCTCGCGCGTGCATCACCTGACGCCGGTCGTTCTTTATGTCCCGATCATCCTGGCGCTGATCGGCTATTCGCTGACCCTGCAAAGCCCGGTCGTCGTCGCGCTGGCTGTGCCGTTAGGCTATGTGATCTGGACCTTGACCGAATATTTCGGCCACCGGTTTCTGTTCCACACCGTATTCGGACTGCCCTTTGGCCTCGGGCCGCGCTTCCAGTTCCTGATCCACGGCGTGCATCACATCTATCCAGGCGATCCGCTGCGCCTCGTGATGCCGCCGCTGCTGTCGGTCCCGATCATGCTGATCGCGCTCGGCGTCGGACGGCTGTTGTTCGGCTCGGTCTTCTCCTGGCCGGCGCTCGCGGGTTTCATAACGGGCTATGTAATATACGACTGCGTGCACTTCTGGACGCATCACAGCCAGCCGCGCACGAAATTCGGGCTTTTCGTGCGGCGCCTGCACATGCTGCATCACTTTCGCGACGCCACCAAGGGCTTTGGCGTCCACGCCTTCTGGTGGGACTATGTCTTCGGCACGGCGTATAAGCCGGGCGAGGCGCCGGGAACGAAGGCCGTTTAAGGCACAGATTCAGTCCGCGGCGGTGACGACTTCCGGCATTCGTCACTGCCCTCGCCAATCCGGGGGTGGGGGGATTGTGGGTTTGCCGGCTTCGAGGGGGCGCTCTGCCTATCGGCCCCCTTCGCGCCGGCGCTCATGTCAGTGGAGACTGACGGTCAGAAGTTTGTTTTCCCAGGCGTTGGCCAGCGCCCCTTCTTTCGAGTCGGCCAGCACGATCGGCGAGCCGTCGGCCGAAAGCAGCGCGAACACGGTCAGACCCGGCCCAATCGGCGGAGCCTGCGGATAGAGACGCGTAACGTCCTCCGACCGCATTGATTTCACATAGGCTATGGCTCCGTCCCCGAGGTGGGCGAATTGCTCCGGAGTGAGCCTGGGCGCCCGGCTTGCGGGCGATGTCGTCTTTGCTTGCATGCAACCCTCCTCGGCGGTTCGTCTCGAACCCGTCCGTCGGCGCCTGCCGCCGCAGCGCGCCTTTGAGGTTAGATACGATGTCTTAAGGACTTTTAAAGGGCGGTAATGACTGGCCGTCGACGCGAAATAAATATCTGACGGCGCGGAGGCTTCGCCGCTTGACCGATTGATGCGGCGCGCTGGCTGGACTTTGTCGAAAGTCGTCCGCGGCGGTGCTTCGCCATTGCCGAAGCCGCCGTGTGCTGGCATATCGCAAGACGCCCGGCGCGGCGTCGGGAGCAGCCGGGCGCTTACCTTTTAAAAAAAGCGCTAAGGAAGCCACAGCGAGCACGAGACCATGAGCGGCGTCAACCATATCCGGCAGGCCTTCCTTGATTATTTCGCGCGCCAGGATCACGAGGTCGTCCCCTCCTCCTCGCTGGTGCCGCACAATGATCCGACGCTGATGTTCACCAACGCCGGCATGGTGCAGTTCAAGAACGTCTTCACCGGCGTCGAGAAACGCCGCCGTCCGCGCGCAACGAGTTCGCAAAAATGCGTGCGCGCCGGCGGCAAGCACAACGACCTCGACAACGTCGGCTACACCGCGCGCCATCACACGTTTTTCGAAATGCTGGGCAATTTCTCCTTCGGCGACTATTTCAAGGAAGGCGCGATCGAGCTCGCCTGGGGGCTGATCTCGAAAGAGTTTCAACTCGACAGGAACCGGCTGCTGGTCACCGTCTATCACGACGACGACGACGCCTATGAGCTTTGGAAGAAGATCGCCGGCTTTTCCGACGACCACATCATCCGCATCGCGAGTTCCGACAATTTTTGGAGCATGGGCGAGCTTGGGCCTTGCGGACCGTGTTCGGAGATTTTCTACGACCAGGGCGAGACGCTCGCCGGGGGGCCGCCGGGCAGTCCGGACGAGGACGGCGATCGCTTTCTGGAGTTCTGGAACCTCGTCTTCATGCAATATGATCAGGTCGCGCCCGGCCAGCGCCAGCCGCTGCCGCGCCCCTCGATCGACACCGGCATGGGGCTCGAGCGCATCGCGGCGATTCTCCAGGGCGTGACGTCCAATTACGACATCGATCTGTTCCGCGCCCTGACCGGCGCCGTCGCGGATTTGACCCGTGTTTCCGCCAGCGGGCCGCAGGCGGCGAGCCACCGCGTCATCGCCGATCATTTACGCGCCTCGTCCTTCCTCGTCGCCGACGGCGTGACGCCGTCGAACGAAGGCCGCGGCTACGTGCTGCGCCGCATCATGCGCCGCGCCATGCGCCACGCGCAAATTCTTGGCGCAGCCGAGCCACTGATGTGGCGGCTGGTGCCGACCCTCGTCGAAGAGATGGGCCACGCCTATCCTGAACTGCACCGCGCCGAGACGCTGATCCGCGACACGCTGCTGACCGAGGAGACGCGCTTTCGCACGACGCTGGCGCGCGGCCTTTCGATCCTCGACGAGGAAACCGCGGGGCTTGCCTCTGGCGCGCAGCTTTCCGGCGAGACCGCCTTCAAGCTTTACGACACCTTCGGCTTCCCGCTCGATCTCACCGAGGATGCATTGCGTCCGCGCGGCATCGTCGTCGACAAGCAAGGGTTCGACGCGGCCATGGAGCGGCAGCGCGCCGAAGCCCGCAAGGCTTGGGCCGGCAGCGGCGAAACCGCGACGGAAGCGCTGTGGTATGCGCTGAAGGAGCGCGTGGGCGCGACGGAATTCCTCGGCTACGACCGCGAGAAGAGCGAGGGCGTCGTCACCGCGCTGCTGCGCGACGGGGTCGAGCATTTTTCGCTGAAAGCCGGCGAACGCGGGGCGGTGATCTTGAACCAGACGCCCTTCTATGGCGAGTCGGGCGGCCAGCTCGGCGACATTGGCGAACTGCGCGGCAAGGATTCACTGTTTCGCGTCGAAGCGACGCAGAAGAAACTCGGCGATCTGATCGTGCATGAAGGCGTCGTCGAAGAGGGCGAAATCTCCGTCGGGCAGGCGCTCGAACTCGACGTCGACCACGTCCGCAGGCGCGCTACGCGCGCCAACCACTCGGCGACGCATATTCTGCACGAGGCGCTGCGGCGGGTGCTTGGCGAGCACGTGCAGCAGAAGGGCTCGCTCGTCGCTCCGGATCGTCTGCGCTTCGACTTCACCCATCCCAAGCCCTTGAGCGAGGAGGAACTCGCCGAGGTCGAGCGCATCAGCAACGAGGTCGTACAGGACAATGCGGCGGTCGACACGCGTCTGATGGCCCAGGAGGACGCGATCGCTTCCGGCGCCCGCGCGCTGTTCGGCGAGAAATACGGCGACGAGGTGCGCGTCGTGACGATGGGCCGCAGAGACGGGGTGGCGGAAGCCTTCTCGGTCGAGCTCTGCGGCGGCACGCATGTCTCGCGCACCGGCGACATCGGCCTCATCAATATCGTGAGCCAGGGCGCGGTCGCCTCGGGCGTGCGCCGCATCGAAGCGCGCACGGCGGAAGGCGCGCGCACGGCTCTGCTCGCGCAGGCGAAGGCGCTGCGCGAGATTGCGGCGATGGTGCGCGCGCCGCTGGAGGAAGCGCCCGCGCGGCTGGCCGCGTTGGTCGAAGAGCGCAAACGGCTCGAGCAGGAACTCGCGGACGCCAAGCGCAAGCTCGCCATGGGCGGCGGCGGCGAGGCGCAGAACGTGCTCGACGTCGGCGGCGTCAAATTGTTTTCGCGCGCCGTCAGCGGCGTCGAGGCCAAGGATTTGAAAGGGCTGGCCGACGAAGCGAAAAAGGCGATCGGCTCCGGCGTCGTCGCCATTGCGAACTCCGCGCCTACCGGCAATGCGAGCGTCGTCGTCGGCGTCACCGACGATCTGACCAGCCGCTTCAGCGCGGTGGACTTCGTGCGCCTCGCGGCGGAAAAGCTCGGCGGCAAGGGTGGCGGCGGCCGCCCCGATCTCGCCCAGGCCGGCGGCCCCGACGCCGGCGCGATCGACGCCGCGCTCGCCGCGATCCACGAGGCGCTGCGCGAAAAAGCCGCATCATAATCGAAGCCGCGCTACAGCTTCGCTCTGGCGCGGCGCGGCGCCCGAACACATGTTAAAGTCATGCGGTTTTTGGCTCTGCCGAAAGCCAGGGGAGGGCTGAATATGTATAAGAAAATTCTCGTGGCGATCGATCTGTCCGAGCCGGACATGACCAATCTCGCGCTCGCGGCGGCGATCGAACACGCAAAGATGAGCAATGCGCTGTTGCGGGTCGTCAATGTGCAGGCCGTGGCGCCGATGGCCTTTCTCGATTACGCTCCGCCGGACCTCGACGCGCGGATCAGAGAGAACGCCGAAATCGAGCTGGGTCGCTCTGTCGCGAACATCGCCTATCCGAAGGAGCTTTTGTCCTCGGTGCTGCGGCTTGGCGGCGTTTATTCGGAAATTCTCGCGGAGGCTGACGAATGGGGCGCCGACCTCATCGTCGTCGGATCGCATCGCCCCTCGATGTCGACCTACCTCCTCGGCTCCAATGCCAAGACGATCGTCCGCCATGCGAAATGCTCGGTGCTGGTCGCGCGCGGCTAAAGCGAAAAGGACGGCGTCATGCGCAATGCGGCGGCGATCATGATCTCGCTTTGCGCGTTGGCGGGTTGGCCGGCGCGCGGGGAGGGCCTCGTCGCCGGCGGCGAAGCGATCGCCAAGGCGAATTGCAGCCGCTGCCACGCCATCGGCGCGCAAGGCGCGAGCCCAAACCCGAAATCGCCGCCGTTTCGCACGCTGGCGAAGAAATATCCGCTGGCCGACCTTGAGGAGGCCTTGGCCGAAGGCATTGTCGTCGGGCACGAAGGCCAGGAGATGCCGGCCTTCTCCTTCTCGCCGCGGCAAATCAAAGCGCTGCTCGCCTATATTGCTTCGGTGCAGCGCAAATAGATCCGTTCACAAAATTTGCGCGACTTCCTCGAACGTCAAACGTGGGCTGCGCGGATAGAGTTTCGAGGCGTCGCCATAGCCGATGTTGAGCAGAAAGTTCGACTTCACCCTGCCGTCGGGGAAAAATTCCGCATCGACCTTGGCGTTGTCGAAACCGCTCATCGGGCCGCAGTCGAGGCCGAGCGCCCGCAGCGCCAGGATGAGATAGCCGGCCTGCAGCGTCGCGTTTCTGAACGCCGTGGTCTGGATCAGCTGCGGGTCGCCGACGAACCATGATTTCGCGTCGGCCGCCGGAAAGAGCCGCGGCAGGGCCTCATAGAATTCGAGATCATGTCCGATGATGGCGGTGACCGGCGCCGTCATCGTCTTCTCGACATTGCCGGGCGCCAGCGCCTCTTTCAGTCGCGCCTTCGCCTCCGGCGTGCGGATGAAGACGATTCTCATCGGCAGGCAGTTGGCGCTGGTCGGCCCCCAGAGCGCCAGTTCGACGGCGCGGCGCAGGTCGTCGTCCGAAATCTTGCGGTCGAGCCAGCCATTATGCGTTCGCGCCTGCGAAAAGAGCTGCGCGAAAACCTCTGGCGGCAGAGCCTCTTGCTGCGTCATGGCGCCTTTTCCCTTTCTGCTTTCCCGTGGGCTGCGACATTATGTTCAGGCAAAAGACCCGCGCGTTCAAGGCCTCGTTTAAGAGTCCGCGCTACTCCAGACGCTGAGGCTCATTCGCAGGGCCACCGAATTGACATGCTTATGTGCGATGCACAAATATTGCTTTGTCGGCTGCTAGAACATAACCGAAAGGCTGACGCGAGATGGGACAGATCAAAGCGCCGGCGTCTCATGCGGCGCCGCAAATTCGGCGGGTGCAGCGCAGCGAGCGCGCGCTGTTTCGCGACCATTTATTGCGCCTTGACGCCGAGAGCCGAATCGATCGTTTCGGCATGGCGATGAATGACCGCGCGCTGAGCGAATACGCCGACGGCTGCTTTTCCAGCGACGCGCTGACTTTCGGCTATTTTGTCGACGGAGCGATTCGCGGCGCGGGCGAATTGCACGGCCTTGGCCAAAGCGCCGCCGCCGACGAGGCCGAAGCCGCCTTCAGCGTGGAGAGAGAGTGGCGCCGGCTGGGGGTGGGACGGGCGCTGCTCGCGCGCATCGTCGAGACCGCGCGCGAAATCGGCGCCAACGCCATTCACCTGACTTGCATGCCGCGCAATCGCGCGATGCAGGGCCTGGTGCAAAGCTACGTCCCCAATATGCAATTTGCGCCCGACGCGGCGAGCGGCCGGTTCGTGGCGCTGTCGATGAAATCGCCGACGGAACGCCGCGCCGAATGGCGCCAGTCGATGGACGCCGCCGGTTACCACGCGATGATGCAGCTGCTGCCCCAAAATCAGTGAATCTTTTCGTCGTTCGGCGTCTGAAAGGCGAGGTCCCGATACTGCGCGCGCAGCCGCGCCGCGCTCTCGAGGAAGACCTCGCGCGTCTCGGTGCGCACGCCGAATTCGCGCAGGCGCGCGAAAGCCCGCGACAGGGTTTCTTGCGTGACGCCTAGACGCGCGGCGATCAGGCGCTTGTCGAGCAATACGGGGCAACCAACGAGCAAAAAAAAAAAAAA
>CAWFZD010000007.1:0-8664 GCA_963820145.1 uncultured Alphaproteobacteria bacterium
TAGAGCGACGTGCGCGGGCCGAATGTTCGTCATGCATCCGTCGTAAAGATGATCTTCGAAGACGCCAGGCTGCATCGCCAAGTCGTAATTGTAGCCGGCGCTGATTTGCGCACGGTCGCCGCTTTCAATTCGCCTGATCGCGTCGTGATCCTCGATCAGCATCGAGCCGACGACGTAAGGGTTGGCCCAGCGCGTGTCGTCGCCGATCACGCCGACGACGTCGGGATCGCTTTCACTCGCATCGAGCGGGACGTGCTTGGAGAGAACAGGCAGATTTGCGAAGAGCGGGGCGGCGCGCGCCAGCTCTTCGGGCGGCCGCAGCAGGAAGTAGACCTTGTGCGGCTCGAGGCCGAGATTTGCAGCTCCAAGGATTTCGCAGCCGTGATAGGGCGAGATGCACGCCTTGCTCAACGGGGCGACGGCGATGTGCAAGCGCCCGGCGCTGTCGTAAGAGCGCACAGAAGCGGCGGCGCGATCGAGGGCGAAGGCGCGGGCGAGCGCTACCATGTCGGCCCCCAATCGGCCGATCCGTATGGCTGTTCAACGGCGCGTAACAGCTCGTCGGAAATTCGCATGGGCGGTCGACGCCTGCCGCGCGAGATCAACGCCAGCGCCGCTGCATTGCAAACATCGTCATGGCCATTCCTGCCATGATCAACCGCGTCCTTGCCGAGCGGATTGGTGCGCCTCTCGAGCCCGGCGAATTGCGAGATCAGCCGTTGGTTGTCGAGCAGGCGCACGCAGCCGCTGGTGAACAGCGGCAGACAGTCGAGATAAATTTGCGAACGATCACGTTCGGAATATGTGTAGCGGACGCCAAACCTCTTGAACGCATCCGCAACCCACGCCCCCGCATATTTATCCCCGACCGTCTCGCGCAACCCATACTCTTTCAGCATCTGCGCAACGCGTTCGGTGGCGCTCGTCGTGTCCATCGGCGGCTTGATTTCGAGGACGCAATCGAGCACCTCGATGTTGTTTTCCGTATGCGCGATGGCGCAAGTGTAGCTGTCTCGCACGCCGCCGCTCGGGTCGACGGCCGAGCGATAGACAATGCGCCTGTCTTGGACGGGAGGCCGCACCGTGACGCCGTAATCGCGCGCCGCGTCGATCAGCTCGTAAGGCAACCAGCCGCCGATATCGTCGCGCCACTCCGCGAGCCATTCGCAGCGGGCCTTCACGGGATCGTCCGCCATGTCGCGATCGATCTCGGCTTGATCGATCGTCGGATTGAGCAAGCGGCTGGGGGCGTGGATGACGAGCACGTCGTCATCGTTCCGACCGAAGTGCTTGGCGTATTTTCTGTAGAGCAGCCCGGTCTTACGATATGTCGAGCTGATGCCGATCAACATAGATCCGGGCACGCGACCCAATGCGGGGCGGCAGGCGTGATAGAGTTCCTCGTCGGGCGACGCCATGGTCTCGTCGGCGTAGAAGGCGCATTCGTCCAAAATAGCGACGAGCATCGAGCGACCGCGAATGCTGCGGAAATTGTTCGTCGCGACGGCGATGTCGACGCCGTTGATCAACTCGATGCCCTGCGCTGTTTCATGCCTTATGAGTTTCTGCAGCGCCGGATTGTCGGTGAAAAGGGCTCTTACGTAATTCAACACGATCCGCGCCTGCTCGCGGTCGCAGGCTAAACAGGCGACCAGGGCGCGCTCTCCAGGGCGCAAGC
Source organism: uncultured Alphaproteobacteria bacterium (assembly GCA_963820145.1). Classification (GTDB taxonomy): domain Bacteria; phylum Pseudomonadota; class Alphaproteobacteria; order Rhizobiales; family Beijerinckiaceae; genus Methylocystis. The sequence goes on from CAWFZD010000007.1 coordinate 1,679, forward strand.
GTCCAGTGCGATCGAAGAGCGCCGCGGTGAACGCGGTGATCAAGGATGCGATGGAGTTTTTCCCAGCGCCACGACCACGGCACAACCACGCCTCCTTGACCGGTCGGCTGGGCGGGTCGCGGTCGCCGGCGACCGTGTGGAAAAAGGTAAGCTCTGCTTCACTCATCGGCAGGGCGTAAATGGCCTTGAGGACCACGCGCCAATGATCCCAACTCTCGCCACGGAAGGCCGACGCGAACAAATGCTCGTTGGCCATGGCGTCGACGATGCTGAGGGACGGGAAGCTCAACTGAAAAGCCCTCCCTCGGCGACCGCAGCGAGGCCGCTGGCGCGCTTTTTGGAGCGGGGCGGGGTAGACCTAGGGGAGCGCGGCTCGTCCGTCTCCACGGGCTCCGCATCGATTTCGGCCTTGCCGTCGTTATGAGAGCGCAAAATCTCGGCGAGCGTGGGTGTGACATCTTTCAGGCGCCGCTCGAGGCCCAACGCCATCAAGTCCAGGCGCAGGGAGTTCAGCCATGCGAGGAGATTATGATCGGTCGCGTCGCCGATCTCGCCGCCAGACAGGAGCTTATCGGAGAGCAAGAACAACCGCGTGGCCTTCACGGCGGCGGATTGAATGATCAGCGCCTGCGCGGGGCTGGGATCGCCGCCGATTTGGTCGGTCAGATCGAGGCGCGTCTGGCGCAGCACGCGACCGGCGCGCGTGCGCGAAGTTCGAGCGTCGTGAGCTTGCGGTCTTTGCTGAATGGACCGACCGGCGCGCGGTTCTTGCCGCCCTTAATTCGCCCTGGCCTACCCGGTCCCACCATTGCGCAGCTCTCCTGTCGTTAGGAAAGCCCGCTGCGCGATATGTGCGCCCTCGGCGTCTCGCGATTGACGCGATGGGGCATAAAATACAACGTATTTTTGAAATATCAACGGGATACTGAACCGACGCTGGAAATAGTCATGCGCCCTTTCCGGCGACGCGCTCGATGCGCTCGATGCGCTCCAGCAAGGCCTTCACTTGCGCGTCGCTCCAAGCGCCGCCGCGAGGCGGCGTAACACCGCGGGCGCTCAACGCCTCGCCGACCTGCTTCAATGTAACGACGCCGCGAGCACGCAATTTGGCGATCACTGGCGCGATCTTGCGGGCGCGGGCGTCGGCGCGCTCGCGTTGCGCGGCGCGACCCATGGCGATCATGTCGGGCGTCAGGCGTTGCCCGGGGCGAATGCCGCCGAGCTTCTTGCCGCGCGCCTTCGCCGCCGCGAGGGCGTCTTTCGTGCGCTTGGAGATCAGGCCCGCCTCCAGCTCCGCGACCGCCGCCATTTGCGTCAGCATGAAGCGGCCGACGGCGCCCTCGAGTTGCGGCAGATCGCAGAAGCGCACGTCGACGCCCGCCTCGATCAGCTTATGCAGGAAGGCCACGGAGCGCGTCAGCCGGTCGACCTTGGCGACGACGAGCGGCGCGCGACGTAACTGCGCCTCCGCCAACGCCTGCTCCAGCACGGGGCGGGCGGAGTTGCGACCGCTCTCGACCTCGACGAACTCGGCGACGATGCGCCAGTCGCCGCCGTTCAAATAGGCGGCGACGGCCTGTCGCTGCGCCTCGAGGCCGAGGCCGGATGAGCCCTGACGATCGGTCGAGACGCGCAGATAGGAAACGAATTCGCCCCGCGCCATATGCTTGCCCCTTAGTCTACGAGCGTTGACCAAGATGTAAGTAGCGATACTGGGGTGTTGTTACAAGGGCTCGAGGAGCGGGGGAGTTTTGCGGGGGGCGATGAAAGAGCTGGAAGCATCGCGGGCGCGACGAGGCGCACGCGTCACATAACTTTTCGGACGCTACGAAGTCGCCCCGCACAGGCTCAGAGCTTCCCCTACTCCGCCGCTTCGGCCGTGGCCTCGGCGAACGGTTCGCGCAACCGTCCCTGACCGATCCACGCCTCCAGCTCCCGCTTGTCATGACCCATCAGCGCCGCAAGCTGGCCGATCTGCTCGTCCACGAAGGCCGGACCCTTGGGATCGGATGGCGCGGTCGCCTCTTCCCTCACGACCATGACCATCGCCAACGGTCCCAGCATCGCCTCAAGCGCGGCTTTGGGATCCGGAACAACGGAGAGATCAGCCAGACAACGCTTGCTTTGCTGGCCATTGCCCTTGCGGCGGTAGCTCACCAAAGCATGGCGACATTTCCCTATTAAGGTCTCTTTATAGGAGAATGTCGCCATGCTTTTCGAGCGCTCTAACGCCTTCTGCGCGGCCTTCACGCTCGGCCACAGCTCTGGATAAAACTTCACCGCATCGACCGGGCTCTCGAAAGCGACGCCCCCCTCAGCGAGCATGCGCTCCTGCGGGCTCACCCTGAAAAACAGGTCCGCGTCGAACAGTTCGTCGACAGGAGTGTCGAGGACGCAGTCGTTCAGCACGATAATCGTGGCGCGCTTCTCCGCCGTGCGTTGAACGCCGCGAAGCCGTCCGATCGCCTGATCGACCTCCATCTTACAGATCCGTCGCAGGTGGCGGTCGGCCATGTCGTCGGGATGGCTGTCGGTCTTGGCGTCGACGCCGACGAAGCCGTCGCCCTTTTTTCTGACGATGTGCTGCGACGGACGTTTGTCATACCATTGCTTGCGCCCGTCGATGACCGGAGTGCGCTTCGGCTCTGCGCCGGTGATCGCGCCTGAGATGGCTTCGACCGCCCATGGCGGCGGCAACGGCCGTCCGATGATGACGACGATGTCAAAATCGGCCCACTCGTCGCGGCCGGCCAATGCGTTAAAATTCGCCGTTGCAATAGTAGGCGGCAGCTCCAGCAGCTTAATCAGTTCCTTGTAACTGGCGACGAGGATCTTCTTACCGCTATGAGCCCGCGCCAGATTTACGAGGTTGAGCCGCAGCGCATCGCGATTGTTCTTACGCGTCAGATTTGCTTCGATCTGCGCTTTCGTCAGCTCTTTGTCGCCTTCGGGTTTGATCGGCAACAGCATGCTCTTCCCGCACGAGCGCCCCACCGACTTCTTGAGCGTGACGAACGGCATGTCGACGGGCAGGAAATCGACGACATTGATTTGCGGGAACAGCGGCTTTGCGCGCTCTGCGTCGAGCGAGGCGTCGATAAGCAGCGTCGGGCAACGATAGTGTGGGTGGATCTTGTCGTAGCCGGTGATCATCAATTTGCGGTCATTGGTCTTGGCGCTCTTTATCAGCGTCAGCCGCCCCGAAATTTCCGGACCGCCCTCTTGCAACAATTCGGCGACGGTCAACCACATGCGCACCATCGGTTCGACGTTGCGATTGTGTTCAAGCAGGCACGGGTCGGGCCCGCGATAAATCCTTCGCCTCTCCGCGCCAGCGGCCCGGCGCGCATCATACGCCGTGATCCCCATGCGACGCAGGCTCGCCGCCCGAATCGAGCCCGGCTTCGCCTTGCGCAGCGCCGAGCATGCTTTGCCGCGCAACTTTTCGAGACGCTTGATGTTATGGGGCGCCATCTTTCCGACCGGCGGCAGCGGCGTCGCGCCTTCGCTCAAATCGTCTGGATCCAATTCCATGCGGGCGTTGGCGTCGACGCCGCGCAGCGCCGCCTTGTCCGGGCTCTCGTCAATAACGAGAAACTCGACGCCGGCCGCCGGAAAGGAGGGCGGCGCACTGTTGAAAAGGGCCTGATGCGCGATGATCCACAAATCGGCGCGTTTGTGTTTTTGTCCGAGGTAGGCGCAACCGTCCCTGAGCGGGCAGGTCCTGCAGACGCCTCCTTCGACGTCCTGCTGAAGCTCCTGCGCCATTTTGACGGCGTCGAGGTTCTGGCACATCTTCTCGCCCGTCGCGGCGGGGTTATCTGCGCTGCGCCCGCGCCAAGTCGCGACCGTCAGGCGCGCGCGGCGGCCTATGCGTTCGACAGTCCGCGGCAAGAGCCCCGCTCTAACGGCTGCTTGCTGCTGGCGGCGCGCCGATGTCTCGACGACGGCGCTGAAACGCGGCTCTATTTCCCCCGACAATCGGTGCGTCGGAACGGCAAGCGCGACGACCCTGCGTCCGGCCTTGCCGCTTCGCCTGCGGACCTCCAGCAGCGCGGCGTAGATCGCCTTCAACGCGGCTTCGGTCTTGCCGACGCCGATGCCGGCGGGGATGCCGGTGACGGGGTTTTCGCCGCCCTCGGGCATGTCGAGAAAGCTGTCGATCGCGGCGACGACGGCGTCGCGCAGGGCGTCTCGGGCTTGCGCCAGCGTCTGAAACTGCAGCTCCACCCGCGGCGCGTCGTGCGGCGGCTCGATGCGGTAGTCGGCAGGGCCGGGAGCGCCTTCGGCGTTTTCGACGAAGTCGCCGCCGTCTTGCCCTTCGATCGTGTAGTCGGTGCGTCCGTGCGCGAAGCTGTAAATCCACAGCCGCCCGTCGCTGCGGCGAAACAGTATCGCCGTCGTGGCGCCGTAGCTCGGGCCTTCTATGGGATCGGCCAGCGCCTGCTCGACAAAGCGTTCTGGATCCTCCAGGACCTCAGCGACGCTCACAACCCCGAGCGCGGCGTCGTCGAAATGCAGGAGAACGTCCGGCGTCAGCACTTGCGCGCACTGGCGTTCCGCCGCTCGTCGCGCCTGCTTCACGCTGATCTTTGGGTTCTTGGCGCGGATCTCGGCGATTTTCTTATCGACGAATTTCCGTTTCGCCGCCTTGGCCGCCTTGCCCAGCGCGGCGGCCGCTTGGCGCTTGATGTCCTCGATCTCGGCCTTCAGCTTCGGGGTCAGATCTTGCAGCGCATGCGTGTCGAGCAGCGGCCCGTCGACGAACCTGGCCTCGCGCGGATCCTGCTTCAGCGGCGGCGACAGACGCGGCGCGGCCTCGAAGATGAGCCTTTCGCTGCCGCCGACGCTGGCGTCGATGATCGAACGCTCCAGCAGCTGCCCGGCTTCGCCGATGTAATAATAGGAAAGCCCGTGCAGCCAGCCGATCTGCGCCAACAGATTGAGATAGCGTTGCCGGTCCGCGCCGTCCTTGGCGAGTAGGTAGCGATGCAGGCCGCCGCTATCGGGAAAGCGTTCGCCGGTGATGGCGTTATAGACGCCCGACGACGTCGACCGCCGCTCGACGTATCCAACATGCGCCAGTTGCGGATCGAGCAGCGCCAGCGCCGCCCCGAAGCCGCCCAGTTCGAGCAGCCGACGACCGATCGACGGCGGCTGCTTCTTTGTGTCGTGATCGAGCAGCAACAGGCCGCGTTGGCCTTCTTCGCTGACGAGATACTGCCGGGAGCGCGCCACATGTCCCGGCGACTCTGGCAGCATCTCCTTGACGACGAGGGGCGCCTTCTTCGGCAAGTCGGCCCGCATCTGGCCGAGCGCGATGGCCCAGGAGCCGTGAAGCTTATCGATCTTGCGCCCGAAGTGGGCGAGGCTGGGCAAGCGCCAGCGATGCATGGAGCCGAAGGGAATCCGGGAATCCCCGGAAACGGCGACAAGCTGCCCGTCGGGCCCGAGCGAGATCGTCTTGCTGACGTCGCCGCGACTGCTGGCGACGAGCGTGATCTCGAAGCGGTCGTCGCTGTCGTCGCTCACTGCGTAGCGCCGCCCCCGCCGAAGCCGTCGGCGTATGTGGCGGCAAGCGCGGCGATCTCCTCCGCCGTGAGCACGCGGCCGGGCTCGCCGCACAGCGAGCAGTTGTCGCCGCGTTGCTTCATGAGACGCCGGATGTCGCTCTCGATCTCCTGCCGCGAGCGGCGCCGACGTTGCGGAGTTGCGGCGCCGGCCTGTTGGCGACGTTTAGCCTCGCCCATTGGACGCCTCCCGCAGAAGCTCGTTGCGAAGGTCGATCAGGGCGTGGATCAAGTCGGGGATAGATTCGAGTTGCGCCGGCAGCGTTGCGGTCCGGCGCATGGCGCCGCTCTCGTCGGCGCGCTCCCAAAGCTCGATCACGCCTTGACGACGACCGTGGGAGCCGCGCACGACGACGGCGCAATATTTGGCGTGGCTATTTTTTGCGACGACGGCGACGGCGTCGACCGGCGCGGCGTCGGCGCGACCGGCGCTTTGGCTTTTCGGAGAGGGGTGGTCTATATTTAAGGGGTGAGATTTGGCCGTCCGCCGATCACAAACCCCCCGGACCCCGCCACCCCCAATGGCGGGGTTCGGACGTTTTAGGGCCATCTCATGCGGCCTCTTCGCTGGCGGCTTCGAGCCGCTCGATATTGCGCAGCAGCGTCGATCTCCGGCCCTGCCAAAGCCTTCCGAAACGGAAGACGCCCGGCAGCTTCCCCAAATTCGCGAGGCGGTGGACCCGCTTCTCGGGCATGTCGAGGAAGGCGGCGATCTCCGGAATTCCCGTCATCAGGTCCCCCGCCAAGGTCTGCGGCGTGGTGGTCGCGTCGGTCATCGCGTGGACCTCCGTGGTCAAAATGACTGTGGATTTACATTTAATCGGTTTTGGAGATAACTGCAACTGCACATTTCGGGTTTGACGAAGCGGCGGGCGTCGGATAGGATTAGATGGAAGAAGCGGGGTCCAATGTTCCGTTACGCCCAGGTCGAAGCCGCGCTCGCGCGGCTCCACGCCATCGACGAGAGCGGAATGGGGGCGCTAAAGGGCGTCATCATCCATCTGCAGCGTCAGGGGCTGGTCCCGGCCAATCCTGGGCGCGGCAAAAGGATCGACTACACTTTAGAGAACGTGTGGCTCTGGGCAGTGTGCTTGGAGCTGCTGCAATTCGGCCTCGATCCGAAAATTGCGGCGCGCGCCGTTTGGTCGCTGCAAGCGACGCTGGAAAAAGAGTTCGCGCAACTCCCCGAGCGCGCGGAAGACCGCGTCTTCGTCTTCTGGCCGGCGATCGTCACCGACCGGATCAAGCGCGAGACGCATCAATTCGGCGTGAGTTTCGCCTTCGGCTTCGACGACGCGTCCAACGTGAAGCTGACCGAGGCGCCGGAGGGCCTGATCCCGGCGCAGCGGCGCCGCGTCGCCGCGATAAATCTGTCGGCGCTCCGGCGCGAGCTTGTCGCCGCGCTCGACGAGGCGG
>CAWFZD010000008.1:0-7281 GCA_963820145.1 uncultured Alphaproteobacteria bacterium
CCCCTCACGATTTAATTCGGGCGGAAACCGCTAAAAGTTGTAATGAACAAAATTCTCAAATTAACTGCTTCGGCAAGCCATATTGTCATTTTAGATCGATATTCCCAAGCAGCCGTTCCCTATTAACTCGTCGATTTTACTGAAGTCGAATTGTCACGCCAAAATCGCTCTCGACAAATCCTTCGCCGGAGGTGTCCAGTCTCCACCAAATAAATACGACGCTGATCAGCTCGCGACAGAATTGTAGAAACCGCCAGCACGTTTTCCCTTGGTTACAGGGTCTTGTAGATCTTGATCGCGAATTCGACGTCGTCGAAAACGCGTGCGCGCCCAGCTTTCAGAACGAGCGCCTTGTTGCAATAGCATTGGAGCGTGTGCACGTCGTGGCTGACCAGGATCATCGCGCAGTTCGCGCGCGCGACGAACAAAGCGTCGTGGCACTTGCGATGGAACCTTTGGTCGCCGACGGCCAACACCTCGTCGAACAGGAAGCACTCAAAATCGATGGCGAGCGTCAGGGCGAAGGCGAGCCTCATGCGCATGCCGGCCGAATAATTTCTCACCGGCAGCAGCAACTGACGGCCGAGCTCGGCGAAATCGTCGACAAAAGCGATCAGGTGCTCGACGTCGCGCTGATAGAGGGTGGCGATAAAGCGGATGTTGTCAATGCCGCTCATCGTCGCCTCGAAGCCGCCGGCAAATGCGACCGGCCATGACATGAACAGTCCGCGATGGACGGAGCCTGCTGTCGGCGCCTCGACGCCGCCGACAATCTTGACCAGCGTGGACTTGCCCGCGCCGTTCTTGCCCAGGACCGCTATCTTGTCGCCCATGCCGACGTCGAAGCTGACGCCGTCCAGAACGCGTCTCGGCCCAATTTGACTCTGGTACGTTTTTACGACGTCCCGTACGACGACGCGCCGGAGCGGCGAGCCTGCGGCGGCCGCCTGCGGCGCGGCCGGCTCCCCTGCCAAATGAGGTTTGACTTGAGGGCGATCACGCGCTGTGTTCCGATGCGCTGATGCGCAGGGAGCGCAAGATCAGCCACACGCCGATCGACACGATCGTGACAACGAACAGATCAACAAACCGCCTCGGGTATTCGGCGACGTCCGGCAGGCTCGGCTGGGCGAAAGTTTCGATGTACGAGTGCTTTAGTTGGGCTTCCTGCCGCGCCGTCTCGAAATTCCTAATCGCCGCCTCGAGCGATTTCGCCGCAAGCTCCCGCTCCAGCACGAGTGACTTGAATCCGGAAAGCGCCGCCGCTGTCGACGTGCTCGTCCCAACGACTTGGCTTTGCAGTTTCGCGATTTCGTCCTTGTACGATTGAATCTTCTGCTTGAGCGGTTGAATACCGGGGCTTGACGGGGTCAGCGCAATCTGCCGGCTGAGCGACGCCTCGAGCTGCGCTTGCTCCTCGCTCATCCGGCCGATCATCTCGAGCGCAGCGACCGATTCCTGAGTGGGATTCACAGTGCCGTGCGTGTTCCGAAACTCCGTCAGTTTCGCTTCGACCTCGGCGGTTTTGTCGCGCGCCTTGTCGACGATCATCTGCGCGTAGCGCATGGCGTCGTCATGCGCCCGGTCGTTGAGCACGTTGATGAGTGCCTCCGCGTAGTTCAACACCGCGGTCGCCATGTTTTGCGCGTCGTCAGGCCGGTAGGCGAACACACGCAGCGTGGTGATCCCCGAGGCTTCGTCGAGCGAGACATCGACCACCTGTTGGAAATGCTTATAGAAGTGCTCAAAGTCGTGGGGCGAATAGAAGTTCGGGAAACGCGTGATCAAGTCTGCTTCCGGCCGATCGAGGACGTCGCGCAGGTTGTTGTGATCGGCGAGCAGACGGACGATATCGCGGGATTTGACATATGCGTTAACCACGTAGGTCTCATCGGGCGCCCGCGACAGGCCATGACTCTGGACCAGCGATGCGACGCCGAACGCGTCGTTCGCGCCGCCCGAGCGTACGACATATTTCATCTCGGATACGTAACGGTCCGAGGCGATCAGAAAAAGATAGACCGACGCCATCGCGACAGGCAGGAGGACCAGCAACGGAAAGTCGTACCATCGCCTCCAAAACAACTTACGCTTTGGCGAAGGGAGTTCATGCTCATCATAAGGGACAAGAGCGCCCTTGATCTCGACCGGAGTGAGTTCGATGTCCTCGATGAGGGCAGGGGCGCGCTCGGGCTTTTGCTCGGTCCGGGTTTCGCTCATTGTTCGTGCTCCTGAGCGCCGACCGTGATGATCCAGAGCACGCCGAAGATCGCGAAGCCGAGCACGAAGAAGGTCGCCGCGGTGCGCAGGACGGCCGGCTCCGTCGACTCGTCCGGGAGGTTGGGGGCGACGATCTCCTCGACGTAGATCAATTGCCGCCGCGCGTCCTGCCGGGCGAGTTCGAGCGACTCGATCGCCGCCGCGAGCGTCTTGTCGGCGAGATCCCGGTTGAGCGTCAGCAGCTCAAACTGGGACACTTTGCCGGCAAGCGCGTGGTCGGATCCGCCGAGCTTGGCCCTCTCGGCCTCGATCCTCTCCTGCAGTGCGTCGGCTTGTGCCCTGAGGGCCGCTACGCTCGGGCTCGATGCCGCAGCCAGCGTCGTTTCCTTGATCGTCGCGTTTGTCTCGGCAAATTCGGTCGCGAGGGCGGTGATCGTCTCGAGCTCGGAATCCGAGCTCTTTGTGGGATCGACGAGCAGATGCTTGTTGCGGAAGTCGGTCAGAACCGCTTGGGCGGCGACAACGCCCCGCTCCGCGTCGGCCACATGGTCCTCAGCCAGTGCGACGGTGTCGGTCTGCGACCGGACATTCAGGCGGTTCGCCTCGTCCTCCGCGAGGCCCAGCAGCCCGGTGGCGATCGTCTTCGCGTCCACAGCGCTGAAGGCCACGACCTGCAGGGTAGAAATGCCTTTCAACTCGTTCTGAACGACGGAGACGCGGTCGCGGTAGTAATCGTAAAAGCGCTCGTCGCTGTCCGTTTCCCAAAACCGGGGAAAGCGGGCGAGCCAATCGATGTTGCTTCGCTGGAACATGGCCCGCAAAGGCGTCCGCTGCTTGAGCGCTTTCACTGCGTCGCGCGAAAGCACATAGTTCTGGACGATATTCGTGTCGTCGACGACGCGCGAAATACCGAACGAGCGAAACAGCAGATCGAGGCCCGACGCGTGACCGCTCGACACGCCGCGCACGACGTACTGGGCTTCCGACACGTAGCGCGGCGTCGCCAGGACCGCGGTGTACAGGACGCTGAGAGCAGTCGGGATAACGACGATTGCAAGAAACGCAAAGCGGACCGCGCGTCCCCGGGCCCGGAGCCGAGAAGCGGCAGCGCTCGCGGCGGGCTGGCCGGCAGTGACGGGGAGCCGCATCTGCGCGGTCGCGCCAAAAAGCTGAATCATCTATCCCTCAACGTTTGGCCGCAAGCCCATTGTATCCCGAATTTCGCCGCGGCGCCACAAAGCCTACGCCGCACGTGTGAATACCGGTCACAGCGCGAAATTTGCAGCGGCGAAGAGCATGAAAGAGCGTGTTATGGGGAGCCGTCACAACGTCCGCCCGAGGGGAGTTCGAGGTCATGTCCGACGCGCAGGAGCCCAAATCGACGACCAATTTCTTCCAGATACTCGGAGCGCCCTCGAGCCTGACTTACGTCTGCTGCGCCCTGACCCAGACCATGGCCGACACAATTCACGGGGATCATGTCCTGATCCAAGCGGTGTTCCTGGGCGACGTCAAAAACCGTTGGATGACGATCGACCGAACCGATCCGAAGCCCATCGTGCTGATCTCCGATTGCCCGTCTGCCGCTCTTGTCGAATTTGTCGCGTCGACGCACGCGCCCTGCCTCGTCGTAATCGACAATTTCGAGGAAACTGTGTTTCAAGTCATCGAGGCGCGCGACATGGGGCTTGCTGAAGCGCTGCGGTTCGTCACACAGTCCTATCGTTCGTTGGCGGCATTCCGGAGCGACGCCGCCCTTGTTGTCGCCGCCAGCGACGGCCGGCGTCCGCTTCGTGAGTTTCTGGCCCGGATCGCGTTGCATTTCGGCTTCGAGGACCCTCAGGCGCGGACGGCCGAAACGCTTGCTGCGCTTGGATATCGAGAAGATGCGCCGGACACGCTGCTTCAGCATCTCGTCAAGGCCGGGCTGCGCGTGACGTCGCCGACGTCGAGGGTCCTTCGCGCCGACGCGGAGGGCCAGGCGATCATCAGATTCATGGCTTCGCAGTACGAGGGCGTGGGCGCCGGCCGGATTGCCCGGCAAATCGAATGGCCGACCGCGACGTTCCTCGACTGGGGCCGTCCGGGGCAACTCCTGCGCGGGCCCATCGAGCTTTTGGGCCCCGCTCGGTTCATCATTTGCGGCCCCTATTTCCACCTCCCGATCGGCGAGTGGACGGCAGAAGTCGTGATTGAAATCGCCGACAACGCATCCGGCAACCGGCTCGGCGTCGACGTCTTTTCTGGCGAGATTTTAGGCGGCGTCGCCATGGCTCTGCCGAAGTCCGGCGTGTTCACGTTTTCAATTCCCTTCCGCGTCGCCGACCCGTTTCTTCCACTCGAATTGAGGTTTCAGCTGCTCGAAGGCGCGATCGAAGGGCGGCTCGCGCTCCGCGCGGCTGCGTTCGCGCAGCGGGAAGAGGACGCGGCCTGGGTTGAAAGCCATCCGCCCTCCAGCTAAACGACAGGGGCGGCCTCGGGTCACGACACTGGCCGCGCCGCGAAGACGGACGGGGCGCCGATTTTGACCTTGCCGACCGATAGCGCAGTCCCCGACCAGGCGTTCGACCTGGGGCTCGCGCTCGCGCGGACTGACGCTCGCTCGCGGCCCAACCTCGGCCCGCTCCGGTTCGAGCTTCGCGAACTCGGTGCGCTTGCGCTCAACGTCAAGTCCGCAGGTTATGAGACCGCTCGTTCGCTCGCCGGCGTGCTCCCCCAACGCGAAGGCCTTGACGCGTGCCGCGTCGACCTCGCCTGCAAGCCGTGCACCCAGACGGACATGGAGAGCGACTGGGTCGCGTACTGGCTCGGCCAGCTCAAGATCCCGGTCCTGTTTCATCGGAAGCTCTGGGAATTCGCCTATTTGCTCCAGGCGTTGCACGATGCGGACCTGCTGCGCCCGGGGATCCGCGGGCTGGGCTTCGGCTGCGGGGCCGAGCCGATCGGCAGCTATCTGGCCTTTCGCGGCGTCGAGGCGCTCGTGACCGACCTCGAGCCCGAGGCGATGGCCGCACAGGGATGGCGGGATTCGAACCAGCACGCGGGTAGCCGGGACGCGGCGTTCCACGCCCATCTAGTGGGGCGCGAGGCATTCGACGCGCTGGTCGCCCATCGCTTCGTCGACATGAACGCGATCCCAGAGGACCTGTCAGGTTTCGACTTCTGCTGGTCGATCTGTGCGCTCGAACATCTGGAACGCTCGAGAACGGCCTCGCCTTCATAAGGAACGCCATGCGGACCCTGAAGCCCGGCGGCCTAGCCGTCCATACAACCGAGTTCAACTTCCTCGACGAGGAGCACACGATCGACAATTGGCCGACGGTTCTTTACCAGCGGGCGCATTTCGAACGGCTGGCGGAGGCGCTCCGCGCCGACGGCCACCGTGTCGCGCCGCTCGACTTCGACAAGGATCGAAGCCGCTCGACCGCTTCATCGACCTGCCGCCTTACGAACACGACTGGACGGCGGCGATGCGGGCCCATTTCGGCGGCGAGAGCCGGCACTTGAAGCTCAGCATCGACGGATTCGCTGCGACCTGCTTTGGGCTCGTCGTGACGAGGGGCTCCTGATGGCCGCGCATGCGAGAGGGTTTTCGGTCCAGCTCGGCGTGCTGCGCGCGCTGCTCGTGCGCGACGCGCTCATGCGCTTCGGCCACGAGAACCTCGGCTTTTTCTGGATCATCCTCGAACCGCTCATGTTCGCGATGGGCGTGGCGGTGATCTGGACGGCCATAAACCATACGCGCGGCCAGGTTTCGACCGTTACGTTCGCCCTCACAGGCTATATCCTGCTGACCTTGTTCCGGCATGTTGTCGGCAGCTGCATCAGGATCCTCAGGCGAAACCTCGGTCTGCGCTTCCACCTTAACGTCAAGCCGCTCGATATCTACACGGCGCGCGTTCTGCTCGAATCGTTGGGCTGCCTCGCGGCCTTCTACGTCGCCTACCTTCCGCTTTCCGTTCTTCGGGTCATCGAGCCGATGCGCGATCCGCTGCTCGCGATGGGCGCCTATGGATTGCAGGTCTGGTTCTGTTTCTCGTTCGGCCTGATCCTGGCGGCACTGTCGGAATTCAGCGAAGTGGCGGAGCGCGTGCTGCCGGTGACGACCTACCTCACTTTGCCGCTGACCGGGGCCTTCACAATGCAGTCGTGGCTCCCGGCCAACGCGCGCGAGATTCTGGCGTGGTCGCCGATGGTCAACACAGTGGAAATGTTTCGCGCCGGCATGTTCTCGGCCGACGTCACGACATTTTGGGACGCCTGGTTCGTCGTCTGGTGGTGCTTCGCCCAGACGGTCATCGGGCTAATTCTTTTTGATCATGTGCGCCGCCGGGTCGACATGGAATAAGTATCCCCCCTGAAGCGCTACTATGATCATCGTGGCGCTCGCAGGATTATCGCTGCTTTCGCTATGATGCGTCTGCGCTCACTTCGTCTCGGGTTTCTTTGCGCTGCATAATTACGTTTGCGTATGTTCGTGCAACTATGCTATACAGCTGCTTAAATTTCTCGCTAAACGGCAACTGATCTATCGTTGCTATTTTCAATCCTTCATAAACTTCAATGATAATCCAAGTTGGCCGAAATCCTTCGGCAAATATATCTTCAAGCAAGTTGAAACCCTCGCCTTCTGCATCAATAGACAGCATGCCAAATTCTTTTGGAACCTTCGCGTCGCACAAGATACTTGGCAGGCGCTTGGCCTCGACGGACACAGCGTCGCGTATTGGGCCCCAGTGAGAGGTCGCGCTCTGATGAATCAACGAAATTTGGTCGTGATCTCCCAAGTATAATTTGGTTTCACCATCGAAACTCGCAGCCGCGACATTTATCAAATCGAAATCGGAACCTCTAAATTCGTTTTTGATTTTATCGAGCAGATTTGGATTTGGCTCGATTAGCACCCCTTTCCAGCCAAAACAGGTCAGTAGCCCATAGGAGTTTGATCCCTCGCGACCGTACGCCCCAACATCAACAAGCACTCTGTGCTTGACCGTGCGATTAATCATTGAAGCGACAAGCAGCGTATGCTCACCGTTTTGTGAACGATCCCATAATTTG
>CAWFZD010000009.1:0-18358 GCA_963820145.1 uncultured Alphaproteobacteria bacterium
ACCTCCCGTCGAACAGGCCGTCACGACCGCGTGATTGGGGCCCTTCAGGCTGTGCATGATCGACACATAGCCGGCGGCGAGATTGATGATGCGCCCGGAAATGAAGAACGGCGACACGCGCCGCGGCCCTTCTCGCGCAACGTGACCGAAGTCTCAAAGATGCCACCGAGACCGCCGATGCCGGAACCGATGAGGACGCCTGTCGTTTCCTGCTTCGACCGTGTCGGCTTTCAAGCCGGCGTCCAAAGCGCCTGCGTCGCGGCGGCCGCGGCGAAGATGATGGAATCGTCGACTTTGCGCTGTTCCTTCGGGTCGAACCAATCGTCAGCGTTGAACGCCTTCGCCCGTTCGCGGCACCTGCGCCGCGATCTGGCAGGCAAGGTCCGCGACCTCAAAGTTTTCAACGCGCTTGAAACCGCATTCGCCGGCGATCAATCGCCGCCAATTGACCTCGACGCCACAGCCTAGCGGCGAAACAAGGCCGAGACCGGTGATGACCACCCTTCTCATTGTCGCTCTTTACAGACCTTACATTGTCAACAGATGTCGCGCGCAGGACTTAAGCTTGCGGAAGCAAGCGGCGCGCGGCTCGACGCCGCGCGACCCAATGCCCGAGCGGGAGCGAACTCAGGCGGCTTTGGCCTGCTCGAGAAACTTGACCGCGTCGCCGACCGTGAGAATCGTTTCGGCCGCGTCATCAGGAATCTCGATGCCGAACTCTTCCTCGAAAGCCATAACGAGTTCGACGATGTCCAACGAATCGGCGCCGAGATCGTCGATGAAATTGGCCTTTTCTACGACTTTGTCCGGCTCGACGCCGAGGTGCTCGACGACAATCTTTTTTACGCGCTCGGCGACATCGCTCATCTTATCTCATCCTCGTTTTCCATTGCGCTGGCGACCTCTCGCCGCAGCGCTTTTTCTTTGGGCGTCATCCGCCGCGGACCCCGTCGGGCCTGCGCATGTCACCCTCCCTCAAATTAAATTGGGCCGCCTTTTGCGTCAGACGCGGCCGCAGCGAGAGCGCCGCGAAGGCTCGGAAAGAACCGATCCGCTTGATCGAAAAGCCGCGACCCCGCGGCAGCGAGGCGTCTGGTAGCATACTTCATTCGTGATGGCGAGAGGCGTCAGACGCGCGGCCATGTCCAAGATTTACTGCGGAAAACCGTCAGATCATCGCCATTCCGCCGTTCACGTGGAGAGCCGGCCGGTGACGTAGGCGGCCTCTTCGCTCGCCAGATAGACCACCGCGGCGGCGACTTCGGACGAGCGTCCAAGCCGCCCTGCCGGACCCGGCTCAGAATCGTCTCGCGCTGCGATTCGCTCAGCGCATCGGTCATCGGGCTCTCGATCATGCCGGGAGCGACGCAATTGACTGTGACGCCGCGCGACGCAATTTCCGCCGCAAGCGACTTGCTCATGCCGATCATCGCCGCCTTGGCCGCGGCGTAGTTGCCCTGGCCCGGATTTCCCGTGACGCCGACGATCGACGTGATGCCGATGATTCTCCCGTAACGCCGCTTCATCATGCCGCGCAAGACGGCGCGCGACAGCCGGAAGGCCGAGGTCAGGTTGACGTTCAGCACCTCGTCCCAGTCGGCGTCCTTCATGCGCATGAACAGGCCGTCGCGGGTGATGCCTGCGTTATTGACCAGGATGTCGAGTCCGCCGAGCGCCGCCTCGGCCGCCGGCACGAGCTTTTCGGTTTCATCCTTGTCCGCGAGATTGCAGGGCAGCACGACGGTCCGCTCGGCGAGTTCATTGGCGAGCGCCTCGAGCGCCTCGCGGCGCGTGCCGGACAGCGCGACCGTCGCGCCAGAGCGATGCAGCGCGCGCGCGATGTCGCAGCCGATGCCGCCGCTAGAGCCCGTGACCAGCGCCAATTTGCCGTTGAGTTCGAACATGGAGTTTTTCCCCTACCCGTCCTTATTTCTAGTGATGCCGCGCGATTGGCGGATTGACCGGAGCGCTTCGTTCGCATGAAATGATGCGAGCGATCCAATTGTTCCTTTTCCAGAGGAAGGCCTGCAGCTTATGTCCGCGAAAAAGGCGCTGATCGGTCTAGTCGCCGGATTTATCGCCTCTTCGGGGTCTGCCGCTCCGGTTGGGCTGGACGACGCCGACCAGTCGCAGATGACGGATAGCGCATATATCGAGAACCTAAAAGCGCCAAACTACGCGACGCCGGACGCTTGGGCCGCCTTCCCGGGCAGGCCCAGCCATGCGGAAGACCGGCCGGAAGGCGACACGCCCGCGACGGAGCGCAATGTCGCGGTGTTTTTTATTCACCCGACGACCTACCTCGCCTTCTCGATCGGCAACGCGCCCTATGACGCGGCGAGCGCCCCAGGAAGACGCGTCGACGACGTCGTCCTGAAATATCAGGCGAGCGTCTTCAACGCCTGCTGTCGCATTTACGCGCCGCGATATCGTCAGGCGTCCTACGCCGCGATCACAGGGAATTCCGCGCCGGCCTATGCGGCGGACGACCTCGCCTATGGCGACGTCGCGCGGGCGTTCGAGGCCTTTCTCAAACTCGAGGCCGGACGCCCCTTCATCATCGCCGGACACAGCCAGGGATCGATTTACGCGATGCGGCTGCTCCAGGAAAAAGTGATCGGTCAGCCGGTGCAGCGCCGCCTCGTCGCGGCCTACATCCCAGGCGCGTCCTTGCCGCAGGAGATCGAGACGCTCGGCCTGCCCATTTGCCGGACCGCGCTGGCGCTCGGTTGCGTGATCGCATGGAACAGCGTTCGCGACGGCTTTATCGACAAGCGGCGCCTCGAGGGCGCGGTCATCTGGTGGCGCGGAAGCTACCAGCCGATCGCCGGGCGCCCGATCGTCTGCGTCAATCCGTTGAATTGGGAAATCGACGCGGCCGCGCCGGCGTCCGCCAATCTCGGCAGCCTCCACCCCGGGGGCGGTCCTATTTCGCAGCCCGCGGCGGGAGCGGCGGACGCCGTCTGCCAAAACCATCTGCTGGGCGTCGACGTCGCGCCGAACGAGCGCCGCCATGTCCTGGGCCTGCTGCGCTTGACCGGCGTTTATCACGTCCTCGATTATGGTTTATACTACATGAACATTCGCAAAAACGCGACGGACAGAGCCCACAGCTTCAAATAGGCGACCTCAAAGCATGCCCCCCTCTCCAGAATCTCCCGAGGCCTTGGACGAGATCGCCGCCCTGCCGTTCGAGAAGGCGATGCAGGAGCTGGAAGACATCGTCGCCAAGCTGGAGAAATCTTCCGTCTCGCTCGACGAATTGGTGAAGCTGTTCGAGCGCGGCGAGATGCTGCGCGCCAGATGTGACGAACTCTTGAAGGCGGCCGCGGCGCGGATCGAAAAAATCACGCTCGGCGAAGATGGCGCGCCGAAAGGCCTCGCGCCGCTCGACGTCGGGTGAACCCGCCCCTAGAGCGAATTCCGAAAAAGTTGATAGACTTTTTCGACAAGAATTCGCTCTAGCGTTTTGATCTTGCGCAATTTCTTATCGATCGAACGATTCCGTTCGATCGGAAAGCGCGCCAAGCGGCGTGGGCGACGGCGCCCGTCTGACCGAAACAGCCGTGAAGGCGGCGAAGGACGGCGATATCACGGCGATGAACAAATTAATCAGCGCGAGCCATGACGCCTCGGAAAGCAGTCGCCAAGCGATGCAGGTCTCCAACGTAAACTGATTCTCGCGCCGGCTGCGAAATCACAAGCCCCCACACACCGCGTTCCGGGGGCAGGATTTATGACTCGTTGCTCATTGGAGAGCTAATCCACCTGCTCTTCCTTGGCGGCTTTTTGCGAAAGACGCCGCACCCGCTCCATGAACAGCCACGAAGCGAGAAACACGAGGGGAAGCGCAATCGCCGTCGTTTCCTCGGCGGTGAGGCCATAGGGCAGCCAGCCGGCGTCTTTCGCGCCCTTGGCGACGAAACCCGCGAGCCCCGAGAGATAATAGGCGAGCGCCGCGACCGAGATGCCCTGCACGATGCGATTGAGCCGCATCTGCAGCCGCGCGCGGCGGTTCATGTCATGCAGCAGATCGCGGTTCTGCCGTTCGAGTTCGAAGCTGATGCCGGCGCCGATCAGATTGATCGCGCGCTCGACCTCATTGGAGAGGCGCGCCTGGCGCAATTCGACGGCGTTGCAGGTTTCGATCGCCGGATCGAGTTTGGCGCTGAAGAAGGCGGAAATCGTCACATATTCGCCGAGCTTGGCTTCCTGCAGCAGTTCGAGGCGGTTCTTGACCAGCGCGTGATAGGCGCGGCTGGCGCCGAAGCGAAAGGCGGTGCGCGCCGCGAGCGCCTCGCTTTCCGCCAGGAGATGCGAGAGGCGCTTGAACAAATCCTCGCTGGCCCGCGCATCCTGCGCGCCGCTGAGCGCCTTGGTGACGTCGAAAATCTCATGCTCCATCGCGCGCAGTTTGGGGCTTGCGGCGCGCGCCTCGGGAAGCCCCAGAAGAGCGAAGCTGCGATAGGTTTCGACCTCCAGAATGCGCTGCGCGAGGCGTCCGATTTCGATCGGCGCAGCGCTCTCGCAGCGAATCAGAATGCGCGTATAGCCGCTCTCGTCGAGAAAGAAATCGGTCAGAATTTCCGCCGCGCCCTTCCAGCCCGCGCCCTTGCCGGCGCCGATCGCGCAAAGGCTCTGCGATCTGAAAAGGCTCGCCAGCGCCTCGACGCTCCGTTCGGCCCCGACGACGCAAAGATGCGTCGCGACGATGAGGCCGCCCGGCGGTCGAAAGGCGATTTCGCCGGTCCGGAGCGGATCGGGCTTCGCAAATGGCGTCTCGGCGTCCTGCGATGTCGACCAGGTGTAGGTCGTGAATTCCGTGTGCTGCTCCCAGCGCAAATCCCACCCGCCGAAGGAGAGGCTCTTGAACTTGGCGTCGTCTTCGACGCATGCGCTCCCTTTAGCCCGCATCAGGCGACAGATTTCCTCACGGTCGGCGCCGGCCTCTTCATCATTGGTCGCAAAAGCGAAATGATAGACGCGCCTTGGCGTCGCCATCGGCACAAATGGACGCGCATGTAATTCGGATAGAATCGCCGCGCGCAAAGGATGGTCTTGCAGCGCGCTGGGCGCAGTGTCGTGCGTGCTGACGGTCGGCGGAAGATTTATCTGCAAGGCCCTAGCGCTTTCCGACCGGATGGAATCATCCGGTCGATAAGAAATCGCTCCAAAATCAAAATGCTGGAGCAAATTCCGATCGAAAAAGTCTATCAGCTTTTTGTCGAATTCGCCCTGCCGGCTCACCGGGCGATTTTGCGCGTCGCTTGGCTCAGCCACTCGCGCGTCTGCGCATCGACCAGCGGCGACAGCGTCTCTCGCACGCGCGCGTGATATGCGTCGAGCCAGGCGGCCTCTTCCGGCGTCAGCAGCGCGGCGTCGACGCAGTCGAGATCGAAGGGCGCAAGCGTGATCGTCTCGAAGCCGCGCATCTCGCGCTCGGCGCCGGCGATCTCGCGTTTCTCCACGACGACGAGATTCTCCAGCCTGATCCCATATGCGCCCGAACGGTAATAGCCGGGCTCGTTAGAGAGGATCATGCCGGGTTCCAGCGCCGCGTCGCCCGTCTTGCTGATGCGTTGCGGTCCCTCGTGCACCGAGAGATAGACGCCGACGCCATGTCCGACGCCGTGGTCGAAATCGAGCCCCGCCTCCCAAAGATAGCGGCGCGCGAAAGCGTCGAGCTGACCGCCCGAGACGCCCTTTGGAAACACTGCGCGCGCGATCGCGATATGGCCTTTCAGCACGCGCGTGAAATGATCGCGGAACTGTGCGGGCGCTGCGCCGACATAGGTCGTGCGGGTGACGTCGGTGGTGCCGTCGAGATATTGCGCCCCCGAATCGAGGAGGAAAACGCCCTCGCCGATCGGCAGATTGCTGCTCTCGGTCACGCGATAGTGCGGGATCGCCGCATGCGGCCCGAAGGCCGAAATCGTCGGGAAGGAAATGTCGCGCAAGAGCCCGGTCTCGCGGCGAAACGTCTCCATCGCTTGCGCAGCCGAAATCTCGGTGAGCGCGCCTTTGGGCGCCTCGCGCGAGAACCAGGCGAGAAAGCGCGTGAGCGCCGCGCCGTCGCGGATATGCGCGGCCCGGACATTGGCGAGTTCGGTCTCGTTCTTGATCGCCTTCGGCAGCGCGATCGGATCTTCGCCGAGCCGCGGCGCGCCGCCGGCCGCGCGCAGCGTCTCGACGAGTTTTATGGGCGCGGTGGCGGCGTCGAAGAGAATCGTCTGGCGCGCAGCGCCGGCGCAAGCGAGATCGATGACGAGCTGCGACGGCGGCGCGACGACGAGGAATTTTTCGAGCGCGGCCCGCGTCTCGCTCGAAAGCTTCGCCGCGTCTGCATAAAGCGTCGACGGTCTGTCGCGCCAAAGCAGCGCGAAGGCGAGAGCGATCGGCGTATGCGCGACGTCAGCGCCGCGAATGTTATAGACCCAGGCGAGCGCATGCGGATCGGACAGCAGCAGCGCGTCGGCGCCGGCGAGCTTCTCGCGAACGCGCGCAAGCTTCGCGCTCACGTCGACCCCGGCGCAGGTCTCGGGGTAAAGGAAAATCTCGCCCTGCGGCGGCGGCGGCCGGTCGATCCAGAGGTCGTCGATCGGATTGGGCTCCACCGGAACGAAGCTGATTTCAAAGCCCGCGACGGCGTTCGCCAAGCGCTCGATCTGCTTTGGCGTATGCAGCCAGGGATCATAGCCGATGCGGCCGCCCTTCGGCGCCCGCTCCTTGAGCCATCCTGCGACTGCGCCGACGTCGTGCGCGGACAGCAGGGCGCCGTCGATCTCGCCCTGCACCTGCAAAATATAACGGCCGTCGACGAAGATCGCGGCGGCGGCGGCGAGCACGACGCAAAACCCGGCGGACCCGGAAAAGCCGGTCAGCCAGCAGAGCCGTTCGGCGGATTTGGCGACATACTCATTCTGGTGCTCGTCGGCGCGCGGCACGAGAAAGCCGTCGAGTTTCAGCTCGGCCAGGCGCCTGCGCAACGCCGCTATGCGGGCGTCGCTCTGGCCGGAGGACGAAGCGTCGGCGAAGCTTTGGAATTTCGAGTCG
The DNA here is from genome assembly GCA_963820145.1 of uncultured Alphaproteobacteria bacterium. GTDB lineage: Bacteria > Pseudomonadota > Alphaproteobacteria > Rhizobiales > Beijerinckiaceae > Methylocystis. Next base: position 7,054 of record CAWFZD010000009.1, read on the forward strand.
AACATGAAACGAACGGTAGTCGCGCGCGGCTGTCGGCGCAAGATCGTTCGCGGCTCCGGCCTATACCTTGAATATGCGCTCGCCCGGCAGTTCCGGCGGCAGCGCGAGCTTGCCTCTGCCGTCGCCGCGATCGTAATAGGCGCTGAACGCCGGATCGACGTAGTCGAGCAGTCCGTATTTTTCCCGCAGCGCGCTCTTTTCGCGACTGAAGCGGTCGATGTTGGCTTGCGTCTCGTCGCTGCCGCGCGACGCCGACTCGTGATGGCGGAGCGTCGCGAAGGGCGTCCAGACGACGCGAAACCCCCGTCTGCCGGCGCGCATGCAAAAATCTATGTCATTATAGGCGATCGCGAACTTCTCTTCGTCGAGCGGTCCTGTCGCCTCGAGGCAGCGCTTGGAGACGAGCATGCAGGCCGCCGTCACCGCGGAGAGCGACTGGCGCACGAAAAACCGCCCCATCGGCCCGGGGTGTTCCGAGGGCATCCCGCAATACCAGTGTCCCGCGACGGAGCCGAGGCCGACGATGACTCCAACATGCTGCAGGCGACCGTCCGGATACAGCAACCGCGCGCCGACGACGCCGACGTCGGGAAAGTCGAAACAGGCCATCATCTCCTTGAGCCACAGCGGCTCGACGATTTCGATGTCGTTGTTGAGCAAGAGACAGTATTCGCCCGCAGCAAGGCGCAACCCGCGATTGACCTGGCGCGAGAAATTGAACGGCTCCTCCAATATCTCGGCGCGAAACGGCAACGGCGAGACGCGCATCTTCTCGTAGAGGTCGAGGACGCGCGGATCCGTCGTGCCGTTGTCGGTCACGACGACTTCAAAGTCCGGATAGTCCGTGAGCTTTTGCAGATTGTCGAGCAGGCGCGAGATGAGTTCGAAGCTGTCGCGGTTGGGAATGACGATCGAAATTTTCGGCCAGACTCGGTCGCGCTTTTCGAAAGCGACGCGATGCAGGTTTTTTTCCAGCGCAGGCCCGATCGGTATGGGCGCATCGCCCGACGAATAGGCTTCGGACAGCGCCCGGCGGGCGTTCGCGGTCGCGCGCTCGATGAATTTAGCGGAGAAGCTTTTGCCGTCGCGCCGCCAGAGATAAGCGGGATAGGGAATATGCAAAACGCGCTGAGGCGCCACCCCCGATAGATAGCGCAACAAAAGATCGTAATCTTGCGAGCCGTCGAAGCCCTCGCGCAGCCCTCCAAGCTCGAGCAGGCGGGCGCGCCGATAGATCGAAAGGTGGTTTATGTAATTGACGCCCGACAGCAATACGGGATCGGGCGCGGGCTTGAAGAAATATCCCTGCGGTTCGAGGTCCTGGTTGGCCACGACCTCGTCGGTGTAGAAAAATTCGGCTTGCGGATTCCTTTCGATCGCTTCGACGATGCGATCGACCGCGTAAGGAGACAACGCGTCGTCGTGGTCGATGAAGGCGACCCATTCGTTCTGCGCGAGCGCCAGCGCCGCATTGGATGCGCCGGCGATGCCGAGATTTTGCGCGTTCCTAGCGATGCGCAGCGTGTCCGAGCCTTCATGCGCGCGCAGCCACCCCCGCGTCTCCTCGGAAGTCGAGCCGTCGTCGCACAAGATCAGCTCCCAGGCGCCGCGCCGCTGAATGCTGAACGACTCCCAGAGCTGGTCGAGATAATGCCGCGGAGCGTTGTAGACCGGACAAACGAAAGATAGACTCGGCGCCTTCGCCTCGCCCGGCGCGACGCCGGAATAACGCGCGCTCGCCATGCCGATCACATATTCGTAATATTTCGCGGCGCTGCGGATTTTTGGTTTCCGGCCGCCGGAGTTTGAGGGGCTGGAGCCGACGGCGGCGATTTTTTCATAGCGCGGCGCGCGCAAACCCTCTTCCGCGGCGTCAAGCAGACGGCGCCCCACATAGGCGTTTATCGAAGCCTGATCATAGGCGACGAAAGCGCGCAATTCGAAGCTTGACGGAAAGCTCGACGGATCGAAGCGCACGCGCCTGACGTCGCCAAAACCGGGCAGAGTGATGGCGAAGATCGCACGGTCGGTCGAATTGAGCTGTATCTCTTCGCCGATCTCGAAGCCCGCGCCCTGATCGAGGTAGATGCGGGGATCGAGTATGCAATCGTCGCTCGAAAGATCGACGATGAGGTAAGGCGCCGCGAGCCATCTTGGCGCATAGACGAATTGAGGATCGTCGTCGACGGCGCGCCAGCGCCCCCATCCGGTCCGGCGAACGCCCCTCTGTTTTAGCGACGGAACGCGGATCAGCATATGTTGGAGCCAAACCTGATTGAGCGGCGCATCGGACGCCTAGCGCGCGACGAGAAGATGGCCGCGCATGCCGCGCTCCGCCAAAAGTCCGAGGAATGTCGCGACGACGCCAAAGCTGACGGTGTATCCGCGATCCAAAATACTGCTCCCGTAGCCTTCGTAATAAGCCGAGCGCATCCACTCGACGATCTGCAGCGTCGGCAGGAAGCTAAGCAAATAGCGCGCCGATTCCGGCATCGCATCCGGCACAAAGGCCACTCCGGAGGATATCCAAAGTAGGATTGAAAGCAGCGTCCAGATCGTCATCCACATCGGCATCGCGAGGGTCACGACGCCGTTGAGCAACCCAAATCCGAGCCCAAGCAGCGCGGCGGCGCCGAAAGCGGACGCCGCTTCGACCAGGTCGCGCGGCATCGTCGAAACGCCGAAAAACCACGCCAGCATCAACAGGAGCAAGGTGACGCTGCAGGACGCCAAAAACTCCAGCGCGGCCGAGGCGAGCAGCACGTCGAGTATGCGCACTTCGGGAAAGCTCAGCAGCGGCTTCGTCATTAAGACCGCGAGCTGCATGAAGCGGGAGAGGTAGTTGAAGGTCATGAAGGGGACGGTCCCCGTCGCGACGAACAACACCGTGCTCTCGCCGACCGGCGGCGCGCGATTGGTGAAGGAAAAGATGAAGATGAGGACCAATATGTGCACGAGCGGCCAGGCGATGGCGACGAGATAGCCGAGCCCATTGCCGAAGAACCGAGTCCGGATATTGCGCAGCATGACAGCGTAGAGCACTTGGCCCTGACGGGCCATCGCGGCGGTCAGACTCTAGGAATCGGCGAAGCTTAGGCTCATGGACAACCTTTCGTCCTTGCGTTAACCTTCGTCACGCGAAGCTGCGCGAGTATCGCCCCTGCATCGTTCTAGATGAAAGGCGTAGATGATTTAACTCGACAACGTCTTCAAATTCTACAGAACCGAACGGCACGTGAAGGTGGTGCTGGACCACGTGTCGATGTTGTTCGACCCGTCCTATTCATACGGGCTCCTCGGCGTCAACGGGGCGGGCAAATCGACGACGTTGCGCGTGCTCTCCGGAACGGAACTGCCCAATTCGGGAAAAGTGCGCCGGTCGGTTCGCGTATCCTGGCCGCTCGGACTTGCGGGCGGCTTCCACAACCAGATGACGGGCCGCGAAAATGTGCATTTCATCGCGCGCGTCTACGGCGCCGACGTCCGCAAGACCGACGACTTCGTCGAGGACTTCTCCGAACTTGGCGAATATCTCGACGCCCCCGTCAAGACATATTCCTCGGGCATGATGGCTCGCCTCGGGTTCGCGATGTCTATGGCCATCGAGTTCGACGTTTATCTCGTCGACGAGGTGACCGCGGTCGGCGACGCCCGTTTCCAGGAGCGCTGTCAGGCGGCGTTCGCCCATAGACGCAAGAACGCGGGGATGATCATGGTGTCGCACTCGATGTCGACGATCAGCGACTATTGCGACCGCGGCGGCGTGCTGGTCGACGGTCAGCTCATCATGTTCGAGAATGTCGGCAAGGCGATCGAGATGTACAATCGCCTGAACAGATAGGCGCAGAGAGCCGTCCTCCTTTCGCAGAGCCGACGACCGGCTTTTCTCCCGCGCCCGCACTTCGCAAGGCCATGAACGAAATCGAACCCTCTCCCGATCCGCAGCCGTTCACCGCGCTGGAGCGGGCGCAGGCCGTCCAGCGCTCGCTCGCGGAGGCCGCGCGGCGCGCGCGCTTCTCCAGCCGCGCCAAGGGCGCCTATGAAAAATCGAGCTTCGCGGCGCGGCGCGGCGCAAAGCTCATGCGGCTCATCCGTCTTACGCTGTTCGTGCTGATGGTCGCGATTCCAAATGTCGTCGCCGTCGCCTATTTCGGATTTCTCGCCAGCGATCAGTTCGTGTCCGAAGCTATGTTCACGGTGAGCAGCGGCGCCGTGCCGAAAATGGACGGACTAGGGTCGGTCACCGGCGTGCCCTCGATGCTGATCGTACAGGACACTCAAATCATCACGAATTTCATCGATAGCAGAGCCATGGTCGAGCGGCTCGACAAGGAGATCGGGCTGCGCGACGCTTACGCCGCCGAAAAGATCGATTGGTGGTCGAAATTCAAGCGAAACAAGTCGATCGAAAAATTCACCGACTTTTGGAGCAAGATGGCCCGGACCTCGATAACTTTTCCGGCCGGCATCGTCACCTTGAGCGTGCGCGCCTTCAGTCCGGAAGACGCCAAGCGCATCGCCGAAGCGGTCATCGGCCAGTGCGAAATGCTGATCAACAGTCTCAACGAGCGCATGCGCTCGGATACGGTCGCCGCCGCGGAGAAGGATTTGGAGCGCGCCGCCGACAAGCTGAAGACGACGCGGGTGGAACTCGAGCGCGCGCGCAATGCGGAAGGGTTAATCGACGTTAAACAGCAGAGTTCGGCGCTCTATCAGTTGCTGGCGGGGCAGGAAGCGGATTTGCTCAAGGCGCAATCCGACTATCAAACGCAGAGCCGCTACGTTTCGGACCAAGCGCCGCAAATGCGCGTGCTGAAATCGCACATTAACGCGCTCGAAGCCGGCATTCAGGATTTGCGGGCGCAGATCACGCTTTCGGAATCAAAGAGCATATCGTCGAACGCGCAGAAATCGCTGTCGGGGCAGATGACCCGCTTCGCCAATCTCGATCTGGAACAGCAGATCGCCGAACGCCGATACAGCTCGGCCGCCTCGGCGGTCGAAATGTCGCGCATGATCGCCGAGCGAAAAATGCTCTATCTCCACCAGATCGTCTCGCCCGCTCTGCCGCAGGACTTGGCGCTACCCCAAGCGTTGGACTTCGATCGGAATGACGCTGGTGGGTTCGCTCCTCGCCTGGGCGACTACGGTCGGGCTCATAATGTTCGTGCGCAACAACATGGCCTAAGCCCGCATCTCCTGGAAAGCGAAGACCGGAACCTCAGCGGACTGGACAAAAGCCCTTCCGCGTGTTTTGCCTTGGTCTTCGCCAAGACCGCCATCTCAAACGCCGGCGCCGTTGCCATGTTCCGCACTTTCCTCGCTTCCGCTGTCATGCTTTTGTGCCTCGCCTGCGGCATAGAGCCATCGCGCGCGGATTTCCGACTGTGCAACAACGCCAGCGCGCGGGTGAGCGTCTCGATCGCTTATACGGACGGCCACAACTGGCTTTCGGAAGGGTGGTGGAACCTGCGGCCAGGCGCCTGCGAGAATTTGCTGCGAGGTCCGTTGGCGGCCCAATATTATTATGTTTACGCCATGGACGAACGCGGGGGCGAATGGAAAGGCAAATCTTTCATGTGCACGCGCGATCGTGAGTTTCGCATCGACGGGCGCGAGGACTGCTTCGCTCGGGGCTTCGACCGCACCGGATTTTTCGAGGTCGACACAGGCAAGGACGCCCGCAACTGGACGGTGCAGCTCACCGACCCCGCGGCGCCGGCCACGCCTTGAACCGAATAATCGACGCGCGCGTCATGTTTCAGTTTAGCCGAAATCGGTCGAGTGGCTTGTTGAGGCCGCGCGACGCTTGAAGCAGCGACGCCGCGGCTTCGTCAGAGGACATAGTCAGAACATGAGCAGACTGCGGCGCGTCAAGATCATCGCGACATTGGGGCCGGCGAGCGTCGAGAAGGGTGTCATCGCGGGTCTCGTCACCGCGGGCGCGGATGTGTTCCGCATCAATATGAGCCACACGGATCACGCGGGGATCGCCAATTACGTGACGCATCATCCGTGAAATTGAAACCGAGCGCGCCCGTCCGATCGGCATCCTGGCCGATCTGCAGGGGCCGAAGCTGCGCATCGGCGCCTTCGCGGAAGGCTCGGCGCATTTTCGCAAGGGCGACATCTTCGTCTTCGACTCCGATCCGGCGCCGGGCGACGCGACGCGGGTGCAGCCTGCCGCACCCGGAAATCCTCGCCGCGCTCAAAGTCAGAGGACACGATCCTTATCGACGACGGCAAGGTCAAGCCTGCATGTCGTCGAAGCCGCGCCCGAGCGCGTCGCGCGCCGTCGCGGACGTCGCCGGCACGCCTGTCCAATCGCAAGGGCGTCAGTCTGCCCGACACCGAGCTCCCGATCACCTCGATGACGGATAAGGACCGCGCCGATCTCGAAGCCGCGCTCGATCGAGGGGCGTCGATTGGGTGGCGATCTCCTTCGTCCAGCGCCCGGAGGACGTCATCGAAGTCAAGAAACTGACGCGCGGCCGCGCCCTGGTGATGGCCAAGATCGAGAAGCCGCAGGCCATCACGAGGCTTGACGAGGTCATCGACGTCTCCGACGCCCTTATGGTCGCTCGCGGCGACCTCGGCGTCGAAATGCCGCTCGAAAAAGTGCCGGGTCTGCAAAAGCGCATCAACCGCTCGGCGCGGCGCATGGGACGGCCCGTCGTCGTCGCGACGCAGATGCTGGAATTGATGATCCGTCGCCGATCCCGACGCGCGCGGAAGTCTCGGACGTCGCGACCGCGGTGTTCGAAGGCGCGGACGCGATCATGCTTTCGGCCGAAAGCGCCGCCGGGCAATATCCACTCGACGCGGTGGCGACGATGAGCCGCATCGCGGAAGAGGTCGAGCGCGACACCGTTCTATCGCACCATCATCAATGGTCAGCGCGCCGAGGCGCCCGATCCGACGCCCGCCGACGCCATCGCCGCCGCGGCGCGGGAAATCGCGCGAGACGCTCGGCGCAAAAGCGATTTGCGCCTGGACCGACTCCGGCGCGACCGCGCTGCGCATCGCCCGCGAGCGCCCCACCGCGCCCATTCTCGCGCTGACGCCGAAACAGGCGACTGCGCGCAGGCTCGCGCTCGCCTGGGGCGTTCGCGCCTTTCAGACGCACGATCCGAGCAGTGTCGAGGACATGGTGCAGCGCGCCAGCGAACACGCGCTTGCGGGCGGTTTCGGCGCCCTTGGCGAGCGCATCGCGATCGTCGCCGGCATGCCCTTCGGCCTGTCCGGGGGCACCAACATCATCCGCATCGCGGTTCTGGACGGCGATAAACCCGCCTCGCCGCCGACAGCCGGCTAAACGCGCACCCGATATTGGGGCGATTTTCGCCCCTTAGAGCAAAATCCGAAAAAGTTGATAGACTTTTTCGATCAGAATTTGCTCCAGCATTTTGATTTTCTGGAGCGATTTCTTATCGCTCCAATGAGTTCGTTCGAGCGGAAAGCGCTCTAAGAGCATGTCCCCAAAAAAGTGCGAAGCGGTTTTTGGACGAGGACATGCTCTAAGAGTTTAATTCTGGAGCGATTTCTTATCGCTCGAATGAGTTCATTCGAGCGGAAAGCGCTCTAAGAGCATGTCCCCAAAAAAGTGCGAAGCGGTTTTTGGACGAGGACATGCTCTTAGAATTCTGGAGCGGTTTCTTATCGCTCGAACGAGTCCGTTCGGGCGGAAAGCGCTCTTAGAGCATGTCCCCAAAAAAGTGCGAAGCGGTTTTTGGACGAGGACATGCTCTAAGAGTTTAATTCTGGAGCGATTTCTTATCGCTTCAATGAGTTCGTTCGAGCGGAAAGCGCTCTAGCCTTCTTCGTCGGTCTCGATGTCGCCATCGATGAGATCGGCGACGTCGTCCTCTTCGCCTTCCTCTTCTTCGAGGAAGGTGTCGTCCGCCTCGACACCGTCATCGATCTCGACTTCGTCTTCGATCTCGGTCTCCGCAACCTTGTTCTCGCCGTCCTCGACCTCGGCGAGCGAGACCACTTCCGGCTCGTCCTTGGTCGATTTCGACGTCTTCCAGCGGGGCTCTGCCGACGGAACGCGTGATCGTCTCGACCCGGAACACCGCGCCGCATTTCGGGCAGATGATTGGATCGCGATTGAGGTCGTAAAATTTCGTCGCGCAGGACTGACATTGGCGCTTGGCGCCGAGTTCGGGTTTAGCCACTGTCGTAACGTCCTTGCCGTGATGCGAGGCCAAAGCGGCCTTCGCGATGTTTTTAAGCGTGGGGCGCGCGCCGCAAAACTGTCGGGCGCTCGGGTTAGTTGGCTCCAGAGCCGCTGTCAAATGGGAAATGAGCCTCGGCGACCTCCTGCAAGGCGCCGCAGCCGCGACGAAAAGCTCGCTTTTGCGCGTCGATCCGAGTTATTATCCAAGCGGCGCAGCGCCGAGACCGTTTCAGGCCTTCGAAAACGTCGAGTTCAGCATGAAGTCGTTCGCCGCATCGCTTCGCGCTATTTTCCTGGCCGTCTCGTGCATCGTTTGCGCCGCTTCGCCGCAGGCCGCCGCCAAAAGCCCACCCCGAAAACGCCGACCCTGTCGGCGAGCGAAATCGCCCTCGAATCAGGCGGCGCGGCGACGCTGACGACGCCTGCGCCGGGGCGCTACAGCATTCGAGTTGCCGGCGCGACCGGGGCGCTAAAGTCGATCTCATCGACATGATCGAGGGGCCCTATCGCCTCCTTGAGCGCTCTCGGAGCAGCGTCTCGGGCGCATCGACGCGCTGCTCGACAAGGGCGCCTATAAGATTCGCGTTTCCGGCGTCAAAGGCGCCGGCGGCAAAGCGCGGCTTTCCGTCTCAACCCTTCGAGGAAATCGACGACAAAAGGCCGCAACTTTCGTCCGAAAAGCCGCTAGGCGAGCGACCTCGGCGACATGCGTCAGCGCAGCTTTTGCGCTCGACGTCGGGCCGGAAGGTCGCGTCTCCATCGAGGCCGATCGGCCGCGCGCTCGCGGATTTGCGGCTGTGGCGCGACAACGGCGAATTGGTCGATCTTGCGCTGCGAGAAGCTGAGCGTCGAAACCAGGCCGGGCCGCGCGATGACTCGCATCCGCATCGAGGGCGCGACGACGCCCGGCCGCTATCTCGTGACGGCCTATGGCGGCGAAGCCAATGTCTGGCCGCAGGGCGCGACGGGGCAACCGCTTCTGCTGCGCAGGAGCGACCCGGTTCCGCTAGACGCCGGCGTGTTCGAAGGCGTCATCGGGCCTTTCGGTTCGGCGCGATTCGCGGCGCCCGTCGAATATGACGCGTTCCGCCTGACCTTGTCGCAACCGGCCCCGGCGCGTCTCGACGGGCGCCGCGGCGCCGCCAGCCGAACCGCGGCGATCGTCAAGGCGAGCCGGGATCCCTTCGCGCTGATAGAGCTCCCGGGCGGCGACGAAGCGGCGAAGATCGAAGTCTCCGGCTTCGAAGGACAAACCTTTTCGCTGCGCGCCGCTCGTAGGAATTTTCATTACAGCTTCGAGGGCGCCGGCCCTTATCTCATCGGCGTCGATCTTGCCGGCGAGGGCGGCGACGAGATCGAAGCGACCGCCCTCTTCGCGCGCGTCGAAAAAGACGGCAAGAGCGGGTTCTCGCCGCCGATCTGCCGCGCGTTTCGAGCGGGCGGCCGTGGCGCGGCAGGTTCAACCTGCGCGGGCCGACCTCGCTGCTGTTCGAAGCGACGGCGGCGGGCGCCTTCGCGGTCGACGTCAAGGGCGTCAAAGCGCGCGCCGCGATAGAGCCGGCGCTCGGCGAAGCCGCGCCGCGCGCCGATGGACAAATTCCGTCGCGCTACGATCTTGGTCCGGGCTTTTACAAGTTGACGATCGATCCCATCGAGGGCGCCCTCGGTCCGGTCGACGTGACGCTCGGCGCGCCTGGACTCGCCGCGCCCGCCCCCCCATCGCGCCCGTCGCGCAGCGCAATCTCCTTTGGCGTGCAGCGGCTGGAGAAGAACGGCTCCTATCTGATCCTCGGCAATGTTTCGCCGCAGATGCTGTTCGGGCCGCGCGTCGCCGCCCTGCCCGCCGATCTCTCCAAGGCCCCGCTGCCGCTGTGGCAAGGCGCGAACGAAACCCTGAGCGTCCCGCTGCGTCTCGATGCCGGCGACTTTTTCGCGTACGACGGCGCCGGGGCCGCCGTCGCAGTGACGCTGGGACCGGAGACGACGCAAGACGGCGCGCGCGTCGCGACGGCGACGATCGCGCCGAGCGGGCGCGCCCGTGCGGTCGGCCTTTCCTTCGTCGCCAGACCCGGACCGCCGAAGGACGACAAATCCGAGGCCAAAGACAGCGACGAGAAGCCGGAGACTTCGGCCAAAGCGCCCGCGCGCCCGCGCGCTCCGCTGGTCGCCGGCGCGGACCGTCCGGTGTTCTTCGACCTCGCCAGGGACGAAACGCAGGAGCTGCGTTTCGACGCGCCTGAAGCGGGTCTCTATCGCGTCGAAACGCTCGGCCGCCTCAAGACCGCCGTGAAGCTCGGCGCCGCGGTCGCGCCGAACCTTGGCTTTGGCTTAGACAACGGTCCCGGCCACAATGGGGTCGCTGCGAATTTCCTTCGCGCCGGCGCCTATAGGGCCGCCGTCACCGCGAAGGAGTTATCAGGCCGCGTCGGCTTTTCGGTCTCTCGCGCGCCGCTCCTCGAGACGCAGAAGCTCGCGCCGGGCGGCGTCGCGCGCGCGGCCCTGAACCCGGCGCCGGCGCGCTCATTCCCATGGAAATCCCGGAAGATGGTTCTTACCGACTGGAATTTCTGGGCGTTGGGCGCGCCTTTCGGGCGCGGCTCGAAGACGCGGAGGGCTGGCCGCTGCAGGCGCCGGGCCCGATGACGCAATTAACGCGCAATTTTGCGAAGGGCGCTTATCGCCTCGTCGTGACGCCGATCGATGTCGACGCGCGGCTGGTTGCGCGGCTCGCCGCCGTGAAGCCGGCGAAACAACTTTCCGGCCACGGGCCGCACGCCCTGCCCTTCGACGCCGCGCAAAAGCTGCAATGGCGCGAGCCGCAGGCGCCGGATGCCCCCCGCGACCCCGACGTCTGGCGCTTCTCGCTCACGGGCGAGGCGGAAGTCGCGCTCTCCATCGGCGAAGGCATGAGCGCAGAATTGAAGCGCGGCGCCGAGGCGGTCGGCAAATTCTCGCACGCGCATGATTTCAAGGGACGGCTCGGCGCCGGCGATTACGTCGTCGAGGCGCGCGCCGCAGGGCGCGACGACCGCCTCGACTATGAAATCCTGCTCGCCTCCAAGGAGATGCAGCCGGGTCGGCCGCGATACGTCGCGCTTCCGGCGCGACTTGCCCTTTTGCGTCATC
>CAWFZD010000010.1:0-76825 GCA_963820145.1 uncultured Alphaproteobacteria bacterium
CGAGCGAGAATGTAAAGCTCGTGAAAATTTTGTTGCTCGAACCGGCCTCGCCCGATCAGCGCGACCACCGAAAAATCCCCGGCATGGCGGATTGCCTGACGCAGCGCAGACGTGGTTCGAAAGCGCTCCGCCGATTACCCGATGACGCCCCATGGCATCACGTATCATGCGAGGCACGACGATGAAGCTTTATGCTATGCGCTATTTGAGAGAGCGGCGGCTGTGTGGCGGAGGTCTCGCGCGAGATGAACCTCGACGAGGACTGGTTTTGGCGTCTCGCAGACACCTACCGCGTTGGAATGGCTCCATTTTAGCTTTTGGAAATAGTCGCAACCTCCTCCGTGATCGCCTTGAAGTTGACGAGCGCGCAAGGGCCAAAGGTCGTCACCATCGCGACGTCGTGGCGTCGCGCACCCCCGCGCGATCAAGATGCGGCCGATCCGCGGCTTTTGTTGTAGCGGCGTCGAACGTATTCCAGCGTCCGCCGAGATAGGCTTCGAACCGCCGCTGAAGTCCATGGGATTTGGATCGGCCGGAACCCCGATGTCGCCAAGATAGCCGGTGCAGTAGCGCGCCGGGATGTTCATGCAGCGGCACATAGTGATCGCGAGATGCGCGAAATCGCGGCACACGCCGTGTCGCTCATTGTGCGCGTCCCACGCCGTTTTGAAGGGACTGGCGTGCGCGTAGCCGAAAGCGATCCGATCGTGGACATAGTCGCAGATCGCCTTCACCAGGGGCCATCCCTTGGGATGCTTGCCGAACAGCGCCCAGGCCGTCTCGGAGAGGCGATCCGTCTCGCAGTAACGGCTGCCGAGCAGGTAGACCAGGACGTCCACCGGCAAGTCTCCGAGAGCGTGTTGCTCGGCCTGCAGCGCTGTCGCGTCCGGCTGGCCATCGTCGTGGATCAGGAACTCGGACGACATCGTCAACTGGCCTGCGGGCGCCTGTATCACATGGCAGAATTGCCGAAGCCGTCGTGATAGGTGTTGGCCGAAAGCGGCGGGTCCAATCGAATGCGATCTGGAGTGAGAAGGTCGTCGACGCGCGAGGAATGGACGCTGAGCGTCAAAATCATCGGCGTCGTCTGCGAGCAATCGTAAGAAATCTCATAGCCGGCGCGAATCTTCATCGACAACCTCGTTGATTGAAGCGCTAAGAAAGAAGAGATAGCGCGTTTCGCGCGATCCGGGGTTGCGCGCTGAATGTTTTTTTGGCGGTGCAACATTTTTCGATAGCGCGAGCGTCGATGCACGAAGCGAATCTGAAATTATTGGGTTGCGACGAGCCTGCCGCCGTCGCCGTGCGCAATGAAAATGGGCGGTCGCCCTTGCTGATCGTGGTCGATCACGCCGGCAATCTGATCCCGCGCGCGCTGGGACGGCTCGGCGTCGCGGAGACGGAGCTGCAGCGGCATATCGCCTGGGACATCGGCGTCGCGGCCGCGTCGCGGTTGCTGGCCGACGCGCTCGATGCGGCGCTGGTCGAGCAGACCTATTCGCGTCTCGTGATCGACTGCAACCGACCGCCCGGCTCGGCGAGTTCGATCCCGGAATTGAGCGAGCTGACCGCGATTCCGGGCAACGCCGCCCTGAGCGAAAGCCAGAGGCGCGCGCGCGAAAATGAAATCTTCTGGCCCTACCAGAACTCTCATCGCTTCCAAACTCGACAGGAGGCGACGGGACGGCCGGCCTGTCGCCCTGGTCGCCATGCATAGTTTCACGCCGATCTATCTCGGCGTCGCTCGGCCCTGGCAGGCCGGCGTGCTCTACAATCGCGATCCAAGCTTCGCCAAGGCTCTTAAGGAGCTGCTGGAACGCGAGGGACTCGTCGTCGGCGACAATGAGCCCTATAGCGTGAGCGATGCGACCGACTACACCATTCCGGTTCACGGCGAGCGCCGAGGCCTGCCGCACGTAGAGATCGAGATTTGCCAGGATCTTATCGCCGACGAAAGAGGACAGCGCGCATGGAGCGAATTGCTCGCGCGTTTGCTGCCGCTGGCGTATGAGGAAACCTCAACGAAGGGGTAGGGCGTTCAGCGCCCGTTTCGACCAGAGGTGTCGCGATGGAAGATTTGATTGGACATGTCATTCTTTTCGTCGGGCTCGACGCCGCCACGGCGCGTCTCGCCGCCGGCAACGTGCTAAATTTTCTTATACACCTCCACCCGAACGGTCCCGCGGTCGAACTCATCCGAAAATGGCCGGGCGCTGAAGCGGCCATGGCGGACGCCGCAGCCGCGCCGCAAAAGAAGCGCGGTTTCGTTGGCGGCGTCATGAGCGGGATTGGCGGCGTCATGGGCGGCGCGACCGGAGACGCGCTGGCGATGTCCGCCCGGCTCATCGGGCTCGGCATGACGCAAAACCAATTGCAGCGTTTCACGCGCCAGTTTTTCCTCGCGGCCGAACGCGCCATCGGTCGCGAGAAGACCAAGGAGATGACCGACCCGATCCCTGGGCTCTCGCGTTTCGTCTGGCCGGAAGGTTGATGAAGGGCTTCGCCTTCGGCTTGAGCGAGCGAACGGCGAACTGCTTCAGGTAGAAGTTGCACGGGCGGCGATAAATCGTTATAGTCGTCCATCCCCCGAAGGATTGGAGCAGTTAGGCCAGCGCCGGACGACGGCGCGCGAACCCATGTCCATTCCTGCCGTCTTCAGGAGTTTTCGCATGACCACCGCTCCGCTAATGCCCAAGGCGACCGCCGTCTGGCTTGTGGAGAACACCTCGCTGACCTTCGACCAGATCGCGGACTTCTGCAAATTGCATCCGCTCGAGGTCAAAGGCATCGCCGACGGCGAGGTCGCCGCCGGCATTCGCGGCCAGGACCCCGATAACCTCGGGGCAGCTTTCGCGCGAGGAGATCGCAAAGGGCGAAGCCGATTCGGCGCATCGCCTCAATCTCTTCGTCTCCAAAGTCAAGGTGCCGGAGATGAAGCGCCAGCGCGGCCCGCGCTATACGCCGCTCTCGCGGCGGCAGGACCGTCCGAACGCCATTCTCTGGCTCGTGCGCAACCATCCCGAGCTCAAGGATGCGCAGATCATGCGTCTCGTCGGCACGACCAAGACGACGTTGAAGGCGATCCGCGACCGCACGCATTGGAATTCCGCCGCGCTGACGCCGATGGACCCGGTGACGCTGGGCCTCTGCTCGCAGATCGACCTCGATTTCGAGGTCACGCGCTCAGCGAAGGATCGCCCGCAGCAAATGGTCGATCAGGGGCCGACGCTTGCGCCCGCGGAACTGACGACCCAGCCCTTTTATGAAGCGCCGGCGACAGAAGAGGGCGTCTTCGGCAAGCGCCTGCCTGCTGCGCCGGTCGAGGAAGACGACCATTTCGACGCGGATCGGGTCTTCGGGCGCCTAAAGGACGCCGACCCCGGCGAAGAGTGAGCGCGTCACGACGCTCCAGGCCTCGCGCTTTTGCTCGAGGCTTTGCACGGCGTGCGCCGCGCTCGTCGACGGGAGCCGCATCCGAGGGATGATCGCGGGGCGCGCGGAAAGGCTCGGCGCAACGAGCCTTACGAACAAACGCTCCGCCGTCGCGCCGTTGAAGAAGATTGCCCCGATCTCTCGGCGAGTTCGAAAAACCTCGCGAAATCATTGGGAACGACGCTGGCGAAATCGATCTTCTGGTCGAGGCTTCCCGGCCGTGTTGCAGAGGCGCAGACGTCCCAAAGCGCGATCTTGCTGTGCTGCAGGCGCTCCAGCCGCTCGGCGTAGGGCAGAGCCCGCCCGGCGCCGAAGAAGTCGCCCATCAGCGGCCAGAAGGCATTTTGCGGCTGCGCGTAATATTCCTGCGCCGCGAGCGAAGCTTGACCGGGCAGCGAACCCAGGATCAGCACGCGGGCGTCCGCTCGCGCGACCGGCGGGAAGGAGGAGGATCGCGAATCCGCCACGGGCGGCCTCACGCGCCGGTCGGGTAGTTCGGGCTTTCGCGCGTGATCGTCACGTCATGCACATGGCTTTCGCGCAGGCCGGCGCCGGTGATGCGCACGAACTCCGCCTTCTCTGGAAATCCGCGATGGTCGCGCAGCCGGTATAGCCCATCGCCGCGCGCAAGCCGCCGACGAGCTGATGCACCATCGCCGCCGACCGGGCCCTTGATAGGGCACCTGGCCTTCGACGCCTTCCGGCACCAGCTTCAGCTGTCCTTCACGTCCGCCTGGAAATAGCGGTCGGCCGAGCCGCGCGCCATGGCGCCGACGCGAGCCCATGCCGCGATAGGCTTTGTAGGAGCGGCCCTGATAGAGGAACACCTCGCCCGGGGCTTTCCTCGGTGCCGGCGAAGCAGCGAGCCGATCATGACGCAGTCGGCGCCGGCGGCGATGGCCTTGGCGAGATCGCCGGAATATTTGATGCCGCCGTCGGCGATGACCGGAATGCCGCGCTTGCGCGCCGCCGCGGCGACGTCGATGATCGCGGTGAGCTGCGGCACGCCGACGCCGGCGACGATGCGCGTGGTGCAGATCGAGCCCGGGCCGATGCCGACCTTGACCGCGTCGGCGCCGGCGTCGATCAGCGCCTTGGCGCCGTCGGCGGTGGCGACATTGCCGGCGATGACTGGGTGTAGTTGCGACGCCTGCTTGATGCGCGCCACCGTATCGAGCACGCCGCTTGGAATGGCCATGCGCGGTATCGACCACGACCACGTCGACTCCGGCTTCGATCAGCGCCATCGCGCGCGCGAAACCGTCGTCGCCGACGTCGGTCGCGGCGGCGACGCGCAGGCGGCCGCTCTCGTCCTTGCAGGCGTTCGGATATTGGGCGCCTTCTCGATGTCCTTCACCGTGATCGAGGCCGACGCAGCGAAAGGCCTCGTCGACCACCAGCAGCTTCTCGATGCGATGCTGGTGCAGCAGCCGCTTGGCCTCGTCCGGCCGACGCCTTCGCGCACGGTGACCAGGTTGTCCTTGGTCATCAGCTCGGCGACCGGCTGGCGCGTGTCGGTGGCGAAGCGCACGTCGCGGTTGGTCAGGATGCCGACGAGCTTGCCTTTCTTGGAGCCGTCGCCGCGCTCGACGACCGGAATGCCGGAAATGCCGTTGCGCGCCATCAGCGGCAGCGCGTCGGCGAGGGTCTCGTCGGGATGGATGGTGACGGGTCCACCACCATGCCGCTCTCGTAACGCTTGACCCGGCGCACCTCGTCGGCCTGCTCGGCGGGTCGAAGATTCTGGTGGATGACGCCGATGCCGCCGGCCTGCGCCATGGCGATGGCGAGCCGCGCCTCGGTCACCGTGTCCATAGCCGCCGACATGATCGGCAGGTGCAATTCTATGTCGCGCGTCAGGCGCGTCGTCACATCGACCATCGACGGCGCGACTTCCGAATGCCCTGGCCGCAGCAGCACGTCGTCGAAGGTGAGCGCCTCGCCGACCTCCGGATGGAATTTAGAAACCATATTCCAAAACTCCTTTTGACGCGGCGGAGAGGAATTTCGGGGTCGAAGGCGCTGTCGTCATCTTGATGGCCGGGTCGAAGCGGGGGTGCGACGGGAACGTTTCGGAGAGCGCCGACAGGTCGCCGCCTCGAAACTCAAACTGTTGAGACTGGAAGTACATTTTCTGGGCAGTGGGGCGGCGGCGCGGGCGAGCGACGGTGTTCTATCACCATCGCCATATTCCTCCAAACAGGGCGCCGTCAGCCCTGCGCGCGGGGCCGTTTGTATCGCGACAGCCGCTGAATATGAAGGAAGATTAATACGAAATGCGTAGCACTTTTAAGGTCCGGTTCTGGGCGTGCGTTCAGTGTGCGCTGAGGTTTATTCCCTGGAGAAGAGTTGATCGATGACAAACGCGACATTCGAAAAGAGAAACCGCCTCGCGGGCCTTTGGTCCGACAAACGGGGCGCCGTTATGATGATGTTCGGCTTGGCCGCCATCCCCACCATGCTTCTGCTCGGTGTAGGCATCGATGTTGCGCGCATGGCCAGCCTCAAGACGAAGCTTCAGGAAGCCGCCGACGCCGCCGTGCTGCGCGCGGGCTCGCAACCCGCCCTGACCACGGCCCAGCACATCAACATCGCGACGGCTGCGGTCGCCGGCAACCTCTCGGCGACCGTCGACACGGGAGCGGCGACGTCGGGCACCTCGCCGCAATACGTCACTTATACGAAGGTGTCGGCCACGGCCGGCAACGTCACGGTGAGCTATAGCGAAAATCCCGGCCAGTACAACGTCACCATCACGACCAACTATAAGCCGGTCATGATGGGGCTGGCCGGCGTCACGTCGGTTCCGCTCACCGTGAAGGCTCAGGCGACGACCAGCGGCGTCACCGTCGCGCATCCGCTTGAAGTCGCGCTCGCGCTCGACAACACAGGGTCCATGGCGCCGAACATCGGCGCGCTGCGCACCGCGGCGCAGACGCTCGCCGATACGGTCTTCGCGGCGTCCAACGGCTCCGGCGCGGTTCGCGTCAGTGTCACGCCCTATGTCGCGGCGGTCAATCCCGGCCTGCCGAGCCTGAGCATGGTCGACACCACAGCGCTCTCGCCCTGGAACGGCGTGTGGCAGAGATGGGCCTGGATCGCCTACACCACGGGCTGCGTCCAGAACTGGGGTTCGGGCGGCGGCGGCACGTCGACCGGTCCGGGCGGCAGCTCGACGGGCGACGCCGGCGACGCGCGCGACATCCTCGACATCCTGAACCCGATCCGCCACATGGCGCAGGAGCTGCTCGGCGTCAAAAGCGCCAACGCCACCAGCCTCGGCGTGACGCCGAACACCATCGCGCCGTTCACGACTTCGACCCTCAAGTCGACTTACGTCAAGAACAGCAAGAAGGCGCTCGAGACCTACCAGGTCCCGGCCGGCTTCCAATATTACCTGTCCGCCGGCGGCACCGACGGCGGCGGCTGCGACTGGCTGGTCAATCCGGCGACCGTCAGCCACTATGATCTGTTCCCGCGCATCCTGAACACCAGCGGTTCGGCCACGGCCTGGAAGGGCTGCGTGGAAGCCCGTCCGACGAGCGCGGAAATCAGCTGGATCAACAGCAATTGGGGCGGCTCCTATACGGTCCAGGACTATGACGTGACGGACATCGCGCCGACCTCCACGGACGCCAACTCGCTGTTCGTCCCTTATTTCTGGCCAGACGAGCCTGACTACAACCTCTCAACCTGGGCCTATATGGCGCCGGCGCTTTACGTGAACGGCTCCAACGGGTTCCATAACAACTATCTGAACGACGGCGACTATGCTTCGGGCAGCACCACGGCGGCGCTTCCGGTCTCATCCTGGAACTGGACGCTGAACGGCTCCTGGGGCGCGGGTCAGTATATCTTCAAATATGACGCGCTCACCAAATCGGCGGCGATCAACGAGACGGGTCCGACCACGGCTGGTCCCAACGCCGGCTGCCCCGAACCCGTCACGCGCCTGACCACCAATCAGTCGACCGTGGATACGGCGATCCAAAACATCAACTACTGGTACAACGGCGGCACCATCATCTCGGAAGGCTTCGCCTGGGCTTGGCGCACGCTCTCGCCCCAACCTGCCTTACGCCGACGGCGCGGCCTATAATACGGGCGTCAACAAGGTGATCGTGCTGATGACCGACGGCGTCGACGGCTTGGCGGACAATGGAAATTCGACTACGTCGGGCTCCAACAGCGCCAATATCTCGGACTACTCGGCCTACGGTTATCTCGGCGGCTATCGTCTCGGCAGCGTCGACGGCATCACCCAATATGGCCCGGTGACGAATTCCACGTCTCCTCCGACCGATCTGACGACCTACTTCGACAACCGCCTGCTGCAGGCCTGCACCAACGCCAAGAAGGACGGCGTCACGATCTACACAGTTCTGTTCTCGGCCAATATCTCGGCGACGCTGGCCGCGCATTCGCAGGCGATCCTGCAGCAATGCGCAACGACGCCGACCAACGCCTACATGGCCGCGGACGCCGTCTCCCTGAACCAGGCCTTCGCGACGATCGCGACCTTGGCCACCGCGGCGCCGCTGCATCTCTCGCAGTAAGCAGCGCCCTCAAAATCCTGCAAAAGGCCCGGGGAGTTCAGGCTCCCCGGGTTTTTTCATTTTGAGGCGACCGGCTCCGCCTGCGCGCTGAACTGCAGTTTGGCGAGTTTCGCATAGAGGCCGCCCCTGGCGACGAGCGCCTCATGGGTTCCCTCTTCGACGATGCGGCCGCCGTCGAGCACGATGATGCGATCGGCTTCGAGCACGGTCGCGAGACGATGCGCGATGACGAGGCTGGTGCGGCCCGCCATCACGTCCTCCAGCGCCGCCTGCACCAGCGCTTCATTTTGCGCGTCGAGCGCGGAGGTGGCTTCATCGAGCAGCAACACCGGCGCGTCGGCGAGTATGGCGCGCGCGATCGCCAGTCTCTGCCGCTCGCCGCCGGACAGCGTGACGCCGCGCTCACCAAGCAGCGTGTCGTAGCCTTGGGGCAGGGCGGCGATGAAGTCCGCGGCCTGCGCGCGCCGCGCCGCCGCCTCGATGGCCGGCAAGGGCGCCTCGTCGCGGCCATAGGCGATGTTCTCGCGCACGCTGGCGCCGAACACGACCGGATCCTGCGGCGCGAGCGCGATGGCGCGGCGCAGCGCGGCGGGGTCGAGGTCGCGCAAATCGACGCCGTCGAGCGTGATCCTGCCCGAGGTGACGTCGTAAAAACGCAGCAGCAGCGCGAACAGAGTTGATTTGCCGGCGCCCGACGGGCCGACCAGCGCCACGCGCTCGCCGGGTTCGATCGTCAGCTGCAGATCGCGTATCGCCGGCACGCCTTGCGCCGCGGCGTAGGCGAAACTGACATGTTCGAAGACGAGCCGTCCGCGGATCGGCTGCGCAAGCGGCGTCGGATGCGCGGGCGCGGCGATTTGCGGACGGATGGCCAGGATTTCGCCAATTCGCGCGGCGGCGCCGGCCGCAGCGGTCGCCTCGCTGTAGACCTGAGACAATTCGCCGAGCGAACTCGCGCCGAGCACCGCGTAAAGCACGAATTGGGAGAGCAGGCCCGAGGTCATGCGCCCGCTGAGCACGTCCGACGCGCCGAGCCAGAGCACCCCGACGACGCTCGCGAAAATCAGGAAGATCGCCCCCGAAGTCAGAAACGCCCGCAGCCTGGTCGCGTCGCGCGCGGCGGCGTAGGCCTCTTCGGCGGCGGCCTTGAAGCGCGCCGTCGCCGCATACTGCGCGCCGCAAGCCTGCATGGTGCGGACCGCCGAGAGGTTTTCGGCCGCATAGGCGGCGGCGGAAGCGAGCGCGTCCTGCGCGCCGCGAGAGCGCTCCCTCACCTTGCGGCCCGAGAGGATCAAGGGCGCGACGATCACCGGGATCGCGGCCAGCGTCATGATCGAGAGTTTCGGACTTGACACGATCATCATGACGATCGCGCCGACGAACAGGAACAGATTGCGTAACGCGACGGAGGCCGATGAGCCGAAGGCGGCCTTCAGCTGCGTCGCATCCGCTGTGAGCCGCGACAGCAATTCGCCGGTCTTGGCGCTGTCGTAGAAATTCGCGTCGAGCTTCGCGAGATGGGCGAAAAGGTCGGAGCGCAAATCCGCGACGACCCGCTCGCCGAGCGTCGTGACGAGATAGTAGCGCGAGCCCGAGGCCAGCGCGAGAACGGCGACGACGGCGATGAGCGCGCCGAAGCCGGCGTTGACGGCGCCCGCGCTGTCTTCCGAGAAGCCGTGGTCGATCATGCCGCGCACGGCGATCGGCAGCGTGAGGGTGGCCCCGGCGGCCGCCGTCAATGCGAGCAGCGCGAGCGCGATCGTGACGTAGCGGCGTAGCGCATAGGGCAGCAAAGCCCGCAGCGGAGAAAGCGTTTCGCCGATGCGGCGGCGCGCTTTGGGAGCATCTTGTGTCGTCATGGTTGATCGCTATAGCGCGGCTTGGCGCGCGGGTCACGATAGCGGGCGCGTAAAAATTGAGAGCGCCGGCGCCGGGAAGGACGAGCGGACGGGGCGAAGAGCCAGGGGCGTTGCGGAAAAAAGTCACACGATCGCCATGGCCGAAAGGCGGCGACGGATCTGGACAGACCTTGCGATTGTGTTACCTTCATGACGTCGCAATGACACTAAAGCAACGCGCCGGGGGTTAAAAACCAACGACAAGGCGCGGGTTTGAACCAACGTCAACGACTGAGGAGAGGACTAATGGCTTCCAAGGAACTCGAAATTACGACAAACACCTATATCTTCGCTGGCGCCGGGGCGGTGATCCTCGGAGTGCTCGCCGCCTTCGCGCTCGGCGGGATCTCCAACACGCTGTCCGCAGCCGTCGTCGGCGGACTTGCCGGTGGCTGCCTCTGGCATATTCTTTTTAAGGCCGGCGCCAAATGAAGGCGCCTCAACCGCCGATGGTCTAGCAGACCGGACTATGCATATACTGGAGACGCGGTGGAACGGCGTCTCTCCAAAATCCGCCAGCGGCCGCGCAAGTGGCTGCTGGCTTTATAGTGCAGACGGCGCGCCGGACTACAGACAAAACCTACGGCTCGACGCAACTCCCGGAACGCCATCACAGTCTACGCGCGTGTTCACGCAACTCAAACTTTTTGACTTTGCCGGTAGAAGTCTTGGGTAGCTCACGAAAAACCACATGCCGCGGGCATTTGAAATGCGCCAAATTGTCGCGGCACTAGGCGATGAGCTCCTCGGCGGTGGCCGTCTTGCGCCGGGCTGCAATTCGACGAAGGCGCAGGGCGTCTCGCCCCATTTCTCGTCGGGCTCGGCGACCACGGCGGCGGCATCACGGCGGGATGCTTGTAGAGCGCATCCTCGACCTCGATCGAGGAGATGTTCTCGCCGCCGGAGATGATGATGTCCTTGGAGCGGTCCTTGAGCTGGATGTAGCCGTCGGGATGCATCACGCCGAGATCGCCGGAGTGAAACCAGCCGCCGGCGAAGGCCTCGTCGGTCGCGCGCTTGTTCTTCAGATAGCCCTTCATCACGACATTGCCGCGGAACATCGACTTCGCCCAGCGTCTCGCCGTCGCGCGGCACCGGCTCGCATGGTCTCGGGATCGAGCACGTCGAGCGCTTCGAGCACCGGATAGCGCACGCCCTGGCGCGCCTTCTTGCGCGCCTGCTCGCCGGCTCGCAGCGCGTCCCATTCGCGCGTTCCATCGTTGACGGCGGCCGGGCCGTAGGTTTCGGTCAGGCCGTAGACGATGGGTGACGTTGAAGCCCGCCGCTTTCATCGCCGCCAGCACGGCCTCGCGGCGGCGGCGCCGCGGCGGTGACGAACTCGACCGTATGCGGCAGCGGCTTCGTTCTCGTCTCGCGCGCGTTGAGCAGCGTCGACATCACGATCGGCGCGCCGCACAGATGCGTCACGCTTGTGCTCGGCGATGGCATCGAAGATCGGCGCGGCGCGCACCTGCGCGCAGGCAGACATGGGTGCCGGCGACGACCGACAGCGTCCAGGGAAAGCACCAGCCGTTGCAGTGGAACATCGGCAGCGTCCACAGATAGACCGGATGCTTGCCCATGTCGCAGGTGAGCACGTTGCCGATCGCGAGCAGATAGGCGCCGCGGTGATGATAGACGACGCCCTTGGGATCGCCGGTGGTGCCGGAGGTGTAGTTGAGCGAGATCGCGTCCCATTCGTCGTCCGGCATCGGCCAGGCGAAGTCGGGGTCGCCCTCGGCGCAGAAAAGCCTCGTAGTCGAGGCTCGCCGAGCCGCTCGCCGGGGCCGGTGAATTCCGGATCGTCATAGTCGATGACCAGCGGCTTGCCTTGGCGAGCGTCAGCGCCTCCTTGATCACGCTCGGAGAATTCGCGGTCGGTGATCAGAACCTTGGCCTCGGCATGATCGAGCATGAAGGCGAGGATCGGCGGCATCGAGCCGCGTGTTGAGCGTGTTGAGCACGGCGCCGGTCATCGGCACGCCGTAATGCGCTTCGAGCATCGCCGGCGTGTTGGCGAGCATCGACCGAAACCGTGTCGCCGCGCCTGATGCCGCGCGCGCGCAGCGCGCGACGCGAGCCGCCGGCTGCGCGCGTAGAACTCGCGCGTAGGTGCGGCGCAGCGCGCCGTGAATGATCGCGGTCTGGTCCGGATAACACCTCGGCGGCGCGCGCCAGGAACGACAGCGGCGTCAGCGGCTGGAAATTCGCCGCATTGCGGTCGAGATCGCGATCATAGGGGAGGTGGTCAATGCGCGTCTCCTCGGGCTCAGCAGCGGGTCTGTCGAGAGAAAAGCGGCGGCCGAATTTGTCAAGCGGTTTTGGCGCTTGCCGGAGCCCCGACCAATATTTGAGCCGCGCCCGAAACATACAGAAGTTTATAAACTTCCGTAATTCCCCGTTGCGCCGACTACAAAACTTTTGTAAGTTTCGGTCTCCCGAGGGTCAATCATGAATGTTTTTTCCTCCACCGACTGGAACCGCAAGACCGGGGAGATCTTCGAGGCGGCGCGGCGCGGCGTCGTCACGATCACGCAACGCAAACGCCCGGCTTTCGTCGTGATGAGCTACGATCGCTATCAGCGTCTCATCAAGGCGGACAATAGGCTCGTTCTTGGAATTGATGACATTCCTGAGGACATGCTCCTGGACGCCAAATCTGCCTATGAAGCCTTCAAGAGAGGCGAACAAGCTTGAGTTTCGACTCGCTCGGGACAGGCGACGTCATCCTCTATCGCTATCTTTGGAAGCATGAGGCGCTCGCAGGCGAGACGGAAGGCCGCAAGCCGCGACCGACCGTCGTCGCCTTTCGCGTTCGGCAAAATCTGCTTTGGCTCTTTCCGATCACGACGAAAACGCCAGGAGCGTCGCGGCTGTTCACCGAGGTTCCAGCGACGGAGAAGCGCAGAGCCGGGCTTGACGCCGACGTCGAGTTATGGATCGTCCTCGATGAAATCAATGTCGAAGACGCGGCTTCGTCCTATTACCTTGAGCCCGATTGCGAATTGGGGAAATTTTCGCGCGCTTTCATGATCAAGGCTCTCGACCTCTTCTGGCGTTACAAGGACCAACGCTCCATCGGCGTCACGCCGCGATATGATTAGTCAGACGCCGCGGCCGCCATGCAGCAAGCGACGGCGCAAGATCCCCTGCCGCTTTCACGCGAGCCGAAAGCGCTGTAAACCCTGCCGCATGACGCAAGCCCCGACCTATATGATCACGACCGCGATCGCCTATCCGAACGGCGCGCCGCATATCGGCCACGCCTATGAGCGATCGCCACCGACGCCATTCGCCCGCTTCAAGCGGCTCGACGGCCGCGACGTGCTGTTCCTCACCGGCACGGACGAGCACGGCATGAAGATGCAGCAGACGGCGAGCCGGGAGAACTGACGCCGCAGCAGCTCGTCGACCGCAACGTGCGCGCATTCCCGGCCATGGCGAAGCGTTCGACGTGCTCGACCGACGATTCATCCGCACCACCCAGGCGCGCCACAAGCGTCCGTCGTCGGCGATCTGGCGAGCGCATGGCAGGCGGACGGCGAATCTATCTGTCGAAATATGCCGGCTGGTATTCGGTGCGCGACGAGGCCTATTACGACGAAAGCGAACCTGCTCGAGCGACAACGGCAAGCGGCTCGCGCCCGACCGGCACGCCGGTCGAATGGGTCGAGGAGGAGAGCTATTTCTTCCGGCTGTCCGCCTATACCGACCGGCTGCTCGCGCATTACGAGGCCGATCCGGATTTCGTGCACGCCGGAGGAGTGCATGAACGAGATCGTCGCCTTCGTGCGAGCGCGGCCTGCAGGATCTGTCGATCTCCCGCACCACCTTCGACTGGGGCGTCGCGGTGCCCGGCGATCCGCAAGCACGTCATGTATGTCTGGGTCGACGCGCTGACCAATTACATCACCGCGACCGGCTTTCCCGACACCGAGGCGAGCGTGCGCGAATTCTGGCCGGCCGACGTGCATGTGATCGGCAAGGACATCATGCGCTTTCACGCCATCTACTGGCCGGCCTTCCTGATGTCGGCCGGCATCGCCGCTGCCGAAGCAGATTGTCGTCGCACGGCTTTCTGTTCAACCGCGGCGAGAAAATGTGGAAATCGGTCGGCAATGTGATCGACCCGTTCGACGCTCGCTGAGCCTACGGCGTCGATCAGTTGCGCTATTTCTTCTTGCGCGAAGTGCCGTTCGGCCAGGACGGCAATTACTCGCACGAAGCCATCGTCAACCGCATCAATGCCGATCTCGCCAACGATCTCGGCAATCTGGCGCAACGCTCGCTGTCGATGATCAACAAGAATTGCGCCGCGTCCGTGCCGAAAAAAGGCGCGCTGCTGGAGGCGGATCTGACGATCCTGAGCGATGCGAGCGCGGCGCTGGACAAGGCGCGAGCGCATATGGGCGTCTATCGCCCCGACCACGCGCTCGCCGAGATTTTCCGCGTCGTCGCCGAGGCGAACCGTTATTTCGCCGGCGAAGAACCCTGGGCGAAGAAGAAGAGCGATCCTGCGCGCATGGCGACGGTGCTTTATGTGACCGCCGAGACGCTGCGCCGCGTCGCGCTTCCCCTGCAGCCCTTCATTCCCGGGGCCGCGACAAAGCTTCTCGACCTGCTGGGCGTGGCGAAGGACTTGCGCGACTTCGCCCATGCCGGGGAGGCCTTTGCGCTCGCCGAGGGCGCGCTGCTGCCGGCTCCGGCGCCGGTGTTCCCGAGATTTGTGGAGGAGGCGGAGGAAAAGGCTTGAGGGACTCCTCCTCGGAATATCCGATTTGCAGTAAATCAATATGTATCAAGCGAGTATGCCATATGGCCCTTACATTCGAGACGCCGACGTCGATGCGCTCGCCGTCCTGCTTCAGGCCGCGGCCAGATAGAGCGCTCCTCACCGCGCGGAAGCGCGCGCCACCTTCGGCTCCAAGCTGCGCAGCGTCTTCTCGATCAAGGGCGCGGTGCGCGCGACGATGACCTGGACGCCGGCCGCATTGGGATGTTCGAGGTCGCTCTGCATCAGAGCCGGGTTGGGCCACACGCCGGCGAGGAAGAACGGATAGAAGGGAAGGTGGTAGGCTCTCGCCAGCGCCGGGAACATCGTGTCGAAGCCGATGACGTAATTCGGCCCGTTCTTCGGCAGCGACAGCATGCCCGCCAAAATGACCTTGGCGCCCTGCGCCCTGCAGCGCATGACGATCCACGCGAGATTTTGATAGGTGACGCGCGGATCGACCTTGTCGAGCATGTCGTTGCCGCCGAACTCCACGAGCACGACGTCCGGATGCTCTTCGAGCGCCGCGCCCAGGCGTTGATAGCCGTCGGCGCTGGTGTCGCCTGGAACGGAGCCGTTGTAGACGAGAACATTGCCGTAGCCGTCGGCGCGCAGCCGGCGCGCCAACACGGAGGGGAAGCCATATTGATCTGGCACGCCGTAACCCGAGGTGAGGCTGTCGCCGAACACGAGAAGTTTGATCGGGCGAGCGAACCCTGGGGCCGGCGCCTCTTGCGCCGCAGCGGGGACGGCGGTCCCTACAAGGATCGCGAGAAACAAGAGCAGCTGCTTGGCTTTGGCCGTGAATGAATATTGCATCGATCTGCCCCTCGTGATCGCGCCGACGCAGAAGGCGGCGACCCGATTTTCTATTCAGTTTAAGTAAAGAATAGATAACGCCGCCGATTTGCCAAGCCTCCTTCGGCCCGTGGAACAAGCTTGTCTGTCCCGCATTTATCATCAAATGCGTCCCCGCGTGGAGTTTTGGCGATGGCCGAATATGTGCGCACTTTCTGGAAGGGTCATCTGCGGCTCGCGCTCGTGACCATTCCCGTGAAGCTCGTCTCCGCCGAACGCGCCGAGACGACGCCGAAGTTCCACCAGATCGACCGCGTCAGCAAGCAGCGCGTCCGCTATCTCAAGGTCGTGCCCGGCAAGGGCGAGGTAAAAAAAGAAGACATCGTCATGGGCTATGAGGTCGAGCCCGGCAATTACGTTCTGATGGAGGAAAATGAACTCGATGCGGTCAGGTTGCAGACGCGGCACACGATCGAATTGACGCAGTTCGTCGATGCCGATGAGATCGACCCGCTCTATTTCGAGCGTCCTTACTATCTCTTGCCGGACGGCGACGTCGCCGAGGAAGGCTATCTCGTCATCCGAGACGCGCTGAAGGCGCGCAAGAAAGCCGCGATCGGCCAGCTCACGCTGCGCGGACGGGAAAATCTCGTCGCGCTCTATCCCAGCGGCGCCGGCCTCGTGCTCGACACATTGCGCTATCAAAACAAGATCAAGGACGCCGACGAGGTGTTCGCGTCGCTCTCGAAGAGCGGTTCGCGCGCCGACATGCTCAAGATGGCGGAAGAGCTGATCGACAGCCGCAGCGAACCGTTCCAGCCGGCGAAATACAGAATCATTACGCCGAGGCCTTGAACGAAATCGTGCGGATGAAGCTTGCGACGGGCAAGGCCGTCGCGGTAGAGGAGGGTCAGCCGGCCGGCGCCAAGGTGCTCGACTTCATGGAGGCGCTGAAGCGCTCGGTCTCCACAGGCAAGAGCGGCGGGGAAGAGCCGAGGGCGAAGCCCGCGGCGGCGAAGCCGCGCGCGAGCCGCCCGGCGCCCGTCAAACGCTCCGGCCCCAAGGAAGCGCCGGGCAAGAGCGCGCCGGCGGAAAAGCGCAAGCCGGCGAAGCGGAGCGCATGAGATGCGAGCCCGCGCCGCAGCTCCCGAAAAGCTCGCGCCTTATCTGAAGAAACGCGATTTCTCGCGCACGCGCGAGCCCAAGGGCGGCGATGCAGGCCGCGGCGCGGCGCCGGGCAGTCGGCTCATCGTCCAGCACCATTTCGCGAGACGCGATCATTATGATCTGCGGCTGGAGATCGACGGCGTGCTCGTCAGTTGGGCGGTGACGAGAGGGCCGTCCGCCAATCCCGCCGACAAGCGTCTCGCCGTGCGCACGGAGGATCATCCGCTCGACTACGCCACGTTCGAAGGCCTCATCCCGAAAGGGGAATACGGCGGCGGCACGGTGATCTTGTGGGAATATACGAGTTTCACGCCGCTCAACGGCGACCCCGCCGAAGCGCTGGCCAAGGGCGAAATCAAATTCTTGGCGCATGGCGCGCGCATGCGCGGCGGATGGGTTCTGGTGCGCATGAAGACCAAGGAGAAGCGCGAAAACTGGCTGCTGATCAAGGAGCGCGACGAATTCGCCGAAGACGACGATGCTCTCGCCAGCCGCTTTCCCGACAGCGTCGACAGCGGCAGATCCCGCGCGGAGATCGAGCAAGGCGCGCCGGCGCGCAATGTCGCCAAACGGGCGAAGACCGAGGCGAGGAAATCCGCGCCGCCGCCGCCGGTTCCGGATTTTGTCGCGCCGCAGCTTTGCGCGGAGACGCAGATCGCTCCGACCAGTTCCGACTGGCTCATCGAAATGAAATATGACGGCTACCGACTGCAGATCGCGCGCGGCGGCGACAAGGTGAAGATTTTCACCCGCACCGGACTCGACTGGACGGCGAGATTTCCGACCATCGCCGCCGCCGCTCTCGCGCTGCCCTGTCGCAGCGCGCTCATCGACGGCGAAGGCGTCGTCTTCGACAGCCAGGGTATCTCCGACTTTCCAGCGCTCGTCGCCGCCCTGGAGACGAAGCAGGCTGGCGGAATCGAATTCGTCGCCTTCGACCTGCTTGCGCTCGACGGCGAGGATCTGCGCGCGAAGCCGCTGGAGGCGCGAAAAGCTCGACTGCGCGACCTCCTCGGCGCGCGCGGCGGCGCCATTCGCTTCGCGGACCATGTCGCCGGAGAGGGTCCGGCGGTTTTCCAGACTGCGGTCAAGGCGGGCGCCGAAGGCGTCATCGCGAAGCGCGCCAAAGGCGCCTATGTGTCGGGCCGCTCGCATGACTGGCTCAAGATCAAGGCCGACCGCCGCGAGGACGTGCTGATCGTCGGCTATAATCCGTCGACCAAGCATGGTTCCTTCGCCTCGCTGCTCGCCGCCGTCGAGAAGCCTGAAGGGCTCGCCTATGTCGGGCGGGTCGGCACGGGCTATGACGCCGCGCAGCGCGCCAAAATCTCGCCGCTGCTTTCGGGGCGGAAGTCCAAAACGCCGGCGCCCGACCTATTGGGCGCGGAGCTGGCGCCGAAAGGAACCGTCTTCGTCGCGCGCCCGTTTCGCGCCGAAGTGCGCTTCGGCGGCTGGACCGGCGACGGGCAAATGCGACAGGCGCGTTTTCTGGGTCTGCGCGAGGACCGGCTTTTCAGGGAGCCCGCCGTGACTGCGACGCGAGGCAAAGCCCGTTCAGAGACGCGGGAGGCGGAGACGCCGATCACGCATGCGAGCCGCGTGCTGTTTCCAAAAGACGGCGTGACCAAGGGCGACGTCGCCGCCTATTACGCCAAGGTCGCGGCGCGCATGGCGCCTTACCTCGACCATCGCCCGGTGAGCATCGTGCGGGCGCCGGACTCGATCGAGCAGACCTTCTTTCAGCGCCATCCGCTCAAGGGCATGACGCTCGGCATCATCCCGGTCGAGGCTGAGGGGGAGACCTACATCTCGCTCGACGGCGCCGTCGGCCTGCACACCGCGGCGCAGTTCGGCGCGATCGAGTTGCACGGCTGGATGAGCCTCGCCGACGCGCCGGACCGTCCCGACCGCCTCATCTTCGATCTCGACCCAGACGAGAACGTCGGCTTCGCCGAGGTGAAGGCGGCGGCCAAGGAGATCGCCGATCATCTCGCCGCCATTGGGCTGAAAAGCTGGCCGATGATCACCGGCGGGAAGGGCGTGCATGTCGTGGCGCCGCTCGACAGGACGCTCGGCAGCGACGAGGTGGAGGCTTTCGCGCATGGATTTGCGGAGGGATTGGCGCGCGATGAGCCGAAGCGCTTCGTCGCCACGATGAGCAAGGCGCGGCGTGCGGGCCGGATCTATGTCGACTGGATGCGCAACAAGCGGACCTCGACTGCGATCCTGCCCTGGTCGCTGCGCGCGAGACCTGGAGCCAAGGTCGCCGTGCCGCTGACCTGGGCCGGTCTCACGAAGATCGACTCCGCCGCCGCCTATGACATCGAGACCGCGCCGGCGCAAAAAGACCCGTGGGCGCCGCTGCGCGCCGCGCGGCAGACGATACCCGCCGCGGCGCTGGAGTTCATGAAGCGACAGGCGGGGTAGGAACGATCTTACCCCGCGTGCGCCGCCTTCAATCCGGCGATATCGAATTTCGTCATGGTCAGCATCGCCTCGGCGACGCGTTTGGCGCGGGCGCGGTCCGCGTCGCCCATCAGTTCGCCAAGACAACTCGGCACGATCTGCCAATAGAGACCGTAGCGGTCTTTCAGCCAGCCGCATCGCTCGGTCGCGCCGCCGTCGGAAAGCGCCGCCCAGAGCCGGTCGATCTCGGCCTGATCGTCGCAATGGACCATGAACGAAATCGAATGGTTGGGGGGATCGAGCGGCGGGGCGCTCAGCGCCGTAAAGGGACGGCCGACCAAAGTGAAGTTGACGATCCTGATCGACCCCGCTGGCCCACTCGGCGTGTCGGCGGGAAGCGGCGAAACGAAGTCCACCCGCGAGTCCGGCAGCAGCGACGCATAGAACGCCGCCGCTTCCTCGGCCTTTTCGCTATACCAGAGCATTGGAACGAGTTTCGTCATCACTTTTCCCTTCTGCGGGCTTCGCTCGCGATGACGAACTCGCGTCACTTCAACAGCGGGCCCCAGGCGGGGTCGGAGGCGAAGCCCGACGTCGGCACCTGGAATTCCGAGCGCCCGAACACGTCGACCATATAGATCTTCGGGCCGCCGGCGCCCTGCGCCTCGCGAAAGAACATAAGGAACAGGCCGTTGGGCGCCCAGGTCGGGCCCTCGTTGTGGAAGCCCTCGGTCAGGATCCGCTCGCCCGAGCCATCGGTCTTCATGACGCCGATGCCGAAGGAGCCCGACGTCTGCTTGGTGAAGGCGATGTAGTCGCCCTTCGGCGACCACACCGGCGTCGAATAGCGCCCGCCGCCAAAGGAGATGCGCTTGGCGCCGCCGCCGTTTGCGCCCATCACGTAAATCTGCTGCGAGCCGCCGCGGTCGGATTCGAACACGATCTGGCTTCCGTCCGGCGAGTAGCAGGGCGAGGTGTCGATGGCCGCGCTGTCGGTGAGGCGTTGCGGCTCGCGCGCGCTCAGGTCCATGACGTAGAGATTGGTCTCGGCGCCTTCCGACATCGACATCACGACGCGGCCGCCGTCCGGCGAGAAGCGCGGCGCGAAGCTCATGCCGGGAAAGTCGCCGACCGCCTCGCGCCTGCCGGTGTCGGCGTTCATCACGAAGACTTTGGGTTCGCCCTCGCCTTCGGCCGGAAAGGCCATGTAGACGACCTGTTGCGACGACGGCGAAAAGCGCGGCGTCACGACGAGATCGTCGCCGCGCGTCAGATAATGCTGATTGGCGCCGTCCTGATCGCAGATCGCGAGGCGCTTCTTGCGACGGTCCTTGGAGCCGCTCTCTTCGACGAAGACGATGCGCAAGTCGAAGAAGCCTTTTTCGCCGGTGATCCGCGAGAACACCGCGTCCGACACGAGATGCGCGACGCGGCGGGAGTTGTTCGCTTCCGTGGTCAACTGCGACCCGATGACCTGTTCGCCGGTCGTCACGTCGAACAGCCGGAACTCGCATTTGAGCCGCCCGTCGACGTGGCTGGCGCGTCCGGTGAGGACATATTGAGCGTTGATCGAGCGATAGACGTCGAGATTGGGGACCACGTCGGGATTGACCACGTCGCCGTTGACCGAGGCCGCGTCGACCGGCTTCAAAAACACCGAGCGCTTGAAATTATTGACGATGACCGAAGTCACGACGCCGTCTCCGACGATATTCGTCACCGCGATATTCGTCGGCTGGAAGCCGCCCGTCGCATGTAGATCGAGGACTTTTCCCGCCCGCGCCGGGACGAGCGGAGCCGTAAGAGCGCCGCCGAAGATCATCGAAGCGGCCGCGCGGCGCGTGATGTTCAGGCTCATGGAGGATTGTTCCTGCTAGGTTGATCTGGAGCGAATTCGGCAAAAAGTTGATAGACTTTTTCGATCAGAATTTGCTCCCGCATTTTGATTTTGTAGCGATTTCTTATCGCTCGAATTATTCCATTCGAGCGGAAAGCGCTCTAAAGCGCTCAGGACGCGGGGCAATCACCGGTCGGAGAGCATGTTGAGTTCCTTGACCCGCCAATAGTCGTAATAGGCCAAAAATTCTGCAGGAATGCGAAGGGGCGGGCAGCCGCGGAGCGCTGCGAGCGCCTGTTCCGCATAGGCGCGCTCCGTCGGGTTGGACGAGGGATTGAGCAGGCGCGGCGCCTGCTCCAGGGCGCCGGCGCGCGAGATGTGCAGTTCGACCTGCGGCACATAGGTCCGCACATTCATGGTCAGCGTTCTGTCCCGCCAGCATTGCTGATAATGGTCGATCAACAGCGCGTCGATGCGGCCTTCGAGCGAGGCCGACATTTTCGGCGCGGCGCCGGTCGGCGCGCCGAGCGAGGCGAGCTGCGTTTTCGGTCCGGTCGCGGAGTGATGCGGCGCTTCGTGGCTGAGCAGCGTCGCGATGCTGGCGGCCGAAAAGCGCGACTTCGGGGCGGTCTCGTCGCCCGACTTCGGCTTTGCGGCCTTCGCCGACTTGTCGGCCTTTTCATTGGCGCCGTCGGCGCCCTCCTTGGCGGTCTTTTCGCTCTTCTTTTCGGAGAGCAGCTTCGCCACCTCATCGACCTTGAGGCGTTGCTTCGGCTCCGCGGCCTTCGGCTCGGGCGGGCGTTTCGGCGGCTCCTTGACGACTTCCTTCGTCTGATCCTTCACGCGCTCCTTAGGCTTTTCGGGCGGCGTCGGAGCTTCTTTCTCGACCTGCTCGAGCTTCGGCTTCTGCGGCGGCTTCGGCTTGACGACTTCGGCCTCTTCCGGCTCGTCCTTCTCGGGCGGCGGCGCGGCTTTGGCCTTCGTCGGCGGCTGGATCTGAGGCCGCGGCGGCGGCGTCGGAGCGGGCTTTTCTTTCGGCTGATCCTCGGGCAAGGCGGCGAGGCGGCGCGGCGGGGGAGGCGGCGGCAGAGCCTCCTTCGCCGGCTTGTCCTCGGCCTCGTCGTCGCTCGGCTCTTTGAGGCGTTTCAGCTGCGGCGCGGGCGCCTCGACGTCGCGCCTGGCGTCCTGCGTCGGATGCGGCGGCGTCTTCACCTCCTGCGCGGCCTTGTCCGCATGTTGCGCTGGCTTTGGCGCAGGCGGCGCGGTCTTTTCGCCCTTGGCCATCCGGTTCAGCGCGTCGGCGCTGACGACTTCGACGGAGAGGCTCTCCTGCGCGTCGTCGAATTTCCGCGCGTCCGAAAAGGCGAACAACGTCGCCCCCAGCAAGCCCGCATGGAGCGCCGTCGACGTATAGAAGCCCGGTGATCTGCGCGGAAACTCAAAGGCGAGACCCCCTATTTCTTCTCTTGTTCGGTCACAAGAGCGACACGTTTATAGCCGGCGGTCGTGACGATTGACATGATCTCGGCGACGCGCCCGTAATTGACGGATTTCGCGCCGCGCACATAGATGCGCTCGTCGAAGCCCTGCTTCGCCGCCTCCTTGAGCCGATCGACGAGACCCCCGACCTCGATCGGCTGATCCATCAGGAACACCTGGCCCTTTTCGTCGATGGAGATCGAGACCGGCTTTTGGTCGATGTTGAGCTGCCCGGCCTTGGTCTGCGGCAGGTCGACGGAGACGCCGCTCGCGAGCAGGGGCGCCGCGACCATGAAGATGATCAGCAGCACCAGCATCACGTCGATGAAGGGCGTCATGTTGATGTCGGCCATCGGCGCGTGACGCGTGCGGCCGCGTCTGCGCCGGCCTGCGCCGCCGTTTCTTCCGGCCTGGATCGAAACGCCCATCTTTTAAGGCTCCTTAAGCCGCGCGGTCGCGGTCGCGACCGGCGGTTTGATCGATCTGACGCGAGAGAATCGCGGAGAATTCGTCAGCGAAGGTCTCGAGCCGCGCCTGCGCCTTGCCGACGTCGCTCTGCAGCTTGTTGTAGGCGATGAGCGCCGGGATCGCGGCGAAGAGGCCGATCGCGGTCGCGAACAGCGCTTCGGCGATACCGGGCGCGACGACGGCGAGCGAGGTGTTCTTCGAGGCGGCGATGGAGCGGAACGCGGTCATGATGCCCCACACCGTGCCGAAGAGTCCGACGAAGGGGCCGGCCGAGGCGACCGTCGCCAGCACCAGCAGCGACGCTTCAAGCTTTTCGACCTCGCGGGCGATCGAGACGTCGAGCACCTTGTCGATGCGCGTCTGCAGACCCATGAAGGAGGCGCCGGATTCTGCAAGGAGCGCTTCCACTCGCGCATCGCCGCGACGAAGAGCGAGGCGTGCCGCTGGTCGGCCGTTCGGAGAGCTTGTTGTAAAGATCGTCCAGCGAATTGCCGGACCAGAAACGCTTCTCGAAACGGTCCATCGCCGTGCGCGCGCGGCGGAACAGCAGGGTTTTGTTGACGATGATGGCCCAGCACCAAACCGAGGCGGCAGCAGGCCGATCATCACCAATTTGACGATGAGATGCGCGCCCCAGAACATGCTCCAGATCGTGATTTCAGTAGCGCCGGCGAGCGGCGTCGCGGCGATTTCGGCTGGGTTCATTTGCTGTCCCTGACTTTTGAAGCGCGCGCCTGTCGCGCCGACATCACTTTCTGAATGACCACGGCCCAAAACCAGATCGACGCCGCGAGCGCGCAGAGGATCGCGATCTTCGCCGGCGTCGGCGCGGCCAGAAAACACTCAAGTCGCGGGACGCGCGCCCCATGTTCCAGGGAGTTCATGTCCTATCCTGGGAAAATCAGGCGCACCCATTTGAGCATCCGGTCGGACTTATCCATCGGAATTTCGCCGATTTTAGGCTGCGCGCGGCGATGCCCGCCTAATTGATTGCCACTCCTGGAGCTAGCGCGCCTCAAGGTTAAGATTTTATGAACTATAAAGCTTCGCTCAGCCGTGCAGAATTCGCTCGAAAGCTTCCCTGAGCTCGAGCGGAAGCGGACGGGCGCGGCCGTTCTTCACCGGCACGATGACCACCGCCGCGGAAACGAGCAGTTCCTGTTCGCGCAAAACCTGCTGTTCCAGCTGAAACGAGACGGCGCCGATTTCGGTGACCTTGGTTTCGACGCGCAGCATATCGTCCATCAGGGCGGGACGCCGGAAGTCGATGTTCATCG
Organism: uncultured Alphaproteobacteria bacterium; assembly: GCA_963820145.1. Lineage (GTDB taxonomy): Bacteria > Pseudomonadota > Alphaproteobacteria > Rhizobiales > Beijerinckiaceae > Methylocystis. The sequence goes on from CAWFZD010000010.1 coordinate 24,090, forward strand.
AGCGCACGACGAAGAAGATTTCGCCTTCGTCGCGCAAGACGCGCTGCGTGACGTCGAGACCGCGCAGCAGTTCGGTGCGGGCGCGCTCCATGAAGCGCAGATAGGAGGCGTGATACACGAGACCGGAGAAGTCCGTGTCCTCGTAATAGACGCGGATCCCGAAACTGTGGGGTTTGGGGCTATGCGGCTGCGACACCGGCCGCGCTCCTTCCTCAATGGTCATGTCTGGCGGGATAAGGCCGCGCCGCCCGGAACGAAAGCGTCGAAAGCCGCGAAGAACAGTGATCGCAACTCGTCGCGCTCCATCATCATCTCGTGCCGCGCGCCTGGGATTTTGACGAGATGGGCGAGGTCCATCTGCTGCACGAAGCGCTCGATCGCGGCGTTGGAGACGACCTCCTCGCGCCCCGCCATGAGGATCAGCGCCGGCGTCCGCAGTCGCCGCGGAAATTCCGGATCGGCGAAGCGCCGCATCGCGCGGAACGCGGCGTTGGCCCAGCCGATGGTCGGATCGCCAACGCCAAGCTGCGGGGCTTCGGCGAAGATCGCTTCGTTGCGGGCGAAGCGCCGCGGATCGCCTGTCAGCCGGTTGGAGACGAAATCATGCTCGTGACTGACTTTGCCGCCGCCCGGAATATAATTTGCGCCAAGCCCGAGCATATCGAGCGTATCGGCGAAAAGCCGCGAGAAGAGCGGAAAGCGCAGACCGTAGAGATCGATCATCGGCGCGCAAAAGGCGAGGCGCTGGAACGCCGCGCCGCCGGAATGGGCGTAGTCGAGCAGGATCGCGCCGCCCATCGAATGCGCCAGGGCGAACCAGGGGCGGGACAGCCCCAAGCCTCCATCTGCGCCAGCACCGCCGAAAGATCGCGCTGGTAATGGGCGAAATCGTCGACATGGCCCTTGTGAGGGTCGGCCAGAGCGCGCTCGGACCCGCCCTGTCCCCGCCAATCGAGCGTTGCGACCTCGAGCCCGCGCTGCGTGACGTCCCCGATCGTTTCGAAATATTTCTCGATACATTCCGTGCGGCCCTGGAGCAGGCACAAGGTCCCAAGGGAAGCGCAATCCGGCGCGAAGCGCGCGACGCGCAGCACGGTTCCGTCGCGCGCCAGAACGCCGCGGCAGTCGGCGCGGGCGGGGATGGGATTGTCTCGCGTCGCGACGAGTTCGAGCGTCAAAACGGCTCCGGTTCGCTTTGAGTGGAATGTCGCAAGGAAGCGCGCGCGAGCATAGCCGCGAGGCGGCGCCGCGAGCAAGACGTTCTTGCGGTCTCATGCAGAAAGCTCGCATCACCCCTTGAAGGAAAAAGCCGCCCTTCCCACATCGGACTTGCGCGGGCCGCAACGGACGCGCGTCGCGGAATCGCTCTAACGCCCAGCGGGTTACGGAGCATTTCGCAGTGACCCATGTCGCTTCAAACGGAGGATGTGAAATGCGTGCCTATGATCTTTCCCCCTTGTTCCGTCAGACGGTCGGCTTCGATCGCCTGTTCAACACCCTGGCGCAGAGCGGCGGTTTCGAGCCTGCTCCGAACTACCCGCCCTATAACATCGAGCGCACCGCCGAGAATTCATATCGCGTGACGCTCGCTGTGGCGGGTTTTTCGCGCGAGGACCTCTCCATCGAGACGCGCGAGAACGCGCTCACCATTCGCGGCTCGCAGCAGCCCGTGACGGAAGAGGCGGCTCGCGAGTTCCTGCACCAGGGCATCGCCGCGCGCGCCTTCGAGCGTCGCTTCCAGCTCGCCGACCATGTCGTCGTGACCGGCGCCGATCTGCAGAACGGCTTGCTCTATATCGACCTCGTTCGGGAAATCCCCGAGGCGCAGAAGCCGCGTCGCATCGACATCGGCGGATCGCAGCAAAAAGCCGAGCCGAAGATCGTCGAGGCGAAAGCCGCGTAAGGCTTTGCGAACAGGATAAGGGGAAGGGGCGTCCGTTCGGGCGCCTCTTTTTTGGGCCGACTCTTGGGCTTGACCGGCGCGCTTTGGTCCGGCATTTTCGACTAGAAGATAAGAGGAACATTTGCGGCAGATTGCAGAATTTCCACTTACAGCCCTGGCGACGCTGATCGCACTCGCTGTCTATTTCTTGGCGGGCATCCTCGTCGCCCTCGCTCATAGGAACCGTGCGCCTGTTTTTTGACGCATAAAAGCGCCTGGTTGTGGTCAGGAGCTGTGGACGGAGCTTTTCGCGGGAGGGCCTGTCGTTCAGGTCAGGGCGCCTGCCCCTGCGTCTCCGCTACCGCTCTCCTCCTCGCCGCCCACATCCTGGATATGCTCGACCGACACGACCCGCTCGTCCTCGGCGGTGTCGAAGACGATGACGCCCTGCGCGCCGCGTCCGGCGATGCGGATGCCGTCCACCGGGCAGCGGATCAATTGGCCGCCGTTGGTCACCAGCATGATCTCGTCGCCTTGCGCGACCGGGAAGGAGGCGACGAGGGCGCCGTTGCGGGCGTTGACCGCCATCGCGACGATGCCTTTGCCGCCGCGCCCGGTGATCCGATACTCGTAGCACGAGGTGCGCTTGCCGTAGCCGTTTTCGGACACCGTCAGCAGGATCTGTTCCGCCGCGCGCATCCCCTCGAAGCGCTCGTCGGATAGATCCACCGCGACGGCCTCGGTCTCGATCGAGGGCTCTTCGATCTGCTCGGCCCCGGCCTGCTCGGCTCCCTGCGCGCGGCGCAGGGCGACGCTGCGCCGCAGATAGGCCGCGCGCTCGTCGGGACTGGCGTCGAAATGCTTGAGGATGGACAGCGAGATGACGCGGTCGTCCTGCCCCAGCGAGATGCCGCGCACGCCCATCGAACTGCGGCTCTGGAAGACGCGCAGCTCATTGACCGAAAAGCGGATGCATTGCCCGTCCTTGGTCGTCAGCAGCACGTCGTCGGCTTCGTCCGCGGTCGCCACGTCGACGATGGCCTCGCCCTCGTCGAGCTTCATGGCGATGACGCCGTTGCGCCTGATGTCGACGAAATCGGAAAGTTTGTTGCGCCTGACGCTCCCGCTCGTCGTGGCGAAGATCGCGTCGAGCCGGCCCCAGCTCGCTTCATCCTCGGGCAGCGGCATGATCGTCGTGATCCGCTCATTCTGCTCGAGCGGCAGCAGGTTCACCAGCGCCTTGCCGCGCGCCTGCGGGGCGGCGAGCGGCAGCCGCCAGACCTTGTGCTTGTAGGCGCGGCCGAGCGAGGAGAAGAACAGCACCGGCGTATGCGTATTGGCGACGAAGAGGCGGTGGACGAAATCCTCCTCCTTCGTCTGCATGCCGGAGCGGCCCTTGCCGCCGCGCCGTTGCGCGCGATAGGTGGAAAGCGGCACGCGCTTGATGTAGCCGGCGTGCGAGACGGTCACGACCATGTCCTCGCGCGCGATGAGATCCTCGTCTTCGACCTCGCCGTCGGCCTCGAGGATGCGTGTGCGGCGGGGGGTCGCATAGGCCTCTTTGACCTCCAGCATCTCCGTCTTGACGATGCCGAAGAGTTTCTCGCGCGAGCTCAGGATTGCGAGATATTCGGCGATCTCCGCCGCGAGCTTCTCCAACGCCGCCGAGATTTCCTCGCGGCCGAGCGCGGTGAGGCGTTGCAGGCGCAAATCGAGAATGCCGCGCGCCTGGGCCTCGGAGAGCCGGCAATTGCCGTCTTCGTCGAGCGCGTGGCGCGGATCGGCGATCAGCGCCACGAGCGGCGCCATGTCCTTCGCCGGCCAGGCGCGGGCCATCAGAGCCTCGCGCGCGGCCGCGGCGTCAGGCGAGGTGCGGATGAGGCGGATCACCTCGTCGATATTGGCGACCGCGATGGCGAGGCCGACCTGGAGATGCGCCGAGTCGCGAGCCTTCGCGAGGCGGAACTTGGTGCGTCGGGTGACGACGGTCCTCGCGGAAGTCGACGAAGGCGCGCAGCACGTCGTGCAGCGTCGAGCATCTCCGGCCGGCCGCCGTTCAGGGCGATCATATTGACCCGGAAACTCGATCTGCAGCGCGGTGAAGCGGTAGAGCTGGTTCAGCACCACGTCGGCGACGGCGTCGCGCTTGATCTCGATGACGATGCGCATGCCGTCGCGGTCGGATTCGTCGCGCAGGTCGGTGATGCCCTCGATCTTTTTGTCGCGCACCAGTTCGGCGATGCGTTCGATCAGCGTCGCCTTGTTCACCTGATAGGGAATCTCGGTGACGATGATCGCCTCGCGGTCCTTGCGCATCGTCTCGATCTCGCGATCGTGGCGCGCATGATGACCGAGCCGCGGCCGGTCTCGTAGGCCTGCGCGATGCCGGCGCGGCCGAGGATCGATGCCGCCGGTCGGGAAGTCGGGACCCGGCACGATCTCCATCAGTTCGGCGAGCGTCATGTCCGGCTTGTCGATCAGCGCGATGCAGGCGTCGATCGACCTCGCCGAGATTATGCGGCGGGATGTTGGTCGCCATGCCGACCGCGATGCCGCCGGCGCCGTTGACCAGAAGATTGGGGAAGCGCGCCGGCAGAACCGTCGGCTCCTGCTCCTTGTCGTCATAATTGGGCTGGAAATCGACCGTGTCCTTGTCGATGTCCTCGAGCAGCGCCAGCGCGAGCCTGGCGAGCCGCGACTCGGTGTAGCGCATCGCCGCCGGCGGATCGCCGTCGACCGAGCCGAAATTGCCCTGCCCGTCGATGAGCGGCAGCGCGCATCGAGAAGGGCTGCGCCATGCGCACGAGGGCGTCGTAAATCGCGGCGTCGCCGTGCGGGTGATATTTGCCCATCACGTCGCCGACGACGCGCGCCGACTTCACGTACGCCCTGTCGGGCGTGAAGCCGTTTTCGCTTCATCGAGAACAGAATGCGCCGATGCACGGGCTTCAAGCCGTCGCGCACGTCGGGCAGCGCGCGGCTCACGATCACGCTCATCGCGTAATCAAGATAGGAGCGCTTCATCTCGTCGGCGATCGACACCGGACGGATGTCGGAGCCGGGAGTAGCGGCGTTTTCGTTTATGTCGTCGGCCAAGTTTCGCGCCAATTCGAATCGGGGAGCTCGTCTTATTCGCTATACGGGATTCGGCGCTGCGGCGCCAGCTTGGAGAAATCTTCAAAAACTTTTCAAATCAGGGCCTTGTGGAAATGGATATGGTTTTTGTCATAACCCTCGCCCTGAGACGCCCGCCGGGTCGGCTTTCTTGAACTGAGGCGGTCCGTCGGCATTTGGCGCGTCGTCGGGATAGACGCCCTTCAGCACATCGTCGAAATGTTCCTTGACGGATTCATTGCATTTGCATGAAACCGCTTTCAGACCCTCTTTGTCGAGGACCTGCAGCCGGCTCGGCCGGCCCGCGATCAACCCGCGATCCTTCAACGTTTTGATGACGCGCGCGACATAGCTGCGGCCGACGCCGAGCATGCCGCTCAGCTGCTCTTGCGTCAGCGCGAATTCGAGATCGCCAGTGCGGTCGATGGCCGCGAGCAGCCATTTCGACGCGCGTTGTTCGATCGAATGCGCGGCGTTGCAGGCGACGCACTGGAAAATCTGCGCCAGCAGACAGTCGGCGTAGCGCGCGAAGAAATGCCGCAAGGCGGGCGATTGCAGCTTCGCCTTTTCGAGGGCGGCGCAGTCGAGACGCAGCGCCGGTCCGCCGATCTGCACGATCGATCTTGCATAGGCGGGAAGCCGTCCCTGACTGACGATGCCGCCCAACGCGCCCTCGCGTCCAACCAGCGCGATTTCGACTTCCTTGCCGTCTTCCAGCGCGACGATGAAGGAGATCAGCGTCGGCCCACAGGGAAAATAGACAAAGCCGACGTCGTCGCCCGGCTGGTAGAGAATTTGACGGGTGACAAGCCGCACGGATTCCAGATGCGGGCGCAGCAGCGCGAGGTCGTTTGGCCGCAGCGCATTGAGGAGATTGCTGCTCTGCTGGTCTGCCTTCAGGGGCGGCGACGAGTTCATTTGGCCCGGGCCTTTCGCGAGCGACGCGCGGCGACGAAAAGCGACGCTCCTGAATTAATTATAAGTCGCGCGAGGATGCGAAAAATTAATTTTTGACGGAGCCGACTGTCCAATAGTGGACATGTCGCCGCTCTTTTTTGCTTTATACGTCTGAATCGCCAGTTCTGGCGCCGCGTCGAGAAAGAAACCTCTCTTCGAGGCCGCGCGAGACTAAACCGGTGCAATAAAGCGAATCAAAATGCCCTGGTCGGTCTGAAACGCCAGCTTGAGGTTGCATCGCCAGCATGTTTGAGATGCTCTTTGTCCCCGCCCTTCTGCTGTCGACGGCTTTGACTCTCGCGATATTCTTGTTGGCGCAGGAATTTAGGGTCGCCCACCGGGTCCGCGAGGCGGGAGCCAAGCAGCAGTCCGAGCGCGATTTGGTCGACATGCGCGCTTTCTATTCAGGAATACTGGGCTCCGCGACGGATGCGATCATCACGATCGACGCCGACGATCGGATTCTCTTTTTCAACAAGGCCGCATCGGAAATGTTCGATCTGCCGATCGAGGAAGCGATGGGATCGCGGCTCGACCGGCTCGATCCCCGCACGCTATCGCGCCGCGCACGCCGATCATGTGAAGAATTTCGCCTCTAGCGGCGGCGGCGCTAGAGCCATGGGGCGGCTTGGAAGCTTGAGCGGATTGCGCGCAGGCGGCGAGGAATTCCCCATCGAAGCCTCGATCTCCTATGCGGAGATGGGCGAGCAGAAACTGTTCACGGCGATCCTGCGCGATGTTTCCGAGCGGCGCCGGCTCGAAGCGCACCAGAGCTTCCTGCTCCGCGAACTCGGCCATCGCATCAAGAATTCGCTCGGCGTGGTGCAGGCGATCGCCGCGCTGACGAAACGAAACACGCCGCCGGACGAGTTCCATGACGTGTTTTCAGGGCGGCTCGTGGCTCTGAGCCGCACCCAGGATATGCTCCTCAATTCCAGCGCGGAGGGCGCCTTTCTGCACGATGTGGCGGTTTTGTCGCTGGCGCCCTTCGAGGATTTGGGCGGGAAGCCGCGCTGTCGCATAGAGGGGCCCACGTTTGGCTGAGCCCGACCCAGACGGTGACGCTGAGCCTCGCCTTCTATGAGCTTGCGACCAACGCCGCGAAATATGGGGCGCTTTCCAATAGCGACGGGCGGGTCGCGGTGAGCTGGAGCCAGTACGAGGCCGAAAAGAGGGGCGCCACGGTCGAGCTGTTCTGGCGCGAGATCGGCGGCCCGCCGGTCGGCAAGCCGATGAGGCGGGGGTTCGGCTCCACCGTGATCGAACAAAATGCGAAAATCGAACTCAAGGGCGAGGTGTCTCTCGCCTTTATGCCGTCGGGCGTCGAGTGCCGGATCAAATTTTCGCTGTGACGCGGTTCGTCACTCCGCGAGCGCAGCATAATCCGTATAGCGGGCCGCCCCCGGGGTCGTAAAAGGTCGCCGGGTTGGGCGGATTGAGGTCGGCGTCGGCTTCGAATTGTTCCGGCAGCTCGGGATTGGCGAGGAAACTCGCGCCGAAGGCGATGACGGTCTGGGTGTGCAGATCGGGCGTCGCCTTGCCGCTCGACCAGCGCGACACCGTCGCCGGCGAAACCACTAGGCGCCTATCTTCCCGACTTGATTTAAATCTAAGATCGGTATCATTACCCCATGCTTATCGACACCCATTGCCACCTCGATTTTCCCGATTTCGCGCCGGAACGCGACGCCGTCGTCGCGCGGGGCAGGGCGGCGGGCGTCGCGCGTTTCGTGACCATCTCCACCCATGTCGGCAAATTCGACGCGATCGCAAAGATCGCGGAAAGCTACGACGACGTCTTCTGCACCGTCGGCACGCATCCCAATCATGCGCTTGACGAGCCTGAGGCTACGCTTGAGCAACTCGTCGAGCTCGCGCGCCACCCCAAATGCGTCGCTTTCGGCGAGGCCGGGCTCGACTATCACTACAATCATGCGCCCAAGGACACGGCGGCGCGCGTCTTCCGCAACCATATCGCCGCCGCGCGGCAAGCTCAGCTGCCGCTGGTCATCCACACACGCGACGCCGACGACGACTGCGCCGCGATCCTGCGCAACGAGATGGGGCAGGGGGCGTTCCCCGCCCTGCTCCACTGCTTCACCGCCTCGCGCGCGCTGGCCGAGACTGCGGTGGAGCTTGGCCTTTACATCTCCTTCTCCGGCGTCGCGACCTTCAAGAACGCGCAGGAGCTGCGCGACATCGCGGCGGACCTGCCGCTCGAGCGCATCCTGGTCGAGACCGACGCGCCCTTTCTCGCGCCGACACCCTACCGCGGCAAGCGCAACGAACCGGCCTATATCGTTGAGACCGCGCGAGTCCTCGCAAAGGCGAAGGGCCTGGACGAGGAGGATTTCGCCCGCGCGACGACCGCCAATGCGCTCAGGCTGTTCACTAAGATGACCGCGCCGGAGACGCTCGCGTGACGCTGGAGCAAATTCCAAAAAGTTGATAGACTTTTTCGTTCAGAATTTGCTCCAGCATGGTTTTGGAGCGATTTCTCATGGACCGAATGACGCCGTCCGGTCGGAAAACGCTTTAAGCGTCACGATCCTCGGCTGCGCCTCGTCGGGCGGCGTGCCGCGCGTCGGGCAGGGCTGGGGCAAATGCGATCCCGGCAACCCGCGCAACCGGCGCCGCCGCTGCTCGATCCTGATCGCTGCGGGCGCGGGCGAAGCCAGGACCAATATCCTCGTCGACACCTCTCCCGACCTTCGCGAACAGCTCATCGACGCCGGCGTCAAGCGTCTCGACGCGGTCCTCTATACGCCGCCCACGCCGACCACACGCATGGCGTTGACGATTTGCGTGGCCTCGTGCTGATGAGCGGGCGGCGCATTCCGGCCTATATGGACGAGGTCACGGCGCGGGCGATGACGTCGAAATTCGATTATATTTTCAGTGACGCCGCCGGGCAGCTTCTACCCGCCGCTGCTGATCGAGAGGCGACTGCAGATTGGCGCCAAATTTGCGGTCGAAGGTCCCGGCGGAGCGATCGAGATAACGCCGTTTTTGCTGCGCCACGGCGAGATGGACGCGCTCGGCTTTCGGGTCGAATATGGGGGCTCCAGCTTCGCCTATACGCCGGATTTGAACGCCGTCCCGCATCAGAGCGAAGCGTTCCTGAGAGGGCTCGATCTGTGGATCGTCGACGCCTTGCGCCATCAGCGGCACGGGTCGCATCTTTCCGTTGCGCAGGCTTTCGAATGGATCGCGAAGATGCAGCCGAAACAAGCTGTGCTGACCGACCTTCACGTCGATCTCGACTATGAGAAGCTCAAGTCCGAATGTCCTGAAAATGTGACGCCGGCCTTCGACGGTCTGCGGCTCAATCTGGGAGGAACCGAGGGGCTTTAGCCCCTCGGCGCGACGGTCAGATTCACCATCTCTTTGCGGCCCAGAAGTGTTCGACGTCTTATGGGCCTGCTCCTGGGTAGCCGTAGCCCTCCTGCAGCTTGCCTTCGAGCTGCTCGCGCTTGCCGGCGATCATATGAATATCGTCGTCGGTCAGTTTGCCCCATTTCCTCGTGAAGCTTGCCGGTGAACTGTTTCCGGTTGCCTTCAAGTGTGCTCCAATTCAGCATGACGCTTTCCTTTCCTTGCAAGCTCCTGAGTCACCCGGAAACGGCTCGGACCCCGGCGGAGAGCCGACGCGGAACCGCAGCAACGGATCAGCATTCAGCGCGTCCCGGCCGGTCCGGGTGGATATGGTCGCTCCCGAACCGTCGCGTTCGCTGCCCAAGAGTTAGGGTCGCAACCACGGCCTTCAAGCGCGGCTGAGACAAGGGTCCGTTAGCCAAGCTGCGGTCACGTCGCCGGAGGATTTTCTGGACGAGATGTTAGTTTGCCGTCGCGTGGGCCTTGTCCCGCCAGCGAACGCCGCCCAATGCGCGGGGACCGGCGATGTTTCGGTCGGCGAACCCCACCGTTCGGCAGGATCCGACTGTAAGTTCCATAATATCGATTATGCGAATCGAGGGTGTAGACCCTCTTTAGAAAGGTCAGTGCTCCCCCCCCCCCCGTTAGAGATGTCACTCATGCCGGGACGACACTTGGGAGAAGTGTATGATGACGGTCTTGTCGATGAGCCGCGCGGAGATCGACCGGTTGCATGTGTTGCGGGATGTTATTGCAGAGCGGATTTCGGCTCGGGAAGCGGCGCAGTTCATGTGCGTGACGCCGCGTCAAGTGTGTTTCAGCCGTTGAAGCTCTATCGGTCTGATGGACCGTCGGCGTTGCGGTCGAAGCGGCATGGAGGACTACAATCGCCGCAAAGTTCTTTTCATTCTCGAGCCGGACGAGATCACGCGCCCCCTCGCCCTCCAGCGCGTGACGGTTTTCGATTATCCGGACGGCCGACGCGTCATCAAACACAAGGGTCGGGAGCTGCTCGAACGGATACTTTTGCCTGCCGCCAGTCGACATGTCCGTCGATGGTCCCGTGGCGGGCGTTCAATTTGCTTCAGACGGTAAGCGGCTGCTTCCTGACAAGACCTCCGTCACGCCTTCGGAAAAGCGCATGATCCGACCTTCGATCACTATGCGTTCGGGGTCCGACGGATCGCGTTCCGCTTCAGGAATTCCTTGCGCCACAAGGGCGCGCGCGCACCCCTTCCCAATCGGCGAGGCCAAGCGCTGTCGTCGGCTCGTTGAGCGAGGCCCAGGACAGCGTGCCGAGCGCGTTGTCGCCATAGCCGTGCCGTTCCCGCCAACTCGCCCATGCGCGAGCAAAAAGCTCGTCAATTCAGCGTCGCCGCTGATAATGGCGTGGTTCAGCGCCGTTGCGTTCCAGTCTCCACCCCGCGCTTCAATTTGGCCAGCCGCATTCGACCATGACCATAACAGCTTCTCTTGATCCCCAGGCTGCAGAATCAGGCAAGAGCCGTAGTCGATCGATTGGCAGGGACTCGGGCAGATCCGGATGCTCCGACCGAATGCGTTGCGCCTCTGCGGCATCGGCGCGAGCGCAGGCCGCGACAAACGCCTCATCCGCCGCCAATGGCTCCACCGCCCCGGCGGCGCGCAGCACATCCGCCACATCGGTCAGTCCGACCTGCAGCGCCAATCGGTAAGCGCTAACGCCGCCGGGCGTCTGCGCCAAGGGATCGGCTCCAGCCGCCAGCAATGCGGCGATATGTCGGGCCGAGCGGCGCACCGCGATCGCGCGCAGCAGCGGAGCGCCCCAAACCTTTGTCGGACCTTCGCCGGGCGGTTCATTCGGATCGCCGCCATGCGCCAACAGCATCTCGAGAGCGGCCGGATCTGGCATGTCGAGCGCGCGCCGGAGCGCATTTGTTCCCAAAACGCGCGCGCCGCGCTGGAGCAGCGCCCGCGTGCATTCAGGATTTTCCAGCGAATGATAAAGCGACTCGCCGTCATTCGGGTCAGCGCCAGCGTTCAGCAGCATTTGCGTCAGCGCCGGGTCGCGGTTGACCCCGGCTGCGCCATACAGAGCGGAAAGCGGCCCGGCCTCATCCGGCGCTGCCAGCGACGCCGGCGGGTATCGATTGCCGATGCGCTGATTGGGGTCCGCCCCAGCTTCGAGAAGGGCGCGCGCGCAGGCGCGCAGCCGCGTGATGAACAAGGGTGATTGTCCAAGACGGGAGTGCGTAACAGCGACAAGGGGCGGGAGGTTGAGCGGACCGTCCGATCGATTGATCCATTCCGGATCGACAGCGAGCGCTCGTGTGATCGCCGCAAGGTCCCCGGCCGCGCAGGCGACATGGACATTTCCCGCAAAGAGCTCTGGCTGGTCCCGCCAGAGCCGAGCCGCAAGATGGGGGCGTGGGGCGTCAAAATTGCCGGTGACATCGCCTCCATAAGCTAGCATCAGCCAACGACGGATCAGACTAGCCCGATCACCCTGCGTGAATGCTCCGGCTTCCATATGTAGACTGAGATCGGCCCATGAGGCGAAGCCATATTCACGCGCAATGCATGACTGCGCATCGTGCAGGCGCAGGCGAAGCCCCGCTATGTGTTCCCGATTGCGATTTGCCATAGGCAGGCTTTGGGCGAAACGCTCGATCGCGCCCAAGTCGCCTTCGCGATAAAGCCGGAGCAGCGCCTTCGCCTGCTTTTTCAAATGATCGAGATTGGCCTTGAGGGGCAGTGTTTTCATCACAGACCTCCGTGCATTTCTTGCCGAAGGTCCGCAACAACGGCAGCACAAAGGGCTGGTAATCAGTCCGCTTCAAGAACAGGTGGGTTGAACCCTGCCCGCGGACCCGGGAGCGGCCTGCACCGCTATTTAAAAGACTATCGGACGGCGTGCGGTTCGGTCAAGGCGCAATGCGGGCGCCCAAGCGGCGCGGCGCAGGCTCAAAACTGCCAATGCACCCTGGCCGCCATCACATTCGCGGGTCCGCGGGTCCCGTTGTAGCCGGGGTCGATGATGAGCTGATAATCGACGCCGATCTTGAGGTTCGTCGTCAGGGCGTAATTGTAGTAGGACTTGACGATCTTCTCCAGCCGATAGACCGGCAGTTGACCGTCGCCGATCAATATGCCGAGCCCCCCGGCCGCAAAATAGGCCTCGTGGGAATTTGCAAGACCGTTGACGACGCCGGCGAAGCCTACCGTGTCGTCCGGACGGCCCCACTCCTTGCCCGTAATCGAGAGGCCCGCTTGCACGGTGCGGTCGATGTCGGCGAAATCCCAAGGCTCGACGCTGCCGTCGACATAGCCGGCGCGGGCGAAGAAGCCGACGTTCTCCGAAACCTGTTGCTCGAGATTGACGCTGACGCCCGGCCGGTTGCGGAACCTGCGGTCGAGCGCGAGCGCGAGGCTCGGGTCGATGCCGGTCGCATTCGAAAGGTTCAGCGCGTCCTGGAAATTGCCCGCCCGCCCGCGGCTGAGAAAGCCGGTGACCTTCAGCTTGCCGGGCTCGCCCCAAAGCTCGTGCCGCTCCTCGATCTCTCCAACCGTCTGGAACTGGCTCAGATTGGCGTCGAGACCATAGGCCGGACCGTTCAGCGCGCCGCCCGCCGGCGTCGCCGAAAGATCGAAGACGCCTGCGCGGACAGTCCAGCGGTCCTGATACCATTCGGCGGCGGCGCCGTAGCTGAATCCCCAAGCGTCGCCGGCGTAGTCGAAGGTCCCGGCGTTGATCAGCGACCAGTTCAGGAAGTCGATCTTGGGATTGTTGGCGTATTTGTTGGTGTCGAAGATATCGACGACGCCAAACTTGCCGACAGTGAAGACGAGGCGGTTCTCCGTCGTCTTTCCGGCGAATTGATTGATGTCGGCGTCGACTTTCCGCTCTTCGCCGCCAAGGTTCACGGTCTGGCGCAGAAACGTGCGTTGCACGCGGGTGTAAGGGAAGGCGTAGCCGAGCTTGTAGGATTTCGCCGCTCGGGAAGCCCGCCGCGCCGTGGGTGTCGCCGAGGCCAAAGCCCTGGTCGATTTCCGGATTGAGCCAAAGTTCCGCGCCCTGCCACAGGCGCAGGCCGGCGTAGAGCGTCACGTCGTTGGTCTCTCGAAAGTCGCCGGCGAGCGGCAGGCTGTTGGGCCCGTTGGAGGGCGCCCGGATTCCGGGATAGCCTTGGCCGACGAATGTCGCCTGAGCATGGAGGCTGACCCGGTCGTCATCCGTGAGAGTCCAACCGGACGCTTTGGCTCCGCTCATGTTCGGGATGGGCAAGGAGGCGATTTCCTCCCCAAAATGATAGTTCAACCCCAGGCGTATGACCTGGAGGTTGAAATCCGACCGGAACGTCTCGCCGTTTGCGAGAAAATTGACGTTTTTCGCGCCGAAATTCGAATAGAGGTATTCGAGCCTCGCCGTCCAGTTCGGAATGAGTGGAACCTCCACCCCGCCTCCGACGGTCCAGCCGGTCCGCCACAGGAATGGATTGTCGGTCGCGCCGCTCGTGGCTTGCGTCAGCGTTTGCGAGTTGCGGGTCCAGGCGGCGCCGCCCGTGACGTAGAGCAGCCAATCGTTGAACGCATAGCCGGCGCGCCCGCGCAGCGACATGGCGGTTTGCATCGATTCCATGTAGGTCGCGGGCCCGAGCGACGGCGAAATGAAATTCGCCGTCACGCCCGTCGACTGTCCCGTTAGGTCGGGATAGGCGGGGAAAGAGAAGTCTCCCTCGACCCCCAGGAAGAGATTTTGAGGCAGCAGCATATTGTAGCCGCCCTGGAAGCCGCCAAGGAAGCTGCCGGTCTCGGTGAAGGTGTCGATCTGCTTTCCAAGGCCGCTGGAGCCCGAAATGTCCGGTCCGGACCAGTTCGAGCGCCCTCCAGCGCGGCCGAGATGGCCGCCGAAATAAAATCCGCTCCACGGATTAGTGACGAGGGGCGCCTCAGACTTGCCCTTGTCGGCCGGAAGATCGGCCGCGCGCGCGCCGCTCGCCAAACCTGCGGCCAAGACCAACGTCGTCACATACAGTTTTGGCGACCGACGGCGCATGAACGCATCCGCCGTCGACGGTTTGGTCGACAGGTTTCTTTCCACTTTTATTTTCCGTTCATCGAGATGTCTATTTTTTCTCTCTGGAGTTTGTCGCCTGGAACGATCGCTTTCAATCTAAAACCCGCTTTTTTGGAAGTATTCAAAAAACCGCAGCGCTGACGCTCTCTTCCGGCAGGGGCGCAAAGATGCGCCGCGCCGGTCCGTCGCTCTCGACGATCGGTGAAGAAAAGCACTGGCCAGCCCATGCAGTTTTCTGGTAAAGAGGCTACGGCGCGGGACTATATGGCATTCAACTGGCACATCCCCATCCCTTCAGGCTGGCGCCTCCAACCCGCCGGCCCGATGACGTATGGGCGCACTGCGTATGGCATAGCGGTCTTGCCGTTTGTGGCGGAGACGAGCAGGTAGACATGAGCAAAGGTAAGGATTTCCGGGGGCCTCGGAAGCGCGGTTTCGACGACGACGGCCCGTTCAATTACGATTCCAGCCGGCCGGCCCGGCCTGCGCGGCCTTCATTTGGAGGCGGCGGTTTCGGGGACATGCCGCAAGCGCCCAGCAACGAGCCCGCCATTGACGCTGTCGTGAAGTGGTTCAAGTCGGACAAAGGGTTCGGTTTCGTCGAACTCGGCAACGGCACGGGCGACGCCTTCCTTCACATCGGCGCCGTTCAGGCCGCCGGTCACGACGCATTGCCGCCCGGCGCCAAGCTCAAGGTCAATGTCGCCAACTCCGCAAAGGGCCAGCAAGTCTCGCGCGTGCTGGAGGTCGATCTCTCCAGCGCCAGCGAGCAACGCCCGGCGCCCCCGCGCAGCGGCGGCTTTGGCGGCGGCGACGGCGCGCGTCCGCGCCGTCAGGCCCCCGACCCGTCCACCGCGGTCACCGTCGCCGGCAAGGTCAAATGGTTCGACGAGACCAAGGGTTTCGGCTTCGTGCAGTCGAACGACGGCGGCAAGGACGTTTTCGTCCATATTTCGATCCTGCCGGCCTCGGGCGTCAGCCGCCTTATCGAAGGCCAGCCGGTGACGATGCAGGTCGTCGACACCCAAAAGGGCCGCGAGGCGCTGTCGATCTCGGTCGAATAGCCGCGCGCTGTCCATGCGTCTCTCAAGCGCCGCGAAGCCAAGCTCGCGGCGCTTTTCTTTGAATGAGGTCGAAGCTCCAATGAACCTCGCCCGCCTCATCGACATCATGGCCGCGTTGCGCACGCCGCAGACCGGCTGCCCCTGGGATCTGGAGCAGACGTCGAAATCCATCGCGCCATACGCGATCGAGGAGGCCTATGAGGTCGTCGACGCCATCGAACGCGGCGACGACGAGGATTTGAAGGACGAACTCGGCGATCTGCTGCTGCAGGTGGTTTTTCATGCGAGGCTCGCGGAAGAAGCCGGCGCCTTCGCCTTCGACGACGTCGCGGCGGCGATCTGCGACAAGATGGTGCGCCGCCATCCGCATGTGTTCGCGAGCGCAAGCGCGGACGGCGCCGAAGGCGTGATCGCGCAATGGAGCGAGATCAAAGCCGCCGAAAAGGCGGCGCGCGCCGCCCGCCGCGCCGCGAATGGCGCGCGCGCAGAGCCGCAAGGGCTGCTGGACGGCGTCCCAAACCCCTGCCCGCGCTGACGCGCGCGGTCAAACTGCAGGAGAAGGCGGGCAAGGTCGGTTTCGACTGGCCCAATGCGCGGCGCTGGTACCTGGACAAGATTCGCGAAGAGACGCTGGAAGTCGAAGCGGAGCTTCGCGACGGCGAAGCGGCGTCGGCGGCGCTTGGAGAAGAGATCGGCGATCTGCTCTTCGTCGTCGCCAATCTCGCGCGCAAAACGGGCGTCGATCCGGAACAGGCGCTCCGCGGCGCCAACGGCAAATTCGAGCGGCGCTTCCGCCATATCGAGACGCGCCTCGCGCAAGCCGCCCGGTCGCCAAAGGACGCGACGCTGGACGAGATGGAGGCGCTCTGGGTCGAGGCCAAGTCGCTCGAGGCCAAGTCGCTCGAGGGGAAATAGCGCTACTCCGCGCTCTTCGAGAAATACTGCAGCACCAGGACGCCTGCGACGATCATCGCGATGCCGGCGAGTTCTCCAGGACCCAGCGTCTGCCGGTAGAAGACCCAGCCGACGAGCGAAATCAGCGCGACGCCCACTCCCGACCATATCGCGTAGGAGACGCCCATCGGAATTCGTCTGCTGCGTCAGCGACAGGAAGTAAAACGCCGCGCCATAGCCGACGACGACCGCGACCGACGGCCAGAAATTGCGAAAGCCTGCGGAAGCCTTGAGCGCGCTCGTCGCGCTGACTTCGGCCAGGATGGCGACGGCGAGATAAAGCCAGGGCGTGAACAGCGGCATGAACGGTTCTCGTTGCGGCGTTTCGAGATTATATGACCTTCTTCTTCTCAGGCGCCGACCGCGCCCGAACAAGCCCAAAAGGACAGCCCGACCGATGGACCCGCGTCAATCCAGCCTGTTTCGCAACCAAGCCTATATCGACGGCGCATGGGTGGAGGCTTCGAGCGGGGCAAGATTTGCGGTCCATGATCCGGCCAGCGGCGCGTTGCTCGGCGAGGTTCCCGACATGGGCGCACAGGAGACGCGGCGGGCGATCGACGCCGCCGCGCGCGCCCTGCCCCTGTGGCGCGGCAAGACCGCGCGCGAACGCGCCCAGATCATGCGCCGTTGGTTCGAGCTGATCCTCAAAGAGCAGGAGACGCTGGCGCAGATCATCACGGCGGAACAGGGCAAGCCGCTGACCGAGGCGCGCGGCGAAATCTCCTATGGCGCATCCTTCATCGATTGGTTCGCCGAGGAGGGCCGCCGCGTCTACGGCGACGTGCTGCCGATCGTCTCAGGCGACCGGCGCCAGTTCGCGCTGAAACAGCCGATCGGCGTCTGCGCCGCGATCACGCCGTGGAACTTTCCCTCCGCAATGCTCGCGCGCAAAGTCGGCGCAGCGCTCGGCGCCGGCTGCACGATGGTGGTCAAACCCGCCGAGCAGACGCCCTACTCCGCCCTCGCCCTCGCCGATCTCGCGGAACGCGCCGGAATTCCCGCCGGCGTGGTGAATGTCGTCACCGCGCTCGATCCGGCCCCGGTCGGCGCCGAAATGACGCAAAACCCGCTGGTGCGAAAGCTCACCTTCACCGGTTCGACCGAGGTCGGCCGGTTGCTGCTGCGGCAGGCGGCGGACAACATCATAAAATGCTCGATGGAGCTCGGCGGCAATGCGCCATTGATCATCTTCGAGGACGCCGATCTCGATCTCGCGGTCAAAGGCGCGATCGCCACCAAATATCGCAATTGCGGGCAGACCTGCGTCTCGGCGAACCGGATTCTTCGCCGACGCCCGCATCGCCGAAGAGTTCGCGCGGCGTCTTGCGGAAGCGGCCTCAAAGCTCGTCATCGGCGACGGGCGCGAAGACGGGGTCGTCGTCGGCCCGCTGATCGAGCAGGCGGCGGTCGAGAAATGCGAGCGTCATGTCGCCGACGCCGTCGCGCGCGGCGCGCGGCTTCTGACCGGCGGCGCCCGCCACGCGCTGGGGGGAACCTTCTTCCAGCCGACGGTGCTCGCCGGCGTCGCGCCCGAAGCGGCGATCTTCCAGGAGGAGACCTTCGGGCCGGTCGCGCCGGTGACGCCCTTCGAGGGCGAGGCGGAGGCGATCCGCCTCGCCAATGCGACGCCTTACGGTCTCGCCGCCTATTTCTTCAGCCGCGATCTGCCGCGCATCTTCCGTGTCGCCGAGGCTTTGGAGTTCGGCATGGTCGGGGTCAACGAAACGCTGATCTCCTCGGAGGTCGCGCCCTTCGGCGGCGTCAAGCACTCGGGGCACGGCCGCGAAGGGTCGCGTTACGGCATCGACGACTATCTCGAGATCAAATATGTCTGCCTTGGCGGGATGTAGGATGGGGCGATTTCGCTCCATCCTTTCGCTTCGCGACATTCGCGCCGCAGCTCCGCATTGACAAAAAATCGATACTCCGCTTAACTTTAAGCGGAGTTGGCCGTCGCGGGCGTCGCCGGCTTCGAATTGCATGACTTTTAAGGCTTTTCCAAATAGCGCTACGCGCAGCTTTTTTAAGGAGATTGGCCATGTCGCTTCAAGCCTTGGCGCTTTCTTTCATTCGGTCCTTCGGAGGCGCGGTCTGGGCCGCGCCAGCGGCGCTGTTGGTCGCCGCCGTCGCGATCTACGTCAAGAATGAGCCTAACCGCTGCGTGATCGCGCAGGCGGCCTCAAAGGACTCGAAGTCCCGACGAGGTTCTCCTTCCCGAGACGTCGATCTATTACACGGCCGACGACCTGGACCGTTTCATGATAGCGGCGCGCAACGTCCGCACCGACGACGGCGGTGACGCGCTGCAGCGCTACATTTCGCCGACGCTCAAGCCCTATGACGTCGCCTTCGCCGTTGTTTACGGCTTGTTTCTCGTCGTCGCGAATGTGCTGGCTTCGCCCTTCACGCCGCTGCAGCCCGACGCGGCCTTCCTTCCGTGGTTTTGCGCTGCGATGGGCTTGCTCTACCTCATCGCCGACGTCGCCGAGGACTTCGCGCTGGCGCATATATTTCGCAAGGGACCGCCGGCGTCGAAGGGGGCGGCGCGACTGGCGAGCTTCTTCACGACGACGAAGCTCGTCGCGCATTATTTCGCCTGGCCGGCCCTGATCGGGACCCTCGCCAAGCTTGGGGTGGATCGTTCCGGAGGCGCGCTCGACCTCCTTCTCAGATACTGGCCGATCGCCCTCCTCTTCGCGGCCTTTCTTCCCGGTCCGAGACGCGCATTGTGGCTTTGCCGCGTCAGCCTCATCAGCGTCCTCTCCGGTTATTATCTGCTTTTGCTCGTGTTGCAGGCGCAGGACCTTTATGCGGACACCACCTTGGGATCGAACGCCGCCCTGCATATCGGCTATTGGACGTGGAGCTTCATCCTCTTGGCCCTCGTCTGGGCCGTCCCGGCGCATCTTGCGGCGCGCAGCGCGATGGAATGGTGGCAAGAGGAAACGGCGCCGCTTGCGGGCCAGCCTCCGTATTATCAGTCCCTCGTGAAATATCTGCCGCGCGTCATCGGCGCGACGCCGGTCGTCGCCGTGATGGTCGCAATATTGAGCATCGCCGGGGAGACGCGGAACGCGACGCATCTCGAGCCGTCCCTCAAGCTGCAATATTGTCTGCTGTCTCTTGGAGCCTGGGCGACGCTCGGCGCCCTCATCGTATATTTCGTGCAACGCCACGCCATAGCGCGGTTGATCAACGAGGCCGTCGACGTCGGGCCGAATGCGCGCCTCGCGGCGGCGATGGACTACATCTGGCCCTCCGCGGACCCGGCGCGCGTCGCGGACGCGCCGAGGGGCGGCGCCGCGGATTCGAAAGCCACCGACCTGTTGCCAGGGGTCTCGCTCGTCGTCACCGGCCTTCTCTTCGTCCTTTTGTGCAGTTCGCCGATCGCGATGACCTATCTTCTCACGCCGCGCGCCGCGCTGCCGCCGATGCTGTTCGGCGCTCCGATCCTGGCGCTCGCGCGTCTTGCGCAAATCGGCGACAAGACCCGCTGGCCCCTGCTCAGCAGCGCGATCGTTCTTTTCGCCGTGATCGGCGCGGCGAACGACCGCTACAACGACATTCGCACGCTCAACGCGAGCGACGCCGCAAGCCCGCAGCAGACCGATTTCCTGGACGCCGTCGCGGCGTGGCGCAAGGCCAACGGCTGTCCGCAGCAGAATGACCCCGCGAAAGACAAAGAGGCGATCAAGGCCTGCCCGCCGCCGCTGATCATCGCGAGCGAGGGCGGCGCAAGTCGCGCGGCCTATTTCACCGCGGGGGTGGTCGGCAGACTGCTGGAGAATGTGGCGAAAGCGCCGCAAGTGACAGGCTCGTCGGCGGATTTCGCCAACCCGGCGCGCGGCGTCTTCGCGATGTCGGGCGTCTCCGGCGGCGCGCTCGGGATTGCGACGATAAAGGCGGCCCTGCTCGACGCGGATAAGGGGCCGCCCTGCGCGCGAGAAAAATCGAGCTGGCGGGCATGCCTAGAAAGCCTCGTCGACGGAGACTACCTTTCTCCCACCGTCGTTGGGCTCGGCATCCGCGATCAGCTCGGACCGATCACCTGGCTTTGGCGCGACCGGGCGGCGATTCTCGAGGAATCCTGGGAGCGACATTACCTCTATCGCACGACGGGCTCCCGAAAGAGCTGCGACGATTCCGACGCCGCGAACAAAGGCATGTGCCGTCCTTTGGCGCGTCAGCGCGACGACGGCCGGTGGACGCCGATGCTGGCGTTGAACGGCACCTCGGTGCAAACCGGTCGGCGCATAATCGCCTCCGAGTTGAAGCCGCGCTGGAAGAACGGCGAGCGGACGCTGCACGACAAAAGCTACGATCTCTTCGAAATGATGGGGCCGACGTGCCCGAATGTGGTCGAAGGCGCGTGTCAGTTCGGGGAGCAGGACGTTGGCGTGACCAAGCGCAATGTGCGACTTTCGACGGCGGCGCTTTTGAGCGCGCGCTTCCCGATCATCTCGCCGCCGGGCGTCATCCGCGCGAGCGACGGTCCGCGCGGCGACAGCGTGGTCGACGGCGGCTATTTCGAGAATTCGGGACAGACGACGGCGCGCGACATCGCCGCAGCGCTGCATGAGGTCGGGCTTTATCCGATCGTGATGTCGATCAGCAACGGGCTTTCAGAAGAGCCCGGACTTCCCGCTACGATGGAGAAAAGTCCGACTGGGTGCAGCATCCCCAGAATGAAGAAGAGCGATGCGCCGAGCACGCGCCTCGTCGTCGGCGACGACGCCGCGAACCATCTTCTGTTTCGCACCGTGAGTTCGGTCGTCGCGCCGGCTTCAGCGCTCTATGATACGCGCGACAGCCATGGCGAACAGAGCGGCCTGCTGCTCACGCAACGGCTTTACGATTGGGACACGCCGAAAGATTTGTCGCAGCGTCCCAAAGACGGGGATTTCTACGCGACCTTCTTTCCGCTTCGCGCCTATCCCAAGAGCATCGACAACGAGAACAAGACCTACACGATGCCCGACCTCTCGATGAGCTGGTGGCTCTCGCCGGTGGTGCGCAAAGCGCTCGACTTTCAGTTCAATCAGGATGGGAATGTCGCGGACGAAGCAGCGTCCGAGTATCGGATCGCCCGGGACCAGAACGAAATGCAGTTCTGTCTGCTGGCCTATCGGCTACGACATCCCGGTCAACCGCAGCCGCCGTAACCGGCGGAGAAATAGGGACCGAGGCCCTACTCTTCGCCGTTCCCGTTCAGCTCCTCCGGGCGCGGCTGCAGCATGATGTTGTAGCCGGCGTCGATATGGTGAACTTCGCCGGTGACGCCGCCGGACAGCTCCGAGAGCAAATAGAGCGCCGAGCCGCCGATCTCGTCGAGCGTGACCATTCGCTTGAGCGGACAATGGGCTTTTTGGAACGCGCCCATCGCCCTCGCGCCGGTGATCCCGGCGCCCGCCATGGTGCGCACGGGCCCGGGCGAAATCGCATTGACGCGGATGCCGCGCGGGCCGAAATCGGCGGCGAGATAGCGCACGGAAAAGTCGAGCGCGCCCTTGGCGACGCCCATCACATTGTAATTCGGCATCACATGCGCGCCGCCGGCGAAGCTCACCGTCAGCATGGCGCCGCCGCTGCGCATCATCGGCCCCGCGCGCCGCGCGGCTTCCGTGAAGGAGAAGCAGGAGATCACCATCGTGCGGATGAAGTTCTCGCGGCTGGTGTCGGCGTAAAGCCCCTTGAGCTCGCTCTTGTCCGAATAGCCGATCGAATGGACGAGGAAGTCGAGACCCTCCCATTCCTGGCCGAGCCGCGCAAAAACCGCGTCGACGGAAGCGATGTCCTCGACGTCGCACGGCACGACGAGTTTTGAGCCGAGTTCGCTGGCGATCGGCGCGACGCGCTTCAGGATCGCCTCGCCCTGATAGGTGAAGGCGAGTTCGGCGCCATGCCTCGCCAGCATGCGCGCGATCCCGTAGGCGATCGAGTGATCGTTCGCGACGCCCATGATGAGCCCGCGCTTGCCTTGCATCAACCCTTTGGCCTCGGTCATTTCGACTTCTCTCTCAAATCAATGCGAGCCTGGAGGCTCGCGGTCCAAGCATCCCTGGGACCGCGCGTCTTCAGGCTCGCAAAACGTCACTCGGTCTAGAGCGCCTTCCGACCGAATGGAATCATTCGGTCGATAAGAAATCGCTCCAAAATCAAAATGCTGGAGCAAATTCTGATCGAAAAAGTCTATCAACTTTTTCGGATTTTGCTCTAAGCGTCCGGATGCTTGAACACCAGCGTCGCGTTGGTGCCGCCAAAACCGAAGGAGTTGGACAGCACCGCGCGCAAGGACACATTGTCGCGGCGTTGGCGCAGGATCGGCATGTCGACGAAGTCGGGGTCGAGCTCCTCGATGTTGGCGCTCTTGCAAATGAAGCCGTCACGCATCATCAGCAGCGAATAGATCGCCTCCTGCACGCCGGTCGCGCCGAGCGAATGACCGGTCAGCGACTTCGTCGCCGAGATCGGCGGGCATTTGTCCTCATTGCCGAAGACCTCGCGCAGCGCTTCGATCTCCTTGATGTCGCCGACGGGCGTCGAGGTCGCATGAGGATTGATATAGTCGATCGGCGCCTTCACGGTCGCCAGCGCCTGCCGCATGCAGCGAACCGCGCCCTCGCCCGAAGGCTGCACCATGTCGAAACCGTCGGAGGTCGCGCCATAGCCGACGATCTCGCCGTAGATCTTGGCCCCGCGCGCCTTGGCCCGCTCATATTCCTCCAGCACGAGGACCCCGGCGCCCCCGGCGATGACGAAGCCGTCGCGATTCTTGTCATAGGCGCGCGAGGCCGTCTCGGGCGTGTCGTTGAAGGAGGAGGACATGGCGCCCATCGCGTCGAACAGCACCGAGAGCTCCCACTCCAGCTCTTCGCAGCCGCCGGCGAAGATCATGTCCTGCTTGCCCCATTGGATCATCTCATAGGCGTTGCCGATGCAATGGTTGGAGGTCGCGCAGGCGGAAGAGATCGAGTAGTTGACGCCCTTGATCTTGAACCAGACGGCCAGCGTCGCCGAGGCCGTGGAGGCCATGGCCTTCGGCACGGCGAAGGGACCCACGCGCTTGGGGCCCTTGTCGCGCGTGATGTCGGCCGACTCCGCGATGACGCGCGCGGAAGGTCCGCCCGAGCCCATGACGATGCCGATGCGCGGATCGGAGATTTCCTCGAGGCTCAACCCCGCGTCAGCGATGGCCTGCTCCATGGCGACGTGATTCCAGGCGGTGCCGGCGGCGTGGAAGCGCATCGCCCTGCGATCGACGACCTTAGCTGCGTCGAGCTTCGGCATGCCGTGCACTTGCGAGCGGAAACCGAGTTCGGCGTATTTATCGGCCTTGACGATGCCGGACTTCGCCTCGCGCAGCGACGCCGCGACCTCTTCGGCGTTGTCGCCGATCGACGATACGATGCCCAGTCCGGTGACGACGACGCGTCTCATGTGTCTCTCCCTTGGCGTCGGGATTTTACTTTCCCGAGTCTCTTTTTGGATTTCGGTCAGGCGGCCGGCGCCTCTTTGGCGAGGCCGACTCTCAGATCCTTCGCTTCATAGATGCGCGCGCCGTCCGCCGCCACCCAGCCGTCGGCGATCCCAAGCACGAGCTTGCCTTTGAACACTCGCTTGAAATCGATGCCATAGGCCACGGTCTTCACGCTCGGACGCACCTGGCCGGAGAATTTGACCTCGCCGACCCCGAGCGCCATGCCGCGGCCCGGATTGTCGAGCCAGGCCAAATAGAAACCGACCATCTGCCAAAGCGCGTCGAGGCCAAGGCAGCCGGGCATGACCGGATTGCCCTTGAAGTGACAGTCGAAGAACCACAGGCTCGGCTTGATGTCGAGTTCGGCGCGCATATAGCCCTTGCCGTGCTCGCCGCCGCCCTCGAAAATCTCGGTGATGCGGTCGAACATCAGCATGGGCGGCAAAGGCAGCTGCGCATTGCCCTTGCCGAACAATTCCTCGCGCCCGCAGGCCAAAAGATCTTCGTAACCAAATGAGGAGCGACGTTCGCTCATGGATGGGGCTCCCTTCTATCCGACGCGATCTTGTTGACTATCGCCGCGTCTTTGCAAACGTGGGCCATAGGGCGCGCGCTTGCCTTCGTCCGTAACATAAGGGGCGGCGCGGTCAAAGCAGGCGCTTTGACGGATTGTTGGTCGGACCGGGCGTAGAGGGTAAGACATGCTGCCGCTTCGCCCGGTTTGGGCGCCGCGAAACCCCATATCGAGAGCCATGATCCGACCGCCAAAAATCCTCGTCTTCGACTCCGGGCTCGGCGGCCTGACCGTCCATGTCGAAGTCGCCAGGCTGCGCCAAAGCGCCGACTATCTCTACTGCGCCGACGACGCGGGCTTTCCCTACGGCGAATGGGGCGAGGCGGAGCTCGTCGCGCGCATCCTCGGCGTGATGGCGGAGCTGATCGCGCGGCAAACGCCCGATCTCGTCGTGATCGCCTGCAACACCGCGTCGACCCTGGCGCTGCCGCATCTGCGCGCGCGCTGGCCGGCCCTGCCCTTCGTCGGCACCGTGCCGGCGATCAAGCCGGCGGCGGCGAGTTCGCGCTCGAAACTGATTTCCGTGCTGGCGACGCCCGGCACCGTCGCGCGCGACTATACGCAAAAGCTGATCGACGACTTCGCCGCCGATTGCGTCGTAACCCTCGTCGGCTCGAAACATCTCGCCGCGCTCGCCGAGAAGGCGATGCATGGCGAGGACATCACGGACGCGCTCGTCGCGCAGGAGATCGCCCCCTGCTTTATCGAGCGGGACGGCGCGCGAACCGATTGCGTCGCGCTCGGCTGCACGCACTACCCGCTGCTGCTGGAGCGCTTCCGGCGGCTCGCGCCCTGGGAGGTCGCCTGGATCGACCCGGCCCCGGCGATCGCCCGCCGCGCCGACCAGGTCCTCGCCGAGACTTTCGGCGCCGACGCCGGAAACGGCGGGACCGGCCAGCGGCGAGCCGCCTTCACCAGCGGCAAACCGCCGAACGCGGCGCTCGCCGCCGTGCTCGAACGCTTCGGGCTCGCGGCGCAGCGATAGCGAAGAATTTCCCCGCGACGCGCGCTTCTATCAGGAAACCGGGTTTTGCGCGGCGTTCTGGGCGGCGTTTTGCTGATAGAGGCCGACGAAGTCGATGGGATCGATGAACAGCGGCGGGAAACCGCCGTCCCGCGTCGCATCGGCGACGATCTGACGCACGAAGGGAAACAGCAGGCGCGGGCATTCGATCATCAGGATCGGATGCACCTGGTCTTGCGGAATGTTGGTCAGGCGGAACACGCCGGCGTAGTCCATCTCCAATTTGAACAGCAGATTGGCGCCTTCTTCGCCCGCCTTGGCGTCGATCGTGAGCGAAACTTCGAAGTCGGTCTGCGCCATCTGCTTGAATTTGACGTTGACCTGGATCGCGATGTTCGGCGCCTTTTCCTGCGGTCCGAGCGAGCGCGGCGCATTGGGGTTCTCGAACGAGAAGATCCTTTAGATATTGTCCGAGGGCGTTGAGCATGGGCGCTCCCGCCTGAGCCCCCGGCGCCGCGTCGCCATTGCCGTTGCCGTCCGCCATTTCAATCTCCCGAGCGTCGAATCTGCCGCCGGCGGCGTTCAAGTCTTCGCCGGCGACGCCGCCTAACATGTCTGCGGCGGCGCGACAAGGCGACGCGCCGCGCGCTTTTGGGCGCGCAGGCTTCAGGCCGGCGTGAAATTCAACGCGACGCCGTTGATGCAGTAGCGCAGGCCGGTCGGCGGCGGCCCGTCGCTGAACACATGCCCGAGATGCGAGCCGCAGCGTCCGCAGTGCACCTCGGTGCGCACCATGACGTGGCTGCTGTCGGCGCTGGTCTGCAGCGCGCCGTCGATCGGATCGAAGAAGCTCGGCCATCCGGTGCCGCTTTCGAATTTTTCCTCCGAGCGGAACAGGGCGCGTCGCAGCCGGCGCAAGAGAACACGCCGGCGCGCTTTTCGGTGTTGAGCGCGCAACTTGCCGGGGGCTCGGTGCCATGTTCGCGCATGATGCGATATTGCTCGGGGGTGAGCTTCGCCCGCCATTCGGCCTCGCTCCGCGTCACCGGAAAAACCTTTGGATCCGTCACCTTGTTCCTCCCTTGAGATCTGCGGCCTCTGCGCGCAAAATAGAGAAACTTGACGGTAGTTCCAGTTATCGGCTTCATCGAAAGGGAATTTGTCCAAGGCGGCTCTTCGCCCGCGCTGGGGCGCGCCCATTTTTGCGATTCGCTTGACTTCGCGGGGCGATATCGCCAGTTTCCGCGCTCTCGAGGCGAAGCCGCAATGACTCGCCGGGCTTGAAGGACGTTGAGACAGTTTCCCCCATGCGCTCTTATCTCGACTTCGAAAAGCCGGTCGCGGAATTGGAAACCAAGGTCGAGGAGCTGCGCCAGCTGGCGAGCAAGGACGACGCCGCCGTCTCCATCGCCGACGAATTGAACAAGCTCGAAGCCAAGGCCGCGAAAGCCCTCGCCGACCTCTATGCGACGCTGACGCCCTGGCAGAAGATTCAGGTCGCGCGCCACGCCCAGCGGCCGCACTTCTCCGACTACGTGCGCGAACTCGTCACCGACTTCACGCCGCTCGCCGGCGACAGAAGCTTCGGCGAGGACAGCGCCATCGTCGCGGGCTTCGGGCGGTTTCGCGGCCAATCGGTCTGCGTCATGGGCCAGGAGAAGGGCTCCGACACGCAAAGCCGGCTCAAGCATAATTTCGGCATGGCGCGCCCCGAAGGCTACCGCAAGGCGGCGCGGCTGATGGAGCTCGCCGACCGCTTCGGCCTGCCGGTGATCTCGCTCGTCGACACCGCGGGGGCCTTTCCCGGCGTCGACGCCGAAGAGCGCGGCCAGGCCGAGGCCATCGCGCGCTCGACCGACATGTCCCTGGCGCTCGGCGTGCCGAATGTCGCCGTCGTCGTCGGCGAAGGCGGCTCCGGCGGCGCCATCGCCATCGCCGCCTGCAACAAGGTGCTGATGCTGGAGCACGCGGTCTATACCGTGGCCTCGCCCGAAGCCTCGGCGTCGATTCTCTGGCGCGACGCCAGCAAGGCGCAGGAGGCGGCGACCAGCATGAAGATCACCGCGCAGGACCTTTTGAAATTCGGCATCATCGACGTGATCATCGCCGAGCCCGCCGGCGGCGCGCATCGCGATCCTTCGGCCGCAATCGCGGCGGTGGGGGAAGCCATCCGCCAGGAATTGTCTTCGCTCGGCACGCTCTCGCGCGAGCAGATCGCGACGCTGCGCGCGGAGAAGTTTATGGCGCTGGGTCGCAAGATTTAGTTTTTTCGGCTGAGAGACGGTCATAGCGCTACTCGCAACCGGCTTCCCCGCTCAAATGATTGACGGCGCCGGAAAACCAAGAGCCGGACGACGTCGATCGCCGCTGATAGGATAGCGCCCCGGATCGCGATTCCCGGACGCCCAAATCCCGCCGGCCATGCTTCCGTCTTAATTTTTCGCTTACGCTGTTCGCGTCTATGGTCGGCCGTCGTAAAACCTTGGTTAGCCGACATGGTGGAATATGGGCCTAACGCAGTTTCGCGTCCGGTCCAAATGCAGGGGACTTCCATGTCGTCGCACCCTTCGAGCCTAGCCGCCGCCTTTGTCTTCGTGGCGCTGCTCGCCCTTTCCGCATGCGACGACACGACGTCTCTATCGCAGCGCTCGCTCGCGCCCATACCGTCCGAAACGCTCGCCCTCATGAAGGAGAAGGGCGTCGAAAAGGACTCTCCGGTCCTGATCCGCGCCTTCAAGAAGGAAGCCGAGTTCGAGGTCTGGAAGATGCGTCCAGATGGACGCTACGTGCATCTCAAGACTTTTCCGATGTGTCGCTGGTCGGGCCAGCTCGGCCCTAAGACGCGCGAGGGCGACCGCCAGACGCCGGAGGGCTTCTATTCGATTGCGCCGGGCCAGCTCAACCCCAACTCCGCCTACTATCTTTCCTTCAACGTCGGCTATCCCAACGCCTACGACCGCGCCTGGGGCCATGGCGGCGGCACCATCATGGTGCACGGCGCCTGCTCGTCAGCGGGCTGTTTCTCGATGACCGACAAGCAGATCGCCGAGATTTACGCAATCGCGCGGACCTCGCTGAACAACGGCCAGAGCGCCGTGCAGATGCAGTCCTACCCCTTCCATATGACGCCGGAGAATCTCGCCAGGCACCGGCTCGACCCGAATATCGCCTTCTGGCGCCAGCTCAAGGACGGCAACGACCACTTCGAGGTCACGCATCAGGAGCCGCAGGTCGCCGTCTGCGGACGCCGTTACGTCTTCGACGCCCAGGCCGCGAACGGCCAGCGTCTCGACCCCGCCGCGCCCTGCCCGGCGCTGAAGCGCGATGCGGAGATCGAGCGTCTCGTCGCCGAAAAGGCGGCAAAGGACAATGCGAAAATCGCCGAACTCGCCGAAACGGGCGTGAGGCCTGTGCGCCTCGTCTATGCGGACGGGGGACAGCATCCGTCTTTTGCTTCGCGCGTCGCCGAGGTGAGCCGGCCCGAAGCCCTCGTTCCGCCGACCGAGATCGTGCTCAACGAAGCGCCGACGCGCATCGCCGGCAAGGGCGCGAAAGCGCAGCGCCAGTTCGCCGCGCGCGAGAACGCGCCCGCCGATAAATCCATGAAGGCCGCTGCGGCCGAGGACGAGAGCCGCGAGACGAAGGTCGCCGCGCAGCTCACCGCCGCCCCCAACGGCGAATGGCTCGGACTGCATCACGAGCGCAGCGCCAGCGCCAAATCCGAAGCGGAACCCGCGCCGGTCGGCGGCGCCTCAGGGAAGGAACTCCGGCAAGAAGACCAAGGACGTCGCCAAAGACGGCGCGAAGAAAATCAAGATCGGCGCGCTGAGCAAGGTGCTCAAGGACGCGCAGCCGCCGGCGAAGTAGGTCAGTTCCGCTTTTCCCAGCGGCGTTGCGCCAAAGGTCAAGGCTATCGCCCGTCTCACCGTCGGCTACGCTTTGACGCGCCTGATCCAACGGATATAAGTGCGCGTTCGCAGCATTTGGCGCGCGGGATTTGGCGCGCGCGGGCGACAGGCGCGCTCAGGCGACCGAAAGCGTTAGGGAACAGGTTCATATGCTGCAGTATTTGATACGTTTTTGTGTGCGCTGGCCGCTGGCGGTCGTAATCGCGACGCTGCTGTTCACCGCCGCCGGCGTGTATTTGACCGTGACGCGCTTTGCGATCGACACCGACACCAATAATCTTTTCTCCTCGCAAATTCCCTGGCGCCAGAACGAGGCCAAGCTCTACAAGGAATTTCCTAACCTCGAGAATCTTATCGTGGGGGTCATCGACGGCGAGACGCCCGAGAAGGCCGACGAGGCTGCGCAAAAACTGGCGAAAGCGCTTAACGGCGCGCCGATGATTCTGCGCAGCTGGCGCCCCGACGAGAACGAATTTTTCCGCACGCACGGCTTGCTCTATCTCGACCTCAAGGCCTTGCGCAAAATTACCGGAACGCTGATCGCGCAAAAGGAGATCTTGCAGCCGCTCGCCGAGGACGAGAGCTTGCGCGGCCTCACCTCGGCCCTGGTCGACAATATGCGGCAAATCGGCGGCGACCAGAGCGGCATGGAGCGTTTCACCGCCGGCCTCGACCAATTCACGCAGGCTTTCGAGGCCACGGTCATGGGCGAACCGGCGGAAGTCGACTGGGAGAAGCTGCTCTCGCTCGGCGACGCCGAGGAAGAGCCCGCGACCGCCAAAGAGAAGCGCCGCATCGTGCTGATCAAGCCGGTGCTGGATTATTCGGCGTTGCAGCCGGGCGCGCAGGCGATCGAGGAAGTGCGCCGGACCGCCGCGTCCCTCGGCATCGGCGCGGGCGGCGGCGCAACGCTGCGCCTCACCGGACAGGCGCCGCTCGAAGACGACGAATTCTCGACGATCTCCGAGAATATGACGTTCAATCTCTCCGCGACGCTGGCGATCATCGCGCTGATTCTGTTCGCCGCGCTGCGCTCGCCAAAGCTGATCTTCGCGGTGCTCGCGACGCTGCTCGCGGGTCTTGCGATGACGGCCGGCGTCGGCATTCTAATGATCGGCCGGTTCAATATGATCTCGGTCGCCTTCGCGGCGCTGTTCATCGGCCTCGGCGTCGATTTCGGGATACAATTCGCAACGCGCTATCGCGAGGAGCGGCACAAGGCGCAAAATTCGACGAATGGCGTCGACGAGGCGCTCATCAATGCGGGGGGCAATATCGGCGGCGCGCTGACGCTCGCGGCGGTCTCGCTGCTCGCCGGCTTCTTCTGCTTTCTCCCGACCGATTTCAAAGGCGTCGCGGAACTGGGGCTGATCGCGGGCTGCGGCATGATTGTCGCCTATGTCGCGACGCTGACCTTCCTGCCCGCGCTTATCAAACTGCTGCACCCTCGCGCGGAGACGCGCCCCGTCGAAACGGCGTCGCTCGCCGGCGTCGATCACTGGATCGCCGGTCATCGCGCCGTCGTCATCGTGGGCGCGGTGTTGCTGACGGCGGGCGGCGCGCCCTTTCTGCGGCATCTGACCTTCGATTCCAATCCGATGGATTTGCGCAACCAGAAGGTCGAGTTGGTCAAAACCTTCCTCGACCTTTCCAAGAATCCGAAAACGGCGCCAAACACCATCGATGTCATGGAGCCGTCGCTGCAGGCGGCGCAGGCGGTCGCCGAGAAACTGCGCGCGCTTCCCGTCGTCGACCATGTCGTCGACGTCGAGACGCTGCTGCCGAAGGACCAGGACGCCAAGCTGCCGCTGCTCCAGAATGCGGCGTTTCAGTTGCGCCACGTGTTCGAGCCGAAGAAAAAGACCCCGCCGACCGATGCGGAAAACAAGGCGTCGCTGCAAATGACCGCGATGGCGATGACGCGGGCGAGCGGCGGTCACGCGCCGCCGTCCCTTTCGCGTTTCATCGAGGCGCTGCAGGCGCTGGCGCAGGGCGACGAGGATTTGCGCCGCCGCGCGACGATCGCCGTGTTCGCAGGTTTCGACAAGACGATCAAAGATCTTCGCCAGGCCGTCTCCGTGGGCCGCGTGACGATCGACAATCTGCCGGAGGACCTCTCGCGCGACTGGATTTCGCCAAGCGGTCAATACCGCGTCGAAGCCGCGGCGAAGGGCGACAGCAACGACCGCGAGGTGATGGCGGACTTTGGCAGCGAGGTGCAGAAAATCGCGCCCGAAGCCAGCGGCCCGCCGATCGTCGTGTCCGCGGCGGGCAAGACCGTCGTGCGCGCCTTCTTGATGGCCGGGCTCTACGCTTTCATCGCGATTTTTGCGATCCTCGCCTTCGCGCTGCGCAACGCCAAGGACGTGGCTTTGACGCTCGGGCCGCTGGTGCTCGCCGGCATCCTCAGCCTCGAAACCGCCGACGCGCTGGGCATGTCGCTCAACTTCGCCAATATCATCGCGCTGCCGCTGATGTTCGCGGTCGGCGTCGCTTTTCACATCTATTACGTCATCGCCTGGCGCAAGGGCGTCGCCGACATGCTCGCCTCGAGCCTCACGCGCGCCATCTTCTTCAGTTCGCTCACCACCGGCACGGCCTTCGGAAGCCTCATCTTCTCCAGCCATCCGGGGACCGCGAGCATGGGCGAACTGCTGGCGATCTCGCTGTTCTTCACGCTGGTCGCCGCCTTCATCGTTGTTCCCGCCTTCCTGGGGCCGCCCCGTACGCAGCAGGTTCCGGCGCCGGTGGGCGGCGCTTTGGAAGAAGGTCGCGCTCAAAGCTGACAGGAGACTTTAGACATGAGCAAAATCTTGGCGATGACGATCGCTTCGCTTCTCGGCGCGTCCCCGGCCCTCGCCTCGGATAGCGTCTACGGCATTTGGTCGCGCGACGGTCATGACGAAAAGATGGAGTTTTTCGACTGCGGCGGCGCGCTTTGCGCTCACGGAATCATTCCGATGCCGGACGGTTCGCCGCAGCCGCTCGTGCTGCGCCATGCCAAGAAGATCGCCGACAATCAGTGGAAAGGCGAACTTTTCAATCCCGAGGACGGCAAAGTCTATAGCGGCGAAATCCACTATAAGGCGCCGAGCAAGCTCACGCTGACAGGCTGTATGATGTCGGTCCTGTGCCAAAGCGAAACCTGGACCAAAATCTCCGGGCCGGTTTTGTCCGACCACGGCAAGGCCTCTGCCGATCACGCCAAAGCCGCGACGGACCCCGCCGCGTCGCCGACCCCGGCCAAGAAACATTAGAGCGCTTTCCGAGCGAAGTGAATCATTCGCTCGGTCAACTTTTTCGGCACACGCTCTAAAGGGCGTCGCAGATGGCTTGAAAAGACCGGGCCGCTTTGGCATAGAAGCAGGATCGCTTCGACGCGATGACGCGGAGATGTGGCCGAGAGGCTGAAGGCGACGGTTTGCTAAATCGTTATAGGGGAAACCCTATCGTGGGTTCGAATCCCACCGTCTCCGCCAATTACCTGATATTCAACTACCTGATATTAAAGGCTGCAACGCGAGCCCTCCGCGTCGCCCGACATTCATATAACTCCAGCCTTGGACAGCGCGGCGGTTCGGATCTTCGGTAGAATCGCGGGTCGGTTGGCGGATAGCGACAGCGTCTTGTGCGTGGCGCAGTAGGCGACTTCCGACGGGCACGCGCACCCGCAAAAGCGTTGCGATTCCGAAGGATGTGGATCATCGACCGGCCAGCGGCACGTATTGGCGCGAAGCTCCATCAACCGAATGGGCCTAGAAGCGGGGAGCGGCTTCCAATTATTGCTGCGCTTCTGATATTCCAGATAGTGGCGAGCAGCGTCCTGCCGTGCGTGAATCACTTCGCAACCGGTCGCCGGTTTTGCTGCTCGGCTCTTTGTTTTGCTCATTTCAACGCCATGACGCTGTTCTTCACCAGACGGAGATTTGCGATGGGCTTCGCGCCGACAGGCGTCAAACCTTCTGCAGGATCGATATCTCTTAGAGCGCTTTCCGACCGAATGGACTCATTCGAGCGATGAGAAATCACTCCAAAATCAAAATACTGGAGCAAATTCTGATCGAAAAAGTCTATCAACTTTTTGCCGAAATCGCTCTAGTGTTTCTTTTTCTGACTGCCGATCGGCTCCAACAGCCCCTTGGTCAATCCAGAGGCGACAACCGGCTGCTCCCGTATCTTCTTCGGCTTCTTGACTTCCCTATTGCCGCGTTTTTGCGCCTTACTCATGCTGCCCTCCTTTTGCGGTCGGAAAAATAAAGGCCCCACCTCGGGAGCGGGGCCTTCAAAAGCGCCTCTTCAGAGGCGCGCCACGGCATGGATTACTCAAGATCGTCGTTAAATCCGGGCCGACCTACGCCGATCAATGCGTCCTGCAGGAGCTGCGCTCCCGCCCTCCGCTCAATCCAGGATCTTGAGGCTGTCTGCCGACATCTTGCCGCTCTTGCGGTCGGCGACGAGTTCGAAACTCACTTTGTCGCCTTCACGCAAATCATTACGGCCGGCGCGTTCAACCGCGCTGATGTGGACGAAGGCGTCACTCCCGCCATTATCCGGCGCGATGAAGCCAAACCCTTTTTGGGCGTTGAACCATTTCACGGTTCCAGTAGTCATAGATAAGTCTTTCACGATAGTGCTGCTCGCCCGTCAATGCAGGCCGTCGAAATCGCATATTTTCAGGTGAGATGAAGTCTCGGCTTGGCGCGAATTTTTCTGCGCGACGCGAAACTCTCTAGCCGTTTATCGACAAAATATATTTAGCAGCTGTGCTCACATAGTTCAAGGCTGTAAATCCTATATTGAAAATATAATTCAGCGACCGTCAAACCAACCTAAGGCGCACTGGCGTCCGGTTGGAGTTTGCTTCGAATGGCCGGCGCCTTGATCGCCTCGCCGTCCTTTGGGAACACCAGGACATTCTTGTAATCGGTCGCGGTCTCGCGATCTTCCATGGCCAAATCCAAAACCGCGACGCGCCGCGCGGAGGCCGACCAGTTCGCGAGGCTCAAGGCGTTGTCGGCGAGCCAGTTCAAAGAGAGCTGAACCTGTAAGAACGCCGCCGCCGCCTGCATGAGATCGCCGAGCGACATTTCGCCCGCCAGATATTTGGGGGCGCCCAGCACGAGCGGAACCGCAGGCGCCAGAAGATTATTGGCGCTGGTCAGAAAGATGATCCTCGTCTGCCCCTCGATCACGAACGCCCATTTGCGCGCGAGACGCCTGATATAGCCACGAAAGTCCGTGCGGTTGTCGTCAATCCCGTCGGTCTTTTCGAGTTCGTCTCTGACCGTCGTCAGGGCGTAGCGAAAGTCTCCTTCGGCGGCGGCTTTCTCTTCGACGCTCGCGACGAGCGGACGACCCAATATCCACATGCCGAGCGACGTGAGGCTGGTGTAAAGCACGACCCCGACGACGAGGAAGCCAGGAACCGTCACGTCGAAAACTCTATACGACCCGCCGACGCGCCACAGCACGATGATGAAAGAGGTCGAAACGAGAAAAATATTGATGATCCCGCCGGCGAGATCGACGAACAGGTCCACCGCCAGTCGCCCGTCCTCCGCAATTCGAGCCTCGGGATTGTCGATCGAATGCGAGATCGCGCGCTCTCGGCTCGATCCTTTTTGCAGCCAGCGTTCGACAAGATTGGAAGTCAGCCAAAGACGCCAGCCGACCTGAAGGCGCATCCTGAATTGAAGCGTTGCGATCGCGGCGACGGCTGTCACCGCGCCAAGGATCGCCAACTGGAAGATGCTTTGAATGATGCCGTCGGATTCGCGACTTTGCAGCGCGTCGAAAAAACTCTTGCTCCACCGGTTCACGGCGAGCGCGACGATTGTGTTTGCGACCAAGCAGCCAAAGAAGCCCAGCGAGAGCAGCCAAGCGGTTGCGCGCGAACGGCCTTGCCAAAAGCCAAATGCAAGGAGAACAAACCGGTGGATCAAGCACACCTTTCCAACTGAAACACGACACGAATGACGTCTGCTCCAGTCAAGGTCGAGACCGTGATACAATCTAACGACATATATTTTGCACAGGGCATGTTGCTACGCAGCATAGGTCGTGGTCGACGCCGATGCAAGCTGTAGCGCGTCAAAGCGCGCTCGGGAGCGAGGCGATGCGAGCAAATATAAAGGCGATCCCTGCCTGACGCTCGGCGGGATCGCCACAGAGTTGGTTTGGGCGCGCTCTAACTTCGACTATTCCCCGGACGAGCCTTTCGACGAGCCATAGTAGCCCTTGGTGAACTGATTGGCGTTTAGACCAAGGTCGTTGAGCGCGTCCTGGCTGAGCCTGCGGCTCGTGGGCAGGTTCTTGCTCTTTTCGAAATTCGTGAGCGCCGAGCGCGACTTCGCGCCCCATTTGCCGTCGACGCCGCCGACGTCGAAGCCGGCGTTGTCCAGCGCCGTCTGCACTTTTTTGATTTGACTCCGGCTGAGGTTCTTCACCGAGATTTTGATTCCCTGATTGGCGCCGTTCCCCATCTGCTTGGCGCCGGTCCTATTGTTCTGGTTTTGATTTGTGGAGGACTGGTCGTTCGTGCTCTGCGCAAGAGCGGGCGCCGCGGCGAAAGCCAATGACGCGAAGAAGGCGACTGCGGTGTATCTCATTAGTTTCCTCCTTTTAGAGCGTCGCCGCACCGTGAGTGCGCCGCACGCTTGATCTTGAAAAACTAATGAGATAACCAGATGTTGCGGCGTAGTCTTTGATGGTTATGAATTTTATTCAGCCGCGCCAAGGCTGCCGTTTAATAGTAATAATCATCGAAATCTTTGGCTTAAGCTACATTAATGCTTAGACTAAGCGGTATAATACGTTTTATTTGTCTGATTGTGAGTGAAATGCAGCTCGCACTAGACCTTAAATAAGCTCATTCATCAGAGTTTCATCACATGAAGCCGGGCCGACGCGCGGCAGCTTCAAAAATGCGGCTCAATCGGTTATTGTCGTGTCATGCGCTCCGGCTATGCTGCACAGTTGATCCCTATGCTCCGCTTCGCGGGGGTTCTCTGCGCGCTCCTTGTCGCGACGCCGGACCCTTCCTATGCGCAGAACCCGTTTTCGGAATTTTTCGACGGCATTTTCGGGGGCGGTGGGCGGAGCCAAAATGCCGGCCGCCGCTTCCGCGAGCGCTCGCCAGCGCCGCGAGAGCGATGGAACGGCGGCGGCGGACGCGAATACTATCGCGAACCGCCCGCGCGCGACGAAGACTATCGCGAAAGCGCCCAAAGCCAAGGGCGACGCTACACCCCGCACAGCGCTTCACGCCCGCAGACGATCTCGCGTCCCGCCGCCGCGCATGTGATGCACTCGCAGCACGCAGCGCCCGAAAGCGCAAAGGCCGCCAAAAAGCCGCCGGGGACCGAAAATTTCTTCGTCGCCGTCATTGGCGACACCCTCGCGCAGCGGCTTGCGGCGGGCCTCGACGAAGCCCTTGAATCTACGCCGCAAATCGGCGTGTTGCACAAAGGCAAGGAAGATTCCGGCCTCGTTCGCGACGATTTCTATGATTGGGGCAAGGCCGCGCGCGAAATCGCCGCGCAGACGCCGCCGCCCAATGTCGCGCTGCTGATGGTCGGCAGCAATGATCGCCAACCTCTGATGGACGGCGCACAAAGCGTCGAGCCGCTGACGCCGCGCTGGCGCGAACTCTACGCCGCGCGGGTCGAAGCGGTCGCATCGGCGTTCAAGGAGAAGAACATTCCCTTCATCATCGTCGGTCTGCCGGTGATGAAATCGGAGCGCTTTTCGGCCGACATGGCGCAGATGAACGGGGTCTATCGCGACGTCGCCGCCAAGACCGGCGCGATCTATGTCGACATATGGGACAAATTCGCTGACGAACACGGGCAATACAGCGCGTTCGGCCCCGACATGAACGGCGAAATCGTCAAGCTGCGCGCGCAGGACGGCGTGCATTTCACCGACTCGGGCGCGCGCAAATTGGCGCATTTCGTGGAGGGCGAGATCAAGCGGGTCTTTGAGGCGCGCGAGCGGCCCGCCGTAGCCCAACCCGCCAAGCCGACGTCCGAAGCGCCGCAGGAAGCGCCCCCGCCTGCGCCGCCGCCGGCGCCGACGGTGTTTCGCGTCCCGGGCGTCGAGCCGATGCGCGTCGCTCCCAGCCTGCCGAAGGAGCGCGCGGCCGTGGGCCCTCTGCAACCGCTGACCCGAACGCGCTCCGAGGCGGAGGAGCTCGCCCGCCGCCGACCGCCCGGCGAAGATGACGGCTCGGCGCAGCGGGCTCTGGCGCAGCATGTTTTCGTCGAAGGCGGAGACCAGCCGGCCCGCCCCGGACGCGCGGACGATTTCGCGCGGTCCGCCAAGACCGTTCCTTAATTGAAGCAATTTTATGCCATAATTTCTCGGAACGAAAACTTGGCTTTGCGCATTATCGCTCCAGTCGCCGCTTCGCAGGGCGGCAGGCGTTGGAGGCGATCATGGCGCGTTCGAAAGTTTTGTTTTTAGCAGCTTGCCTTCTTTGGGTCGCGTCGCCGGTCAGGGCCGACGACCGCGGCTTTCTCGCCCTTTTCAGCGGTCAGTCCGATCCGCGCGAAGAACTCGCCCCGCAAGAGGCGCAGCCGGCGCGCGAATATCCCAAGACCACGCGCGAACTCGTTGACGATCCGACGCGAGCGCGCCCGGGCGAGATCACGATCGACACCGCCGAGCGCGCGCTCTACCTCTCGCTGCCGAACGGAACCGCCTTGCGCTACGCCGTCGGCGTCGGACGCGAAGGCTTCCTGTGGCACGGGCGCACGCATATCGGCCGCAAGCAGGCCTGGCCGGATTGGACGCCCCCGGCGGCGATGCTGAAACGCCGTCCCGACCTGCCGCGGCACATGGTCGGCGGCGAGGAAAATCCGCTCGGCGCGCGCGCCATGTATCTCTATGCCGGCGACCACGACACAGGCTTTCGCATCCACGGTTCGAACGAGCCCTGGACGATCGGCGAGGCCGTCTCCTCCGGCTGCATCAGAATGCTGAATGCGGATGTCGAGGACCTCTTCAATCGCGTCAGGGTCGGCGCGACTGTGAATGTGCTGTAGTCCGGCATGGATTTTATGACGACCTGGAGGCGCCCGACGAACGAGGGCGCCTTCTCGCGCTGTTCATTCAACTTATTCGGAACATGCTCCAAGAGCGTCCCGAGACCATCTTAATACTTGGATGCAGCTTTTATTCATGTTAGAACATTTGAAGAACAGTGAGATATAATGAAAGCGATTCGTTGGAGCGATCATGAGTGCTGAGCCGGACTTGCTGGAATTTGCCGGGCGAAGAAGATTCGGCCGTGCTCGCGGATCCCCCGTGGCGTTTTCAAAATTCGACAGGAAAGGTCGCGCCAGAGCATAAGCGCTTGAGCCGCTATGGAACGATGTCGCTTGACACAATCGCCATGTTGCCAGTTTCGCGCGTGTGCGCCGAAACCGCGCATCTCTATTTGTGGGTGCCTAACGCTTTGCTGCCCGACGGGTTGCGCGTAATAGCGGAATGGGGCTTCACCTATAAGGCGAATATCGTTTGGCATAAACTCCGGAAGGACGGCGGCTCCGACGGACGCGGAGTAGGGTTTTACTTTCGCAACGTGACGGAGTTGCTTCTTTTGGCGCCCGAGGCAAGAACGCCCGCACGCTGCAGCCTGGCCGCACTCAAGTCAATTATATAGGTAGCCGTAAGCGTGAACACTCCCGAAAGCCTGATGAACAGTATGATCTTATCGAGCGCTGTTCCAGTGGCCCTTATCTTGAAATGTTTGCGCGGGGCGCGCGTGCGAATTGGACGGTTTGGGGAAATCAGGCGGACGAGAGCTACGTCCCAACATGGGCCACTTACGCCAACCACTCGAGAACAACTGTCGCAGCAGAGTGATTAGGGCGACGGCCAATCAGAAACGCCCTTCTTCCTGTCGCTTTTTGGCTCACGCCATTTGAGCGTAACTAGCAGGTCTGCCTGTACAATCGTTTCGTGCCAGCCCAAAGGTCGAAGAGATTTTGAAAACTCTCTTGGGATTTCGGACTCGTTTCCACCAGCTTTCTTTAGCATCGCGGTTGTAACTTTAAACTGCCTCAACGCTTCGCAAATTTCCGAAAATTCAGTTTCTCGCACCTCAGAAAGGATAACTGACGCGTTCCTATAACTGTATATTTCAAATTTTTCGAGTAGGTCGGCAGGAATTTTCCTTTCTACTAAGCTTCGCGCGTCTGCCGATGCCGGGCAATCCTCGACATCGGGTTGTTCAGTTTCCAAATTCTCTGAGTCTTTTTCAGCCATACCGATCATTCCGATTGGCTATACATAACTCTCTATTTTAAGCCGCCGGACTGCTCAGGGACTTCATCATTTCTGCGGCGCCTCTTGCGGCTGAGGCGCCTGCTCATTCGGAGTTGGGGCGACCTCGCCCGGCTCAGTGGCCGACGCGGGCGCGTCGCCGAAGCAATTGACGACCACAAAATTCACGTAAGACAGCGGAACCTGGATCAGGATCCAGGCACCAGATCAGGATCCAGGCCAGCCGCTTTTTCTCGCGCCCGAAGAAAAGGCGCCCGCGAGAGGCAGCAACAAGAGCACGTAGGAACAAGGGCCGAAGACGATATTTTCGCAGTACCAGGAGCTAGCAGCCGGCATTTCCCTCACCTTGGCAGTCTTGTTTCGCCCATCAGGAACAGGTCGACGCGACGGGCGGCTTGGCGGCCTTCGCGGATCGCCCACACGACCAGCGATTGGCCGCGCCGCATGTCGCCGCAGGCGAAGATCTTGTCGCAGCGAAGTGCGGTAGCGTTCGTGTCGGCCGTGACATTGCCGCGCGGATCGAGGGCGACGCCGAGCTCCTCCAGCAAGCCTTCATGCGGGCGCGACGAAGCCCATCGCCAGCAGCACCAGATCCGCCTGGAACATGAAATCGCTGCCCGGAATCGCCTGCAAATTCTCGTCGACCGGACGCAGCGCAGTCCCGTGACTCGCCGTCTCGCCGTAGAATCCCGCGTCACCACCGCGAAATCCCGCTCCGCGCCTTCCTCATGCGACTGGACGAGGTGCGCAGTTTCAGCGGCCAATCCGGCCATGTCAGCGACTTGTTCTCCTTTTCCGGCGGCTTCGGCATGATTTCGAAATGCGTAATCGACAGCGCGCCCTGCCGCATCGAGGTGCCGATGCAGTCCGAACCGGTGTCGCCGCCGCCGATGACGACGACATGTTTGCCGGACGCCAGGATCGGCTCGTTGGTGCTGACGGCTCGCTGGCTGACCCGGCGATTCTGCTGCGGCAGAAATTCCATCGCGAAATGGATGCCGGCGAGATCGCGGCCGGGCATGGAAAGGTCGCGCGGGGTCTCCGCGCCGCCGGCCAGCACCACGGCATCGTAGGCGCCGGCGAGGATCGGTGGCGCGAGTCGACGCCGACATTGACGCCGTAATGGAACACGCACACCTTCCGCCTCCATCTGCGCGATGCGGCGGTCGATCATGAAGCTTTTCCATCTTGAAGTCGGGAATGCCGTAGCGCAGCAGGCCGCCGGCCTTGGCGTGCTTTTCGTAGACATGAACCTAATGGCCGACGCGCGCGAGCTGCTGCGCGCAGGCGAGCCCTGCGGGACCCGAGCCGATCGATCGCGACCGGTTTGCCGGTCTTGCGCGTCGGGCGGCTCCGGGCTGGACCCAGCCCTCTGGCGAAGGCGCGGTCGATGATCGCGCATTCGATCGACTTGATGGTCACCGGCTCGTCGGTGAGGTTGAGAGTGCAGGCCGCCTCGCAAGGCGCCGGACAAACCCGGCCGGTGAATTCAGGAAAATTATTGGTGGAGTGGAGATTGCGCGCCGCCTCCGCGCCAGTCGCCGTCATAGACGAGGTCGTTCCAATCGGGGATCTGATTATTGACCGGGCAGCCGTTGTGACAGAACGGGATGCCGCAATTCATGCAGCGCGCCGCCTGAGCGCGGGTCGCCTCCTCGGTCAGCGGGATGATGAACTCGTTGTAGTGGCGGATTCGATCCGCCGCCGGCTTGTATTTGCGGTCCTGCCGATCGATCTCGAGAAAACCCGTCACCTTGCCCATAATTGCGACACACCTTTCGCCGCATGCCCCTTGGAGCGGGAGGCTGCCGGACCGCCCGCGCGCGTCATTCGGTCTTGTAAAGGCGTTTGGCGCGTCGTCAAGCTACGCGCGGGCGCGTTTGAACGTCGAGCCCGGGAGGATTAAGATAGGCCTTGGGCAAATGCAATAACGGAGCCCTCATGCGCGTTGCGAGATGGGGCGAGAGCCTCGTGGTCCGTCTGCCCGCCGAATTGGTCGAGGAGCTTGGCGTCAAGGAGGGCGACGAAGTCTCCCTAATGCTAAAGATCGAACATTCGGGTGAGGCGGAGAGAAAGAAATTGAGGAGCGAGCAATTGGCTAAGCTGCGAGAATTGCGCGGCGTCGTTCCCGCCGACTACAAGTTTAAACGCGACGACGCCTATGACGGAGACTGAACGATTTTTCGATACGAATGTCTTGCTTTACTTGATCTCGGGCGACGGCGACAAAGCGCAAATATCGGAAAACCTGTTGGTCGGAGGCGGCGTCGTGAGTGTGCAGGTGCTGAACGAATTTGTCAGCGTCGCCCGCCGCAGATTCGGCGTCTCATGGGACAAGGTCGATGAAATGACGACGACGTTCAAGAACTCCCTCACCGTCGCGCCTTTGACGCTGGAAGTTCACGATCGCGGCGTCGCTTTGGCTCAGCGCCATAATTTCGCGATTTACGACGCGATGATCGTCGCGGCGGCGCAGCTCCCGGGTTGCCGCAAGCTCTATACGGAAGACATGCATGCCGGACAGGCGCTTGGTGGATTGAGGATCGTTAATCCCTATGTTTGAGGCGCAACGTCAACCGCCGCGCAGCGGCGAGGTTCGTCGTCCGATTTTTCAGTTATCACGCGGCAGCCATCGTCCGCCATATTCAGGCCAGGCGGTTCACTCCCCCACGGGCTCCAGCCGCGCCGGCTTGCCCTTGGCCATCAGCTCGGTCAGCGCTCTACGATATTCCACCGGCATCACCTTGCGGAATTTCGGGCGCGTCGTCTCCCAATTCTCCAAAATCTCGCGCGCCCTTGTCGAGCCCGTATAGCGCGCGTGATTGGCGATGAGCTGGCGCAGGCGC
This sequence comes from uncultured Alphaproteobacteria bacterium, assembly GCA_963820145.1. Lineage (GTDB taxonomy): Bacteria > Pseudomonadota > Alphaproteobacteria > Rhizobiales > Beijerinckiaceae > Methylocystis. The sequence continues at coordinate 66,551 of CAWFZD010000010.1, forward strand.
TCGGCGTCAAAGCGCGTCATGTCGTCCATGACGTGGACCCGCCCATGCGTTTCGAGATCGCAGGACTGGTGGAAGGCCTCGGTCATGGCGGTCTCTTCCTCGGGCACCGGCTCCAGATCGACCATCGCGAGGTTGCAGCGATCCTTGAAGGCGCCGTCCTCGTCGAGCACATAGGCGACGCCGCCCGACATGCCGGCGGCGAAATTGCGACCCGTCGGGCCGAGCACGACGACGACGCCGCCGGTCATATATTCACAGCCATGGTCGCCGGCGCCTTCAACGACCGCGATCGCGCCGGAATTGCGCACGGCGAAGCGCTCGCCGGCGACGCCGCGGAAATAGCATTCCCCTGCGATGGCTCCGTAGAGCACGGTGTTGCCGACGATGATCGACTGATGCGGCGTGATGTTCTTCGCGTCGGGCGAGGGATAGATGGCGATTTTTCCGCCCGAGAGGCCCTTGCCGACATAGTCGTTGGCCTCGCCCTCGAGCCGCAGCGTGACGCCGCGCGCGAGGAAGGCGCCAAAGCTCTGCCCCGCCGTGCCGAAGAGGCGGATGTCGATCGTGTCCTCGGGCAGGCCGGCGTGGCCATATTCCTTGGCGATTTCTCCCGACAGCATCGCGCCGACGGTGCGGTTGACGTTGCGGATCGGCGATTCGATCGAGGTTTTGGCGCCGCCGTCGATTGATGCGCGCGCCTTTTCGATCAGCGCGACGTCCAGGACTTTGTCGAGGCCGTGATCCTGGCGCATGCTGTGGCGGATCACCTCGGCCTCGCCTCGAGGCTTGTGGAACAGCTTCGCGAAGTCGAGCCCTTCGCCTTCCAATGCGCGAGCGCCTCTCCTTGTCGAGCATCTGCGGCTGGCCGATCAGCTCGTCGAAGTTGCGATAGCCCATCGCCGCCATCAGCTCGCGCACTTCCTCGGCGACGAAGAAGAAAAAGTTGATGACATGCTCGGGCTGGCCGACGAAGCGCTTGCGCAGCACCGGGTCCTGCGTCGCGACGCCGACCGGGCAGGTGTTGAGATGGCATTTGCGCATCATGATGCAGCCGGCGGCGATCAGCGGCGCGGTGGCGAAGCCGAATTCGTCGGCGCCAAGCAGCGCGCCGACCACGACGTCGCGCCCGGTGCGCAGACCGCCGTCGACCTGCACCGCGATGCGCGAACGCAGATCGTTCAGCACCAGCGTCTGATGCGTCTCGGCGAGGCCGATCTCCCACGGGCTGCCCGCATGTTTGATGGAGGTCAAGGGCGAGGCGCCGGTGCCGCCCTCAAAGCCCGAGATCGTGACGTGATCCGCCCTGCCCTTGGAGACGCCGGCGGCGACCGTCCCGACCCCGACCTCGGAGACGAGTTTCACCGAAACGTCGGCTTTGGGGTTGACGTTCTTTAGGTCGAAGATCAGCTGCGCCAAATCTTCGATGGAATAGATGTCATGGTGCGGCGGCGGCGAGATCAGCCCGACGCCCGGCGTCGAATGGCGCACCTTGGCGATCACCGCGTCGACCTTGTCGCCGGGCAATTGGCCGCCTTCGCCGGGCTTTGCGCCCTGCGCCATCTTGATCTGGATCATGTCGGCGTTGACGAGATATTCCGCCGTGACGCCGAAGCGGCCCGACGCCACCTGCTTGATCGCGCTGCGTTTGCTGTCGCCGTTCGGCTCCGGCTTGAAGCGGTCCGGCTCCTCGCCGCCCTCGCCCGTGTTGGACTTGCCGCCGATGCGGTTCATGGCGACGGCGAGCGTCGTATGGGCCTCGCGTGAGATGGATCCGAACGACATGGCGCCGGTGGCGAAGCGTTTGACGATCTCTTTCGCCGACTCGACCTCCTCCAGCGGAACCCTCGCGCGGCCGTCCTCCTCGGCGGTCTTGATGCGGAACAGGCCGCGCAGGTTGAGCGGGTTCTCCTCCTGCTCGTTCAGCAATTTGGCGTAGGCGCGATACTGGTCGCGCGACTCGCCGCGCACCGCGTGCTGCAGCAAGGAGATGGTCTGCGGCGTCCAGCTGTGCGTTTCGCCGCGCAGGCGGAAGGCGTAGTCGCCGCCCACATCCAGCGCCTCGCGATAGATCGGCGCGTCGCCGAAGGCGAGCCGATGCCTGCGCGTCGTCTCCCAGGCGATTTCGGCGAGGCCGACGCCTTCGACGCGCGTGGTCGTGCCGGCGAAATATTGGTCGACGAAGCCCTGCGCGAGGCCGACCGCGTCGAAGATCTGCGCGCCGCAATAGGATTGATAGGTCGAAATGCCCATCTTGGACATGACCTTGAGCAGTCCCTTGTCGACAGCCTTGATGTAGCGCTTGATCGCCGTCTCGGCGTCGATGTCGCGCGGCAGGTGCTGCAGCGAACCGGCGATGGTCTCGAAGGCGAGATAGGGGTTGATCGCCTCGGCGCCGTAGCCGGCGAGACAGGCGAAGTGGTGCACCTCGCGCGCCTCCCCGGTCTCGACGACGAGCCCGACCGACGTGCGCAGCCCCTTGCGGATCAGATGATGATGCACGGCGGCGGTGGCGAGCAGCGCGGGCAATGGAATGCGGTCCGGGCCGACCCGGCGGTCGGACAGGATGATGATGTTGTAGCGCGAGGAAACCGCGTCCTCGGCGCGCGCGCAAAGCCGCGTCAGCGCGTTTTCCATGCCGCCCTCGCCCTCGGCCGCGTCATAGGTCGTGTCGAGCGTCTTGGTGTCGAAACTGTCTTCGAAGGCGCCGATGCGGCGGATTTTTTCGAGATCCCCCGAGGTCAGGATCGGCTGGCGCACCTCGAGCCGCTTCTTCTTGGCCGAACCCTCGTGATCCAGGATGTTGGGGCGCGGCCCGATGAAGGAGACGAGGCTCATGACCAGTTCTTCGCGGATCGGGTCGATCGGCGGATTGGTCACCTGCGCGAAGTTCTGCTTGAAATAGGTGTAGAGCAGCTTCTCCTTGCTGGAGAGCGCCGAAATCGGCGTGTCCGCGCCCATCGACCCGATCGCCTCCTGACCCGTCACGGCCATCGGATAGATCAAGAGGTCGAGGTCTTCCTGGGTGTAGCCGAAAGCCTGCTGGCGATCGAGCAGCGACACGTCGCAGGCGCCCCGCCCCGGCTTCGACCGGCTTCAGGTCCTCGAGCTGGATTTGCGTGCGCGCCAGCCATTCGCGGTAGGGGTGCGCGCGAGGTCAGCTCGCGCTTGATCTCGTCGTCGGAGACGATGCAGCCCTTTTCGAGATCGACGAGCAGCATCTTGCCGGGCTGCAGACGCCATTTGGAGACGATCTTCTCCTCCGGGATCGGCAGAACGCCCATCTCCGAGGCCATGACCACGAGCCCGTCGTCGGTGACGAGATAGCGCGCCGGACGCAGGCCGTTGCGGTCGAGCGTCGCGCCGATCTGGCGCCCGTCGGTGAAGGCGATCGCCGCCGGCCCGTCCCAGGGCTCCATCAGCGCGGCGTGGTACTCGTAGAAGGCCTTGCGCTGCTCGTCCATCAGCGGATTGCCGGACCAGGCCTCCGGGATCAGCATCATGATGGCGTGCGCCATCGAATAGCCGCCGCGCATCAGGAACTCGAGCGCATTGTCGAAACAGGCGGTGTCGGACTGGCCTTCATAGGAGATCGGCCAAAGCTTGCTGATGTTGCCGTCGAACAGCGGCGACGAAACCGACGCCTGCCGCGCCGCCATCCAGTTCAGATTGCCGCGCAGCGTGTTGATCTCGCCGTTATGGGCGACGAAGCGATACGGATGCGCGAGCCGCCAGGAGGGGAACGTGTTGGTCGCGAAGCGCTGATGCACCAAAGCCAGCGCCGAGACGAAGCGCTCGTCCTTCAGATCGAGGAAATAGTCGCCGAGCTGGCTGACCAGCACCATGCCCTTGTAGACGATGGTGCGCGACGAGAAGGACACCGAATAGTGCTCGCGGCCGGTGGGTCCGAGCGCATCAGATCTCGTTCGACGAGGTCTTGCGCGCAAGATAGAGGCGGCGCTCGAACTCATCCTGATCCTTGAGGCCGTCGGCGGCCGCAACGAAGATCTGCGCGTGGAACGGCTCCACCTCGCGCACCGCGGCGCCAAGATCGCTCGAGTCCACCGGCAGATCGCGCCAGCCGCAGAAATCTCAGTTTTTCGGCCTTGATCGAGGTCTCGACGATCGCCCGCGCTCTCGCGCGCACCTCAGGATCGCGCGGGAGGAAGAACTGTCCGATCGCATATTCGCCGGCCGCCGGTAGCGCGATGCCTATCTTCGCGGCTTCCTGCGCAAAAAACTCATGCGGAATCTGCACCAGAACGCCGCAGCCGTCACCGAGCTTGGGGTCGGCGCCGACGGCGCCGCGATGGTCGAGATTGAGCAGGATCTGCAGGCCCATCTCGACGATCTCGTGGCTCGCCGCGTTGTGCAGATTGGCGACGAAGCCGACGCCGCAGGAATCATGCTCCTGCGCCGGATCGTAAAGGCCCTGCGCCTTGGGCAGCAGCGGATCGCGGCCGATTGAAGCTGGCATTGCGTCGTCTCCTTGGCGAGGGCCCAGAGCGCCATCCGCCGCGACCTGGTCGCGCGTCGCATCCGCCGCCTCGTCTGATCTTTCTTGGTCGCTTGCGATAGGACGAACCCTCCGCTCTGGCAAGAGCCGCGCCAGCTAGGGGCGGAGAGTCGTAGCGCCGCGGAGCTTCAGGACGAACGCGACAAGCTCTGTAAACAAGGATATACCCCCCCGAAATCACTCAAATCATGGGCGCCAGAGCAAACGCCGGTTCCAGCCCCTTGTTCGCGGCGGGACGCACCCGGACGCATGACCTCATCATCACCTTCGGTCGTCCGACGGTGGGCCAAGGCTGCGGCACAATGATTTGCGGCCCGAAAGCTGGGGGAGCCTCGGAGTGAGCCTCGCGTAAGTTTTTAGCCGCCCCAATTTTCACCTTCGCCGCCGCGCAAGAGCGCCGCTTTGGCCGTAAGACGGCCTTATTAAGCAAAGAGATTTTAACCCGCGAGGATAAGGCATGAGGAGCCAAAAAATGATGTTCCGTTTTCGCGCCGGGCTTTCGCGCTCGGAGCGCTTTCCGACCGGATGAACTCATGCGGTCGATAAGAAATCGCTCCAAAATAAAAATGCCAGAGCGCATTCTGATCGAAAAAGTCTCTCAGCTTTTTCGGAATTTGCTCTGGCCGTGCTGGCGCTTCTTTGCTCCGCCGGCGCTCCCGCCGCGGCGCAAGTCTATCGCGACCAGGACTATCGCGACCAAGACTATCGCGACCAGGACTATCGCATCTATGGCGAGCCCTCGTACCGTCCCTACGCCTCCCGCCCGCCCTATTGGCGCGACGGTCCTGGCGCGCCGCGCGAGAATCTCGGCGCGGCTGGCGCAGGAAGGCTACCGCCTGATCGGACCGCTGCGGTTCGACGGGGATGCGATCATCGCCTTCGGCGTCGACGCCGAAGGCCGCCGCGTTCGCTTCGCCATGGACCCGTATAGCGCGCGCGTGCTGGAGGCGCAGCGTTTGCGCTCCGGCGAACCTGGCGAACGCTTCGCGGATCGCGGCCCGAACGAAGACCCGCGCTGGCGCTCGCGACCTGACCGCGGCGATCCCCCGAGCCCGGACCTCGGGCCGCGTCGGCTCGGGCCGGACGGTCCGCAGGGCGCGGATCCACATCGCCCGCCCGTTGTCGCAGGGCCCCGCCGCAAAGCGACGAGCCCGTGTTCGGCGCGCCGCCGCCTCCGCCCGCGAAGCGCAAAACCACCTCCAAGGAGCCTGAGATCGTCACGCTCGACCCGCCGCTGGGCGGATCGTCCAAACCCGCGCCGAAGCCGTCCGGGCCGCCGCGCCATCCGCCGGCGAAACCGCTCGCGACGCTCGAAAAACCAGCGTTTGCGCCCTCCGCGGGCGGTTCTCATCGCGCCATCGTCGCGCCGCCCTCGGCGAAGAGCGTCGCGCCGCAGCCGCCGAAGCCGGCGCCGCTCGCGTCCAAAGCGCCGGAGCCGCCCGCTGCGGCCAAGGCGCCGCCGCCGAACTCCGGTTCCGGTTGAAAGGCCCGCCGTCGCCGAAAAGCCGGCCCTGACGGAGAAGCCGCCGCAGGCTTCGGCCTCGACCTTCCCGAACGCGGAGGCGCCGCCGATCGTGCAATCCTACAAACCGCCCCCGGTGATTGACGCGGCGCCGGCGCCGGACGGCGGGTGACGCGCCGCCCTACTTGACCTTCGTCGCGAAACCTTCGAAACCCGCTTTCGCAAAAGCGGTTCACTTCGCAGGCGAGCAAACGAAGGGCTAAGCAAATGGCGGCGGCGATCGACGGTCCAAGAGTTGCGGCGAAGTCCGGGGCCGCAAAGCAGCTCGTCATTTTCCTGCACGGCTACGGCGCCGACGGCAACGATCTCATCGAGATCGGCCGGCAGTGGCGGATGCTGTTGCCGAACGCCGATTTCGTCGCGCCGCACGCCGCCGAGCGCTGCGCGATGTCGCCGGGCGGACGGCAGTGGTTTCCGCTGACGATGCGCGATCCCGACGAGCGCTGGCGCGGCGTCGTCGCGGCGCGTCCGACGCTCGACGCCTTCATCGACGCGGAACTCGAAAAACGCGGGCTCGACGAACGCGCCTTGGCCCTCGTCGGCTTCAGCCAGGGAACCATGTTGGCGTTGCACGCGGGGCTGCGCCGCAAGCGCGCGGTCCGGGCGATCCTCGGTTATTCCGGGGTTCTGGTGACCGGGCCGCGGCAGGCCGGCGAGGATCTGCCCGCATATCTGACGCAGCCGGGCGCCGCCGCCAAGGCGCCGGCCATTCTGCTGGTGCATGGCGAACAGGACCCGATGATTCCGATCGAGGCGCTGTTTCTCTCCATCGACATCATCGGCGAGATGGGGCTTTGCGCGCAATGGCACGCCTCGCCCGGCCTCGCCCACGGCATCGACAGCGCCGGATTGATCCATGGCGGTCTGTTCCTGGCCCAGAGTTTCGGCGAGCGCGTCGATCTCGCGCAGCTCGGCGCGCGAGGGATATGAGGCGATGAAGCTTTCGGCGCTTGGACATCTCCATTGGTCGGCGACGCGGGAAGAGCCGAAGCTCTGCGACGAGCGCTCGAGCGAGAACGCGCCCGGCCCAGGGACCGGGCGGGTTTCTCTGGGTTTGAGAGCAAGGAGGAGGCCTCGTTCAGGCTCACCCTCCTGCTTAGGTTCAAATTATAAAGCGATAAATATCATATAGTTGAATAGAATACCTCATGTGATTTGAGAGGTTTGTTGGCCTCCTCTCGCGATTGCGCGCGGCGCACGCCCCCAAGATCACGCCCCCAAAATTGGGAATAGTCCTGCCGAAAAGCGCCTGACCAGCCGGGAACGGGAACCAATAAGCCGCTCGTGGTGATCGAGTATTACAAACACGTTCGCCATTCTACGCCGATCAGTTCGAAATAAGTCTCATCCAGATCTGCCTCAATGGCGCTTCAGCCAAACTAATGAGTCGATCGACTGCGGAATATTATTTCTACTCAAATTATATAAAATACTTGCAATTTGTCGCTTTCGAGCCATCTCAATTATGTCATATTTCGTTCATAACACTCCGCAAGTCGAATTGATCCCGTGCGGACGGTTCGACATTCGCTGTCGAACGCACGCCTGCCTCACTTCGGAGGGGATGTTGCGTCTGACCAAAAGGGAGTGACAAGTTGAGAAGATTAAACGCGGTAATTCTCGCTATAGGACTCTGCTCTATTTCGGCTCAAGCCAAAGCATCTTTTTCAGAAGACGTTTATCAAGGTTCATCGCGCAACGCGCATGCGCCGCATTACTTTCAACCCTACCATCGGCGCGGCCATAGCGGATATGCTCGCGCTCACGCCCACGCAGTCGGAGGCGGCTTTTCGGCCATGGCGTCGTTCTACGGCGGCGGCCCGAAAATATACGAACCCAATACGCACACCGCCAACGGCGAACTCTTCCAACAATGGGAGCTGACCGCGGCGCATCGGACGCTGCCGCTCGGCACGCGGCTGTTGGTGTCCTTTCACGGCCGTTCCTGCGTCGTGCGCGTCAATGATCGCGGTCCGGCGGCCTGGACCGGACGCAGCCTCGATCTCTCGCGCGGAGCGGCGTCGATGCTCGGGATGGTGCAGTCGGGAACCGGCCGCGTGAGGGTGACCATCCTCGCCAGCCGGTGAGGATGAGGGCGACGCCCGCGCCTCCCCCGCGGGCGTCGTCCTCGGGCAACGCCTTAAGACGATTTCCCTTGTATCTTACCGCAGCGCAACCATAATCGCGGGCTTCAACAGCGGAGGCTTAGCGCCGCATCGTCGAAGGGACGCCGCCTTGTCGGAAAGCTCAACAAGCCTCTTTCTCACCAAAAAGACCGTCTCCAGCATCGTCGCCGCCAATGACGCCGCGCACCATCACGGGCTGAAGCGTACGCTCGGCTGGCCCTCGCTCATGGCGCTTGGCGTCGGCGGCATCATCGGCGCCGGCATTTTCGTGCTCACCGGCACGGCGGCGGCCGATATCGCCGGTCCGGCGGTGATGATGTCCTTCGTGCTCTCCGGCTCGCCTGCGCCATCGTCGCCTTGTGCTATGCGGAGCTCGCCTCGCTGATCCCCGTCTCGGGAAGCACCTACAGCTATACTTACGCGACGCTGGGCGAGATTTTCGCCTGGATGATCGGCTGGGATCTCGTGCTCGAATACGGCGCATGGGCGCCGCGACGGTCGCAGTCGGTTGGGCCGGCTATTTCCGCAGCGTGCTCGCAGGTTTCGGGATCAGCGGTGCCGGCGAATTCATCGAACGCTTATTTCGCCGAGCCATCCGCGCATGACCCGCATGCGCAGCCGGGCTTGTTCAACGTTCCGGCGGCCGGCGTCATGCTCGTTGCTCACCGGCTCGCTGACGCTCGGCACGCGGGAATCGGCGCGGCTTCAACAACGTCATCGTCGCGATCAAGGTCTGCGTCGTGCTCGCGGTCATCGGCTTTGGCGCCGGTCATGTCGACCCCGCCAATTGGGTCCCCCTCGATGCCCGCCGAACACCGGCGAGTTCGGCCATTTCGGCTGGAGCGGCGTCGTCACCGGCGCTTCGGTCGTGTTTTTCGCCTATATCGGCTTCGACGCCGTCTCGACCGCGGCGCAGGAGGCGCATTCGCCGCAGCGCGACGTGCCGATCGGCATGTTGGGCTCGCTGACTCTCTGCACGATCCTCTATATCGCGGTCGCCGCGGTCGCGACCGGCATCGTGCCCTACAAGGAGCTCGGCGTGCCGGACCCCATCGCCGTCGCGATGGACCGCACCGGCATCGCCTGGCTCGCCTGGGCGGTGAAGCTCGGCGCGCTCGCCGGCCTCACCACGGCGATGCTGGTGCTGCTGTTCGGCCAGACGCGCGTCTTCTACGCGATGGCGCAGGACGGACTGTTGCCGCCGATCTTCGCGCAGTTACATGCCACATGGCGCACGCCGGCGATCGAGCCAGTCGCTGGTCGGCGTCCTTGCGGCGCTCATTGCGGGCCTGCTGCCGATCGAGGTGTTGGGAAAAATGGTCAACATCGGAACCCTCGCGGCTTTCGCGCTGGTCTGCGGCGCCGTGCTGCACATGCGCCATTGGCATCCCGACCTGCACCGTCCGTTCCGCGCGCCGGGCATCCCCTGGTTGCCGGTGGCGGGCATCGGCTCCTGCTTCGCGCTGATGGCGTTTCTGCCGCTCGTTACCTGGGGCGCGCTGCTCGGCTGGACCTCGATCGGGCTCGTCGTCTATTACTTTTACGGCTATAGGCATGCGCGGCGGTGAGCGAAGCGCCGACGATCGTCTGGTTTCGCCAGGACCTTCGTCTCGCCGACAATCCGGCTTTGACGGCCGCCGCAGAGCGCGGCGCCCCGGTCGTCGCCGTTTACATCCTCGATGATGCGACGCCCGGCGACTGGCGCTTGGGCGGGGCGAGCCGCTGGTGGCTGCATCACGCGCTCTTGGCGCTGAACCGCGACCTCGAAAGCTTGGGCGCGCCTCTCGTGCTGCGGCGCGGACCGGCGGATGCCGCGATCGAGGCGCTCGCCCACGAGGCCGGCGCCGGCGCGGTGTTCTGGAACCGGCTTTACGAGCCCTACGCCGCGCGCCGCGACGCTGAGATCAAAACGCGGCTGCGCCATCGCGGCCTCGCGGCGCAGAGCTTCAACGCATCGCTGCTGTTCGAACCCTCAAAGCTGAAAAACGGGCGCGGCGAGCCGTTCAGAGTGTTCTCGCCGTTTTGGCGCGCCTGTCTCGCCGCTCCCGAACCTGCCGAGCCCCTGCCGGCGCCGCGAAAGCCGAACGCGCCGCCGCCCATGGGCGATCGTCTGG
>CAWFZD010000011.1:0-8099 GCA_963820145.1 uncultured Alphaproteobacteria bacterium
TTCCCCTTGATTTTCAGTCTGTTAGCTGTCGCTTGCCGTTGTTCGCATCCCCAGCTTAGCGGGCAGGATTCATCCTTACAAGCGGCGTCCTCAGGCTGCTCGCTGTGACACCAGTGTGACAAGTTCGGGTGTTGATCTTCGCCGACAGAATGTTTCAACTCATCCGCTATCGGCTCGCCTCCGTCTCCTCTGGCCCCGACGTTCGCCCTTGATATGCGGCGACAGTGTGAGAAGATTGGACTGCATTGCCGACACCGAAGGCCACGAAGATGCAGGACGAGGAAGATTACGAAATCGAGGACTCACGGCTCTGCCAGAAGGTCAGCCGTGACGGCATGACGGTCGAGGTTCTCATTTATCGGGGCAAGGGCGACTCAGGCTGGATGCTGGAAGTGGTCGATCAGGAGGGCGGCTCTACCGTCTGGGACGATCTGTTCCCGACCGAGGAAGAGGCCCTCGCTGAGGCTCTGAACACGATTGAGACCGAAGGGATAGCCTGCTTCCTTCGTGCTCCATTAGCCCGCCTTCAGTGACTGCGGCCCATACCCGCATCGTTTAGGATACGGTATGCGGCCGATTTTGACCTTGGCGTCAACGTGACTGCCCCTGCCTTCCTTCGATGGACACCACGGCTGCTGTGGATGGGGCCTTGATGCTGGTGTTGAGTTTTTTCAGCATGACCAAGCACTCTTCCTTGACGCTCTCGTCTCGTATCGAGTCCGCCAGCTTCGCAACGTGGCAGAAAGCCATGGCTCGCTGAGACACCACGTCCTGATAGTCGGCGGGGTGGTCCAGTTCGGTCACGTCGTCGTTTGCGTCGTCGGTCATGAGGCTACGCTCCGCTAATGGGGAATTTGATTTTGGGCAGCGAAACTGCCCGAGAAATGCGGCGAGCGGGAGACGGGGCATATGTTCGTTAGGGTATACCCCAGCGGACGACGCCGAAGATCGAGAAAAGCTGTCCGCAAGGGTTGAAATTGATCAACGGTCACATAAGTCAGCGGTCACGATCCTAACGGACGGACTGCCGCCATGAAGACCATCTTCTACGCCCGAGTCTCCACCACCGATCAAACAATTGCTCATCAGCGAAGCCATGCGGAGGCCGCAGGCTTCCAAATCGACTCCGTGGTCGCCGACGAAGGCGTTTCTGGCGTTCATGTTCCGCTTGCCGAGCGTCCACAAGGCAAACGGCTGTTCGACATTTTGAGGGCTGGCGATACCCTCGTTGTGCGATGGGTGGATCGTCTCGGGCGGAACTATGCCGACGTATCCGACACGATCCGGGAGTTCATGCGGCGGGGCGTGGTTGTACGAACGGTCATCAACAACATGGTTTTCGACGGGGCGACGAAGGACCCGATGCAGCAGGCCGTGCGAGACGCCCTGATCGCCTTCATGGCTGCGACGGCGCAGGCGCAAGCCGAGGTAACAAAAGAGGCCCAGCGGGCGGGCATTGAGCACGCCAAAGCCGCCGAGGATGGACGATACAAGGGTAGGAAGCCGTCCTACTCCCGTCAGCAATATCAAGCTGCCAGAAACCTTCTGTCCCAAGATCGAGGGATCAGCGACATTGCCGCTCAAACCGAGTTGACCCGTCAGACCGTTTACAGGATCAAAAACTCGCCGGTGGCCGCCGAGGCGGCTCTTGCGGCCTGGGGCATGTGAGATTGGGTTGCGAGCGGCTGCATCCTGGTGAGACCTTCCGTTTGAAGGAAGGCGTGCACCAGTTCATTCTGGCTCGCACGATGGGCCGCAGCGTCCCCATGTTTGTTGGTCTGCTGATGCGCCTAACTAATCCGTCATCGTAGCCTCTGCCGGCAGCGTCGCTCTAATGGTCGCCGCCAACTGGGCGGAGGCTTTTTCCAAATTTGCGGGTTCCCAAATGACGGTCACAAGATGGTTGGTATCGAAATGCGATTGCCCCTTTCGCCATTCTGCTTGACGGCATGTGTAGATTACGGGTCTACCCAAGCCTTCAGCGAATCCAGCCTCCCAATAGGCCCCATTGTTTCCGTGTGTAAGGTCAGCGATAACAAACCGAGACGTTCGAAGCGCCACACGAAGTTGGTCATCGATGAGTCCTGCGGGCTGATTCTGAACGATCGTGCGTAGTTCAAATCCAGTGCGACTGACCGCCGGACTGAAGCAAGACTTCACCACATGATCAAGCTGTTCATCACCAAATTTCATGGCCATCAGAACCCTGCGACTTTCTATAAGTCCTTGTTTTAAAACTCCGTATCGAAGCCATCCCGACATGCTCAACCTGAGGAGCAAAGCCCCGTTTTGTTCGCCTCGCTTTTCGATGAATTCCGTGGTTGCTTTCTGTTCAAGCAACCAGCTTAGGCCAGCATCAGATGGAGGACGTGTTATGGTTGCGCCTATCCAGGCTGAAATTTTCGGCGCAGCGAAAGTAGCTGACTTCTCGCTGGCGAAGGCTGATTTTCGCCTACCAAAATAATGAGTTGGTCTACCTGCTCCGAGGGCGGGGGGAGCGGTTCTTCAAGATGCCAACTATCGATGTTTTCTATTGGTATCTTTGTCCATTGACTATTGCTCACTGGCTGCTGGCGTCTCAGGATGTGACTAAGACGTGACCTTCGACGGACAGCTGCGGGGTCCCAATCACCGATTTTCCTCGAAAAAAAATAAGTTACGCCATCGGGGTCCGTGCCGATGGACCATCGACCACACCTTGCACACTCATACCCGCTGAAAGACCACGCTTCCTTGGGGCTCTCCACGGAACTTGAACAAATGGGACATTCAGGCATGTGATTTTCCCTTCAGCACGTCCATCTCGATGCAATGGTTAATCAATCCAGCTTCAAAACGTGTCGCTCATTGTCTACCGACCAACTTTTAAAGCGTCCAAGAAAACTCTGGCCAAGTAGGATTGGCCCTTCTTGGGGAGCGATGGACGCCACGACATTTTCTAGCGTTACTGATCCAACCTTGAGCGAACGAATCCTGAAGCGTGCGGACGGAACCTTTGATCCGTCAGCGAGAACATAAGTTTCCTTCCCAAGAAAATCATCGTCTGTAATCGTATTTGTTCGAACTAACGTGGAGACGACGTCAGCCGGCACAGATACGTCAGAAGCTCCGGAATCAACTATGGCGTTTAATGTTATCATGTCATTAAAACGCACAGGAACTACATAGACTCCTCCCTCCTTAATCATCTGAAGATCCTCGTGTCCGACCGTCCCAACCTGAGGCCCTGCATTCGCAGGAGACTGTAGCAGGTTATTGGGGGCAATGAGCGGAGCACCGTGACCCATAAATGTATCAATTGCCTTGATCTGGGATATTAAAATACAACTATAGTTACCACCACAAGCCTGCCTCCTTCTTATAATATGACGATCAATTTTGTTGGCTGCTTTTAAGCCCATCGTCGATTTCATATAAACGTAACCATCGTTCGCTATTCTATCCATCGTAGCAAGAGTTTCATTTGAGCAGATGGCATATTCGTCTGGCCTAGATGCCTTTGAACACTCGAAGCTAGGTTGGGTCGCTAAGGCGGCGGCTTTAGATAGTGCTAAGTTCTTTGGAGCAGTAAGGGGAGCGCCGTGATCCATGAATATACGTATTGCCTCGATCTGAGAGATGAGAATACAGCTATAATTTGAACCACAAGCCTGCCTCTTTCTGATAATCGGCCGATCAATTTCATTTGCGTCTCTCGCTCCCACCATTGATTTCAAAAAAACGTAGCCACCGTCTGCTATTCTATCAATCGCAGCAAGAGTTTCATTCGAACAAATCGCATTTTCGTCAAGCGTAGAGGCTTTTGAGCAATCAAAGCTGGGTTGGGCTGCTGAGGCGGCGGCGCTTAAAAAGCCAAGAATGGCGATAACGCATGAGGCCAAGAAACCCGCACGATTGACCAGCGTCATGCGTCTTCCTCTCTCGCTCGACCCTTGATGAGTGCAGCGGCCCGGCGGCCCGCATCGATTCGCACCATCCGGCTGCTTCAGGGCCTTGCACATACACCAACTCCAGGATTGCGACTCGATGTAGCGCTGGCTCGTCGAGCGGCGAGCGCCTGGAGGACTCTCCAGCGACCCGCCTATCATCGAAATTATTTGACGGCGTTCGTTATGAACGTCTTGCGGCCCCAATGGCTTGAAGCTCTTACGACGCCCGCCGAACGATACCACTCCTATGAAGTTTGTTGGGGATGGTAGCCGCCGACCTGTCCTCGCTCTTTCGTAAGCAAGGGATGGACGAGCCGACTGGAGAAGGGTTCCACAAACGCTCACGGAGGCCCGAGAAGGGTGTTTGATGGCGGCCTAAGGGCTTCTTTTCCCCCTCTTCGGCCATAGATGGACCAGAGGGCACCACTTTTGATTGACATGTTTCGCTCGCACCGACGCCGCTAGCCACCGCCGCCAACACGGCGCTGGTCGGCGTCTTTCCCCTAAATGCGAGACGATTCCAAGGGGCTTCCCTGATAATTGCATTTGCGTTTTTCGCATAGCACGGGACATAACCCCCTTGGGTCCTAAGGTAATCATTTCAATTTATAAAATATAAAAACAAAGTGTTTGCCGGAAGCGAAACACAAAAGCTTGACTCTTGAGATACAACATGGTATACTTTTTTTGTGGTTAGGGGCATTTCCATGATTATTTCCAGGATTGACCCTAGAACGAGAAAGGAGGCGATTCAGAGGGCTGAAAAAAAACGCAAGTGCTCTCTTTGGCAATGAGTTTGGATGCCGCACTACGTTCTTCGCACGTTCGTGCTACAATTGCATTAATACAATTAGGTAACACCTGACAACACGACCCATTACCACTGTCGCCTTTGTCGTTTACATTCTGACTGGCGAATCACATGAGACGTAACACGAAAGGATTATTTATGGAGAACAAATCTCACTTCATTACCATTCGGGTGGATTCTCGGACCGTTGAACAAATTAGGGCGTTAGTTCATACGCATATTTATCGTTCAATGTCTGAATTAATTCGAGAAGGAATATTCTCAAATCATTGAACGACACACGGATTGCAAGCGTCGATGATCTAAGGCTATTGCCAATAATTTTTGATGACACATGATTTAAAGATATTTCATTTTTTTTTGTTAGCAGTTGCGTCGGGACTTCTTTTGGCCTATACTCCTGGAGATTGAAGGCAGCATCGCTAATATTGTTTTTAATTATGTTTTGTTCTAATAAAAGGATGAAAAAAGCACATTGATTATGGTAATTGTTCTCACGATGGTTTGTGATAAGCTAAATGAATAAAATCACTTATCGACCGTTTAGATTAACTGAGCAAGGTCATTTCATCAGGTCACCGGAGGAAGGCGCTTCGGGTGGGCATTTCGATCTCATCATAGGTTTTGATGCCGAATGGGTTCGGGCCAACCGTTACGACGATAGCCTGCCTGCAACTGACAACATATTGTTATCATGGCAAATTGCTGCCTTCGATGCGAGAGGCGAGCGGTCTGTGAGATTTATCCGATATGCGACAGGAACGTCTAGGAGGACCCGAGTTGCGTTGAAAACCCTTCTTGATCAGGCTGTTACAAAAGCTTTCGAGGCGGGTATCATCGATTTATCTATGTTTGAAGGGAAAAAAGCCAAGCAGCTTAAGATTGCCGTCGTGGGCCATTTTTTGCGTGCCGATCTAACCACGGTGCGTGATTTTTCCACTTTCAAAAAGCGTGTCGATAGTGTCCGTAAGACGTTTGCTACTACAACAAGAGCAACAAAAATGCGAATATTTGGATTGGATTCGTCAATAACATTTGCCGACACAATGTTGCTTGCACCGTCGGGTTCCCCACTTGCTGCGTTGGGCGAAACAATTGGCGTTCCCAAGATAGTCTTACCGAAGGGCGCAATCGAGAGAATGGACCTATTATTGGAGGAAAACCGTTGCCTCTATGAGGCATATGCAATGCAAGACGCAATTATTGCTGCTAAATATTTTATTAATGTTTGGAAGTTGATTTGAGAGCGTCTGGGTGTAGAAAGGCACGCCGCAACGCTGAGCAATGTCAGTCAGAACGTGATCATTCGAATAATCAAAGAGTTAGGCATCGACTTAGATGAATTCTTCGGTTACGAACGAATTCAAGGGCAAACGACATAACCTGACTTGTCTTTCAACGGCAATATCTTTTGCTTCTAACTGTTACCACGGCGGAAGGAACGAATGTTTTAGGGTTGGACCGACTCCCCGTGGCGTTCCGCTTTATGATCTCGATTTGAAGGGAGCTTATACGACGGCGCTAGCGCTCGTTCGCATCCCGCAATGGGCAAGCATCAGAATGTGCAGCGAACTTAACGAGTTAGCTGTTGTCGACGAGGCCATGACATTTGCCCGTGTCAAATTCGAATTCCCGCAAGACACCCGATTTCCGTCGTTGCCGGTTCGATCCGGCGACAGGGGTTTGATTTATCCCCTAAGCGGAATTTCATGGTGTTGCGGACCCGAACTGGTTGTTGCGATGAGCCAGGGCGTAAGAATCCTCGTGGAAGAAGGTTGGCGAGTGGATTGGGAGACGGACAGCGTCAGGCCCATGGAACATTTTGCGAAAATGATTGCGGCGGAGAGGGGTAAGGCGAAGGCGGAAAATAACAAGCTGCTCGACCTTCTCTTTAAGGAGGTTGGAAATTCGGCCTATGGTCGGATTAGTCAAGGCGTCAGCAATTTGCGGACCGTTCAAGATCAGGGAGTTTCGGGTCGCAAAGCCCGTCGAGCCTTCAACGTCCGTAGCGGGACGATGGAGGACATTGGCCGTTCGGGTATCACCTGTCCTTTCATCGGCGCATATATCGTGAGCGCCGTTCGGGCGGCGGTGTCGGAAGCTCTAAGCTCGATGCCGGAGGACGCCGTTGTCTGTAGCGTCACGACCGACGGCATTCTGTCCAGCGTCCCGATTGAAGACATTAGCGTTTCTCGACCCATCGCCATTGCATTTTCGAAGAGGCGGGACGTAATCGAGGGAAAACCGGAAATATGGGAAGAAAAACACCGCATAGGGAGGGGATTGCTCATAAAAACCCGAGGTTGCCTCACACTTGAACCGTTTAGCGACGAAGACCGTGAACGCAAACCACCGGTCATGGCCCGTTGTGGCCATAAGCTTGAAAATAATACTAGATCACAGTTCGAGGATTTCGAACCCATTGAACGTCTGTGGAAGGAAAATGACTACTGGATAGAGGTTTACCGAACCCGGAACTACGGAACATTTTGTCTCAGACCGTCGCTAACATCTTTACGGGAGCAATGCGACGAAGACGCCGATCTTGTTGAAGAAGCGACTCTGATCCGTGTCAATTTTGATTTCGATATGAAACGAGAGATAGTGGAGGTGACCGACTGCGAAGGTCTGCTATGTGCCGACACCCGCCCTTGGCGAACGCATGCGGATTTTGAGAAGGCCAGGGGCGACGAGCGCCGAACCGAAGGACTTGAAGGCTGGAAGCGAAGCAAGCGACGAAGTCCTGAAAAATTCGGAGGATTTCTCCGATCTTCACCAATGGATGAAAGGGCGTGACCGGCAGAAAATCCAAGGGGCGAATCCTCATAGTAAGAGACCCAAACTGGTTGACTCGTTCCTTCAAGCGATGGCCCATGGTGAACTCGGCGAAAAGTGGAAACAGACTCGCATTGTCGAATTCATGTCAAAATCCGAATTTCCGGTGACGATAGATACGGTCAAGAAATCAAAAAATCAAAAGAAAATCGAACCTTTAAAGCACTTTTCACCAGTGGAGGAAATATTTGCGGAATATGTTATTCGTGAAGCGACACAACTTCCACTAGGTAATTTGGTTGCGCCGGGTAGCTCAGCATCATTCACTTTAAAAGAAATATTTAATAGGAAATAGGACAACATTTTCGGTAGCATTATAGCAATTACATCGATCCTAAAATTTGGATATTGTCATTTACGCCAACCGCACGTCCTTATAAATACAGATAGTTACGATATTATTGTTTGCTATTTACTTTAACAAGTGCCGATGCGCCTATATGGCCCATAGGTAGAAGGGCACTTTTCTTGGCACTCCGGGTGAGGCGGCCGGTTTAGGCTACATTTACACCACCTATTCGAGC
>CAWFZD010000012.1:0-42977 GCA_963820145.1 uncultured Alphaproteobacteria bacterium
ATAAACGAACATCTGACGAACCGTGCGCCGGGCCCGAGGGGACTCTGCGGAGCGGCATGATTTTCTCATGTCGATCGCGCGAGGCGCCGCAGCGGGAGAGAATTAGAAAATGACATCGCTCGACAGTTTCAAACCCGCAAGAAACTCACGTCGGCACCAAGACCTATCATTATTATTCGCTCAAGGCCGCGGAGAAGAACGGCCTTGCCGGGCATTTCGCAACTGCCTTATTCGCTGAAGGTGCTGCTGGAAAACCTGCTGCGCCACGAAGACGGCCGCACGGTCACGAAGGAAGACATCCGGGCCTTCGCGGATTGGCTCGACAAAAGGGCAACGCGAGGAGGCGAAATCGCCTTCCGTCCGGCGCGCGTGCTGATGCAGGATTTCACCGGCGTTCCGGCCGTGGTCGATCTCGCCGCGATGCGCGACGCCATCGACGACGCTTGGCGGCGATCCGCAGAAGATCAATCCGCTGGCGCCGGTCGATCTCGTCATCGACCATTCGGTGATCGTCGACGATTTCGGCACGCCGAGCGCGCTGCAAGAACAATGTCGAACTCGAATATCAGCGCAACGGCGAGCGCTATCGCCTTCCTGCAATGGGGCCAGACGGCCTTCGACAATTTCCGCGTCGTGCCGCCCGGCACCGGCATCTGCCATCAGGTCAATCTCGAATATCTCGCCCAGACCGTGTGGACCGGAAAGGAAAAGCCAAGGGCGGGCAAGGCCGAGACGTCGAGGTCGCCTATCCCGACACGCTGGTCGGCACCGACTGGCACACCACCATGGTCAATGGCCTCGCGGTGCTCGGCTGGGGCGTCGGCGGCATCGAGGCGGAGGCGGCGATGCTCGGCCAGCCGCTGTCGATGCTGATGCCCGAGGTCGATCGGCTTCAAGCTCGACGGGCAAGCTGAGGAAGGCGTCACCGCCACCGATCTGGTGCTGACGGTGACGCAGATGCTGCGCAAGAAGGGCGTCGTCGGCAAATTCGTCGAATTCTTCGGCCCCGGCCTCGAGCCATCTGTCGCTCGCCGACCGCGCCACCATCGCCAATATGGCGCCCGAATATGGCGCGACCTGCGGCTTCTTCCCGATCGACGCGGAAACGCTCGACTATCTCGACACTTCGGCCGCAGCGCCGGCCCGCGTCGCGCTGGTCGAGAAATACGCCAAGGCGCAGGGCATGTTGCGCACGCGACGAGCGCCGGAGCCGGTCTTCACCGACACGCTCGAACTCGATCTCGGCGACCGTCGTGCCGTCGCTCGCCGGGCCCGAAGCGGCCCGCAGGACCGCGTCGCGCTGCGAGACAGTCGCCGCCGGCTTCGCCGCCGCGCTCGGAACGCGAATACAAGAAGGCCGGCGAGGTCGACCGACGCGTTACGCGGTCGAAGGCGCCGAACTTCGACCTCGCCCATGGCGACGTCGTGATCGCCGCGATCACCTCCTGCACCAACACCTCCAACCCGAGCGTGATGATCGGCGCGGGCCTGCTGGCGCGCAACGCGCGTCGAGCAAGGGCTTGAAGGTCAAGCCCTGGGTCAAGACCTCGCTGGCGCCCGGCAGCCAGGTCGTCGCGCGAATATCTCGACAAGGCCGGCCTGCAGAAGTCGCTCGACAAGCTCGGCTTCAATCTCGTCGGCTTTGGCTGCACCACCTGCATCGGCAATTCCGGCCCGCTGCCGGCGCCGATCGTCGAAGGCGATCAACGCCAATGACCTCGTCGCCGCCGCCGTGCTGTCGGGCAACCGCAATTTCGAAGGCCGCGTCAATCCCGACGTGCAGGCGAATTATCTCGCCTCGCCGCCGCTGGTGGTGGCTTATGCGCTCGCCGGCACGGTGCGAAGTCGATCTGACCAGGGAGCCGCTCGGCATCGACAAGAAGGGCCAGCCGGTCTATCCTGCGCGACATCTGGCCGACCAACGAGGAGATCGCGGAGGTCATCGCGCAAGAACGTCACGCGAGACGATGTTCAAGGCGCGCTATGCCGACGTCTTCAAGGGCGACGCCCATTGGCGCAAGATCAAGGCGCCGCAAGGGCGAGACCTACGCGCTGGGACACGGACTCGACCTATGTGCAGAACCCGCCCTATTTCGAGGGCATGACCGATGCAGCCGAAGCCGCGTCGACGGACATCGAGAGCGCCCGCATCCTGGCGTTGTTCGGCGATAAGATCACCACCGACCACATCTCGCCCGCCGGCTCGATCAAGGCGGCCTCGCCCGCCGGCAAATATCTGCAGGAGCACAGGCGTCGCGCCGGAGGATTTCAATCAATACGGCACGCGGCGCGGCAATCACGAAGTGATGATGCGCGGCACTTTCGCCAATATCCGCATCAAGAACTACATGCTCATGGACGCCGACGGCAATGTGCCGGAAGGCGGCAACACCAGGCATTTCCCGGACGGCGAGACGATGCCGATCTACGACGCGGCGATGAAATATCAAGGCCAAGGGCGCGCCGCTGGTCGTCTTCGCCGGCGACGAATACGGCAACGGCTCGTCGCGCGACTGGGCGGCCAAGGGCACCGATGCTGCTCGGCGTGCGCGCGGTGATCGCGGAGAGCTTCGAGCGCATCCATCGCTCCAATCTCGTCGGCATGGGCATTCTGCCGCTGACCTTCGGGTTCGGGACGAGCTGGGCCTCGCTCGGTCTGACGGGCGCCGAGACCGTGACGATTCACGGGCTCGGCGAGACGCTCGCTCCGCGCCAGACGTTGACGGCGAAGATCGTCTACGCCAACGGCGTCGTGAAGGAGGTCCCGCTGCTCGCGCGCATCGATACGCTGGACGAGCTGGAGTATTTCAGGAACGGCGGGATTTTGCCGTTTGTGCTGCGGCAGTTGCTGGGGTGAGCTTTTGCAACCCAGACCACGCCCATGGGAGGCATTTGTGAGCGAAGAAATTTCCCTTCCGTAGCCAGTAATGGATCTGGTTAGGGCGCAGCAAGCATTGCGCGAGCATTTCAAACACACGGGACTTGCGTTCACTTTCGACGGTAAGCTCGTAGGAGCCATAGGTGAACCCTTGGCCGCTGAGGCCTTCGGGATTCAGCTATATCTGCAGCGCAAACCAGGGATCGATGGCTTTGCCCATGGTCTATCCGTCCAAGTCAAAGCAACTGGAAAGCCGGAAGGAGGGCCGGCTTTCACTCCCGGTGAGGGGCGAGCCGATCACCTCATCTTTTTTCGGTTGGATTTCGAAAATGGTAAAGCATTGGTGGTATATAACGGACCTGAATGGCCCATCCGACAAATGCTATCTCCCACCTTCAGCGGAACAAAAGTGCTTTCTCTTGCAGGTATTGTCGCCGCAGACAACAATGTAGCTCAAGAGCGGAGACTTCCCCGCATTTAATAACGCTACCAGGCAATTCCTGAGTTCCTCTAAACTAAGCCTTAACCGCACGCGTGCCGCATAACATACTCCCTCAGCGCCCGATTAATCCTCGTCTGATACCCTTCATCCTCCCTCGCATTCAGCCGGAACCATTCGACCGCATCGGCATCCAACCGCAGCGTGATCTGCTGTTAGTTGCTGGGGTGAGCGCTGGTCGGCGTCGTCTTCACGGGTTGACAAATACGGCTTTTTGCGGGCAGCGTGGTCGCGCGCCAGCGTCGGCGTGAGCGTCGCAGACGGGACGCGCGTTCAGCACCGGCTTCCGATGAATATTTCAAATCAAGCTTCCGACCAGGATTTGACGGCTGCTGCGGAGCGGGCTGGGAGCGAGCTTTTCCGGAAGGCGCTGCAGGCGCTTCCTTCGCATGTCGCGGTGCTCAACTCGCGCGGCGTGGTCGTGTTGGTCAATCACGCCTGGTCGAGCTTCGGCGCCGCCAATGGCGCGACCTGCGACGCCGACGTCGGCGTCGGCGCGAATTATCTGGATTTATGCCGGAGCGCTTCGACGAAGGACGACGACGCGCTGACGGCGCTGACCGGCATCGAGGCGGTGCTCGCGGGTCGGATGCCGATCTTCAATCTCGAATATCCTTGCCACAGCCCGGTGGAGCAGCGCTGGTTCCTGATGACGGTGACGCCGCTCGATCCGGACGAGCTGGCGGGCGCGGTGGTTTCGCATCTCGATATCACCGACCGCGTCGTGGCGCAGGCCGAGCGTAGCGCAAGCGAAGCGCGCTTTCGCGCGATTTACGAAAACGCCCCCGTCGGCATCGCCGAGCTTTGCGCGGGCGGACGTTGGCTGCGCGTTAACGATCGCTTCAGCCGCATTCTTGGGTATGATGTCAGAGACCTGCAAGGAAAGCTGGCGTCCGACTTCTGCCATGAGGACGACATCGAGACGGAAGGCGCGCATTTCGAGGTTCTCCGCGCGGGCGACGCCGCCTTCTTCGCCTTTGAAAAGCGCATGCGCCGCAAGGACGGCGCCTTCCTCTGGGTCCACGCCACGACGAGCTGCGTGCGCGACGACAAGGGCGCCATCGACTATTTCGTCGCGGTTATCGAGGACATCTCTGAGCGCAAGCTCGCGGAGCAGCGGCAGCAGACCCTGACGCATGAACTCGCGCATCGCGGCAAGAATTTGCTGGCGGTGGTGCAGTCCGTCGCCAATCGCACGTTTTCGACCTCCGCCACTCTCGAGGACGCTCGCGAGGCTTTCGAGGGGCGCCTCGACGCGCTGTCGCGAACCTATTCGACGCTCACCCAGGAAGCTTTCTCCGGCGCGCGGCTCGACGCCATCTTGTCGGAAGAGTTCGCCGCTTTCGGCGGCCGCGTGCATCTCGACGGGCCGAGCGTGATGCTGACGGTGAAAGCGGCTCAGACTTTTGGGCTCATCGCGCATGAGCTCGGGACCAACGCCGTCAAATATGGCGCGCTCTCGACGCAGGACGGCCGCTTGTCCGTCGCCTGGAGCGTTCGTCACGGCGACGACGGCGACCGGCTGCGTTTCGATTGGCGCGAGGACGGCGGCCCGCCCGTCAAAACGCCGACGCGAAGCGGTTTCGGCTCCTCGCTCGTCACCCGCGTCGCCGGCGCGGAATTTCAATGCAAGCCGGAGCTGCGCTACGAGGAGGCGGGCGTGCGCTACGGCTTCGACGCGCCGTTGTCGAAGCTCGGCGCGCTGCAGTCGGACACGCCCTTGCGCCGCAAGCTGAAGAGCGAGATCGCGCGCACGCTTTACGACGCCTGGGCGAAGCAGCGTGGCCGCCGACGCCTTGCCGAAACTCGACGGCTTCGATTGGAGGAAATTCGCGGGCACCGGCGCGCTGACGATTTCTCGCACGCATGACGACGGGCATATGGAATTCGTCCAGATCGGCCGCGCCTTGCTCGAGGAGTTGGGGCGCGTGCACGGAGATCGCGAACTCACGCAGGAAGAGCGCGACAGTCTCGGGGAAGCCTATGCCCGCTGCGCGCGCGCCGGCGAACCCTGTCATGAATATCTGCGTTTCGATTTCGGCGACGGCGCGCCGACGACCTTCGAGCGACTGCTCGTGCCCTTCTCGGCGTCTTCGAACCGCAAAACGACGCAGTACGCCTTTACGGAAGATCTCATGTCCTTGGATTGCGGCCGCGATGCGCCGCCGCTGTGGTCGACCATCAGGATGCATCCGGGATTTGCCGCGCCGGAACTCACGAATCCGATCTCGAGGCAAAAGCCAGTGGCGCGCGCAAAATTCTGCAACGTCTCGATGTTCGGGTTCTGCTTGCCGCTTTCCAGTCGCGCAATGGCGGTTTGCGTCGTCGCAAGCTGGCTTTTTTCGCTGACGCGTCGTGAGTGCCTTAGGCCATCGCCTGTTCCAGGAAGCGCATATTGTCGACGTTCTAGCGTCTGTGCTATCAGCGCTCAAAGCTTGTCTGAAACTATCCCAGCGGTTGCTGCAAGGCGAGGAGACGGCCCGATGCTGCCCGACTTCGACACGCCGAACCTCGCCGAAGCGGTCGAGAAGATGTCCACGGAGCAGATCGATGCGCTGCCTTTCGGCGTCATCGGACTTGACCCCCACGACGTCGTGCGCGTCTTCAACAAAAGCGAGGCCTTGCTCTCGGGGTTCGACGTCGCGCCGACGCATGGGCGTATGTATTTCGTCGACGTCGCGCCTTGCATGGACAATGACTATTTCAAGGGCCGCATAGACCGCGCCCGCAAAGCGGGGACGCTTGACATCTCGTTTAGTTTCGTCGGCGATTTCGCCGACCGCGAGCGGGAAATCAGCGTGCGGGCGCAGTCGGCGAAAGACGGCGGCATTTGGATCTTCCATAAGAGAGAAAGCAGCGCGGGGTGACCAAAGCGCGCATTCTCATCGTCGAAGACGAAGCGCTCGTCGCCCTCCACACAGAAGATGTGCTCGCAGACGCCGGCTATGAAGTCGTCGGTCCCGCGCATAGCGCGACGGACGCGTTGGAGCTTCTGCAAAGCGAGACTGTCGACTTCGCCGTGCTCGACGTAAATCTAGGCGACCATCAGGTGTGGCCGGTCGCCAAAACCCTCGCCGAGCGACACGTTCGATTTGTGCTTTTAACCGGATTTGATCTCGAATTTCGAGTTCCCGGAGTTTTGCGCCAATGTGACGCGCCTCGCCAAGCCCATCAACCGGCGCGCCTTTCTCGCAGCAATCGAAAATCTCCTCGCCGCGCAATCCTAATTCGTTCCGCGCATCGCGCTGCTGAGGTCTGCGAGCGTCTTTGAGAGAGGTTCGTCGCGAATGAAGACCGGCGCGATGGTGGTCCGAAAGCGCCCGAGCGCGTCTTCGCTCGTCACTGCGACCTCGATCAATGGACCTAGGCCGGTGGAGACGCCGTAAGTCTGTTGGCGTAAAGCCCGGCTACGCGCCGCCGTGTAGCTCTCGTCCATGCAGCGCAGCGTCGCCGCATCGATTGTGACTTCCGCGTCGCCGCATGCGACGCGGCGAAAATCGGCAAGGCTGAGATCGCCGGGCTTCGACAGGATTACGCTCGCGAGCGGTCTCCGGTCCGTCATGACGACGAGCGCTCATCGATTGGCCAATCGGCGGGCTTGCCCGACGGCGCGTGCGGCGGCGCGGCGCCGAAAGTGAAAGCCCGCGGCCGCTCGGCAGGCGTCAGACGCGCGTCGACCCAGGCTTCGAGCGATGCGCGCAATCGCGCGACGTCCGCTTTTTGATCTTTCGGAACGATAAAGGCTTTCAGGCGATCGCCTTCCTCCTCCCGCATCGGACGCACCTGCGCTTCGGCGACGCCGGGATGCGCCAAAAGGCACGACCGCGTCAGCGCCGGGTAGACATTGACCGCGCCGATCTGCACTGCGCCGTCGCGACGCCCGACGGGCGACAGCGCGGCGTCGCCGCTCCAACGCACGATGTCGGGAAGGTCGAAGGCGCGTCGCTCGCCGCCGCCGAGCTTTTCGATCGCGTCGTCGCCAAGCTTCGACCAATAGGGCAGCAGGCGGAAGGCTTCCGCCGTCCCTTCGCGCCAGCCGACGCCGCCGGTCTCGGTGGACCCGTAAATCTCGACGAATTGGGCGAGCCCGTTTCGCGTCAAATCCTTGGCGACTGCGCTTTTGCACGGCGCGCCGGAACTGACTGCGGCGACCCCTTGCGGCCAGCGCGCGGCGCTTTGCGAAGCAAGTTCGAAAATCGTCGGGAAACCGACGATGAGATCGCCCGCGCGCGCAAATGCGCTCAAGGAGGCGGCGGCGTGAGCGCGCGCGTCGAAAACCGGAACGCCCAGCCGCAACGGCAGCAGGATCGTGAACAGGAAGCCGTAGATGTGATGCGCCGGGACCAGCGCCGCGATGCGCCGCGCGCCGCAGAAAATCTCCGCCAGCGCGTCGATTTCTTGAGTCAGCGCCGGCCAGTCGTGGACGATAAGTCGCGGATGGCCGCAGCTGCCCGAACTCTTGAAGCCGACGGGCGAGCCGGGGCGCAGGAGGCGCCGGCATTCGTCGATCCAGTCGCCAAAAAGCGGCGCCCGGCGCAGCCGGTCCGGTTCGTCGGGAGCGAGTTGCAGCGCCGCCGTCACGGCGTTCGACAGCCGCAGGACCTCGAGCGAGTTCGAGCCCGAGACCCGCAGGGCCGAAGGAAAGATCGGCGTTCCACGGAAACGGCGGCGCGCCGGCCCCCGGGCGAATCCGCCCGCGCTCGGCGGCCAGCACGTCGGCGAGATACCTCGGGAATTCGGCGCCGCTCCACCATCGGCTCAGCGCGTTTTGATCCGACACGGCCCGCCGTCTCCTCTCCGAATGCAACATGCGCGAATTTTCGCATTTCCAGAGTTACGCGGATTCGATTTTTCTTTACAATGCCTGAAGCATGGACATGAGTATTCTCAAGCATGGACATGAGTATTCATGCCCCCGCCGCCGCCAGGTCCGAACCGATGCGCCTTCTCGTCGTCGAAGATGAAACGCTGATCGCGCAGGATATCGCTTGGGTGATCGAAAACCTGCTGGGGTTCGCCGTGGCGGGGATGGCGTCGACGGTCGGGGAAGCGCTCGACATCATCGCGCGCGGTCCGCTTGACGGCGCCATTCTCGACGCCAGCCTCAACGGCGAGAGCTGCGTCGACGTCGCCTTGGAGTTGCAGCGCAAGGGCATCCCCTTCTTTGTGGTCTCGGGCCGCTCGTCCAACGCCCTGCCGCCGCCGCTCGATGCGGCGACGCTGCTCGCAAAGCCATACCGCGAACAGGCGCTCGTCGAAGAGATCAGGAAATTGGCGGGCGAGGGGAGCGGCTGAAAGGAACGCCTGCAACGCGTTAGCCTTGTTGCTAGGGGCGAGCAATTTTGCTACGGCCGCCTCTCGGGAGGCCTGCTTATTGCCATGGGGAGATACTAATGTCATTGCCGCAACTCTTAAAATCATTTCCGCTTGTAGAATCTCCTTGGTTTTCGTCTCTGGTGGAGACGATCGAGGACCCGTATGTAAGAGAAATGGCCATCGACTTGCACAGAGACGGTTTCGCCGTAGTCGATTTTCCGGAGGTTTCGCTTGATAAATATGCCCACGACCTTCGACAGAATCTCGAGGGCCATCTCGATATCGCACCATGGCTAAATGGGGCGGATGCCCCTCGCGTTCAGGACGCTTGGAAGTTCGATGAAAATGTTCGGGCGTTGGCGACCAATGAGACGATGCGCCTATGGCTCTCCCAAATTTATGGGCGCGAGGCTTTTCCCTTTCAAACATTGAATTTCCGTGTCGGATCTGAGCAGTCGCTTCATACAGACGCTGTTCATTTCTCCAGCTGTCCCGAACGTTTCATGTGCGGCGTATGGCTCGCGCTTGAAGATATAACCGAAGATAACGGTCCGTTATTTTATTATCCGGGCTCTCATCGGTTACCCATTTATAAGAGCGAGCACTTGCACCTTGATGTATTTGTAAAATCCGGTCTGTATGGTTCAGATGGTAATTATTCAAAGTTCGACGAGCTTTGGCGTGAGCTTGTTGCAGTGCACGGCCTGGAGCGTCGTGCTTTCACCGCACGAAAGGGGCAAGCGATAATCTGGCTCTCCAACCTCATTCATGGCGGTCTTCCTCAAAAAAACAAACAGATGACTCGCTGGAGCCAGGTAACTCATTACTATTTTAAGGACTGTTTTTATTACACTCCAATGCTCACAAATTTCTTTCAGGATAAGGTTTGGTTGCGCGAACCCGTGAATATACTAACGGGCGAGCCGGAACCCAACGTTTTAAACGGACAACGTATATCTCTATCGCCCCTGCGCAGGCATTTTGAGTTTCAGGCCAAGACGATACAGCGGTATTTGGAAGCAAGATTTCGACACGCTTAAAGGCCATTAACTCGATGAACAGCCGAGAAATTTGCTACGCCAATTCCACCCGCGTCGCCCGCCCCGGCGTCACGGCGACCATATCCGCGCGATCCTTCAGCGTGGAGAAAAGCGACGGGTCCGCGCCCGTCATGAAAACCTGTCCGCCGAGACGCTCCAACTCGTCGAAAAGCGCATCTCTGCGGCGCGCGTCGAAATGCGCCGCGATTTCGTCGAGCAGCAGCACCGGCGCGAGACCTCGCATCGTCGCAATCAACCGGGCATGGGCGAGGACCAGCCCGGTCAGCAGCGCCTTTTGCTCTCCGGTCGAGCAGTCCCCCGCCGCCTCGTCCTTGGGCCCGTGCCGCACCAGAAGATCGCTCGCCTGCGGGCCGATCAGCGTGCGGCCGGCGGCGGCGTCGCGGCGGCGATTGTCGGCGAGCAGGGCGCGGTAGCGTTCCTCGACCGCAAGCGCCGGCTCGCGCGCCAGCATGTCTTCGAGTTCGCCCTGCAGCGCGAGCCGGGCGAAAGGAAAGGCCGAGGCCTCATTGCGCGTCGCCTCGATCAGTGCGGCGAGCCGCTGCGTCGTCTCCAGCCGCGCGCTGGCGACGCCGACGCCGAGCGCGGCGATCTCGCGCTCCGCCGCCGTCAGCCAGCGGGGGTCTCCGCTTTCCTCGAGCAGGCGATTGCGGCTGCGCAGGGCGCGCTCGAAGCGGGCGACGCGCGCGCCATGTTCGGCGTCGACGCCGAGCGTCAGCCGGTCCAGAAAGCGTCGCCGGTCTCCCGCAGCGCCGGAAAAGAGCCCGTCCATCGCCGGCGTCAGCCAAAGCAGCGAGAGAATGTCGGCGAAGGCCCGCGCCGAGCCGACAGCGGCGCGATCGAGGCGGAATTTGCGTCCTTCGCCGTCGGGCGCGAAGCCATGTCCGAGCTGGACCTCGCGCCCCTCGGACGCCACCTCGATCGAAACCGCGAAGCCGCCTGAGCCGCTCGCGTCTTCGCCGCGCCTCGCGCAAGTCGCGATCTCGGCGCCGCGCAAGCCGCGACCCGGCGAGAACATCGACAGCGCTTCGAGAAGATTGGTCTTGCCGGCGCCGTTCTCGCCGGTGAGCGCGACGAGGCGCCTGTCGAAGCGCAGGTCGAGCGCGGCATAGGAGCGGAAGTCGCGCAGCGTGAGGCGGCGAATGAGAGGAACGACGCAAGAAGATTGCGAAGCGGGCATGGCGTCGCTTGCCACGCGGAAGAGAAAAGGGCCAGCGCGATTTCGGCGCGATCATGCTACCTATTTCAAAAAAGGAGGGACCGATGTTGGACAAGACCTCGACCGACGACGCCAAGGGAGCGCTGCTGCGCGCGTGGATTGAAAATCTCGGCGGCAATCTGGCGTCCGGCGCCTGCAGGCTGAAATCGGTCAAAGTGTCCAAGGGCGGCAAGAAGCTCACGCTCGTGCTCAAGAAGAAAAAGCCTCGCGGCTGAGGATCTGACAAGGGCCTCTTCGCCGGCGATTGTCCTTGTTTTTGCGGTGTGGAGCGCCTAGTTTCCCGCTTCAAAGAGGGCGTATTCGCCCGGTTGCTTTCTGGAGGCTAGGCGCGATGGGTGGTCTTTCGATTTGGCACTGGATCATCGTCGGCGGCGTGGTGTTCGTGCTGTTTGGCGGCAAGTTCAAGGTTTCCGACGTGATGGGCGACGTCGCCAAGGGCATCAAGGCCTTCAAGAAAGGCATGACCGAGGACGACGCGCCGGAGACGGCGCAAACGCCCGTCGAGCGGCTCGCAAACCAAGACCAGGCCGCGCTCGACAAGGCGAACGAAGCGAAGAAGCTTTAACGCTGTCGCGTTGACAAAACCCATCGAGACGAGAGAGCTGAAGGCGCCGGTTTCGTGACCCGGTAGAGTTCGACGCTTCAGGGAACCGCTTCATGTTCGATTTTGACGCCGGCAAGCTGATTGTGATCGGCATCGTCGCCCTGGTTGCGATTCCGTCCAAGGATTTGCCACGCGTGCTGCGTCAACTCGGGCAATGGAGCGGCAAGATGCGGCGCATGGCCGCCGAATTCCAGGGCCAGTTCATGGACGCGCTCAACGAGGCCGACCTCGCCGAAACGAAGCGTCAGCTCGATCAGGACGTCAAATCCGCGATGACGGGCATGGGGCTCGACGCCGCCTTTGATCCGCTCAGCGCCGCGCGAAAAGAGATGAGGCAGGCGATCGAGGCGCCGCTGCCGCCCGCGCCGACCTCGCAGCCAGAAGCCGCGCATGAGCCGCCGCCGAAGATCGAGCCGTAACGCATGACCGACGCCGACATTGAAGCCACGAAGGCGCCGCTGATCGAGCATCTCATGGAGCTGCGCGAGCGTCTCATCCGCGCGCTGCTGGCCTTCCTCGTGATGTTCCTGATCTCGTTTTATTTCGCACGCGACATCTACAATATTCTCGTCATTCCCTACACCCATGTCGCGGGGCCGGAAGCGCGGCTCATCTACACCGCGCCGCAGGAATATTTTTTCACGCAGATCAGGGTGGCCTTGTTCGCGGCGGCGTTTCTCTCCTGTCCGGTGGTGTTCAGCCAGCTTTACGCCTTCGTCGCGCCCGGGCTCTACAAGCAGGAGCGCGCGGTGTTCCGCCCTTATCTCATCGCGACGCCGATCTTCTTCGCCGCCGGCGCGCTCGTCGTCTATTTCATCGTCATGCCCAATCTGCTGCGCTTCTTCATCGGCATGCAGCAGGCCAACGAGCCGGGCCGCGCGCAGATCGAACTGCTGCCGCGCGTTTCGGAATATCTGTCGCTGATCATGACGCTGGTGCTGGCCTTCGGCGTCGTCTTCCAACTGCCGGTGATCCTCACGCTGCTCGGGCAGATCGGCATCATCTCTTCGCAATTCCTGGTGGAGAAGCGTCGCTATGCGGTGGTGCTGGTGTTTCTCGTCGCCGCCGTGCTGACGCCGCCCGACATTTTCAGCATGCTGGCCCTGGCCGTCCCCGGATGCTGCTTTACGAGGCCTCGATCTTTTCGGTGCGGATGATCGAAAAGAAGCGGGCGGCTGCGCAGCCGGCGACGGGCGGCGGGGCTTAAAGTCCTCTTCCAGCTTACTTGCCGTCATTGCGAGCGCAGCGATCCAGGAGGATTGGCCGGCTCTGGATTGCTTCGCTGCGCTCGCAATGACGGTGCGGCTTGACCCCCATCGAAGCTTGGTGGACAACCCGGCCGTTGATCACACCAACGCCGGCGCTGCTTCATGTATGACATCAAATCGATTCGCGACAATCCCGAAAGCTTCGACCGCGCGCGCGCAAGGCGCGGGCTAGGCGCGCTGAGCGAGGCGCTGCTCGCGCTGGACGATTCGCGAAAAGCCGCGATCGCGAAATTGCAGAGCGCGCAGGAGCGCCGCAACGCCGCCTCGAAAGACATCGGCGTCGCGACGAAGGAAAAGGACGCCGCCAAGGCCGACGCGCTCAAAGCCGAAGTCGCAAAGATCAAGGAAGACTGGCCGCAGATGGAGGCCGCCGAGCGTGAAGCCGTCGCAGCGCTCGACAAGGCGCTGGCCGAATTGCCCAACGCGCCGCTGGACGAGGTCCCCGACGGCAAGGACGAGCAGGACAATGTCGAAGTCTTGCGCTGGGGAAGCCGCGCGAATTCGACTTTCACGCCCAAAGAGCATTTCGAACTCGGCGAAGCGCTGGGCCTCATGGATTTCGAGGCGGCGTCGAAACTCTCCGGCGCGCGCTTCGTCGTCAACAAAGGCAAATTGGCGCGGCTCGAGCGCGCGCTGGCGCAATTCATGCTGGACCTCCACACCGAGCAGCACGGCTATACGGAAGTCAATCCGCCGCTGCTGGTGCGCGATCAGGCCATGTTCGGCACGGCGCAACTGCCGAAGTTTAGGGAAGATCAGTTTTCAGCGTTGAGATATGCCGACCAACAAGAGCAATTTGACGCTGCATTCATTTTTTGGTCACGGCGAGAGAACTTGCAGGCGCCGCTGAGCGACCAAGAAAGACTTGATCTTCAGCAAACGCTCAAAGTGCCCTACTGGCTCATCCCCATCGCCGAGGTCCCTCTCACCAATCTCGCCGGCGATCAGATCATCGATGAAGCTCAACTTCCGCTGCGCTTCACCGCCGGCACCTATTGCTTCCGCGCCGAGGCGGCGCCGCGGGGCGCGACACGCGCGGCATGATACGCCAGCACCAGTTTTTCAAGGTCGAACTGGTTTCGATCACGACGCCGGAAAAATCGCTGGAAGAGCATGAGCGCATGACCGGCTGCGCCGAGAAAGTGCTGCAGCTTCTGGAACTGCCCTATCGCAAGGTGGTCTTGTGCACGGGCGATATGGGTTTTGCGTCGCAAAAGACTTACGATCTCGAAGTATGGCTGCCGGGGCAGGGGAAATATCGCGAGATTTCCTCCTGCTCGGTCTGCGGCGACTTCCAGGCGCGGCGTATGAACGCGCGCTATCGCAGCGCCGAGAGCAAGACGCCGCGTTTCGTGCACACGCTGAACGGCTCCGGCGTCGCGGTCGGCCGCGCGATGGTCGCGGTGCTCGAAAATTACCAGGAGGCCGATGGCTCGATCCGCGTGCCCAAGGTCCTCGCGCCTTACATGGGCGGCGCCGAGAAGATTGGGCGGGCGTAGCAATGAAGCGCCGCGCCCCCCCACCCTAACCCTCCCCCACAAGGGGGGAGGGGACAGATGTCGCCCTGGACTAAGGATTGGGTCTCATGTCCGGCCTGACTTCCGTCGCACGTAAACTACGGCGCGAAGCCACTTCGGCGGAACGTCGTTTGTGGAGGATCCTCAAATTACGGCAGGTCGAGGGTTTCAAATTTCGCAGACAGGTTGTGCTACAAAACTACATCGCCGATTTCGCCTGCCTTGAAGCGCGCCTGATCGTCGAAGTCGACGGCGCGACGCGCTCGACCGACGAGGAATTGCGACGCAATGCTGTTCGAAACCAGGACGTCTACGACAACCTCGAGGGCGTCGCAGAGACAATATGGCTGAAGCTGCGGGAGAGGCCAAGGACGGAGTCTGTGTCATGAGGGCGGATGTTCCCTCCCCCTTGTGGGGAGGGGATTGCGCAACCTATCCAAGAACCGCGCCCCCCTCTCCACTCTCCCCCGCAAGGGGGGAGAGGGCGGATTCGGGGCTTTGCAAGATT
Organism: uncultured Alphaproteobacteria bacterium; assembly: GCA_963820145.1. Lineage (GTDB taxonomy): Bacteria > Pseudomonadota > Alphaproteobacteria > Rhizobiales > Beijerinckiaceae > Methylocystis. The sequence goes on from CAWFZD010000012.1 coordinate 14,868, forward strand.
TAATGATATCTTGTGTGAGGGCAGATGAACTCTTCGATGCGCATACTCCTGACCAATGACGACGGCATCCACGCGCCGGGGCTCGCCGTCGCTGGAGCGGATCGCGCAGCAGATCTCCGACGACGTCTTCGTCGTCGCGCCGGAGACCGACCAGTCGGGCGTCGCGCATTCGCTCTCGCTCAACGATCCGCTTCGCCTGCGCGAGATCACCCCGCGCCGTTTCGCGCTGAAGGGCACGCCGACGGATTGCGTCATCATGGGCGTGCGCAAGCTGATGGACCGTCCGCCGGACCTCGTGCTTTCGGGCGTCAACTGCGGCCAGAACGTCGCCGAGGACGTGACCTATTCCGGCACTATCGCCGCCGCGATGGAAGGCACGATCCTCGGCATTCCCTCGATCGCCATGTCGCAGGTCTATGATTTCTTCGCCGGACGCGACTCCATCCATTGGGGCTGTGCGGAGACCCACGCTCCCGGCGTGCTGCGCAAGCTGCTCGCCACGGAATCCCGCAAACGTGCTGATGAACGTCAATTTTCCCAGCTGCCGCCGCAGGGGTGCAGGGCGTCGCCGTCACCATGCAGGGCCGCCGCAGCAACGACCTGATGGGATCGAGGACCGCAAGGACGGGCGCGGCAATCCCTATCACTGGATTTCCTTCCAGCGCGCGGATTTCACCTCCGGGCCGGGCACGGATCTTGAAGCCCTGGAGCATCACAAGATCACCGTCACGCCGCTAAAGCTCGACTGACCGACTATCCGACCGTGACCGCGCTCGCGAGCGCCTTCGAGGCGGCGTCATGACGGCGGGGTTCGGCGGCGGTCGGCTTCCGGTCGAAGCGCGGGCCGCGCTCGGGCTGCAATTGCGCAGCGCCGACGTGCATGCGTCACGGTCATGCGCGCCATCGAACGCGTGCCGCGCAGACTGTTCGCGCCGCACCGTTTTCGCGATCTCTCCAATCGCAACATGGCGCTGCCGATAGGCTGCGGCCAAACGATGCCGGCGGCGGCCGATCTCGCCTGGCGGCTGGAGACGCTGAACATCCTGCCGCAGCACCGGGTTTTGGAAATCGGCTCGGGTTCGGGCTATGGCACGACGGTTCTGTCGTTGCTCGCGAACGACGTCGAGTCCATGGAGCGCTTCGAGACGCTCGCCATCGCCGCGAAAGCGCGCCTCGAGAGCCTCGGCGTCGCCAATGCGCGCGTCTCCTGCGGCGATGGGTTTTCGCTCGGCAGGACCGGCGGACTTTACGACCGCATAGTCCTGCACGTCGCGCTCGACGCTCTGCCGACGGTTTTTCTCGCGCTGCTGAAGCCGGACGGCGTCATCGGCTTCGGGCGCCGCGCGCCCTCGATCGGCGGCGCGGGTTCGCGCGTTCGCTGGGCGCGCATCGAGTTGAAGCCTGAAGGGGAAAGGGTGGAGACGGACCTCGGCCCCTGCCGGCTGGCCGGAGCTTTCGTCGGGCGCGCCAAGGCGCTCTGAAGACGCGAAGGCGCCGCTATGCCTAGAGTTTTATCAATTTCCGCAGCCGACCGTTCATCTTAAACGCTCCCTTAACCCGGTTTTGGTTAAGTGGGAGCGTCGAGTAGCGTTTGAGTGGGTCGCGTCATGAAAGTCATGCCTCAGGTGTTTTCTTCGCGAGCGGCGATACGGCTGCTCTTTGCGGCGAGCGCCGCTGCGCTCATGGCGGGTTGTTCCGACGCCAGCCGCTTCGGCTCTGATCCGTTCTCAGATCCGTTCGGAGGCGCGCGCGAGACCCAAGCCCGCGCGCCGCACACGGTCGATCGTCATCCGACGGGCTCGATCGCGCCGGGGGCCCGCGTCACCGCGGTGCAGTCGCAGCCGCTCGCGCCGCCCTCCGCCACCGCTTCCGCGAAGCCGGTTCCGACCCCCGCGGCGCCGACCAAGCCCGGCAGCTTCAACCACTGGACGGCCGAAGGCGGCACCCCCGTCACCTTAGCGGAAGGCGAGACGCCGGCGATCATCGCCAACCGCTACGGCGTTCCGACCGACGTGCTGCTCAAGGTCAACGGCTTCGCGCCGAATTCGCTGGCTCCGGCGGGGTCGCGGCTGATCATCCCGGTCTATCACGCGAACGCACCAAAGAGCGCCGCGGTCGAGCCGGAAGCTCACAAGGAAGTCCACGCCGAAGCGAAGCCCGCGCCAAAGCCCGAGCCGCGCGAGGAATCGAAGCCCGCGCATGTCGCCGAAAAGCCCGCGCCCGCGAAACATGTCGCGGCAAAGGCAAGGAGAAGGAAGAGGCGAAGCCCGAGGCGAAACCCGCCGCCAAACTCGCCGCCAAGCCCGCGCCGCTGCCGCCGAAAACGCGAGAAGCGAAGAAGATCGAGCCGGCTGCGCCGAAGGCCAAGGCGAAAATCGCCAAGGTCGAGCGCCAGGAAGAGCCCGAGACGAAGCCCGCTCCAGCGCCCGCCAAGGCTAAGGAAAAGCAGAAGGAAAAGCTCGCCAAGGCCGAACCCGTGAAGCCGGAGCCGAAAGAGCAGGTCAAGGAGCCGGCGCCGCGCAAGTTGGTCGCCAAATTCGCGCCGCGCGCGCCGGAGCCGAAGGTCGCGATGAACGAGCCCAAGGTCGCGCCGACGCCGCAACCGCAACCTCAACCGCAGGTCGAAGCGCGCAGAATTGAAAAGCCCGCGCTGACGCCGGCTCCTGCGCCGACCCCTGCGCCGCAGCCGACGACCACGGTGGAGGAGAAGGCGCCCGAGATCAAAACCGCCGCCGACGCCGCCCATCCCGAGTTCCGTTGGCCGGCGAAGGGCCGCATCATCCAGTGCTTCTCCTGCGGCGGCAATGACGGCATCAATATCGCCGTGCCGGAGGGAACGCAGGTGAAAGCGGCGGAGAGCGGCGTCGTCGCCTATGCCGGCTCCGAGCTGAAAGGCTACGGCAATCTGGTGCTGATCCGGCATCCCAACGGCTTCGTTTCGGCCTACGCGCATAACGGCGAACTCGAGGTCAAGCGCGGCGAGCAGGTGACGCGCGGTCAGACCATCGCCAAATCGGGCCAATCGGGCAATGTCGCGTCGCCGCAGCTGCACTTCGAGCTGCGCAAGGGATCGACGCCGGTCGATCCGACGAGCTATCTCGCCGGGATTTGAAACCTTTAAGGAAACTCCGGCTTTCGCGAGACAACCTGAGCCGGAGAACGGGGCGGCGGGTCCAAAGAAAGGCCTGCCGCCTCTTTCGTTTGTTCAGCGCCCCTGTTCGATCGGCCGCGCCGTGCCGTCCATGACGCTCATCAGCTTGCGCAGCACGCCGATCGTCAGGACGGAGAGCGGCGAGATGTTGATGTTGGGGGAGGACATCGAACCCGTCACCCCGTAATTGACCGCGACGATTCCTTCATGCGCGCCGCCGGCCAGAAGCTCGCCGAGCACCGGTATGCCGCCGATGAGATTGTTGATGCCGTAGAGCGGCACATAGGCGCCGCTGACGTCGAGCCGCTCACGCGCGAAATCGACGTAGCCGTCGAAGGTGAGGCCCATCTCCGGCCCGGACATGATGCCGGAGGCGAGCGACAGCCTGCCGCTCGACCAGGCGAATTGCGTCTGCAGCCGAGCGACGCGCACCGCGTCGGGATCGAAGCGCCAGCCGCCCTTATCGTCGGCGCGATGCGCGCCTTGCGTCATGAGCTGCCTTATGGCCGACTCTCCCTTCAAGAAGAAATCATCCACATGCAGCGTGCCTTCGGAGCGGCCCTGCTGCAATTCGACGGTGGCGTTCAGCCGCCCCGACTCCATGCGGTGATACATGTCGAGATAGGAGAACAACGCGCCCGCGTCGCCACAGGCTATCTTCATCACCGGCGCGCCGCCATTCTCGCGCGTCAGCGCGACGGCGAGCGGCTCGCGGCCGAAATTGCCGGTCAAGGTGATGACGCGAGGCCGTCCGCCGCGCCGCTCCATACGGAAGTCGACATTGCTGAGCAGCTGCTTGCCGTGTCCGGAGACGATCGACGACTTCAGGTCGATGTCGCTCTCGTCGAAGGAGAGCGCCGCCTTTCCGGAGGCCTGCGGCGCGCGCGCCGTGCTGGTCGAAAGCATGGCGCGCAGCATCGGACGCGCGTCGATATCGGCGCCGCGCAGCACGATCTTCAGCGCGTCGCCGGAGCGCTGCGCGTCGAGCCTCGCGTCGTCGCCGGGCGAAATTCGGAATTGCGAGAGTTTCGCGGCGCGAAAGCCGCCGTCGCGGGCGAGTTCGACCACGCCCGCAAGCTGTGTGGGGCCGGCGTCGAGCGCGAAATGCTCCAAGGTCATGGCGCCGTCGCTGTGCTTGACGAGGTTGAATGTCGCCTTCGCCGCCTTTCCAGCCGGCTTTGCGACGCCGGGCAGGATGTTGTCGAGCGAGGCGCGCGTGAGGTCGAGTTCGATTTGCGCCGACGAGTTGCTCAGCGGCAGCATCGACTTCATCTGCGCCACCACGGGCCCTGTGACGCCCGGCAGAGCGAAACCGGCTTTGGCGCGCGCGGCTTCGTCCAGCGTCACCTGCAGCTGCGCCTGCGTCGGCTGCCGTTCGTCGCCGACGCGGCGGATGTCGATCGTCGCCGGCCCGCCGAAGATGCGTCCGGCGCCGGAGACGTGGAGCCCGCTGCGGTCGTGCGAAATCGCCAAAGCGCCGTTATCGAACCGCTCGGCGCCGATGAAGCGATCGATCGAAACCGCGCTGGTATTGGCTTCGACCGAAACGATCGCCGAGTTTGGCCGGACTTTTTCGCCGATTTCGAGTTGCGCGTGCAGCCGCCCGTCGGTTTGGCCCTTGATGAGGCTCGGATCGATGGGCATCGACGCGTAGGCGGCGAGGGCGGGGATCGCCAATATCTCCATGACGCCTTCGATTTGGCTCGAATAATGGAAATCGAGCGTCGCAGGCGCGGGCTTTGGCGCCGTGTCCGAGATGACGAAGCGCCCCTGACTTAGATTTAAACGGCGCTGCGCCGGCGTCTCCATCGTTGCGGCGATGTCCTCGACCGTGAGACTGCGCCCGGTCATCCGCACATGTCCGGAGAGGCCGCTCACCTGCGGCAGGCCGGGGATGAGGCCGGTCAAGACCACGTCGTCGATGTCGCCTTCGCCGTTGACCGCGCCGTCCGGCGGCGGGCGTTCGTAGCGCATCGCGATCAAATCGGTCAGTGTGAATCGCGCGTTGAAGACGCCATGGCGAATGGTTCCCTCCGGCGCATGTTCGAACACAAAGCCGCGTACCGGCGCGCCGATGTGGCTCGGCAGCAACCGCGTCAGGGCCTGGATGTTGAGGTTGTTGACGTCGAAGGTGTAGGCGACGACCGGTTCGCCGGCGAAATCGAAGTCGAGTTTGCCGGTCGCAGAGCCTTGCGGCGAGGCGAGTTCGATCTGCGGGAGGAAGAGTTTCTTCTGCGCCAGCGAAAGCTGCGCGCGCAGGTTGGCGCGGTCGATTTGGAACGGTTTTTGACCGGCGCGCTCGGGTCCGACGATCGCCGGCCGCGCGAGCCGCAGGGCGCCGACCCAACGCTCGCCGCCGCTCGCCTCCGATCCGCCGCCCGTCTCTGCCGGCGGCGAGACCTCGCCTTCGAGCGTGAGGTCGAGCGCGCCGGTCTTGATACGGATCGGATTGATCGCGAACTGGCGATTGACCCGATCCCAGGAGGCGGAGGCCGCAAGCTGATCGATCATCACCGGCTCGTGGTCCGGCTCGTTGAGGCGAAAGAAACCGGGGCCGACGCGCAGGCCGCCGCTCGCCTCGACCACCCGGTCGGTCGCCGAGAGCGCGAAATGGATTTGCGCCGAAAAGGCGGAATCGCTGTCGAACGGCAGGCTGTGGGCGCCCCCCATGACCGCAAAATCCTCGAGCGAGAAATCCTGCGCCACCGCATCGAACACCCGTCGCCCGCCCGGCGCGCCCTGCGCATTCGCGACGATGGCCCAGCGACGCTCCGTCCCATTGGCGGCGAGGCTGAGCTTCATGCCCTGCGCGCTTCTGTCGAGACTGAGGCTCAGATCCTTGTAGCTGATCGTCCGCTCCAGAGCGCGGTCGTCGATCAGCAGCCGGCCATGCGTGACGCCGACGCGGTTGATGGCGCCGATGACGCTGTCGGGATTGGTGACGAGATCGAGCAGCGCGCGCAAAGCCGCGCCGCCGCGCACCAGCAGCTGCGGACCCGTTTCAGGCGCAAGCGCAGCCTCTCCCTCGACCGGCGCCGCGGTCACGATCGGCGCGTCGGCTTTGCTCGGGGCGCCGGCGAACACCGAAACCCGCCCGTCCGGCATGATGGTGAGGCGCAGGTCGAGATCGAGCATCTCCAAGCGCCGCGGCTTGATTTTGCCGACGATCAGCGCGGCGAGATCGACTGAAAGCTCGGCGCGCGGCGCGGCGACGAGGACATGGTCCTGCGAGGTGACGGTGAGGCCTTCGACGGTGAGCGTCGGCCCGTGGTCGGTCGAGGCGAGCGCTACGGAGTTCAGCGCAAAGACGTAGCGCTGCGCGTAAAGATCGTTCAGCGACTGGACGATGGTCGGGGCGAGCCAGTCGAAGACGATCGGCCCCCGCGACAGCGTGTACATCAAGCCGCTCGCCGCGATGAAGGCGATCGTCATCAGACCCATGGAAATGCGCAGGAAGGCGCTGCACAGGCCCCGACCGCAGGCGCGAAGGCGCCCGAAGCGGATCGTGAAACCTGACGCCGGCGAGGCCGCTTCCTCGACCTCGGTCTTCACTGCCTGCTCCTGCGTCAATCGTCCTCGCATCCGCCCCGGAAAACGCCGTCTCGGCGATCGTTCTCAAAAAATGCGACGCGCCGCCCCGCCTCGCGCAAAACAGAGTTGCAAAGCGTTAAGCCAAAACGAAGGCGCAATTCGCGAAATCGGTAAAAATACGCATAGGCTTCGCCTTTTGCCGCGTCAGTCTTCGCCTTGGCGGCAGCGATCTTGCAACTTATGAAAAGACGAACGCTCGAAATCGAGGAGAGGCTCATGACGACCGCGCTAAAGGAAGGGGATCAAGCCCCCGATTTCGACCTGCCTGGCGCCGGAGGCGAGAGGCTCGCGCTTTCGGCCTTCAAGGGCAAGAAGCTCGCGCTCTACTTCTATCCCAAGGACGACACCTCCGGCTGCACCAAGGAGGCGATCGAATTCAACGGCTTGAAAGAACGCTTCGACAAGGCCGGAACCGTCGTGCTCGGCATGTCGCCCGACAGCGTCAAAGCGCATGACAAGTTCCGCGTCAAATATGAGCTTGCGATCGACCTCGCGGCGGATGAGGAGAAATCCGTGTTGGGCGCCTATGGCGTTTGGGTCGAAAAAAGCATGTACGGCCGCAAATACATGGGCGTCGAGCGCACGACGTTTTTGATCGGGCCGGACGGGCGCATCGCCAGAATCTGGCGCAAGGTCAAGGTGCCCGGCCACGCCGAAGCCGTGCTGGCGGCGGCGCAGGAGCTTTAGGCGCGAGCCGAAGGCGCGCGGCCAATGCGCCGCCGCGAGCCTTCGGACTCGCAACTTACGGCTTGGCCGGCTGCGGCGTTGGAGCCGGCGCCGAGGCGGCGGCCTTCCGAGCCAAAAACTTCGTCACGTCGTCGAGGCCTTTTTGAGCCGGCGCGAGATCGGGCTTCAGCTTTAGCGCGGCTTCGTAATCCGCCTTGGCGCGCTCCGGCTCATGCTTGCCGCGTAACGCGTTGGCGCGGTTGAGATAGGCCGAGGCGAGATTGGGATCGAGCTTGATCGCGGCGTCAAACTGCGCGATCGCTTTGTCGAGGTCGCCCTTGGCGTGCCAGGCGAGGCCGAGATCGTTGCGCGCGGTGGCGGATTTCGGCTCCCGCGCGGTCGCGTCCTGAAAATCGGCGATGGCGTGATCGTGATCGCCGCGCGACTGGTAAAAGGTGCCGCGCGCGATCAGCGCCGAGGCGTCGCGCCTGTCGTTGGCGACCGCCGCGGTGAGGTCGGGCAGGGCCTTGTCCAATTCGCCCTTGGCGCGATAGGCGCTGGCGCGCGCTTCGTAGGCGGCCGCCTGCTTCGGGTCGAACTGGATCGACTGCGAAAAGTCGGCGATGGCCTTGTCGTAGTCGGCCTTGCCGTAATAGATCGCGCCGCGCCCGAGCGACGCCTGAGCGTTTTTGGAGCTTGCGGCGAGCGCCGCGTCATAGTCCGCCATCGCCTTGTCGAGGTCGCCCTTGGCCTTGTAGGCGGCGGCGCGAGCGATCAGCGTCTGCGCCGATTTCGGCGCAAACTCTAGCGCCTGCGAGAGGTCGCCGACCGCCTTGTCATATTGTCCGAGGGCCAGATAGGCCTCGCCGCGATTGAAATAGGCGGTGAGTTTGTTGTGCGCCGGCTCGCTGCGCAAATGAGCGATGACCACGCTGCAGCCCTCGACGCGCCGCTGTGGGTCGGCGCTGCGGCAGCCGCCCCAACCGGCGTGAAATATCCCTTCGGCGAGCGCCGCGCCCGGCGCGCCCGCAAGCATCAGCGCGAGCGTCGCCCGCGCCAGACAGTTCACCTTAAGTCGCATGATCTTTCCTCCGCATCTCATTTTTTCGAGCGTTTCCCTGTCTTTTCGCCCAGCATACATCCTCGATCGGTTTTGTGAAGCCGGCGGCCCTCGAAGCTCTGCGGTTCCGCGCGAAAAAGCTTGCAATCCGCCTTGCGCCTTATGTTACATGAGGCGATGCGCCGGAATCTCGCGACGTCGCGCGCCGTCTTCAGCCGACACATTCAGACACAGGCCGGCGACTCGTCGATTGGCGACACGCCCGGCTTTCTTGGGGAAACGAATGCCCGAAGTCATCTTTTCTGGTCCCGCCGGCAGGCTGGAGGGACGGTTTCATCAATCGGCGACGCGCGGCGCGCCGATCGCCATCGTCCTGCACCCGCATCCGCAGTTCGGCGGCACGATGAACAATCAGATCGTCTACCACCTCTATTACGCCTTCGCCAACGCGGCTTTTCGGTGCTGCGCTTCAACTTCCGCGGCGTCGGGCGCAGCCAGGGCGCGCTTCGACCACGGCCACGGGCGAACTGTCGGACGCGGCCTCCGCGCTCGACTGGGCGCAGACGGTCAATCCCGAGGCGCGCGCCTGCTGGATCGCCGGCTTTTCCTTCGGCGCCTGGATCGGCATGCAGCTTCTGATGCGCCGTCCGGAGATCGAGGGCTTCATCTCGATCGCGCCGCCCGCCAACCTCTACGATTTCTCCTTCCTGGCGCCCTGCCCGTCCTCCGGCCTGATCATTCATGGCGACAAGGACGCGGTGGTGCCGCTCGAAGGACGTCAACGACGCTGGTCGAGAAGCTGAAGACGCAAAAGGGCATCGTCGATCGAACAGCAGGTCGTCCCCGGCGCCAACCATTTCTTCGACGGCAAGATCGAGCCGCTGATCGCCGAGGTCGACGCCTATCTCGACAAGCGCCTCGGCAATCCGCCCCGCATCGCGATTCCCGCGCGGGGGGATTAGTCTTGAGCTACAAGGGCTATGAAGCGCATGTGGCCTATGACGAGGATGCAGAACCTTTTTTGGGGAAGTTCGCAACCTGCGCGACGTAATCGCCTTCCAAGGCCAATCCGTCGAGGAGCCGGCACGTCATTGCGAGCGCAGCGAAGCAATCCAGAACTCGCAACCAGCCCCTGGATTGCTTCGCTGCGCTCGCAATGACGGCTGAGGCGCCACTCGCGGCTGTCCGTTTGGAGCCGGAAAAACCCTATTCCGGGCAATTCGTCGTTCGGCTCGAACCGCCCCTGCATCGCGCGGTCGCCAGCGCCGCGAAGCGAGCGGGACTTAGTCTCAACAAATGGGTCGCCGCCGTTCTGGAGCGCGCTGTCGCCTGAGCCATTGTTTTCGTGCAGATGGGAGGGAACCTTAGCCCCCAAAAACACCCTACCCAAATCGCGTGCCGAGCGCCGGCGCGATGCGCTCTTCAATCGACTCGCGGTCGAGCGGTCCTATGATCGCCACCTCGATCTTCGGGCCCGGCGCGATGACGAAAGTGCCCGGAATGCCGCGCAGCCCGAGCGTGTGCTGCAGATAGGCGTGGGCGTCGGCGCCGACGGCGCGGTAGGGATTGCCGCGCTGCGCCAGAAACTCGCGGGCGTGTTCGGGCGCGTCCTTGACGTCGGCGCCGTAGATCGGCGCGAGTTCGCGCGCCGCGAGCTCCAGCAGCAGTTCGTGCTCTTCGCGGCAGCTGGGGCACCAGCTCGCCCAGAAATTCAGGATCGAGCGGCGCCCCGCAAGGTCGGCGGCGGAAAAGCCCGGCACTGCGGCGCCGTTCGGACGCGTCAGGCCCTCCACCGCCGGAAGATCGAATTTCTGCAAGGTGAAGGGATTGAAGAAGCGCGCGGAGAAGTCCTTGTTCATCCATAGCGCCGCAAGCCCCGCGCCGAGGCCGACCGCAAGGCCGCCGACGGCTGCGACGCCGAGCGCGCGACGCGAAACGCTGCTATGCGCGGGCTCTTCCATCCTCAAGTCTCCGCTTGCGCGCTGGCGCGCGCCAGGATCCCGCCTGTCGTCGGCGCGCTGACGCCGGTAGTGGTCGGGAACGTGATCGGCTTTTGCTCGATCACACGGGCGGCGAGATAGCCGAACGCCTGCGCTTCGAGATAGTCCGAGGACCAGCCGACGACCTCGGCGGTCGTGACCTTGCAGGGCAGGCGCAGCACGAGTTCGCGCACCAGGATCGGGTTGCGCGCGCCGCCGCCGCACACGATCAGCAGTTTCGGCTCGCGCGGCAGATGCGGAAACAGCCGCAGCACCGAGGCGGCGGTGAAGGCGGTCAGCGTCGCGGCGGCGTCCTCGGTCGAGAGATTGCTCATGATGGCGAGCGAGAAGGCGTTGCGGTCGAGCGATTTCGGCGGCGCGACGTCGAAATAGGGGTGCGAGAGCAGCCGCAGCAGCGCCGCCTCGTTGACGCGCCCGCGCGCCGCGGTGTGGCCGTGGCGGTCGATCGGCGCGCCGGTCCGCTGCAGCATCAGATCGTCGATCAGGGCATTGCCGGGCCCGGTGTCGCAGGCGATGGGCTCTTCGCCGTCGCTGAGATACGTCACGTTGGCGACGCCGCCGATGTTGAGCAGCGCGACCTCGCCGCCAAGCCCGCCCGCGGCGACCAGCGCGCGATGGAACACCGGCACGATCGGCGCGCCCTCGCCGCCGGCGGCGAAGATCCGCGGCGCGAAAATCATAAGCGACGTCGACCCCGAGCCGGCTCGCCAGCGCCGCGCCGTCGCCGATCTGCACGGTGAGGCGCTGCTTGGGGCGATGCAGCACGGTCTGGCCGTGGAAGCCGACGACGTCGATCGACGAAGAGTCGATCGCATTCTCGCGCAGGAACTGCTCGACGGCTTCGGCGTGCCGGTCGGTGACCATGCGCTCGGCGAAGGCGAGCACGCCGGGGCGGGCGTCGCGGTCTTCCAGCGTGCAGGCCTCGGCGAGGGCGCCGCGCAGCAGCGCGCGGTCGGCGTCGGTATAGGGATAGTCGTGCGTCGGCCCGAAAGAGAGCGCGGCCTCGCCGTCGGTCTCGACGAGCGCGACGTCGACGCCGTCCATCGAGGTGCCGGACATCAGTCCGATCGCGCGATATGAGGGCAAGGCTGGTCTCCGGGCTCGGCTGCGGGCAGCCGGAGCTTAGCGCGATTCGGACAGGCTGGCGACGTGGGGGCGAATCCTTGTCCCGCGGGCGGGAGAAGGGGGCGCTTCAACCTTGTGCCGCACGCCCCCCCACCTAACCCTCCGCGCTGCTAGCAAGCTCACCCCGCGCCATGCGCGTGGAAGAACTCCAGCATGCGGCGAAAGGCGTCCTGCGCCGGGCCCTCGCGATAGCTTTCGCGATAATCGGCGAAGAAAGCGTGCGGGGCGTCGTCATAGACGTGGATCTCCGCCGGAGCGCCGCCCTCCTTCAGCTTTGCGCGCATCGCTTCGATCTGCGCCGGCGGGATCGACGCGTCCGCGCCGCCGTAAAGCCCGAGCGTCGGAACCTTCAGCTCTTTCGCGATGTCCACCGGCCATTTGGGATTGACGTCGCTGCGCTCGCCGTCCAGCCGCCCATAGAGCGGAACCGCGGCGCGCAGGCTCGCATTATGCGCGGCGTAGAGCCAGACGATGCGTCCACCCCAGCAGAAGCCGACGGCGGCCGCCCTCGCGGCGTCGCCGCCATGGCTCGCGGCGAATTTCAGCGCCGCGTCGAAATCCTCCATCGTCGCCCTGTCGGGGACCTTGGCGACGATCTCCCGGATCGCCGCAAAATCCGGGGCGTTGGCGACGTCGCCGTAGCGGCCCAAAAAGTCCGGCGCGAGCGCGAAATAGCCGGCGTGGGCGAAGCGCCGCGCAATGTCGCGGATATGGTCGTTGAGGCCGAAAATCTCCTCGGCGATCAGCATGATCGGCAGATCGGCGCCGAAAATGGGCTTGGCGAAATAGGCCCAGGTCTCGCCCGCCTCGGACTGCAGGCGGAAATTTTGCGCTTCGAGCCCGTCTTCGGTCGTGAAAATCTCCGCCATGAACCTTGCTCCCGCTTGCGCTTGGCTTTTGCCGCATCCCGCGCCGCGGCTCAATACGCAGTAATCCGCGCGATGGCGCTGGCGGGCATCGCCTCGACCAGCTATTGGAAAAGAAGTTTGCTTAAAGGAAAGTTCCAAGGAGACGGCATGAACGACAGCGCGCAGAAGCCGCAGGACAGCGGCGCCCCGGAGCCGACGCGGATCGACCCGAAACTCTTGGAAATCCTGGTATGTCCGCTGACCAAGGCGACGCTCGAATATGATTGCGGGCGCCAGGAGCTGATCTCGCGTCAGGCCAAGCTCGCCTATCCGATCCGCGACGGCATTCCCATCATGTTGCCCGAGGAAGCCCGCAAGATCGATTGAAAGCGGGCGACATGATCCTCAACAGCGAAGACGCGACGCCGCTGCAACGGCTGCTCGCGCTGTTCGATCTCGAGCGCGTCGGCGAAGACCGCTTCCGCGGCTACACCGGCCACGGCGGCCCGCCGCGCATCTTCGGCGGCCAGGTGATCGGGCAGGCGCTGGCGGCGGCGGCGCTGACGGCGCCGCAAGACCGTTTCGCGCATTCGCTGCACGCCTATTTCTTGCTGCCGGGCGATCCGCGCGAGCCCATCGATTTCGAGGTCGGGCGCCTGCACGACGGGCGCAGCTTCACGACCCGTCGCTGCGAGGCGAAGCAGCGCGGCCGCACCATCCTCGGGATGGCCGCATCCTTCCAGATCGCCGAGGAGGGCTTCGACCACGCGGTCGCAGCGCCGCAGGTTCCCGATCCGGAGGGCCTCGACACGGCCGGCGCGCTCGCCGAGCGCTTCCGCTCCTTTTTGCCGCGTCGCGTGCGCGAGCGCTGGGAGGAGCCCTCGGCGGTGGACGTGCGCTTCGTCGATCCGGCGCGCCTGCTGTCGCGCGAAAAGACCGACGGCCAGCAGTATATCTGGTTTCGCGTGGTCGGGCCTTTGCCCGACGACGACGCGCTGCACCGCATATTGCTCGCCTATCTCTCCGACATGACGCTGCTCTCGACGGCGCTCTCGGCTGAGGGACGCAATATTTTCGATCCCGATCTGCAGGTCGCGAGCATCGACCATGCGCTGTGGATGCATCGCCCGTTCCGCGCCGACGACTGGCTGCTGTTCGCGCAAGACAGCCCCAACGCCTCGGGCGCGCGCGGTTTCGCGCGGGGTCAGGTGTTCGCGAGGGACGGGCGGCTCGTCGCCTCGGTGACGCAGGAAGGCCTCATTCGTCAGATGAAGGCCTGACGGATTTGACGGTCACGGGGTAGCCGGCGACGGTGAGCACGACGGAGCCGGCGACGCGCGCGACCGCCTGATGCAACTCGCCGGCGGCGTCGCGGAAGCGTCGCGCCAGCGCGTTGTCCGGCGCGATGCCGAACCCGACCTCGGAGGCGACGACGATGGTCGGCGCGTCGCGCGCGGCGAGCGCCGCGACCAGAGAGCCGCGATCGTCCGCAAGGTCGACGTCGGCCAGCAGCCGGTTGGAGAGCCACAGCGTCAGGCAATCGACGAGCAGCGGTTGTGCGGACGCGGCGCAGACGGCGAGCGCCAGATCATGCGGCGCCTCTATTGTGACCCAGTCGTCGCCGCGCCGCTCGCGATGGACGCCGATGCGCGCCGCCATCTCGTCGTCGAGCGCCTGCGCCGTCGCGATATAGGTCCAGGGCGGCGGATGGGCGGCGATGAGCGCCTCGGCATGGGCGCTCTTGCCTGATCGGGCGCCGCCGAGCACCAGGGTGAGCGCAGGATTCTCGTTCATGAGGGGAGCCTTTGCAAGCCGGTGGTCGCGAGCAGCGCGCCGTCGCGGTCGAAGATCATGATTTCCAGCTCCAGTCGCGCGCCGCGCAGCGCATGCGCGGCCGCCTCGAAGGCGCGACGCGCGATCGGCTGCGCGATATCGACATGTTCCTTTTGCGCCAGATGCAAAGCCTCGAGCGCGCTGTTGGCGTGAGCGACGCGCTGCGCGAGTTCCGCGTCCGCGCCGGCGCCTCGCGCGATTTCGGCGAGGGCGGAAAGATCCACATGCGAGCGGGTGGAATGCAGATCGAGTTCGCCTTGCGCAAGCTTGCTCATCTTGGCGAAGCCGCCGCAAATGGTCACGCGCGGCACGGGGTTGCGGCGCAGATATTTTAGCAGGCCGCCGACGAAATCGCCCATTTCGATCAGCGCTTCTTCCGGCAGAGCGTGGAGCGCGCGCACCGCCGCCTCCGAGGTCGATCCCGTCGCGCCGGCGATATGATCGACGCCGCACGCCCGCGCGACGTCGACGCCGCGGTGGATGGTGTCGATCCAGGCGGCGCAGGAGTAGGGCGTCACGACGCCCGTGGTGCCGAGGATCGAAAGACCGCCGACGACGCCGAGCCGGCCGTTCAGCGTGTGTTTGGCGATCTCTTCTCCGCCGGGGATGGAGATTTCCACGATGGCGTCGAAGCTGACCTGCAATTCGCGCGCGGCCTCTTCGAGATTGTCGCGGATCATCGCGCGCGGAACCGGATTGATCGCCGGCTCGCCGACGGCGAGGGGAAGACCGGGGCGGGTGACGATTCCGACCCCCGCTCCGGCGCGAAAGCTGACGCCGGCGCCGGGCGCGTCGGCGGAGACCCTGGCGACGATCGTCGCGCCATGGGTGACGTCGGGGTCGTCGCCTGCGTCCTTGACGACGCTCGCTTGCGCGAAGCCTTCGCCGAGGCAAAAAGAGGCGAGCGCGAAGGGAACCCGCCGTCCGCCGGGCAACAGGATATCGACGGGCTGAGGCGGCGCGCCGCGATGAAGGCCGATGAAGGCCGCTCTCGCCGCCGCCGTCGCGCAGGCGCCCGTGGTCCAACCGTAGCGCAGCGACGTCATCGGCTTTCGCTCGTTAGTCATGTCGGGTCGTCTCGAGACTTATAGCGCGCAAGCGGCGAACCTGCGAGTTGGGCGAGGGCGCTCGCGGATGAGACCATAAAGAACATGCGCTCGACGATCGCACCCCGTAATCCTTGCAAATACATTTTTTTCGACAGAAAACCGGAACCCGAAATGGGGTTAGCGGGCTGAACCAAACGTTCACTCTGTTTTGCAACCTTCAGATAGGATTAATTCTGCACCGTGTTTTGGCTTTCCTACCGGAGCCAGGACATGATTGCATCAGCATTAATGAAACAGTCCGCACGCTACGCGCTCAGCGCCGCGGCGGGCGTGGCCCTCATGTTTGGCGCCGGGCGACTGCACGCCGAAAGCCTCACCGACCCGACGCCCGCGTCCGGGTGGATTGTCACCGTTCGCGGCAACGCCGGCTTTTCGCCAAATTACGACGGTTCGAAAGATTTATCCCCCTATTTGCTGCCGGGCCTTTCGATGCGGCGGCCAAATTCGCCTGTCTCCTTTAGCGCCCCAGATGAGTTGCCCGGTTTCGCGCTTTATGATAACGGCTTCATCAAAGGCGGCCTGACGGGTCGGGTGCGCGGGCCCCGCCAGCAATCGACATATGCCGAGCTGCACGGCGTCCACGATATCGACTGGACGATCGAGGGCGGCGGCTTCGCCGAATTCTGGACCCTGGAGAAACTTCGCGCCCGCGTCGAGCTGCGCCAGGGTTTCTGGGGACATCATGGAGAAATTGCCGACTTTTATCTCGACTGGGTGGAGCGCCATGGCCCCTGGACGCTGTCGCTGGGACCACGCTTCAGCCTCGCCGATCAATCCTATCTGAACAAATATTTTGGCGTCTCAGGCTATGAAGCCCTCGTGAACGGCAATCTCTATCCGTTCACGCCTTCGGGCGGCGGAGCGAAGTCGCTCGGCGCGACGGGTTCGCTCAGCTATCAATGGTCGGAGGCTTGGTCGACGTCGGCCTATCTCAAGTATAACCGCCTCGTGGGCGACGCCGCCGCAAGCCCGATCCCGACGCAAATCGGCTCGCGCAATCAATTTACTTTCGGGCTGAGTGTCGCCTACAGCTTCCGTTGGGACGCCTTCGGCTGGTGAGCCTAAAAGAACAGCGGGCGCGGCGAAGACGAGGAGACTTGAATGTCGACCGCCTCGGCGTAGATCGAGTGCCAGAGAGGTCCTAGCCATGTGCACGCACGAAAAACGCATCGAGGCTTTGTTCGCGCTAACGCTCGCCGTAATGGTCGCATTCGTGGGGTCTGCCGACGCCGCCCATCGCGGATGCACGCCACACAGAGAATCAGACTGCGCTGTGAGAAGCAGAGCGGCTCACTTTCCGCCGCCTCATTATCAGCCAGACTATTCGCAAGGCCGGCACGTCAGCCCGCCGACGGGTTTTCGCTGAAATCTTTGGAGCGGGCGAAGGGAATTGAACCCTCGACATACAGCTTGGGAAGCTGTCGTTCTACCACTGAACTACGCCCGCACGGAACGAACGATAACAGAAACGCGGCGCGAGGGCCAAGCGCGAATTGATGGCTTAAAAAGGGAAGCGGCGGCGGCCACTTCCCCTCATGTCATCAGGGCTTCGTCATCAGGGCTTCGCGACGGGCGGAAGCGACGCTGCGACCGCGGTGGCGGCGGAGTTGCTGAAGCCGCAGCTGGGATGGCCCCAGCCGCTCTTGCTCTTGTAGAGGCCCTGGCTGTTCACGTAGATGTCGAAGACGATGTTGTCGGGATGCGTCGGATCGCCGGAGACGCCGTTGATGTTCCCGAGGTGGTCGAGGCCGAGATTGTGACGCAGGTTCCAGGCGATGAGGTGATCCTGGCAGGAGGTGTCGCCGGAAACGCCGACGCCGCCGACCTTGGTCTCGACGCTGCTGTTGTTCGCATAGAGCGCCAGCCCTCCGCCGAACACATTGATGCCGCCGATGATCTGGCCGACCATGGGATCCGTCGTCGTGCCGTAGGTGCTGCTCGGCGCGCTGTAGGGGCCGGTGTAGTTGGCTTCAGCGCCGCTGGTCACGGTGACCGTGTCGCCATAGGCCCCGGCGGCGAAGACCGGGTTGCTCTCCTGCAGGCCGAACAGGCTGCCTTCCGGCTGCACCGCGGAATAGAGATTGGCGGAGGAAAGCGCGAGCTTGCCGGTCGCATTCGCGCTGCCCGAGCCGGAATCGGCGGTCGTTCCGAGGCTGAGGCTCACCGCGGTGAAGGCCTTCTGCGCCGAGATCGCGCGGCTCGCCAGCCACTGGCCCTGGATCGCGTCGCCGCTCGAATTGGCGACGGCGCAGACGGCGCCGTCGGTGCCGACGACCGTCGCCCACATGTTGAGGCCGAGGCCGAGCTGAGCATGGGCTTGCGAGATCGCCGACTGGAGCGCCGTCTGCAGGCTGGAGTTGGTCACACCGGCGGGGCAGGACGCCGGGAGCGGCGTCCCTTGCGCAGCGGTGGACAGCGCGACGGCGCTGGCGGCGAGAATGAATGCTCTTTTCAACATTAAAATCCCCCTTTTACGATTGCTTCGCCCCTGGCGAAGCTTGCGGAGGGATGCGCGCAACGAAGAAGTCCGTCGCGCTCCCTCCATTTCGAATAGCGCCGGCGCGCCCCCATCCCCCCGCGACAGGCGCGCAATTAAAAAACAAAGGCGCAGCTAGCGCTAGGAGGACACTAGCAATGTGAGCCGCGTATTGCAACGAACCCTGAAACTGAAGCGTTTTCGCCGAATGGCGGAGCACCCCTCACGGCCAAAGCCGCGCGCGTACGAGGCCGCGCACGCTGTTTCCCATGTAAAATTCACGTCCCTTAAAATCGTCGGGCTGAAGCGCTTGCTCCGCCGCCGCGCCCTTCGCGAGGAGATTGGCGCGCAAAGTCCCCGGCAGCAGACCGCAGGCGAGCGGCGGCGTCAGCAGGACGTCGCCTTGCGGCAAGAACACGTTCATGCGCGCGCCTTCGCAAATCTCGTCGCGTTCGTTTTGGAACAGAACTTCGTCGGCGCCGGATGCGGCGAGTTCGCTCTCGTAAATCTCGCGCCTCGTCGTCTTGTGCCGCAGCAGCGGATCGCGCGAGTTAAAACGGCTTTGCGCCCGCGCGACGCGCCAGATTTTCTCTGCGGGCTCGAGGTCCAGCCGGGTTGCGCCGACCTCGATCGCGCCGTTCTGACGGAGCACGAGCCGCACGCGCAGACGATCGGCGGCGCCGTCTTTCACTGTCTGCTCCAGCGCCCGGGCGACGGCGCCGCAATCGCACGCAAATCCAAGTTCGGCAGCCGATCGCGAAAGGCGCGCGAGATGTTCCTCGCATAGGAAAAAGCCGCCGTCGCTGCTCCAGGCCAAGGTTTCGATGAGGCCGAAATCGCTCACGCGCCCGTCAGGAATTTCGCCTTGATCAGACATTCCTCATACTCTTCGCGCGCTCGCGAATCCGCGACGACGGCCGAACCGACGTTGCAGACGAGCGAATGGTCGGGAAAAATCGTCAGCGTGCGGATCGCGACGTTGAAGCGCATCTCGCCGCAAGGCGAGATCACGCCAAGCGAGCCGCAATAGACTCCGCGCGGGGCGCATTCGAGATCGCGGATGATCTCCATCGCGCGGATTTTCGGGGCGCCGGTCACCGAACCGCAGGGAAACAGCCCTGTGAACAATTGCTGCAAGGTGACGCCGGGGCGAAGCCGCGCGACGATGCCGGAGGTCATCTGATGCAGCGTCGGGTAGGTTTCGATGGTGAAGAGGTCGGTGACCTTCACCGAGCCGACTTCGGCGAGGCGCGAGAGGTCGTTGCGCAAGAGATCGACGATCATCAGATTCTCGGCGCGCGATTTTTCGTCCTCGGTCAGATATCTGGCGCGGGCCATGTCCTCGGGGGGCATGAAGCCGCGCCGCGCCGTCCCCTTCATCGGGCGGGCGCGAATCATGCGCGCCGACTGGTCCTCGCGCGTCGCTTCGAAGAAGACCTCGGGAGAGAGCGACACCACCGTCTCCTCGCCGAGCGCGACAACCCCGCCATAGGCCACGGGCTGGCGCCGGCGCAGCGCGGCGTAGAAGGCGAGGGGGTCGCCCTCGAAGCGCCCGTAAAGCGGAAAGGTCAGATTGATCTGATAGACGTCGCCGGCGAAGATGAAATCGCGGCATTTCTGGAAGCGCTCGGCATATTGTTCGGCGCTCCAGGCCGGTTCGAGCCCGATCGGCGTGAAGGCCCCGGCGGCGCCGAAATTGGTGGACGCCGCGCGTGGCGCTTCGAAGGCGCCAAAGAGCAGCAGCGGCGTGCGCGATTTCGGGATCGGCGCCGCCGCGAATTTTTGCTCGAGCCCATAGCCGAGTTCGTAGCTCGCATAGCCCGCGAGATAGAGGCCCTGGCGGTTGGCCGCCTCCATCGCCGCGAAGGCGGCGGGGACCTCTTCGGCCTCGCGCGCGACGATGATCTCTTTCGGGCTTGAGAACAACTGCGCGCCGCCGCCGTCGCGCCCGTCCTCGAAGAGGAGAAAAGGCCGGTTCGGAGTTGGCGCCAAAGCATCGGCGACGTCAGTTCGTATCAGAGGCGCGCTCATCTTGAGCCTTCCAATATAGCATCCAGCTCGTGCAAAAGCGCGGGATTTTGCGCCCGCCAGCGCGGCGCCGACGGTTTATAAGCGACCGCAAGCCGCGAACATTACCAAGTTTTCTCACCCCTCGTCTAAGAAATAGCCGGAGTTTCGGCAATCCCCCCGCGCTCGCCTCCATTCAAATTGCCGGCGCCTGCATTGCGCGCTATTGACTTTAGGTAAAGGCGCATCCGGCCAAAACCCTTCGAAGTTCTCTCCATGTCCGCTTCCCCTGCGCCGCTTCGGCTGCTGTTCATTGGCGACGTCATCGGCCGCTCCGGCCGCGTCGCGGTCGTTTCGCGTCTGCAGCGGCTGCGCGAGGCGTGGGCGCTCGATTTCGTCATCGTCAATGGCGAGAACGCCGCCGGCGGCTTCGGCATAACCGAGAGCGTCTGCGAGGAGCTGCTCGGCGCCGGCGCCGATTGCGTGACGCTCGGCAATCACGCCTATGACCAGCGCGACGCCTTCGGCTACATCGAGAAGCAGACGCGGTTGCTGCGGCCCGTGAACTATCCCGCCGGGGCGCCTGGGCGGGGCGTCGGCGTCTATGCGGCGCGGCGCGGACAAAAAATCGCGGTCGTCAACGTGCTGGGCCGCACGCATATGGACCCGCTCGACGATCCCTTCGCGGCCGTTGATCGCGAGGTCGGCGCCGCGCCGCTTGGCGCTGGTTCGGACGCTTTCGTCGTCGATATGCATGCGGAAGCTACGAGCGAGAAGATGGCGATGGGGCATTTTCTCGACGGGCGCGTCTCGCTCGTCGCCGGCACGCATACGCATGTGCCGACTGCGGACGGCCAAATCCTTCCCGCAGGCACCGGCTATATTTCCGACGCCGGCATGACCGGCGATTATGATTCGGTGATCGGCATGAGCAAGGCCGAACCCATAAGGCGCTTCACCCGCAAGACGCCGGGCGCGCGCTACGAGCCCGCCCAGGGCGAGGCGACGCTCTGCGGCGTGGGCGTCGAGCTGAGCTCTTCAGGATTGGCGCAACGCATCGCGCCGGTGCGGCTCGGCGGCAGGCTGTCTCAGAGTTTTCCGGATTTTTGGGGCGCTCCGTGAACATTGCGCGCGGGATGAAACAGCGTTGATGAAAAAAGAGGTCGCCACGCCGGGGCAAAAGGCCCGGCGTGACGGCGTTGTGCAGGCTTACTAAATCATGCGAACGGTTTTACCGACGCTGCCGCCATTGCCGGTGCCGTTGGTGCCTTCCGGGGAAATCCAATCCGGAACCCAGGTCAGAGCGATGATGACGAAGGCGACAATGGCGCCGACGATGAGGAGAGTTTTGCCGATCTCAGCGGTGCCGTGGACGTTCGTGGCCATTTTTTCCCCCTAGGGTTTGTTATTTGACGTCGGGATGCATTCCGCATCGGCTATCAGCCTAACAAACTTTTTTTAAAATGGCAATGCGACATAGCGCGCATTTCGACTTGCTTGGCATCTTCCTGATTATAAACCCGAAAAACGTTCGCTGTCGCAGCCTGCGCACCCCGCTGTGCAAAATTGCCGATGGCGATTTCTGATGCTCACGGGCTGGCGAAGGTTAACGCGACGTGCGCGCTTTCGTTCCGGATCATGCGCGACACGTTTTTGCGTGCGAGGGCTTGCGCGTGATAACGGCGTTCGAAGCCTGCAGAACGGATTTTTTTTGCGACATTTCGCTCACATAGGCCGCGTCGCGGCGTTTCTCATGCTCGCGGCGCACATGGGCGGCGCGCGCGCGCAGGATTTGGGCGGCGCGCGCCCGCAGGATTTGAGCGGCCAGCGCGCTGACAATGCCTACGCGGCGTTCAACTTCTGTTCGGCGCCGACGGTCCCGAAATGCATCGACAAAGCGAAATCGAAGGCCGAAAAGAAGCGCTGCGAAGACGACGTGAAGAGCTATGTCGGCGTCGTCTTTCAATACCGCGCCTGTCTCGAGGCGGAAATCGAACGCGCCGTGCTCGAATCGAACGATGCGCTGGATCGCTGGCGCTGTCGCACGTCCTCGCCCGACTGTCGCAAGCGACCCGCTCCCGAGGCGAGGTGAGGCGGCGGCGATTTCCCTCGAATGCATTGCGCCGGTCGGATTGAAACTTATAGACTAGCCCGGCAAACTCGGCGCAAACCAACGCCAATGCGCGCAAGCCGCGTCCGCCAGCCGATCGGACGCACAGTCGGTGACCGCCTCATGACATCGAAACCGCCGCTCGACGATCAATCCCGCGTCTTCCTCGTCGACGGCTCGTCCTTCGTGTTCCGCGCCTATTTCCAGTCGATCCGGCAGGATCAAAAATACAACTACCGCGCCGATCGCCTGCCCACGGGCGCCGTGCGGCTGTTCTGCACCAAGTTGTTCCAGTTTTTGCGCGAGGGCGCGGCGGGGGTGACGCCGACGCATCTTGCGATCATTTTCGACAAATCCGAGAACTCGTTCCGCAAGGAACTCTACCCCGAATACAAGTCGCATCGGCCGGATCCGCCCGAAGACCTCGTGCCGCAGTTCCCGTTGATGCGCGCCGCGGTGCGCGCCTTCGGGATGACGCCGATCGAGCAGGATCGCTATGAGGCGGACGACCTCATCGCGACCTATGCGCGGCAGGCGCGCGAGAAGGGCGCGCAGGTGCTGATCGTCTCCGCCGACAAGGACCTGATGCAGCTCATCGGCAACGGCGTCGCCATGTATGACCCGGCCTCGGGCGTGCCGGCCGCCGGCGCGCGCGAGGAGCGATTCATCGGCGAACAGGAAGTCTTCGACTATTTCGGCGTCGCGCCTCGAAAGGTCGTCGACGTGCAGGCGCTCGCCGGCGACTTCGACCGACAACGTACCGGGCGCCAAGGGCATCGGCATCAAGACTGCTGCGCAGCTCATCAACGAATACGGCGATCTCGACAGTCTGCTGGCGCGGGCGAGCGAGATCAAACAGCCCAAACGCCGCGAGGCGCTCACCGACCCGCGCAGCGTCGAACTCATCCGTCTGTCGCACCAGCTCGTAAAGCTCGTCGACGACGTCGACATCGAAACCCCGCTCGAAGATCTCGCGCTGCCGACGCCCAAAGGCGAACGCACGGTCGCGTTTCTGCAGGCGATGGAGTTCACGACGCTGACGCGCCGCGTCGCCGAGTTCTACAATGTCGATCCACATAAGATCGAACCCGATCCCGACTTCCTTGGACCCGCCGGCTGGCGGAGCCGCAATGGCGAAGCGGCGCCCGGCGCGACTGTCGCTGCGCCCTCGACAAAGCCCGCGCCGACGCAAGAGGCGCTGACGCCAAAGAGCTTTGCGGAAGCGCGCGCGCGCGAAGCGCTGGCGGCGCCGATCGACCGCAGCAAATACGAAACCATCCTCTCGCTTGCGCGTCTCGATCAATGGATCGCCGATGCGCATGAAGCGGGACAAGCCGCCTTCGACACCGAGACGACCTCGCTAGACGCGATGAGCTGCGATCTCGTCGGGATGTCGCTCGCTTTGCCGCGACGGGCGCGCCGGTTACATTCCGCTCGCGCATCGTGCGCCGGGCGCCGACGATCTCTTTGGCGGCGCCGACCTGTCGCGGGCCAAATCCCGCTGCAAGACGCGATCGCGCGCTTAAAGCCGCTTTTTGAAGATTTGAGCGTGCTGAAGATCGCGCACAATATGAAATATGATTTCCTGGTGATGCGCCGTTACGGCGTCGAGGTCGCGCCGATCGACGACACGATGCTGATCTCTTATGCGCTCGATAGCGGCCGCAACAATCACGGGCTCGACGAACTCGCGCAAAAGCATCTTGGTCACAAGAACATCACCTTTGCCGAGGTCGCGGGCTCGGGGCGCAATTTCATCGGTTTCGCGCGCGTCGCGCTCGACAAGGCGACGGAATATGGCGCGGAAGACGCCGACGTCGCGATGCGCCTGTGGCGCGCGCTGAAACCGCGTCTGCCCGGCGAAAGCGTGACGGGCGTCTATGAGACGCTGGAGCGGCCGATGGTCGAAACCCTGGCCTCGATGGAAGGGCGCGGCGTCGCCATCGACCGCGCGATCCTCTCGCGGCTTTCGGGCGAATTCGCGCAGGCGATGGGCGGGCTCGAAAGCGAGATCTACGAACTCGCCGGCGAGCGCTTCAACCTGGGTTCGCCAAAGCAGCTCGGCGACATTCTGTTCGGCAAAATGGGCCTTCCCGGCGCCAAAAAGACCGCGACCGGCGCCTGGTCGACGTCGGCTTCCGTGCTCGACGACCTCGCCGAGGAGGGCAATGAACTCGCCAGGAAAATTCTCGAATGGCGCCAGCTTTCGAAACTGAAATCGACCTACGCCAACTCGCTCCCCGGTTACGTCAATCCGCAGACCGGACGCGTGCACACATCCTACGCGCTTGCGGCGACCTCGACGGGGCGGCTGTCGTCGTCCGAGCCCAATCTGCAGAACATTCCGGTGCGCAACGAGATGGGCCGCAAGATCAGAAAGGCCTTCGTCGCGCCGCCGGGGCGGGTGCTGATCTCGGCGGATTATTCGCAGATCGAACTGCGCCTGCTGGCGCATGTCGCCGACATTCCGCAGCTCAAAAAGGCCTTCGCGGAAGGTCTCGACATTCACGCGATGACGGCGAGCGAGATGTTCGGCGTGCCGATCGAAGGCATGCCTTCGGAGACGCGGCGGCGCGCCAAGGCGATCAATTTCGGCATCATCTACGGCATCTCGGCCTTCGGCCTCTCCAATCAGCTCGGCATTCCGCGCGAAGAGGCGGGCGCCTATATCAAGCGCTATTTCGAGCGCTTCCCCGGCATCAGGGATTACATGGACGATGACGCAGAAGCCGCGCGCGAGAAGGGCTTCGTCACGACCATCTTCGGCCGCAAATGCCATTTCCCGCGCATCGGTTCGGCAATGCCTCGGAGCGGGCGTTTTACGAGCGCGCCGCGATCAACGCGCCGATTCAAGGCGCCGCCGCCGACATCATCCGCCGCGCGATGGTCCGCATGGACGCTGCGCTGCGCGAGCCGAAGCTCTCGGCGCAAATGCTGCTGCAGGTGCACGACGAACTGGTGTTCGAGGCGCCGGAAGCGGAAGTCGAGGCGACCATCGCGCTCGCGCGCCAGGTGATGGCGGAGGCGCCGCTGCCGGCGGTGCAGCTCTCCGTGCCGCTGCTGGTCGACGCGCGCGCCGCGAGCAATTGGGACGAGGCGCATTAGGTGTTAGGAGCCTTCCGAGGCCAATTCCTTTTCGCTTAGGGGCTTGCCATCAGCCCGAGCGGCGGCCTCATAATGTCTATCGACGCAACCCGGGCTCTTCCGGGCAACGAGGATATTTCCCGAGCATGGCGCGCATTTCCGCCAGAGCCGTTGAAATCGAGGCGCGCCGCACCGGCGCAGCCTATCTGCGTCTTCGCGCCCTCCTGCTGCTTCTTAGCCGCCCCTGAAGCACGACGGGCTTTGCCCAGGCTATCAGGGGATTTGCGCTAACCGGCAGTCACGGGGCCCGCTCGGCGGGCGAAAATCAGGGGCTTTCCCATGCAGGACATTCAATCCGATAAGAGCGTCGATAATCGCGTCGTCATCTTCGACACCACCTTGCGCGACGGCGAGCAATCGCCCGGCGCCACCATGACCCTCGAGGAGAAGCTGGAGGTCGCCGAAATCCTCGACGCGATGGGCGTCGACATCATCGAAGCGGGCTTCCCGATCGCCTCCCAAGGCGATTTCGACGCCGTCGGCGAGATCGCCAAGCGCGTCAAGAACGCCGTCGTCTGCGGGCTCGCGCGCGCGCCGCCGAAGGACATCGACCGCTGCGCCGAAGCGGTGCGAGCACGCGCAGCGCGCCGCGCATCCACACCTTCATCTCCACCTCGCCGCGTGCACATGAAATACAAGCTGCAGATGAGCCCGCACGAGGTGCTCGAGAGCTGATCGCGTCGTCCGTGACGCGCGCCCGCAATCACGTCGACGACGTCGAATGGTCGGCGAGGACGGCACCCGCACCGAGCTCGACTTCCTCTGCCGCTGCGTCGAGGCCGCGATCAAGGCCGGCGCGACCACGATCAACATTCCCGACACGGTCGGCTACACCATGCCGGACGAATATTGCGGCCTGTTCCAGATGCGTGCGCGAGCGCGTGCCGAACGCGGACAAGGCGATCTTCTCGGCGCATTGCCACAACGATCTGGGCCTGGCGGTCGCCAACTCGCTGGCCGGCGTGCGCGGCGGCGCGCGGCAGATCGAATGCACCATCAACGGCATCGGCGAGCGCGCCGGCAACGCCGCGCTGGAAGAGGTCGTGATGGCGATGAAGACGCGCAGCGACGCGCTGCCGTTCTAGACCGGCATCGACGCGACGCATGCTGACGCGCGCGTCGAAACTGGTCTCGGCGGTGACGTCCTTCCCGGTGCAGTACAACAAGGCGATCGTCGGCAGGAACGCCTTCGCGCACGAGAGCGGCATCCATCAGGACGGCATGCTGAAGAATGCGCAGACCTACGAGATCATGACGCCCGAAAGCGTCGGCGTGGCCAAGACCTCGCTCGTCATGGGCAAGCATTCGGGCCGCCACGCCTTCCGCGAAAAGCTGAAGGAGCTCGGCTACGAACTCGGCGACAATGCCCTGGAGGACGCCTTCAGGCGCTTCAAGGATTTGGCCGACCGCAAGAAGCATCGTCTACGACGAGGATCATCGCCGCGCTGGTCGACGACGAGATCGTCAATGCGCATGACCGCATCAAGGTCGTGGCGCTGACGGTGATCGCGGGCACCACGGCCCGCAATCGGCCGCGCTGACGCTCGAGATCGACGGCGAGCAGCAAACGCACCAGGCGACCGGCAACGGCCCGGTCGACGCGATCTTCAACGCCATCAAGGCGCTCGTGCCGCATGAGGCGCGTGCTGCGAGCTGTACAGGTGCACGCCGTGACGGAAGGCACCGACGCGCAGGCCGAGGTTTCGGTGCGGCTTGCGGAGAACGGCAAGACGGTGACCGGCCGCGGCGCCGATACCGACACGCTGGTCGCCTCCGCCCGCGCCTATGTCTCGGCGCTGAACCGGCTCAACGTGAAGCGTGGCAAGACCAAGCCCGAGGCCATGGAGGCGTAGTCTCCAGCAAAGAAAAGCCGTTCTTTGGCGTCCGCGTCGTGGCGCCCGGGATCGGCTTCAACTTCAGCGCCGGCGAATAATTTTCCGCGGCCGCGCTCGACGCGCGTCGGCCGGCATATAGCTGTGGAGAAGAAACACCCTCTCGGGCGCCGGTCGAGGTGGGCTGCATGCGTGTCCTCGGCCTGCTCTTTGCGATTTTTCTCCTCACGCTTCTCGTCGTCGTGCAGCCGGGGGCGTCCGGGCCGGTCGAGAGCAGGAGGCCCGCGGAGCTGAAGTTTGTGCTCCGCGCAGAGAAAAACTATCTTCAAAAGCAGAGGGCCTT
The DNA here is from genome assembly GCA_963820145.1 of uncultured Alphaproteobacteria bacterium. Classification (GTDB taxonomy): domain Bacteria; phylum Pseudomonadota; class Alphaproteobacteria; order Rhizobiales; family Beijerinckiaceae; genus Methylocystis. Next base: position 42,163 of record CAWFZD010000012.1, read on the forward strand.
TCGTTACGCGCGCAGCGCTCTCGATCTCATCAGGCAGACCGAGGCGGCGGGAAAACGGCGTGCGCGCGCCGAACAGCGCCAGTGGATCGAACCTGCTTGGCTTTGGCGCCAGAAACTCGCTGCGGAGCGAAACCTCCCGGCCGCGCAGCAGAGGGCGCGCGAGGCGTTTCGCAAGCTCGATCACGCCCGGGACGTCGCGCGGCGCATGCAAATCGGAAAGTCCGTCCAGCGCGAACATTATTCCCGGGTCTGGGCGCCGAAACAACGCATTAATCACGGCATGAGGCTTATGGCTCGACCCATAGAAGCTTCGCAACCGCAACCGCCAAAGCCATCCCCGCGACTTGCGCTACGATGAAGGGCAAAACGCTCGACGGCGCGATGCCGGCGAAGGTGTTCGGAAAGGCGCGGGCGATCGTGACCGCGGGGTTGGCGAAGGACGTCGACGCCGTGAACCAATAGGCGGCGGTGATGTAGAGGCCGACCGCATATGGCGTGGCGAGGGCGTGCGGGCGACGCATCCAAGATCGTCAGCGAGCAGTCCGAAAGTCGCGACAAACTCCGCAAGCCATTGGAGGTCTGCTGCGGAGCTTCGGTGAACTGCAGGAGCGGCCGGTCGAACATCGGGTGCGCTGCCCAGACACGCCGAGGATCGCGCCGGCGATCTGAACGATGACGTAGGCGACCGGCGTAGCGGCCAGGCAGCTCGGTCCGCACAGCGAAGGCGAGGCTTCACCGCCGGGTTGAAATGCGCGCCCGATATGGGGCCGAAGATCAGGATCAGCGCCACGGACGGAGAATCGCAACAGTCGGGA
>CAWFZD010000013.1:0-25786 GCA_963820145.1 uncultured Alphaproteobacteria bacterium
TATGTATGGTGCCTGCTTGACGACGTATTGCTCTTGAGCGATTCGATTTCGCCGACGAGCTCTCCGATCATGCGCTTGGCCTCGTTGAGAGCGGCGGCGGCGAGCGCCGGCGACTCGCCCATCAGGCGAAGAAATTTTTGCGTCGGCAGTTTCAGCACGCAAGTCGGCCCCACCGCCTCCGCCGAGACTTGAAAGACGTCGGGGCCGAGCGAAGGCGCCGCCGTAATGCTGGCGTGATCGCAGCGAATGCAGATGACCGTTTCGTCGCCGCTCGCCGAGGTGCGTAAAAGTTTTACGAAACCGCGGGCGATGAGGATGACGGCGGTCGCCGGATCGCCCTGACGGAAGATCGCCATGCCGTCGTTATAGGATTCGACTTTGGCGTCCTGCGCGAGACGGTGCAGCGTCGCTTCGTCGACCGTGGCGAACAGCGGGAAGTCTCGCAAGGGCGGCAATTCGGTCATGGACTCTGTGCTTTAGTCGCGACCGCTTTGCTCCCTATTTTGGAAACGAAGCCGCGCTTGCTCGGGACATAAGGCTCGTCGCGCCGCTCGCGCCTCGCAAAAATCTCCCCGCCTAGAAGGTTTTTGTAAGCATGAGGACTTCGCGTAGAATCGCGCTAGAGAAAATCGTCCGCATAGATCCGAGGTTCTGAGACGCTCAGCCGCAAGCGACGGATCATGTCGAACGAACGCGCTCCAGGCGACGCTACTCTCAAAGATTTAACCCATATCTATGCTTAGAGAAAGGCGACATCATAGCGCAGCGGTTATTGTTTTATCATGCGCTGCAACAAAATCGCAGCGAATCGCCCGCGCTTCGAAATCATTGCGCGGGCGCGGGCGCAGCATTGGTGTCGATTTCGAAAGTCGCGCTCGCATTGCCGGTCAACGTGGGGCTGTTGCTGATCATGCGACCGTTGAACCCGCTGCCGACGTTGACTTGCACCACGCGGCAGCTTCCTTTGAGCGCGGCGCCGAGAACGTCGCATTGCCGGTTGACGATGGCATAGAGTCTTTCGTTGATCTGCGCCATCGCCTTGGTCATATCCGCGTCGGCCGATTCCGGCGCCGGCTCGGAAAGCTGAAAATTCGACGTCACGCGAACGCCTTTGGACTCGTCGGAGCGCAGCCGCGCGGCTTGGGCCTGCGACAGCGAAACGGCGCCAAGAAGAATGCAACAACAGCAAACCAGTTTCATGATTTTCGTCCACTGTGAGAACGCGGGCGGCGAGGTTCGCCGAATCTGCCTATCCGACGGCGTTTCGAACAAAAGCCTGTCAGGTTTTTTGCAGCTCCGAAGACTCCGTCCGAGCGGGAAGCGCTCTCGCGCCGCGTTCGAGCAGGAAGATCGCCTGCGCGCCGAAGAGATTCATCACGGGCCAAGGCGCCTTGAACCTGAACGGCGCGCCGGCGCGATCGAGCGCGATGCCTTGCTCGATATGCGCCTCGATCGCCGCCACGAGCTCGACGAAATCCTTGATCGTGCAAAGATGAATGTTCGGCGTGTCGTACCAGTGACAATCGCACAGGAATCGCGCGCGGCATGCGGCCGGTCAACAGCAACTCGGTGCGCACGCGCCAATGGCCGAAGTTCGGAAAGGACACGATGGCGCTGCGGCCGATGCGCAGCATGTGATCGAGAACGACGCGCGGGCGCTGTGTCGCCTGCAGCGTCTGCGACAGGATCACATAGTCGAAACTGTCTTCCGGATAGTCGGCGAGATCGGTGTCGGCGTCGCCTTGAATGACCGACAGACCCTTGGCGACGCAGTCGTTGACGCCGCGCTGCGACAGCTCGACGCCGCGGCCGTCGACGTTCTTGCGGCCGGCGAGCAGCTGCAGCAGCAAGCCGTCGCCGCAGCCGACGTCGAGCACCCGGCTGCCGGGCTCGACCATGTCGGCGACGACCGAAAGATCGAAGCGGCCCGGCGCGATATTCGGCTGCGTCATCAGGCCGCGCTTCGTACCGGCGCAGACCGCGCGCCTGGGCCGCCGAATCGAGAAAGCCGCGCATCGTCGCGAAGAAATCCGGCTCATAGAGCAGGAACGCGTCATGCCCCTTGTCGCTGGCGATCTCGACGAAAGAGACCGAGGCGCCGCCAGCGTTCAGCGCATGCACGATGGCGCGCGAGCCGGCGTCGGATAGAGCCAGTCCGAGGTGAAGGAGACCACGCAAAACCGCGTCTTGCGATCCTTGAAGGCGCGCGCCAGCGACCCGCCGTAATCCGCGGCGAGATCGAAATAATCGCAGGCTCGCGTGACGAAGAGATAGGAATTGGCGTCGAAGCGCTCGACGAAGGCGAGCCCTGGTGGCGCAGATAACTCTCGATCTGGAAATCGGCGTCGAAGGAAAAGGTCGGCGCGCCGCGGTCCTGCAGCTTGCGTCCGAATTTGCGCTGCAGCGCCTGCTCGGAGAGATAAGTGATGTGCGCAGCCATGCGGGCGACCGCTAGGCCTTTTTCGGGGCGCACGCCCTCGTCGAGATAGCGCCCGGAGCGCCAGTCGGGGTCGGCCATGACGGCTTGCCGCCCGACCTCGTGAAAGGCGATGTTTTGCGAGGAATGGCGCGCCGCCGTAGCGATCGGCATGGCCGCGAAAACGCGTTCGGGATAGCTCGCCGCCCATTGCAGCGCCTGCATGCCGCCCATCGAGCCGCCGGCGACGCAAAACAGCGTCTCGATGCCGAGATGGTCGATCATCATGGCTTGCGCTCGCACCATGTCGCGGATGGTGACCACCGGGAAATCGAGGCCATAGGCGCGTCCGGTCGCCGGATTTAGCGAGGCCGGGCCGGTGGTGCCCATGCAGCCGCCGACGACATTGGAGCAGATGACGAAATAGCGGTCGGTGTCGAAGGGGAGACCCGGGCCGACCAACACGTCCCACCAGCCGGGTTTGCCCGTGAGCGGATGCATGCTCGCCGCATATTGGTCGCCGGTCAGCGCATGGCAGAGCAGGATCGCGTTGCTGCGCTCGGCGTTCAGTTCGCCATAGGTTTCGAAGGCGATCGTGAGCGGCGCGATGACGCCGCCGCCATCGGTGACGAAGGGCTGATCTGCGCCAAAGAAGATCGTCTTACGCGCCGAAGAGACGGCAGCCGCGTCCGCCTCCGGCGGAGTGTCGGCGACAGTCGCCGTCGGCGTGAATGTCAATGTGATCCTCGCGTCCGATCGTCGAACGGTTTCTTACGCGAGCATTAAGGGCGACCGCCGGATTGTCAAGAATCGCCGCCGGCCGCGGTTGCGCCCGCCCCGCCGAGCTTCACGGGTCTGCGGCGCAAGCTAGAGCGAAATCCGAAAAAGTTGATAGACTTTTTCGATCAGAATTTGCTCCAGCATTTTGATTCTGGGCCGATTTCGTGTTGACCGAATGAGTCCATCCGGTCGGAAAGCGCTCTAGGAGCCGCTGCGGCCGCCCCTCGCAAGCGGAGGCGCTGGTGATCGCAGCGGAATTCCTCGCCTGTCGCTAACGTCCGTCCCGGCGTCAGGCCGCCTTGGATTTGCCGAAAGCTTCATTCTGCGCGTTTTGCGCCTTCGTGGCCGGATTTTCCAACGGGCCCACGATCTTCTTGGCGAAATTGACATAGATCTCGGCGAATTTATTCGCTTGATCCATGAAATCCCGACGCGTCGCGCTCAGATATTCCGAGTGCGCGTCAATGGCTTCGTCCATGGTCTTCACGCTGAGAAGTTTGTGAACCAGGGCCTGGGTGTTCTCGATGGATTTCTTCGAAAAGGATTGAGATCCTTCGGCGACGTTTTCGAGTTCCTTGGCCAGGGAAGTCGAGGCCGAGGCGACGATCTCGAAGCGATCCTTGCTGAGCTTCTGGATGGAGTTCCAAATGTTCACTCATCGACAAACCCTCTCTTCTGTCGGCACGGCAGCCGCGTGTGATAGGTAAATTGCGCATCCTAGATCGAACTGTCGGTTCAGCATCCAAACAAAAAAAGCCAAAAAAGCTTATCGGCTCTTTTGGTTGAACTTGTCCCGATCGGTTGATTGACGCTTGTCTATCTCAACAGCCCGACGCTGTTAAAGTAGAATACTGGATGCACAAGCAGCCAATTCGGTTGGCTGGTTAGCCTATACAACACGAATTCGCCTCATGAAATCGGTAAAAATACCTAAATATTAGGCTCGCTGGTGGGCTACAGCAAATCGCGCGGTGTTTTATATAGAAATGGTTCGGCTAATCGTGACGTCGACTGGGAACGCCTCCGGTAAAGCCTAGTTTCAGTTTAGAGCGCTTCCTCTCGCACGTCCGTGTCATAGGAGCGACAAGAAGTTCCGAGAAAAACATTTTTGTTAACAACTTGCTCCATTGCTCTGCTCCAGGAAGGATTTATGAAGGCGCTCTCGGGTTCCTTGGGAAGCGAAACGGATTCTAGGGCGCTTTCCGACCGGACGGACTTATCGGTCGACAAGAAATCGGCGCAAAATCAGAATGCTGGAGCAAATTCCGAAAAAGTCTATCAACTTTTTTCTGAATTTGCTCTAAGCCGGAAAAAAGGGAAAAGAGGCGAATGCCCGACCGCGCGCTCAAGATCATGGTCGTCGACGACGACCGTGACGTCGCCGACAGTTTTGCACTGCTATTGCGTTGCCTCGGACAGGAGGTGCGGGTCAGCTACAGCGGCTCCGCGGCGCTCGTCGCGTTGACGGAGTTTGAACCGTCGCTCGCCTTTCTGGACATCGGCATGCCGGACATGGACGGCTATGAGACCGCCCGCCGCATCCGCGCCTCGGGACGCGGCCAAGGCCTCGTTCTCGCGGCCCTCAGCGGTTGGGGCCAGGACGAGGATCGCCGACGCGCGATGGCCGCCGGCTTCGACCATCATTTCGTCAAGCCGATCGACATCGACGCGCTGGAACGCCTCATCGCCGCAATGGTTTCTCGACCGTAATCGGCGACGCCGTCGTCGGCTTGCCGCCGAGAACCCCGCGATTGGGTTTCACCAGCGTCGCGCCGTTGATCGCAGTCGTCGGCGGCTTTATCGGCTTGCCGCCGATCACGACGGGTCCAACGTTCGGCTTAACGGCGCCACTGGCGTTTTGCGCCGACGCCGTCTGCGAGAGCAGGGCGAGGATCGCTGCGGCGAAGACCGGAGTTTTCATGTTTTTTGCTACTCGTTGACGGGACCGTTCCGCATCTTCGGGAAAGTCAGGCGCCGCGTCAATGCGCGGCGATCATCTCTAAAAACGCCGTCAGATCGCCGGTGACGAAATCGACATGCGGCTCGTCGCCGTGCGACGCCTCCCAAGGCTCGCGGGCGTGAGCCAGGTCGCGCGCCGGCTTGACCAGGACCGTCGTCATTCCTTTAGCGTGCGGCGAGACGAGATTGCGCGCGATGTCTTCGAAGAGGACCGCGCGCTTCGGCTCGATCTCATGCCTGTCGAAGAAACGCGCATAGGCCTCTTCATGCGGTTTCGCGACGAAATCGGCGGCGACGATGTCGAAGACATCTTCGAAGAGATGATCGACGCCGAGCTGGCGCGCCGTCTCCATCGCATGGGCGCGCGAGCCGTTGGTCAAGATCAGTTTCCGGCCGGGAAGCGCGGCGATCGCCGCGGCCAGCGAATGGTCCGGCGCCAGCGACGAACGATCGATGTCGTGCACATAGGCGAGGTAGAGATGCGCGTCGACGCCATGTTCCTGCATCAATCCGCGCAAGGTCGTGCCGTAGCGCAGATAATAATGCTTTTGCAATGCGCGCAGCGAAATGCCGTCAAGGCCGAACAGCCGCGACATGAACAGCGTGATGCGGTCGTCGATCTTCGGCCAAAGATCGCTCGACGCCGGATATAGGGTGTTGTCAAGATCGAATACGAAGGTGTCGATCGCGGCGAAGGCTTTCGCGATGCGCGCGGCTTCGCCTTGAGCCGGCGCGCTCACCGCGTGATCAGCGTGCCGGCGCCGTGATCGGTCAGAAGCTCGATGAGCACCGCATGCGGCAGCTTGCCGTCGAGAATGACGACGCCTTCGACGCCGCGCTCGATCGCATACATGCAGGTCTCGACCTTCGGGATCATGCCGCCGGTGATCGTGCCGTCGGCGATGAGGCCGGGAATATCGCCGATCCCGAGCTGTTCGATGAGATTTTTGTCCTTGTCCAGCACGCCGGGCACGTCGGTTAAAAAGAGCAGCCGCTTGGCGCCGAGCGCGCCGGCGATGGCGCCGGCGAAAGTGTCGGCGTTGATGTTGTAGGTGTCGCCGTTGGGCCCTTGCGCGATCGGCGCCAGCACCGGGATGAGTTCGCGGCCGAGCACCTGATCCAGCACCATGGTGTCGATCTTGGTCGGTTCGCCGACGAAGCCGAGGTCGGGAATATCGCCGGCGGCGTCAGCGGGACGCGCGAGCTTCGCCGCCATGACCATGCGGCCGTCCTTGCCGGTGAGGCCGATCGCGCGGCCGCCTTCGGCGTTGATGAACCCGACGATCTGCTTGTTGATCGAACCCGCCAGCACCATTTCGACGACGTCCATGGTCGAGCGGTCGGTTACGCGCAGGCCGGCCGAGAAATGCGAGGCGATGCCGAGTTTTGCGAGCATGGCGCCGATCTGCGGGCCGCCGCCGTGCACCACGACCGGATTGACGCCCGATTGCTCCAACAGCACCATGTCGCGGGCGAAATCGCGCGCGACGTTGTCGTCGCCCATCGCGTGGCCGCCATATTTCACGACGACGATGGCGTCGTCATAGCGCAGCATATGCGGCAGCGCCTGCATCAGGATTTCAGCTTGCTGAAGCGCTTCGGCCTGGGCGGGTTTGGTCATGGCGCTCGTCTTTGCGAGAGAAATGGGCGCGGCGCGCGCACGACCGAGGTTTACAAGGACGCCGCCGCCATCACAATGCGGTTTGCAAAGCGAGCCTAGCGGCCCTTGGCCTTGCCCTCGCGCATCGCGGCGAGCAGCGCCGCGCCCAAGGCGCCGCCAGCAGGGTCGCCGCCGGCGTTTGCGCGCTGTGGCGGGGCGTTCGGGCTGCGGGTCTTCGTCGGCTGGCGCTCGCCTCGCGGCGCCGCCTCGTCGTCGAGCCGCATCGAGAGCCCGATGCGTTTGCGCGGCGCATCCACCTCGAGCACCTTCACGCGGACGATGTCGCCCGGCTTCGCCACGCTGCGCGGATCTTTCACGAAGGTCTTCGACATTGCGGAGATATGCACGAGGCCGTCCTGATGCACGCCGATGTCGACGAAGGCGCCGAAGGCCGCGACATTGGTGACGACGCCCTCCAGGATCATGCCGGGGGAAAGATCGCTGATCTTCTCGACGCCGTCCTGAAAATTGGCGGTCTTGAAGGCGGGACGCGGATCGCGCCCGGGCTTTTCCAGTTCGCTCAACACGTCGGTCACGGTCGGCAGACCGAAGGTCTCGTCGACGAATTGCTTCGGGTTCAGCGTGCGCAACGTCGTCGCGTCGCCGATCAGCGACTTGATGTCTTTCTTTGCGGCGTCGAGGATCCGGCGCACGAGCGAATAGGCTTCCGGATGCACGCCGGAGCGGTCGAGCGGATCATCGCCGTCGATGACGCGCAGAAAGCCGGCGCTTTGCTCGAAAGCCTTGGGCCCAAGCCGCGGCACTTCTTTCAGCTTCGCGCGCGTGCGAAACGGTCCGTTGGCGTCGCGATAGGCGACGATATTGGAGCGCAAGCAATTCGCCGACGCCCGAGACGCGGGCCAGCAGCGGCGCCGACGCCGTGTTGACGTCGACGCCGACGGCGTTGACGCAATCTTCGACAACCGCGTCGAGCGAACGCGAGAGTTTCGTCTCGGAAATGTCGTGCTGATATTGGCCGACGCCGATCGATTTGGGATCGATCTTCACGAGTTCCGCGAGCGGATCCTGCAGGCGCCGCGCAATGGAGGCCGCGCCGCGCAACGTCACGTCGAGATCGGGCAATTCGCGCGAGGCGTATTCCGACGCCGAATAGACCGAGGCGCCGGCTTCGGACACCATGACCTTGGTCAGTTTCAGTTCGGGATTTTTCGCGAGAAGTTCGCCGGCGAGCCTGTCGGTCTCGCGCGAGGCCGTGCCGTTGCCGATCGCGACGAGCTCGACCTTATGTTCGCGCGCGAGTTTGCCTAAGACCGACAGCGCCTCGTCCCAGCGCCGCTGCGGCTCATGCGGATAGATGGCGGTTGTGGCGACGATCTTGCCCGTTCTGTCGACGACCGCGACCTTGACGCCCGTCCGAAAGCCGGGATCGAGCCCGAGCGTCGCGCGTGCGCCGGCCGGCGCCGCGAGCAGCAGATCGCGCAAATTGCCGGCGAAGACCCTGATCGCTTCTTCTTCTGCGAGCCGGAACAGTTTTGCGCGCGCATCGACGGCGAGATGCAGTTCGATCTTCGTGCGCCAGGCCCAGCGCACGGTCTCCTGCAGCCAGCGGTCGCCGGGGCGGCCCCGATCCTCGATCGTGAAGCGGCGCGCGATGCGGGTCTCATACCCGCCAAGGCCGGGCTCCTTTTCCGCAATGATTTCGAGATCGAGCGCCTCTTCCTTCTCGCCGCGGAACATCGCCAGAATGCGATGCGAAGGAAGTTTGGTCAAAGGCTCGGAAAAGTCGAAATAGTCGGAGAATTTGGCGCCGGCGGTCTCTTTGCCCTCGCGCAGCTTGGATTTCAGCGCGCCCTGCGTCCAGAAAATCTCCCGAAGACCGCCGATGAGGTCCGCGTCCTCCGCGAAGCGTTCGACGAGAATGGCGCGCGCGCCCTCCAGCGCCGCGTCGACGCTGGCGACGTTCTTTTCCGCATTGACGAAAGGCTCGGCTTGCACTTTCGGATCGTTCTGCGGCGCCGTCAACAGCGCCTCGGCGAGAGGCGCTAATCCCGCCTCGATCGCGATCTGCGCCTTGGTGCGACGCTTCGGCTTGAAGGGCAGATAAATGTCCTCCAGCCGCGCCTTGTTGTCGGCGTCATTGATCGTGTGGCGCAGCGCGTCGGTGAGCTTGCCCTGTGCGTCGATCGACTCGAGGATCGCCTTGCGACGCTCTTCCAATTCCCGCAGATAGCGCAGCCGTTCTTCGAGCTTGCGCAATTGCGCGTCGTCGAGCGCGCCGGTCGCCTCCTTGCGGTAGCGGGCGATGAAGGGCACGGTCGAGCCGCCGTCGAGCAGGCCGACCGCCGCCTCCACCTGCCAGGGCTTTGCGGCGAGTTCCGTGCTGATGCGTTCGACGATGCTGGTCATGCGGCTTCCGGTTTCGAATTTTTCAGGAAGCTTCAATTGTAGCGTTTTGGAGCGGGGCTTGGGAAGCGGCGGAATTTCTTTGGCGCTCGCCTCAGGCCGAGTTCGAAGACAAAGGCGCCGCTTGCCGCCCTCAGCGCCCGCAATACCTTACTGGCTGCATATCGGACTTTTAACTCGAAGGCGGATTCGATGCGCTTCAGATCGATCATCATCGTGATGGCCATGGCCATTTCCGCGACGACTCCAGTCTTCGCGCACGCCGTCCTTTTAGAGTCTTCTCCCGAAAACGGAGCGAAGGTCGCTGGCGAGGCGGTCACGATCCATCTTCGCTTCGGCGGCCGCATCGACCCGCGGCTCTCGAGCCTCAAGCTGATCAAGCCGGATGAGAGCGAAGCGGCTCTTACGATGGACTCCGTCGCCTCGCAGGACGTTTTGCAGGCGAAAGCGGCGAATTTGCCGGACGGTCCCTATCGCATCCGTTGGCAGACGCTGAGCGTCGATGGGCACATCGATCGCGGCGAAATCAAGTTTCGCGTGGGACATTGAGCGATGCAGGCTTTCCTCTCGTCCTACGGCTTCCTGGATTGGGTGTTGCGCGCGGCCTTGCTGGCGGCGCAGTCGCTGGCGATCGGCGGCGTGGCGTTTTTTGCATTCATTCTGTTTCCGTTGAGAAAACATCTGCAAGAGGAGAACGCGGGCGCCCTGCGCTTTTGCGGAAAGCTGCTGTTCTGGTCCGCTTTCAGTCTGTCCCTTGGGAAAATCCTCGCCGCCGCCGCGCTGGCGGCGATGCTGGCCGGCACGCTGCAGGTCGATATCTTGGCGGCCGCGAAGGCTCAAGCCGTCATATTCGACCTTCTTGGAGCCGCGGTAGCCCTCGCGCTCGCGTTGGCGGCGCGCCGCATGTGGGTCTCGGGAACGCCGCGCGCAGCGTTGGCGCTCACGCTGCCACTGGCGGCGGCGCATGTCGGCGTGACGCATGCCGCGAGCCGCACCGCCGGGCCGATAATGTTGATCGGCGCCGAAATGCTCCACCTGTTCGCCGTGGCGATCTGGATCGGCGGCATGCCCTATTTCATCGCCGCGTTCAGAATGTCGGGCCTAGCAGCCTTGCGGCGCTCCGTCGCGGCGCGTTTCTCCTTTACGTCCTTCGCCTCGGTCATCGCCCTGATTGCGAGCGGGATACTGATGGCGTCGTCCTACACCGGATCGCTCGGAGCGCTCGTCCTGACGAACTACGGGCTGCTGATCTGCATGAAAGTCATATTGCTCTCGGGCCTGCTGTGCTTTGGAGCGGCGAATTTCTTTACGGCGAGGCGACTGCGCCGCAACCCTTCCGCGCCTTCCGGCGGCTTGACGAATTTTGCGGAGGTCGAGGCGGGCGTCGGCTTGATTGTCATCGTTTGCGCCGCAGCGCTCGCATCCTCGCCGCTCGCCGTCGACGTGCGAACGGAAAAGCCGAGTTTGACGGAAGTCGCGCAGCGTTTCGTCCCGCGTTGGCCGCATCTGGTCAGCCCCGCCTATGAGGAGCTTACAGCTGGGAAGGCCTATGCGAACGAAGCGTCCGCTCCTGCAAAAGACGCAAGCAGCCTTGGATCAGACGAGTCACAGGAGCGCAACGCGGCCGACATCGCCTGGTCGGAGATCAATCACCAATTCGCCGGCGTTCTCGTATTTCTGATGGGACTTTTCGCCTTGCTGGAGCATTTCAGGCGCGGGCGCGTCTCGCAGATTTCTCGACACTGGCCGTTGCTGTTCGTGCTGCTTGCAGCGGTTCTCGTCATGCGCTCCGACGAACAGGCGTGGCCGCTCGGTAAAATCGGCTATTTCGAGAGTCTCGGGGACGCTCAGGTCGCGCAACACAGGCTGTTAATCGTGCTTATCGCCCTGTTCGGGATTTTCGAATGGCGCGCGAGACTGAAATCCGCCAGAGCCAAACCGCCGTCTTACGTTTTCCCGATCGTGGTGGGGATCGCCGCGGCATTCCTGATGACGCATTATGGGCATGTCGGCGGCAAGGAGGAAGTGCTCATGCAAATCAGCCATGCGCCGATCGCATTGCTGGGCGTAGCCGCGGCGAGCGCGCGTTGGCTGGAGATCCGAATGCCGGGAAGTTCGGTGAGCCGCGCGGCGGCGACGGTCTGGCCGATCACCGTCATGGCGTCGGGCGTGCTCTTGGTGTTTTTCTATCGGGAAGCGTGATGCGCTAACGCGGAACGAACGCGATAATCCGCGCGGGTCCGCCCGAACCATGCGCGATCTTCATCGGCAAAGCGAAGACGATGGCGCCCGTCGGCGGGAGCTGATCGAGATTGGTCAGATTTTCCAGGCCGCCGACATTCGCCTCAGCGACGATGCGGTGTGACGAGAAACTCGTGCGAGGGACCAATATCGACGCTCGCGGTATCAACCCCGATCAGCCGCGCGTGACGATCCTTCACCAGAAACGCGGCGGCTTCCGCGCCATAAGACGGGAAATGCAAATTGGACGCATCGCCCGGCGTATCGTCGCCAAGATAAGCTTTCTTATTCGGCCAACGCGAGCTCCAGCCGGTGCGCAGCAACACGATCGCGCCCTCCGGAATGCGGCCGTGCGCCGCTTCCCAGGCTAAGATGTCGGCAAGGCTTAAAGCATAGTCGGGATTAGCCTTGGCCTGCTGCGCGACGTCGATGACGACAGCCGCGCCGACGAAACGATCGATCGGCATTTCGGCGTTGGTCCAATGTCCGTCCGCGAAATGCATCGGCGCGTCGAGATGCGTGCCGCCGTGCTCGGGAGAGCAGAAGGCGTTGGCGTAATAGAAGAAGCCGCCCTTCGTGAGGCCCTTGTGCAGCGGCTTCAGCTCAAAGCCCGAGGGCGAGGTCGGCCAATAGATGGTGTCGGCGTCAAAGGCGTGGGTAAGATCGACGCTGCGGGACGAAGCCAAATCCAGAACCTGGCCGAACGCGGAAGAGAGCGCCGCCAAGCCTAGAAGAGCTGAAATGAGCGGCAAGCGAATGTCAAAGCCTTTGGTCATTGCGGAGCCCTTTCGAAAATGGGTGAGACATCTTGCCCGCATTCGACGCCAGCGTCGACCGTGACAGTTCGCCGAAACGCGCTAGATTGAGAGATCAAAGAGGAAGTTCGTCCGTGTCATATGAGCTCTATTATTGGCCAGGTCTCCCGGGGCGCGGCGAGTATGTGCGGCTCGCGCTAGAGGAAATCGGCGCAGGATATCGAGATGTCGCGCTTGAGCGGGAGTGCGTCGCCCAGCTCGAGGCTTTTTTGGACAGCGACGATCTGGAGCAACCGCCGTTCGCCCCGCCGTTTCTCAAGGACGGCAAGACGATCGTCGCGCAGACCGCCGCCATCCTGCTCTATCTCGGCGACCGACACGACCTTGCGCCCAAGCACATGGCCGGCAGGTTGTGGACGCATCAGATTCAGCTCACCATCGCCGATCTCGTCACCGAAGCTCATGACTCGCATCACCCGCTTGGCGGCGAATTCTATTACGAAGACCAAAAGCCGGAGGCGCTAAGGCGCGCAAAGTCGTTCCGCGAGGAGCGCATTCCAAAATTTCTCGATTGGTTCGAAAGGATTTTGAGGCGCAACGGCTCGGGGCATCTTGTCGGAAGGCGCGTCGCCTACGCCGACCTGTCGCTGTTCCAGACGATCGAGGGGCTTTGCTACGCCTTTCCGAAAGCCATGAAGAAAGCGCTTCCCGGCGCGCCGCGCATCGCCGCGCATCGCGAGATGATCGCAGAGCGTCCGCGCATCCGCGCCTATCTCGAGAGCGGGAGGCGCATCCCGTTCAACGAGAGCGGGATATTCCGCCACTATCCCGAACTCGACGGCTGATCGCGCAAACCGCTAGTTGGCGGATTTCATGCGCAGACCGCGCGGCACCAGACGTCGCTCGGCGAGTTCGAACAGCCCTTGCACCGCGAGCGCGAGCGCCGCAGCGGGTATGGCGCCTTCGAGAATGAGCGCGAAATTATCCAGCCTGACGCCAGTGAAAATCGGTTGCCCGTAGCCGCCGGCGCCGATCAGCGCGCCGAGCGTCGCAGTGCCGACATTGATCACCGCCGCGATTTTGACGCCCGCGAGTATGGCCGGCGACGCCAAGGGAAGTTCGACGACGAGAAGCCGGCGCGGCGGCGTCAGGCCGAGCGCGATTGCGGAATTACGAATGGGCGGCGCGATGCCCCGCAGTCCCGACACGGTGTTTCTGATGATCGGCAAAAGACTATAGAGAAACAGCGCGGCGATGGCGGGTTCTGGTCCGACGCCAAGCAGCGGTATCATGAAGACGAGCAGCGCGAGCGATGGAATCGTCTGCAACACGCTCGCCAGCGCCAATATGACTTGCCCCAGCGCGGGCCTGCGAAAGGCGACGACGCCGAGCGGTATCGCGACCAGGATCGCGGCGCCGAGCGAGAGCGCGACGAGCCGCAGATGTTCGATCGTGCGCGCGAGAATGCGAGAGGCGAGGCTTTCCGGCTTCACGCTCGCCTTGAGATTGAAGGTCGCCGCGAGAAACTGCGCCGCAGTCTCGCGCTCGCTGCGCCGGTCGATCTTGACCTCCTTGTTCATGGCGATCATCGCGCGGTCGTCGATATGGCCTTCCATCTTCAGCATCGCCGTCAGCGCCGCAGGCGCGGATGTCGCAAGCTCGGCGCGATAAAGCAGCACCGCTTCGTTGTCTGGAAAGTAATGCCGATCGTCGTCCAATATTTTCAGATCGTAATAGGCGATCTCGGCGTCGGTCGTGTAGAGATCGACGACGTCGATCGCGCCTTCGGCGAGACCCTTATAGGCGATGTCGTGATCGAGGCCGACGAGATGATCCGCGCTCAATCCGTAGGCGGCTTGCAGTCCGGGCCATCCGTCCTTGCGGTTGATGAACTCGTCGCTGAAGCCGAGACGCAGCGACGGATGAAGGGCGAGATCGGAAATCTTCGTAATGCCGTCGCGCGCCGCATTGGCCCGCATCATGCCGAGCGCGTAAGTGTCGCGAAAGCCGAGCGGCCGGCTTTTGCGCAAGCCTTTTGCGGCGAGCGCGCGCGTCATTTTGTCGTCGGTCGCGACGTCTTCGCCGGCAAGAATCTCCTGCGCCAGCGTGCCCGTATATTCTGCGTAGACGTCGATTTCTCCCCCGAGGAGAGCGCTCCACAACAGCCGCGTGCCGCCGAGTTCCTGACGCAGCTCGACCTTCGCGCCGCTCGACTCGCAAAGACCCGCGGCGATGTCGGCGAGCAGGACCGACTCGGTGAATTTCTTCGAGCCGATCGCAATGTCGCGCGCAAGGGCGAAATCCGGCTGCACGCTCGACAGCGACAGTACGGTGAAGAAGAGGAGCTGTTTGACGATGCTCATTGACGATGCGCCTCCGCTGTTGACGTCGGCGCCCCGATCGCGGCGAAACGCTTGGTTTGCGCCTCGATGAAGTCGGTCACGAAGGCGTCCGCAGGATGCTCGACGAGATCGCGAAATCGCCCTTGCTGCACGATGCGGCCGCGATGCATGAGGACGATGTTGTCGCCAAAGAACGCCGCCTCGCATACATCATGCGTGACGATGACGACCGTTTTCGCGAGCGTCTGAAAAATATTCTTGAGTTCGTCCTGCAACTCGGCGCGGATCATCGGATCGAGCGCGCCCAATGGTTCGTCGAGCAGAACGATCGGCGGATCGAGCATCAGCGCCCGCATCAAAGACACGCGTTGGCGCTGTCCTCCCGAGAGCTCGGTCGGGAAACGATCGAGCGCGTCGCCGGGAAAGCGCGTGAGCGCGGAGAGTTCCGCGATCCGATCGCGGCGACGACTTTCCGTCCATCCCGCTTCACGCGCCATGATTTCGATGTTGCGGCGCGCGGTGAGATGCGGAAACAGGCCGCCGTCCTGGATGACATAACCCATGCGACGACGCAGCGGCAGCGCCGAACGCCGCGTCATCAATTCGTCATCGATCCAAATGTCGCCGCCGTCCGGCGTCTCCAATCCGATGATCAACGCGAGCAGCGTCGATTTTCCCGAGCCCGAGAGTCCCATCAAGGCGGTCGTCTGGCCTTGCTCCATCGTGAGGCTGACGGACTCGAGAACCTTCGAGGCTCCGTAAGACTTGCTCAGCTTATCCAATCGAATCATGGGGTTCTCGAATGCCGCGGCCGCTCGCGCCCATGCTCAGTCACCGCAAAGCGCATCTTACGTCAGGCGCTGCGCGATAGGCCGCGGGGCTCGACCCTCATAATGACGCTTTTCTCGCCGAAAGCTCACCCTATATCTTCGAGACCGGCGGCGCGGCGAAGGTCGTTGCTCCTTTATGCGAGGAAGATCAATGATTCGTTTGGCGGCGCCACTCAGCGCGAACGGCTGTCTTTCGCGGCCGGCTTTGCAGGAAAAGCTGTTTGAGACGCGCCGCCTGTCCTTGAGGTTGGCCTCGCCGCTCAGCGCCGAGGACATGGTCGTTCAGGCGATGGACGACGCCAGCCCGACCAAATGGCATCTTGCGCACACGACATGGTTCTTCGAGACTTTCGTCCTCGCCCCGCATCTTGACGGCTACACGCCGTTCGACGAATCCTTCTGTTACTGTTTCAATTCCTATTACGAGCAGATCGGCGCCCGTCAGCCAAGGCCAAAGCGCGGGCTCCTGACGCGTCCGACGCTCGAAAAAATTCTCGATTACCGGCGCTGCGTCGATGAAGCCTTGCAGAAATTTTTTGCGCGCGGTCTCGCTGAAGACGACGCGACGGCGCAAATCCTGGAGATCGGCGTCAATCACGAGCAGCAGCATCAAGAGCTGATGCTCACCGACGTTTTGGCGCTCTTTGCCGCGAATCCGCTCAAGCCTTGCTACCGGGAGCCGCGTTTGCGCGCAGCGGGCGGCACGCAAACTCCGGCGCAATGGATCGAATTTCCAGGCGGCGTCGAACGCGTCGGCCACGAGGGCGAGACCTTCGCCTGGGACAATGAGCGCCCGCGGCACCAGGCGCTGATCCATCCCTTTCGCCTCGCCGATCGCTTGGTGACCAACGGCGAATGGCAGGAGTTCATCGCTGACGGCGGTTACTCCAATGTGTTGCTGTGGCTCTCCGACGGATGGTCGACCGTCAATCGCGAGGGTTGGCGGGCGCCGCTATATTGGGAGCGCTGCGATTCCGAGTGGCATGAAATGTCGCTCGAAGGATTGCGTCCTGTCGAAAGCGCGGCGCCGGTCGCACATGTCAGCTATTTCGAGGCCGATGCTTTCGCGCGCTGGGCGGGCGAGCGCCTGCCCACCGAGTTCGAATGGGAGATCGCATCGCGCGACGCGGCCAAGGCCGGCAACGATCTTGCTGCCGACGCGCTGCGGACTTTGCCGGCGGAGCAGGACGCAAGCGGCGCGCCGCGACAAATGTTCGGCGACGTTTGGGAATGGACCGGCAGCGCCTATCTGCCCTATCCGGGCTATCGCCCGCCCGCCGGCGCGCTCGGCGAATATAACGGCAAGTTCATGGTCGGACAGCATGTGCTGCGCGGAGGCTCCTGCGTCACGCCGCGCGGCCATTCGCGGGCGACCTATCGCAACTTCTTCTATCCCCACCAGCGCTGGCAATTCATGGGCCTGCGTCTAGCACAGGACCATGCGCGATGAGGCAGGCGGCAGAACGGGCGCGGCGGCGCGAAGCCGAGAGCGACTTCGCTTCGTGCGTCGTCGAAGGTCTTTCCAAGACCAACAAAAGTCTGCCGTGTCAATTCTTCTATGACGCGCGCGGCAGCGAGTTGTTCGAGGAGATCACGCAGCTTGCCGAATATTACCCGACGCGGACGGAGATCGGGATATTGGAGGCGCATGCGGCGGAGATGGTCGAGTGCGTCTGCGAAGGAAGCGCGCTCATCGAATTCGGCTCCGGCTCCAGCCGCAAGACGCAGATCCTCCTCGATCGTCTGCCCGGCCTTTCCGCCTATGTGCCGGTGGATGTCTCTCCCACCGCGCTGGATGACGCGAAGCGACGGTTGCAGGCGCGCTATCCTTCGCTGGACATACGTCCGGTCGTCGGCGATTTCACGGATGGCGCCAACTTGCCCGAGGACATAAAGCGGCGAAAAAAGCTGGGTTTCTTTCCGGGCTCGACGATTGGCAATTTTGCGCCGACGGGAGCAGTCCTTCTGCTCCGCGCGATGCGAAAGACGCTCTCGCCGGGCGGCGCGCTCGTCATCGGCGTCGATTTGAAGAAGGATGCGCGCGTGCTCGTCGACGCCTATGACGATAGGCAGGGCGTGACCGCCGCCTTCAACCTCAATCTTCTGGCGCGAATGAACAGCGAGCTTGGCGCCGATTTCGATCTTGCCGCGTTCCGCCATGAGGCGATCTACGATCCGCTCAAGGGGCGCATCGAGATGCATCTTGTAAGCCTCAAGGATCAGGCGGTCGCGGTCGCCGGCGCAACGTTTCATTTCCGCGCCGGCGAAAAAATCCACACTGAAAACTCCTATAAATATTCGATCGAACAGTTCGGCGAATTGGCGCGGCTCGCCGGTTGGTCCGTCAAGCGCGTGTGGACGGACGCAAACAACTGGTTCAGCGTGCAGAAACTGGTCGCGGAATAACAGAGCTTGGAGACGTCACAAGGCGATCACGTCCGCTCGGACGCCGGAGAGGCTTCGAGCGATCTCGGCGACATGGCGATGATGCGTAAAAAGTATCGCCTGCCGCGTTGCGCCAAATTCCGCGAGAAGCCCCAGCGCGCGCGCGGTGCGGGCCTCGTCGAAGCTCGCGAGCAGGTCGTCGCCGATGAAAGGCAGCGGCTCGCCGCCGCGCAGTTCCAAGAGCGCAAGGCGCAGAGCGAGGAAGAGCTGGTCGCGCGCGCCTTCGCTCAGCCCTGAGACCGGAACCTTGGCGCCGTCCGCCCGTAGACCTTTCAGCGCCGGCTCGTCCTCTTCGTCATAGTCGACGCAAAGACCGGCAAAGCCGCCATCGGTCGCGATGGCGAACAGGTTCGAGGCGCGCGCAATGAGCGGGTCTTGCGCGGCGGCGCGATGTCGTTCGATCGCGCGGGCGGCGAGACGCGCCGCGCTTGCGCGCAGCAGCCAGCGCGAGGCGACGGCGACGAGCTCGGCTCCGGCCTCGACCCGCGCGGCGCTCGCGCTCGCGGCGTCGCGGCCTGCCTCCAGCACCGCATAGGCGCGCTCGGCTTCGTGCCGGCCGGCGGCGGCGCTTTGCAGATCGGCGAATATCTGCGCATTCTCGGCTTTCACCCGCTCGATTGCGCCGGCCAGCAGGTCCGGCTGCAAGTCGCACTGCTCGGCGCGCAGCGTAGCCTCGTCGAAATTGTCGCTGCTCTCGGCGAGATCGCGCGACGCCGTCTCGATCTCCGCGAGGCAAGCGCCGCGCCGCTCTGCGCGCGCCAGCATCGGCGCGATGTCTTCGCCCGTCGCGACGCCGAGCGCCGCTCTGCCCGCGGCGAGACGCTCCTGCGCCGCCGCCCGCAAAGTCTCGTGTTTTATGCGCGCGACGTCGCGGCTTTGCGCGGCTTTGCGCAAAGCCTCCCGTTGTTGATGTTGGGCGCGCGTTTCCGCCAGCCGTTCGCTCAATATGTCGAGCGCCTCGCGTCGCGAAACCTCGGCAAGGTCCCGCGCCGCCGTCTCGACGAGCGCGCCAACCTCGGCGTCGAAGGCTTCGATGTTGATTTGCATCGTGTCGATGCGATGCTGCGCCGTTTTCAGCCTGTCCTGAAACAGGGGCGCATCGCGCCATACTTTTAAAGCCGCCTTGGCCTCGGCTATCGTCGCCGGTCCGGCGAGCCCGATCGCTGTGAGCGCTTGCGGCCATGCGGACAATACCTCCGCGCGCGCGGCTTCGGCCTTGGCTGCGGCGCGTTCGGCGCGGGCGAGGCTCGCGAGCGCGCTCTCGCGCTTGGCGGCGGCGGCGCAGACGTCGCGCCAGCCGGCCTGCAGGCGTTCAATCCTCGCGCGGGCGGCTTTATGCAAGCTCTCGATCGGCGCCTCAACGCCTACGTCTTCGCCCATCTCTTCGATCAAGCGCATGAGAGCGGCGCGCTGGCCTTGCAGCTTTTGCTCCAGCGCCGCGGTTTCGAGCGCAGCGCCGTCGAGCCTTTCGCGCTGGCGCAAAATCTCGTCGACGCGTTTGCGCCAGTCGGCCATCTGCGCCGGGTTTTTGGGGTCGGCGACGGAGCGGGCCCACAAGGCGCGCCAGTCCGCCTGCGCTGCGCGCCAATGCGCGACGCGTTCGTCCTGCGCGGCGCGGAGCTTCTCGTATGCCTGCTGTTGTTCCGTCCGACGCTCGCAGGCCGACTGGAAAAGCGCAGCGCGTTCGGCGCCATTCAGCAAAAGATCGGTCGTAGAATCGAGTTTTTGGCTTGCGACGCCAAGATTTTCATAAGCATCCCGCCGCGGCGCCGCCTCGCCCTCCAGCGCCTCGCCAAGCCGGCGGAAGACTTGGTCGCGACGCTCTCGCGCTGCGCGCAGATCGTCGAAAGTCGCGACATCGTCCTGCGCCAGCGCGACGATGTCGCGTTCGATCGCCGCCAAGGCGAGCTGCGCCGCCTGCATTTCGGCCCCGGCGCGCTTGTCTTCGGCGTCGCCCTCCTCAAAGCGGCGTCGCATCGCTTCGATGCTGGCGGCGTCCGGCAAGGGCAGCCGCGCAAGATCGTCGGGCTCGCCGGCGAAGGGGTCCAGACGCTCGGCTTCTTCCTGCAAACGACGACGCGCCGCATGCTGCGCCAGCCGCTCGCGGCGCAGGCGATCGGCGTCGGCCGGGATATCGTCGAAAATCTCGAATCGCTGCGCGAAGGGCGCCGGATCGCAAAGACCGGCTTGCCGCGCCCCCGCGGAGTCGAGAGTTTGCGCTTCTACCTTCGCCGCCTCCAGCGCGTCTTTCGCTTCGGCGAGACGTCGTTCGGCTTCGCTCAAACGATCAGCGAGATCTTCGACGCGCGCGAGCGCCGCGTCGGTCGGTTGACGCGCGAGCAGCGTTTCATGCGCAGAAAGGCCCAGGCGACGCGCCGCTGCGTCGAGCTCGTCGCGGGCGCCGCGCGCCTCCGCGCGCCGGCTTGGCAAGTCCTTCTCGGCTTGTCGCACGGCGCCGATGGTCTTGCGCAATTCGTCGATGCGCGCGCCGCAACTCAGCAGCGTGGAGTTGATATGGAGCGCGGCGACAATCTGCGCGTCGGCGGCCTGCGTCGCGCGGTGTTCGGCGAGCGCTGCGTCGATGCGCGCGGTCTCTTCCAGCGCTTCGCGCCACGTCGAAAGCGCTGCATCTTCGATCTGCGGCGCATCCGCGAGGCCGTTCATCTCACCGCGCAAAATGTCGAGCCGTTGCAGTTTGCCGCGGGTGCGTAGCGCGCGTTCGAGCTTGGCGAGTTCGCGTCCGTTCGCGTCGTGAGCGCTCGTCAGCTCGGCGCATTTCTTCTTCGCCTCCTCCACCGCCGTCTTGGCGTCGGCGAGCGCGTCGCGCGTGACAACGCAGTCGCGCAACTCTTTTTCGGCCTCCAGATAGCGATCATAGGCGACATAATAGGGCTTGGCCGCGACGCGGCGCGCGCCGAACAAATCGTCGGCGTCTTCGTCCAATCGTTTGCGCAAATGCGAGAGCGCCGCAAGGCGCGACGAGGCTGCGGCGAGCGTTTCGGCGAGACGGCCGCCGGCGCCGAGCAGGTCCCGTCCGCCTTTGCGCAGACTCTCGGAATTAAGGCCGAATTCGGCGTCGAAAACGTCCCGTGTGAGCGCGCCGACGACAGGCGCGAGCAGATCTTCGGCGAGCGGCTTGTCGTTTGCGTCGAGCAGCGTTTTGAGCCGTCCCTTGCGGCGGCGCAAAGAGAGCGCGGCGCCGTCGCCAAGCAAAAGATCGGCCCCGATCCGCAGGCTCGTCTGGTCGTGCAGGAAATCGAAAGACGTGGCGTTGGGAAAGCCGAAGAGCAAATCGCCGATCGCCCGCAGCGCCGTGCTCTTGCCGGCTTCGTTGGCGCCGAGCACGACATGCAGCTGCGCGTCGTCGCGAAACGCGAGTTCGCGCCCTTCGAAGAAGCCGTAACGCTCCAGACGGAGGTTGAGAATTCTCATAGGCCGCTCGTCGCCAGAGCGATTTCGCCGAGCAGCAGATCGCGCGCCTCTTTCGCAAGAGTTTCCGCGTCCAACTCGCGCTTCAGTCGCTCTCTCAGTTCGGCGGGCATTTTCTTGGCGATGTCGTCGACGAGCGCCGCAATTTCCCGCTCATAATGCGCGTCGGCGGCGGCGAGGACCAGCGTTTCGGCGTCGAGCGCGTCGGTCGCCGAGAGCGCGGCGCGGCGCGCGCGCGGCGGCTGCGTCGCAAGCTTGAGCCGCTCGACCCAGAAATCCTCGGCGAAACGAAAGCCGCAAGCGCGGGCTTCCGCTTCGAGGGTTTCGCGCCGCACCACGAGACGCTCATGCAGCGGCGTTTCGCCAACGAGCGTCAGCCGCAGCGCCAGGGGGCGTCCTTCAGCGCCCGCGTGCTCATGCTTGAGGCGCGCTTCGATCATGGCGAGCGTCTGCGCTTCGTCTTGGCAATCCGCGACGTCGACATGCGCATGCGCCCAGCGCGCCGCGTCGAGCGCGATCGGCGTGAGCGAGACGACGCGCCCGTCGGCGACGTCGACGCGCATCGCCCCCTTCGGGCCGGTTTCACGGACGCTGCGGCCCTGGATATTGCCGGGATAGACGATGTAGGGGTCCTCGCAAACGGCTTCGGCGGCGTGGACGTGGCCGAGCGCCCAATAGTCGTAGCCGAAGCGCTTGAGGTCGTCGAGGCTGCAAGGCGCGTAGGAGTCATGGCCGCGCGCGCCGTCGAGCGCCGTGTGCAGCAGGCCGATGTTGAACCAACCGTCGCGCCGCGCGGGATAGGTCGAAACGAAATCGCCGTCGACGAGACGGGCGCCGAAACTGCGGCCATGCAAGGCGACGCGCAGCGCTTCGAGCTCCAGCGTATGCGCGCCGCGCGCGTTGAAAATATTGACGCTCGACGGATAGGCGAGCGACTTCGACATGAGGTTTTCGGCGTCGTGATTGCCCTTGACGATGAAGGCGGGAATCTCCGCGCGATCAAGGCGGGAGAGGGCCTTCGCGAAGAAAAGTCCGGTGGAGACGTCCCGCCAATCGCCGTCGAATATGTCGCCGCAGATGAGCAGGAAAGCGGCTTTCGCCTCGATCGTCGCGTCGACCAGCGCCTCGACCGCGCGCCGCCCGGCTTGCGCGAAACGCGCCGCGACCGCCGCGTCCTTGCAGCCAAGCGCGTCGAGCGGGCTGTCGATGTGAAGATCGGCGGCATGGATGAAGGAGAATCGCATTTCGGCTCCGGCTGGCGGGCGGCGGGGGCGGCGCCTATATCTGATACTCGGCCCTTTTTCTGCATCCTGGCTTTGGCGCGTCCGCCGCGGTCGTCAGGAGGCTTGGCATGAAGCTGCGCTTTACGCCCACGCTCGCTTTCGTCCTCGCGTCGATCGCTTATGCCGGTCACGTTCTCTTTCACTATTCCGCGCTGCCCGAAACCGTCGCCACGCATTTCGACCTGCAGGGAAATCCGAACGGGTTTTCGTCGAAGGCCGGGTTGCTCGCTTTGACCTTCGTCACGCTGTCGGCGCTGAGCCTGTTTTTCTTCGGCGTGGGAAAAATGCAATACATGCCGACGCGTTTCATCAACATTCCGCACAGGGAATATTGGCTCGCGCCCGAACGCCGCGCCGCGAGCCTGGTCTTCATGTGCGAAGGGACGCGCTGGCTGCTTGTCCTCGTCATGACGTTATCCGCCGTGCTGACGGCTCATGTGCTGCACGCCAACCTCTCGCCGCCGCCGCGTATCAGCGTTGCGCCGATTTTCGAGACGCTGTTGTTTTTCATTGGTTTTGCCTTCGTGGTGCGGCAGCTGTGGCGCCGCTCTCGCTGCCCCCGATTTCAGTGAAAGTTGCGCGCCTTCGGCGTCGCCGCGCGCGCTTTCTCGAGCTTGCGCAGCAGCGGCGAAATATCCTCGACCTTGCGCGCGATGAGATGGATGACGCCCGCTTCCTCCTGCGCCTCGCCGGTGATCGCGACCAATCTCGCGCCGAGCACTTCCGCGCGTTGTTTTTCGAAGAGTTTTGGCCAGACGATGACATTGGCGGCGCCGGTCTCGTCCTCTATGGTCATGAAAATGACGCCCTTCGCCGTGCCGGGGCGCTGGCGCATCAGGACGAGCCCGGCGACCGTCGCGCGCGGACGCGCCGGCCCGCGCGTCGCCGGCCCGCGCGTCTTGCCGAGATCGGCGCATGACACGACGCCTTTGGCAGCGAGGCCGGCGCGCAAAAACTCGAGCGGGTGACCCTTGAGCGAGAGCGACAGCGCCCGATAGTCCTCGACGACCTCTTCGCCCGGCGGCATCGGCGGCAGCCTGGCGTCCGGCTCGAGCGGCGCGAAGGAAAGCGCGCTGAGCAACGGCAGATCATCCTTGTCGCCGGCGCGGTTGAGGCCCGCCGTCGCCCACAGAGCCTCGCGGCGCGAAAGCCCGAGGCTCGCGAAAGCGTCGGCGTGGGCCAGCGTCTCCAGCACGGCGGGCGCGAGCCCGGTGCGCAACCACAGATCGCGCAGCGAATCATAGCCGGAGCCGCGGCGCGCGACGAGCAGGCGCATGTCCTGCTCGGCAAGGCCCTTGACCTCGCGAAAGCCGAGCCGCAGCGCGCGCGAGCCGATAATGTCCTCGGCCATCTCGGCGTGGCGCGCGTGCAGCGCGGCCTTTTGCCCGGCCTGCTCCAGAGCGCTTTCCGCTCGAATGGACTCATTCGAGCGATAAGAAATCACCCCAGACTCAAAACGATGGAGCATGTTCTTATCGCAAGAGCGCTTCGACTTTTGCGGAACATGCTCCAGCGTCGAGTCCCAGTCGGAGGCGTTGACGTCGACCGGGAGCGACCTCGACGCCATGGTCGCGCGCGTCGCGCACGATCTGCGCCGGCGCGTAAAAGCCCATCGGCTGCGAGTTGAGCAGCGCGCAGGCGAAGACGTCCGGATAGCGGCATTTCATCCAGGCCGAGGCGTAGACCAGCAGCGCGAAGGAGGCGGCGTGGCTCTCGGGAAAGCCATAGGTGCCGAAGCCCTCGATCTGCTTGAAGCAGCGCTCGGCGAAGTCTGCGGTCATAGCCGCGCGCAGCCATGCCGACGATCAACTTGTCGCGAAAGCGCTGACGATGCCCGGCGCGTTTGAAAGTCGCCATGGCGCGGCGCAGCTGATCGGCCTCCTCCGGCGTGAAGCCGGCCGCGACGATGGCGATGCTGCATCGCCTGTTCCTGGAACAGCGGCACGCCGAGCGTCTTGCCGAGCACCTGCAGTTCGTCAGCGGCCCTGTCGGGCGACGGGGATAGTGCGACCTTCTCCATGCCCGTCGCGGCGGCGCAGATAGGGATGCACCATGTCGCCCTGGATCGGGCCCGGGCGCACGATCGCGACCTCGATGACGAGATCGTAGAAGCAGCGCGGCTTCAGGCGCGGCAGCATCGACATCTGCGCGCGGCTCTCGACCTGGAACACGCCGACCGTGTCGGCGCGCGACAGCATCGTCGTAGACGCGCGGGTCTTCCGCCGGGAGCGTCGGCCAGCGCGATGGTCGAGGCCGTAATGCGCTGCGAGCAGGTCGAAGTCCCTTGCGGAGGCAGGTCAGCATGCCGAGCGCCAGCACGTCGACCTTCATGAGGCCGAGCGCGTCGATGTCGTCCTTGTCCCATTCGATGAAGGTGCGGTCCTCCATCGCCGCGTTGCCGATCGGCACCAGTCTCGTCGAGCCGGCCGCGGGTGAGGACGAAGCCGCCGACATGCTGCGACAGATGGCGCGGGAAGCCGATCAGCTCGCGCGGCCAGCTCGAGCGCCCGGCGCGATCGCGGGTCTTCGGGGTCGAGGCCGGCCTGGCGGATGTGCTCGTCCGGCACAGCCGTCGTCGCCAGCCCCACACCGATGCTCGGCCAGCGCCGCGGTGACGTCCTCGGTCAGGCCGAGCGCCTTGCCGACCTCGCGGATCGCGCTGCGCGGGCGGTAGTGGATGACGGTGGCGGCAGACGCCGGCGCGGTGGCGGCCGTAGCGCGCGTAGACATACTGGATCACCTCCTCGCGCCGCTCGTGCTCGAAATCGACGTCGATGTCGGGCGGCTCGCGCCGCGCCGCGGAGATGAAGCGCTCGAACAGAAGGTCGTGCTGCCGTCGGATCGACCGAGGTGATGCCGAGGCAATAGCAGACGCGCGGAATTGGCGGCCGAGCCCCGGCCCTGGCAGAGGATTTCTCTGTCGCGCGCAAAGCGCACGATGTCGTGCGACGGTGAGAAAATAGCGCGCATAGTCGAGCTGCGGCGATGAGCTCCAGCTCATGATCGAGCAAATGCCTGAACGAGTTTCGGAAGCCCTGAAGGATAGCGGTGTCCTCGCCGTCTCGCGCAAAAGCCTCCAGCGCCTCCTGCTTCGCTGCTCGAGAACCGTCGCGCAATTCGCTGTGGATATTCATAGGCGAGATCGGTGAGGCGAAAGGCGAGGCGCTCGATGAAGCGCGCGCTCTCGTCGACGGCCTGGGGCGCCTGCGCGAAGAGGCACCGCATCTCGGCGCAGCTTTTGAGATGGCGCTCGGCGTTGGCGCTGACGAGATAGCCGGCCTC
>CAWFZD010000014.1:0-7483 GCA_963820145.1 uncultured Alphaproteobacteria bacterium
ATCGTTGCCGTTGAGCGCGGTCCCGTTGAGGTCGTAAAGCGCGATATTCGCGTAGTTGTAGCGTCCGCCCGCGGTGACGGTGAGCTGGTCGGTGAGATCGAGCTGGTCGCGCGCATAGATGCCAAGATAGGTGTTCGCGGCGTTGAGCTTGACGGTCGTCACGTCGCTCGCCGGATCATTGACGACGATATTGAGCGCCGCCGTGGTGAGATCGTAGGGGTTCAGCACCCCGAGCTGTTCGTTGGCGTTGAAATCGGTCCAGCCATGATCGTAAGCGACGCCGAAGATGGCCTGATTGGAGCGGCCGAAAATCTTGTCTTCGTTCTCGATCTGCGCGGTTCCGCCGAGCGTGCGCGAGCGCGTCCAGGTGCGGTCGATCACGCTGAGCGGCACGCTGGGGCCGAACAAATCCGGCAGGGCCGTCGGATTGCCGTCGCCGTCGCAGAGCGTCGCGCCGCCGCAGGAGGCGAACTGCGTCGTATTGCCGTCGACATGCGCCTGATCGAAGGCGCGGTAATGCAGATCGCCGAAATCCGCCAGTTTTCGGCGGGCGTGAATGAGCCGTTCAAACCATATTGCGAGAGCGTGTTTTTCGTGGTTTGCGGCGTCGTATAGACCGAGCTGGGATCGATATTGATGAAATCGACCGGAGCCGGCCCCGATACGCCGAAGCGGTTTTGCGCGAGACCAAGCGTGAAATGAACCTCGGCGTTCTCGCCGCGCCAGCCGACGTCGCCGTAAACGCGGCCGATGTGCGAGCCGGAGAATTTGCGGTAGCCGTCGTCGCCCGCCGCCTCGATCGCAAGATAAGACGCGAAGTCGCCCTGTTTGACGCCATATTGCATCGAGCCTTGCCGCCGCCCGAAGCTGCCGCCGCGCCCGTCGAGCTCAAAGCCCTGCCAGGTGAAACCGTTCTTCATGTCGAGCACGACGGCGCCGCCGATGGCGTTGAGCCCGAACAGCGGGTTGCCGGTGACGATGGCGCTGCGCTCTATGGCGACGGTCGGGATCAGGTCCCAATTGACGGTGTCGCCGAAGGCCTCGTTGATCCGCACGCCGTTCTGATAGACGGCGAGGCCGATCGGCGTGCCGCTGACCGGCGAGGCGACGAAGCCGCGAAAATCGACCTCGGGCGAAAACGGGTTGCCGTTGACGTCGTTGATGATGACGCCGGGCGCCGTGCGTTCGAGCGCATTCGCGGCGTCGAATTGATGCGTCTCTTCGATCTCCTTGCCGGAGACGACATTGACTGCGGCCGGGGTCTTCGGCAGCGCGGGCAAAGGCGTTTCTTTGGGCGCCTCCACAGGCGCCGGAGCGGGAGCGGGCTTTGGCGCCGGTTTGGGTTTGGCGGCGACGCGGGTTCTTGCCGGGGTAGGGGAGGGCGCCGGGATCGAAGCCACGGGCTTGACTGCCGGCGCCGGGGCGGGGTGCTGTCTTGCAGGCGCGTGCAAGGGTGCCGCGCCGACTTCGATCGTAGGCAGCGCCTCCGCGGCGCGCGCCGCCGGAGACGCGCTCACCGCAACAAAGCAGAGAAGCAGGCGATATTTTTGGACGACGCCTGGTGACATTTGCTAATCCCTCGCTGCGAAGCCCGCTACGATGGGCCATCCGTCAGCCTTCGTTTAAGCGAGCGATTCCGGTCCCGCCAGCGCCAAGGCGGTCCGCGGCGCGAAAGCGCTCGGGATTTTTTTCCAATCTGCGAGAAGCCCAAGGCTTAGGTCGAGGCGAGCGGAAGCCGCGCCGTCAGCGCCGCGCCGCGCGGCGCGGCGTCCGCCAAAGAGGCGTCGCCGCCGAGAGCGGCGAGACGCTCGCTCATGCCGCACAGGCCAAGACCCGCGCGCCAATCAGTGCGAAGTCCAACGCCGTCGTCGGCGACGCGTATTCGCAGGTGGGGCGGTTGCGTGGCCGCTTCGCGTGACACTTCAATTCGAACGTTTCGCGCCCCCGAGTGACGAAAGGCGTTGGTGAGACCCTCTTGCACGACGCGATACGCAGTAAGCGCCGCGATCTTCTCTAAGGAACATTCCTCGACGCTAAGTTCGACGCTGACCTCCGGATGCGTATCGCGCCAACCCTGAACCAACGCCTCCAGCGCTCCGTCGAGACCCATCTCTTCCAGCGCCGCGGGCCGCAAACGTATGAGAATACGCCGGTTCACCGATTGGAGCATGGCGATTTGGGCGTCGATCTTCGCGCAGGCGTCCCTTATTTCCGGCTCGTCCGCCTTGCGTTGCAATGACCCCACGCCGGCGCGAATCGCAAAGAGGAATGGGCCGATCTCGTCATGCAGGTCGCGCGCGATCTCGCGCCGCTCATTTTCCTGCACGTCGATCAATTTTCGCAAAAGCTCACGGTTTTGCGCGTCGAGTCGCGCTAGGCTGGCCGCAAGCGCATTGATCCTGTCGGCGATCACGAAAAATTCAGGCGAACCGCTGGGCGCGATGCGCAGAGAACGCTCGCCCTGTTCGAGACGCGCGAGATCGTCGGCCAGCGCCGAGAGCGGGGCGAGCGTGCGGGAAACGGCGACGAACAGCAAAACGAACAAAATCAACGCGACCAAAACAGCGCCAATCGTCAGTTCGACGATTTCTTCCCAAATCTCCGCGATTTCGTCGGCTGGATCGGCGGCGATCAGCAAAGCGCCCTGCAGAGGCTCCCTCAATTCGATCCGAAGGGTCTTCGCGCGCGCGCTGGCCAATGATGCAAACCATTTAGGCGCGCGGCTGGCGCGTTCGGTTTGCGGAGCGTCAGCGCCTTCAAGCAAGACGCGGATATGGCGGAACGCCCTGGCTTGTTGTAGCAAGCGATCGAGCTCGGCTGGAGGGGAGTGTGCGTCTTGAGCCTGCAAAAGCGTGGCCTCGACGAAATCCTGAGCCAGGTTCATCGCCGCCTCCGACTCGACGCGGATTCGCGTGCGCGCCTGCAGCGTCAGCAGCAAGACGCCGAGCACAAGACCTGCGGCGAGCACCGCGCCGGCAAGCAGCGAAAGTCGCAAACGCAGCGGCAGCTTTTTGATCATGCAAGAGCCCCGGACATACCGAGGACTTTACGGAGTGTCTGC
This sequence comes from uncultured Alphaproteobacteria bacterium, assembly GCA_963820145.1. GTDB lineage: Bacteria > Pseudomonadota > Alphaproteobacteria > Rhizobiales > Beijerinckiaceae > Methylocystis. The sequence continues at coordinate 3,062 of CAWFZD010000014.1, forward strand.
GGATCGTCAATCTAGAGGCGTTAGGCGCGCCGTTTGTGGCGAGATCTATCGGGAAGTTCTTCATGCGCGTTCTCATCGTCGACGACCACCCCATAATCGTCGCGGGCTGCGCCGCGATGCTAACGGAACAAGTCGATATCGAAGTCTTTTCCGCCCGCGACGCGGAGTCCGGTCTCGCCGCCTATATCGAGAACAGCCCCGACATCGCCGTTGTCGACATCGCGCTCCCCGGACTCTCCGGGTTCGAGCTGACAAGACGCATTCTACGTTTCGACGCCGCAGCGCGCGTCGTGATTTTTAGCATGAACGACGACGCGATCTTCGCCGCTCGGGCGATGGAAGCGGGCGCCAAGGGCTATGTGACGAAGAATGGCGATCCCTATCTCCTGCTGCACGCTCTGCGCGCGGCCCTGGCGGGCGAGAGCTTTTTGACGCCAAGGCTCGCGCAAAGACTGGAGGGCGACGCCGGCAACCCGCTCGAGACTCTGAGCGCACGCGAAACCGAAATCCTGCAGATGCTTGGATGCGGTCTCGGCATGGCCGAGATCGCCGCGTCCACGCAGCTGTCCTACAAGACGATCGCCAACTCCTGCGCACTCATGAAGCGTAAGCTCGGCGCGCGCACGCCGCTAGAGCTGGTTCGCATCGCGATGGAACAGAAGCTTGTTTGATCACGCGGCGCCGGCGACCACTGCGGGTGATCAACCCGAGGCAATTCACCGACGATTTTGCGCCCTCCGAGCTGTTTAAAAAGTAACGCCAAGGTCCGCGTCGTCGCTATACAAATCTGGTGTGGCGGCGCAATTCGTTGAGCCTGCGCCCAGAGACTTGCATCGATACAAGTTTTAGGAAAGAATTGGAGTGTCCTAGAACAGCCGCCGCTTTTCCAAAGCGGTGGTTGCAAGCAAAGAGGCGTTATGAGCGCATTCCTTGAGTTGGGTGGTCCTGGCGCTTTTCGATTGATTCTATCTCTCGTGGTGTTTGTGCATCATGTCTCCAGACTGAATTTGGGTTCTGCGGCCGTACCTCATATTTTTCATATTGAGCGGCTTTTGGATTACGAGAGCGTGGCAAGGGCGTTACATGAACGCGCATTGCCCTTATGTTACGTTCTTAATATCAAGAGCTTGGCGGCTGCTGCCGGTTTTCCTCATATGTTCATTGATTTCATGGGCAGTCGTTTGGCGCGTCAGCGGTTTTGAACAACTGAAAGACAAGACCTGTCTCGAGATGTTTTCTAGTATTTTTATAATCGGATATAGTATGATTCCCATCAAACCGAATATGCCTGCTTGGTCTCTTGATATCGAGATGCAGTTTTACATCATATCTCCAATAATTATATTCCTCATTACCAATAATGCTCGAGCGTTGTTTGTTGTTACGCTTCTATCGGCGACGGCTGCGCTCTTGCATCTGAGCGGGACTGCACTGCCATATCTCGTTTTTTTTGCAATTGGCGTCGTGTCTGCTTCCCACGAATGGGCTCCAAATGCGAGATTCGCGTCACTTTCACTTTTGGCGACAATAATGTTTGTTCTGATTTGCGTTTCGAGTCCACTTTCCTCGATTATTTTAGGCGGCGCGCATCCTGGGCCTTATCATTCATATAATGAAGCCGCATGCGTGATCGTCGGCTGTCTAATGGCGCCGTTTGCGTTATGGACCGTAAGAAATAAAGGTGGAACGTTAGACTCGCTATATGGCGACATATCCTTCATAGTGTACATGATACATTGGCCGGTGTTGAAGTTTTTCAACACCGGAGGAATATCCGTTCTCGATAAACTCATGCAAATCAGCGGCGCTTTGGCGGTGGTGTTAGCTTTGACTTTATTGATATGGTTCTGCGTCGACCGTCCGATGAATAAACTGCGCAGGAAATGGGTTGCGCAGAGGTTAGAGGCGCGATCCGAAGCTTCTCTGCAATTTGCATCGCGATAGACGCTGTCGTCTCAATCCTGCGACAGCGGCGTCTTGCCCGGACCGTGCGGCGGCGCTGCAAGCTTCTCCGCCACATGCGGCGCGCGACGGGCGCGCTCCAGCGTCGCCTCCAGGAGATCCATAAAGCGGTCGACGTCGGCCTCGGTCGTGCGATGGTTCAGAATCGCCGCGCGGATCGCCGGCGCGCCGTCGAGCAGCGTCAATGACGGCGCCGCCTCGCCGCTTTCGTGCAACTCCATGACGATCTCGCGCGCCAGACAGCCGTCGCTGTCGTCCGTCACGCCGAAACAGGCGATGCTCAGCGTCACCGGCGCGCGCATATGGAAATTCTTCGAGGCCTCGATCTTCGCTTCGAGACGCCGCGCCAGCGCGCAGCATCTCTCGATGCAGGACCCAAGCAGATCGGCGCCGAAAGTCTCGATGGTGAACCAGGTTTTGAGCGCGCGAAAGCCGCGCGAGAGATCGGCGCCAAGATCGCAAGGCCAGAGCTCGCCCGCGGCCAGCCCGCGCGGCGCGCGGGAGAGGTACGCGGCGTCGGACTTGAAGGCGCGCTGATGCAATTCGGGGTCGCGCACCAGGAAAAAGCCGGCGTCGTAAGGAACATGCAGCCATTTGTGGAAGTCGAAGGCGATGCTGTCGGCGCGCTCCAGTCCTTTGAGCAAGGGCTTGAGCTTTGGCGACAGCGCGGCGAGCGCGCCGAAGGCGCCGTCGATATGCAGCCACATCTCTTCCTCATGCGCGACGTCGGCGAGCGCGTCGAGATCGTCGATCGCGCCGGTGTCGACCGTCCCCGCAGTCCCGACGATCAGAAAAGGCGTCAGCCCAGCCGTGCGATCGGCGTCGATGGCGTGCTTGAGATCGCTGACGCACATGCGCCGGCGCTCGTCGGAGGGAATCAGCCGCAGATGCCGCGCGCCGAGGCCCGAAAGCTCCATCGCCTTGCGCACGCAATTATGCGTGTCGCGCGACGCGTAAGCGACGAGCACCGAATCGAGCGCGTTGAGGCCGTTGAGACGCACATTGCGCGCCCCGGCCGCCTGTTCGCGCGCGACCAGCAGACAAAGGAAGTTCGCCATCGAGGCGCCGGTGACGAAAATGCCTGAAGCGTCTTTGGGAAAGCCGAAGACTTCCGCCATCCACAGCGCGATCTGGCGCTCGACGTCGAGCGCGATCTGGTCGCGGCCGCCGCAATTGGGGTTGAGGCCCGCCGCCAGCATCTCCGCCACCATGCCCACCGGCGTGCCGGCGCCCTGCGCCCAGCCCATGAACATCGGATGCGGGTTGCCGATGGTATATGGCTTGATGAAACGTTCGAAGTCTTCCAGCGTCCGCGCAAGATCGCGGCTGTCGCGCGGCAGGGCGCGGCTGAAGCGGGCCTTGGCCTCGGGGCTCGCCTCGCGCCAGACCGGTCGCTCGCGCAGGCTTTGGATATGGTCGATCATCGCGTCGAGCGCGCTATGCGCGTTCGAACGAAACGCCTGCCAGTCCTGAGGATCGAGGTTTTTCGGGTCGGCGCTTTTGGAGTCGCTCATCAGCCTTTAATCGCCCGCTCGAAAAGCGCTCTAGGGCCCAAGGGAACGGGACGCTTTAGAGCATCTTCCGCAAATGGAGAAAAGGCCGCCCAAGCGGACGGCCTCTTCAAAAGATCGGACAGCCGCCGCGCGCGACCGAGCCGCAGGTCGTGAACTCAGATTTCCTTGAGCTGATCGGCGGAGGATTTGCCTGTGCGGCGATCCTGCATGATCTCGTAGCTGAGCTTCTGGCCTTCGCGCAGATCGTTCATGCCGGCGCGCTCAACGGCGCTGATGTGCACGAACACGTCCTTGTCGTCGCCGTCGGGCTGAATGAAGCCGTAGCCCTTTTGGGCGTTGAACCATTTCACGGTTCCGGTAGCCATCGTCGTGTCTCCAAAACTTTTTAGGAGAAGGCCCGCATGCGCGGGGCCGGGTCGATCGAGTTTTGGAGAGGTCGTCAGCGACCCTGTCGCCAGAGCCGGTCTTGAGTTGTCAGGCCGAAATTCGATGTGGGCGATATAGGAGAAAAGAGCGCAGATTGCAACGCAGCTGAGCCGCCGCCGAAAAGACTTGTCGAACTTTTTTGAGGAAACACGTAGCGGGCGGAACACAGGTCGTTTGCGCGAGGTTGCATTGATGTCTGCGGCGCCGCGCTGCGCGTTTCGTCGCCAGCCGAAGCGCTCGCGAGAAGTCCAGGATAATCGAGCGTAACAGTGGAGCGGGTTATGGCGTTGTTCTCCAGGAGCATCAACACTCTCGACGATTTGTTCATGACTGGCCTCAAGAGCCTTTATTACATCGAAAGCGAAACCGGCGTCGCCATTCCAACTCTCCTCTCGAAGTCGTCGAACCCCGACATGAAGCGCTCGCTCGGTTCTCATCTTCGCGGCATGGAAGAGCGCGTGCAGCGGCTGTCGCGGGTATTTCATCTGCGCAACGCCGCCCCGAAGCTTGGCCAATGCCC
>CAWFZD010000015.1:0-10568 GCA_963820145.1 uncultured Alphaproteobacteria bacterium
TCTGTCTGACGTTGCTCTGTGGCCGACGCTGTCTCCACCACCACCCCACACATCCATGCGCAGGCTGCGCCGCCGGCGCGCGGCGCCATTTCCACCTTGCGGCTTTCGGCATTCGAGCGCCTCGGCGCGGCGGCGTTCGCCATAGGGTTGCTTTGGGCCGGCGTCTTTTTGGCGTTGCGGTGACTTTGCGCCCGCCGCCGCTGATCGCCTGCGACAATGTCACGCTCGGTTATGATCGGCGGCCCGCCGTGCATCACCTCTCCGGCGTCATTGCGCCGGGGGCGAACTGCTCGCCGTCTGCGGCCCCAACGGCGGCGGCAAGTCGACGCTGCTGAAAGGTCTCGCCGGGCTTCTTCGCGCCGATGGGCGGACGCATTCTGCGCGGCGGCCTCAAGGGCGCGCGACTTTCGCCTATCTGCCGCAGGCTGTCGCAGCTTCGACCGCAGCTTTGCCGATTTGCGTGCAGGACTTCGCAGCGCTCGGGCGCGATGCGCCGCAAAGGGCTGTTCGCCCGGCTGGACCCTGGCGAAGACGGCGCGCATCGCACAGGCCTTGAGCGCTGTCGGCCTACACCGGGATTCGAGCGCCGCACTCTGGAGCAACTCTCCGGCGGGCAGTTGCAGCGCGCGCTCTTCGCAAGGCTCATCGTCGAGGACGAGGCGGTGATCCTGCTCGACGAACCCTTCGGCGCGATCGACGCCGCGACGACGAACGATCTCCTCGCGCTCATCGCGCTCTGGCGCTCGGAAGGCCGCACTGTGATCGCGGCGCTGCACGAACTCGACATCGTCCGTCGCGCCTTTCCCAAAACTCTGCTGCTCGCGCGCGAAACGATTTTCTGGGGCCCCTCCGGAAGAAGCGCTCACACAAGACAATCTCGACCGGGCGCGCTCGATGGCGCGCGCGCACGATGAGGTAACCGAGTTTTGCCGACGCGACGAGACGGCGAGCGAGCGCGCCAATGTTCTATGACACGCTCGTCGCGCCCTTCCTCGACTATCCGTTCATGCGCCGCGCGCTGATCGGGGCGCTGGCGATCGCGCTGGCCGGCAGTCCGCTCGGGGTTTTTCTGGCGCTGCGCCGCATGTCGCTCGCCGGCGACGCGCTGTCGCACGCCATTCTGCCCGGCGTCGCCGTCGGCTATCTCGTCGCCGGCCTGTCGCTGCCGGCGATGACGGCGGGCGGCCTCGTCGCCGGAATGCTCGTCGCGCTGGCCTCCGGCGCCGCGGCGCGCTTTTCGACGCAGCGCGAGGACGCGTCGCTCGCGGCCTTTTATCTGGTGTCGCTGGCGCTCGGCGTCACCATCGTTTCGCTCAAGGGATCGAGCGTCGATCTCCTGCATGTGCTGTTCGGCTCGGCGCTGGCGCTCGACGACGCCGCGCTCTACCTTCTCGCCGGAGTCGCGACCGTGACGCTCATCGCGCTCGCCGTGTTTTTCCGCGCGCTCGCCGCTGATACGCTCGATCCCGTGTTCCTGCGCCGCGCCAGTCGCTGGGGCGAGAGCGTCCCCTATCTTTTCCTCGCGCTCGTGGTGCTGAACCTCGTCGCGGGGTTTCAGGCGCTCGGCACCTTGATGGCGGTCGGTCTCATCATGCTGCCGGCGAGCGCGGCGCGGTTCTGGACGCATGATCTGACCCTGGCGCTCGCGCTGTCAGCGGCGCTCGGGGCCATCTCGGCCTATGCCGGCCTCGTCTTCTCCTTCAACCTCGGCGCGCCGGCGGGCCCGTCGATCATTCTCGCGGCGGGCGCGATCTACCTCATCTCGCTTTGCGTCGGCGCCGCCGGCGGGCTGACGCGCAACCTGCGCCCGCGCCGGCATTTGGAAGGATGACGACGATGTTTCTATGGAGCCGCCGCGCCCTCTTCCTTTTGCCTTGGCTCGTGCTTCCGCCGGCGACGGGGCGCGCCGGGCCGGAGCGCCTCGCGGTGGTCGCGAGCTTTTCGATCCTCGGCGATTTCGTGCGGCGGGTCGGCGGCGACGCGCTCGACGTCGCGGTCATCGTCGGGCCGGACGGCGACGCCCACGTCTATGAGCCGACGCCCGCCGACAGCAGGAAACTGCAGCGCGCCAAACTCGTCTTCGTCAACGGCCTTGGCTTCGAGGGCTGGCTCGACCGGCTCATCGCCGCCTCCAAGACGAAAGCCAAAATCGTCGTCGCGAGCGCCGGGGTCGCGCCGCGCCGGCTCGAGGACGCGCCCGATCCGCACGCCTGGCAGGACGTCGCCAACGCCAAGCGCTATGTCGAGACCATCCGCGACGCGCTCAAAGGCGCCGATCCGCAGCGCGCTGCCCTTTACGACGCCAATGCCGGCGCCTATCTCGCAAAGCTCGACGCGCTCAACGCCGAAGTCAAAGCCGCCATCGACAAAATTCCGCCCGAGCGGCGCCGCGTGGTCTCGACGCATGACGCTTTCGGTTATTTTTCGGCGCGCTACGGCATAGAGTTCATCGCGCCGGAAGGCGTTTCGACGGAGGCGGAGGCGAGCGCGCGCGACATCGCCCGCATCGTCGACGCGATCAAGCGCGAGAAGGTCGGCGCAGTGTTCCTGGAGAATATCGTCGATCCGCGCCTCGCCCGCACCATCGTCGCCGACAGCGGCGCGAAGATGGGCGGCGCGCTCTATTCCGACGCGCTCTCGGCCCCTGCCGGCCCGGCGGGAACCTATATCGACATGATGCGCCATAATGTAAGAGAACTGACCAAGGCGCTGGGGAATGGGAGGTAGGTCCGTGACCATCATTGCGAGCGGAGAGGACATGCCGACCGCGATCGCGTATCGAGCGGATCAATCCTACATGGCGCGATCTCTACGAGGAACTCGCGTGACGATGATCATTAATCGCCGAGCGTCGGGGCCGTCATTGCGAGCGGAGCGAAGCAATCCAGGAGTCGCGTGCGGCCCCTGGATTGCTTCGTCACTTCGTTCCTCGCAATGACGGTTTCACGATATGTGGCTACTCGCGCACAGTAAATTTATCCTATTCGAAATTTTGAGCGACGGAGCCAGCGCTGATGGCCGACGAAGAGCAAGTTAAGTTGCTGTTGCAAGGAGTTGACAGGTGGAATGCTTCGCGTGAAAGAGGGAGAGATGGTGCAATAAACTTGCACAACGCGAACTTCAGAGGAGCCAACCTGAGCGGGGCAGACCTGCGTTGGAGAAATCTCTGCGGTGGGAATTTCTGCGACGCAGACCTTAGTGGCGCCTATCAAAAAGGTCCGACCGGCTGCTGCGCGACCTCAAAATGAAAAGGTTATGACCCCGGCCGGATTGCAGACCGTCATTGCGAGAAGCGCAGCGACGAAGCAATTCTGTGGGACTGGGTCGGCTCTGGATTGCTTCGCGTCGCTCGCAATGACGAATCCGGAGCCTCGATGCTAAATATACGCCGGACCTGGAGATAGACCTTGACCGACAAAATCCCCGTCACCGTCATTACCGGCTATCTCGGCGCCGGCAAGACGACGCTGCTCAACCGCATCCTGACCGAAGAGCACGGCCGCCGCTACGCCGTCATCGTCAACGAGTTCGGCGAAATCGGCATCGACAACGATCTCGTCGTCGGCGCCGACGAAGAAATCTTCGAGATGAACAACGGCTGCATCTGCTGCACCGTGCGCGGCGATCTCATTCGCATCATCGAAGGCCTGATGCGCCGGCGCGGCAAATTCGACGCGATCATCGTCGAGACCACGGGCCTCGCCGATCCGGCGCCCGTCGCGCAAACCTTCTTCGTCGACGAAGACGTAAAAGGCGCAGCCAGGCTCGACGCCGTGGTCACGCTCGCCGACGCCAAATTCCTGCTCGATCGCTTGAAGGACGCGCCGGAGGCCAAGAACCAGATCGCCTTCGCCGACGTGATCCTGATCAACAAGACCGACCTCGTTTCAAAGCAGGAGATCGCCGAAGTCGAAGCGCGCGTGCGCGGCATCAACCCTTACGCCAAGCTGCTGCGCGCCGTGAAAGCCGACGTGCCGCTGAGCGACGTGCTGGGACAGAACGCCTTCGATCTCGACCGCATCCTGGAGATCGAGCCGCGCTTCCTCCACGCAAAAGAGCATCATCACGATCACGCCCATCATGACCATGCGGCGCATGATCATGACCATGATCACGATTGCGCGCCGGGCTGCGCCAATCCTGACCATCATCACGACGATGCTCACGAGGATCGCGCGCCCGCGCTAGAGGCCTATCACGACGAGCACGTGCAGTCGGTGGCGATCCGCCACGACGGCGAGGTCGATCCCGCGCTCTTCGTGCCCTGGCTCAACGAGCTGACGCAGCGCGAGGGTCCGAACATTCTGCGCTGCAAAGGCATCATCGCCTTCAAGGACGAGCCTCGCCGCTTTGTGTTTCAGGGCGTGCATATGATTCTCGACGGCGACCTGCAGCGCGAATGGCGGCCCGACGAGGCGCGCGCGTCGAAACTCGTCTTCATCGGGCGCGACCTGAAGGAAGCGGAACTGCGCGCCGGCTTCGCCAAGACGGCGGCGTGACGGCGGCGTGACGCCGCCGCTGCGACGTCGTCAAAACGGCGCGCCGTCGAGACGGCCCATGCGCCCAGCGCGGTAATCGGCATAGGCGCGGTTGATCTTTTCGCGCGTGTCGAACACGAAGGGTCCATGGAACAGCAGCGGGCGCTCTGCCGGGGCGCCGCCGAGCAGCAGCGCCTCCAACCGCTTTTCGCCCGCATTGCGCAGATCGACGGCAGCCGCCCGCGTCAGCAAAGCCAATTCGCCTTGCTGCAGAGCGCGTCCGGCAATTTCGCCCGTTCCGCTCAGCACATAGAGCGCCAGCTCCAACTCTTCGTCGAGCGGCAGCGACGCTTCGGCGCCCGGCTCCAGCGACGCATGAATGAGCAGCGCCCGCGAATGGAGCCTGATCGGTCCTGGCGCCGCAAATCCCTCAGCCTCTCCAACGAGCAGCCGCAGCTGCGCGACGCCCATGTCGATTTGCGGAATGTCGCCCGGCGCGACCGCAGAGTAGCCCCCCGACGCCTCGTCCAGCGCCGCCGGCTGGCGCGCCCAGAGCTGCACGCCCTGCATGACGCCGTTCGCATCGCCGCGCGGGAATTCCGCATGCAACATCCCTCGCCCGGCGGAAAGCCATTGCGCGCCGCCGGCCGCGACCGCGCTGACGTTGCCGAGAGAATCACGGTGCTCGTTCTCGCCCTGCAGCAAATAAGTGACGACCTCGATTCCGGCGTGCGGATGCGCCGGCACGCCGCCCTTTGGCGGCTGCGTCGGACCCATGTGATCGAGAAAGACGAAGGGCCCGACCGCTTCCAGCTCCGCCTTCGGCAAGGCGCGCGAGACGAGAAGCCCCTCCCCGACGCTCTCCTTCGACGCGACGATTTTCAAGGCGACGGCGGCGGTCCTGGCATCCGCTTTGGCGGCGACGCTGGTCATTTCACTCTCCTGCTCTGGCGCTGAGCCTCAAATGGGGAGCGGCGGGGAAAAGCGCCAGCGCATTCACCTAGGCTGAAGAAAGCGGATGCGTCGCGGTTTGGCGCTTGCTAGAAAGGCGGCAAAATAAGGAACCAGCCCGTGACGCAGCCGCAAAATCGGACCCCCGAGGAACGCATGGAGTCGGCGCTCGCGCGCTTCCTCGCCGAGGGCTTCGCGCGGCGGGAGCCGCTGCTGCTGCAGCCGGCGAGCGTCTTCCTCGACCGCCTCGGCGAGGATTTTCGCGGGCGGCTGTTCCTCACCGCCGACGGCGACGCGCAGCTTTGTCTGCGGCCCGAATATACGATTCCGATCGCGCTCGACTATCTCGCCGAGGCTGAGCCGAAGGCGCCGGCGACGCTGGCCTATGGCGGCGCCGTCTTTCGGATCGGCGAGGGACAGCGCCTGCAGGCGGGCCTGGAGAGTTTCGGGCGCGACGACCGTGAGGCTGCGGACGCCGAAATCCTGGGCCTCGCGCTCGAAGCCGCCGCTCTCGCCGGCGCCCCGAGGCTTCGCCTCAGGCTCGGCGACGCGGGACTGACGAAAACCTTTCTCGATCGGCTCGATCTTGCGCCGGCTTGGCGTCGCCGTCTCGACGCCGTCCATGCGCCGGTCGGAAAGACGCCGGCGCCGGTGTCCGGCGAAGCGCTCAAGAGGATGCTGTCGCCCCCCACGGCGCCGAACGGCAAGTCGCGCGCCGGCGTGCTGGCGGCGCTGGAAAAGGCCGACGCCGCCGGCGCCCGCAAGCTGATCGAGGATTTGCTCGCCATCGCCGGCATCTCCAGCGTCGGCGGCCGCAGCGCCGGCGAGATCGCCGAGCGCTTCCTCGAACAGGCCTCGCTGGAAAGCGGCCTCGCCCCGGAAAAACTCCAGCTCATCGAGGCTTTTTTTGCGATCGACGGCGCGCCCGACGCTGCGAGCGCGGCGCTGCGCAAACTTGGCGACGACGCCCGCCTCGGGCTTGGCGAAGCGCTCGATGTTTTCGACACGCGGTCGAGCTTCATCGCCGCGCGCGGACTGCCGCTCGAAGAGATGCGCTTTTCGACGCGCTTTGCGCATTCGATCGATTATTATTCCGGCTTCATGTTCGAGGCGCGGCCCGATGGCCGGGGCGACGAGGCTCTGCCGATGCTCGCCGGCGGGCGTTACGACGGGTTGCTGAAGACGCTCGGCGCGGCGCAGGAGATTCCGGCCGTCGGAGCCGCGCTTTGGATCAACCGCATCGCGGGAGACGCGTCATGAACGAGTTTCGCGTCCACGTCGAGAGCGAAGAAAAGCTGCTCGTCGCCGCGCCGTCCAAGGGACGGCTGCAGGAAAACGCCTTCGCCTTTTTCGCCCGCGCCGGATTGGAGCTGCAACAGGCGCGCGGCGCGCGCGACTATCGCGGCGCGGTGCGCGGCGTCGACGGCGCCGAGGCGCTGTTCCTCTCCGCCTCCGAAATCACGGCGCGGCTGGCGAACGGCGACGCGCATCTTGGCGTCACCGGCGAAGACCTGGTGCGTGAAGAGATCGCCGACGCCGAAAGGCGCGTCGAACTGCTGGCTCCGCTGGGCTTTGGTTTTGCGAATGTTGTCGTCGCGACGCCGCAGGCCTGGATCGACGTGCGCAGCATGGCTGACCTCGCCGACGTCGCCGGCGGCTTTCGCGCCCGCCACGGACGCGGACTGCGCGTCGCGACCAAATATGTGAACACGACGAGACGCTTTTTTGCGCAGCATGGCATCGCCGACTATCGGATCGTCGAAAGCTCCGGCGCCACGGAAGGCGCGCCGGCGGCGGGCGTCGCCGACCTCATCGTCGACATCACGACGACCGGCGCGACGCTGGCGGCGAATGCGCTCAAAGTCCTCGACGACGGCGTCATCCTGCGCTCGCAGGCCAATCTCGTCGCTTCGCTCGCCGCGCCCTGGACGCCGACCGCACGGGAAGCGGCCCGCGTCATCCTCTCGCGCATCGCCGCCGAAGAGGAAGCGCGCACGACTCGCGAGGTCAGAGCGCGACTGAACGATCCAAGCGACCGCACGCTGCGTCAGGCGGAACAGAAATTCGGCGCCGTGATGCGCGAGCGCAATTTCAACGGCCTCGTCTCCTTTGCGGCGCCGGCGGAGCAGGTGACGCATTTCGCCGACTGGCTGATCTGCGAGGGCGCGCAGACAGTCACGAGCGGACGGCTCGACTACGTGTTCCGCGCCGACAACGCCCTCTGGCGACGCCTTGAAGCGCGCCTGGACGGGCGGTAGTTATTGGGACTATGCTTTTCTCTCGAAGCGCCGGAGCTTTCCCTGCGCGAAGCGCCGCGTCTCTCGGTCGCGAACAAAAAAGAGGCGCTGAGAGGAATTCTCGCGTATTTACAGAGTTCGTTCGAGCAAAGGCGGGATTCGGTGGATCGTAAGATATTGATCATGGGACTGCCCGGCGCCGGCAAGACGACTCTTGCGCGCTGTCTCGCGCCGCGTCTCGAAGCCGTGCTGTTCAACGCCGACGAGGTCAGGGCCAACCTTCACAAGGATCTCGGCTTTTCGATCGAGCACCGGCTGGAGCACGCCCGCCGCATGGGCTGGCTGTGCGACCAGGTCGCCGCCGCCGGCCATTTCGCGATCGCCGATTTCATTTGTCCCACGGCGGCTGCGCGCGAGGCCTTCGGCGCGGCTTTCATCGTCTGGGTCGATCGCATCAAAGCGGGGCGGTTCGAAGACACCAACCGCCTGTTCGAGCCGCCGTCGCGGTGGGACGTTCGCGTGAATGACGAAGGCGAGCCGGAGTTTTGGGCCGGCGTCGTTGCAGCAAAAGTGCGGAAAGCAGCGCCCCGACTGAGCATCGTCGGCGGCGGCGACGCGTAGAGCAGATTCGGCGAAGACCGGAAAAAGCTCTACTTCGCCTGTGATTTCCTCAATTCATCCGCGCCACCACCGCGAGCCGCCTCACCTCGCCGTTCTGATAGGCGCGCAGGAAGGCGCCATAGTCGCGGAACGAGACGCAGCCGTTGAAGTCGCCATTCGGCCCCAGCATGTAGGTGTGCGCGAGCAGCCCCGAGCGGCCGTAGACGGTGCCGCCGCCGACGGGCGTCAGGCGCAGCGCCGGCACGCCGTGGAACAGCGTCTCGCGCGGCGTGAGTTCGTAGAGATTGGGCGGCGTCGGCCCGCGCATGCGTTGAGACACGTAACGCGCATCGTCGAGCGCCTCGCGCAGGCCGGAATGCGCCTCGAGTCTTTGGCCGCTCGGCAAATAGACCGTATGCGCTGAGATGTCGTAGATCGCCGTGTAGCGATCGAAGCCGCCTCTCGACGCCGGGGCCGAGACGACGCTGCGCATGGAGGAGGTGAGCGGACCGGTATTGGCGGGCGCGTAGGCGAGCGCCTGCCCCGTCGAGGGCTGGCTTATGCCGAACAGCCGTTCGAGGAAGTTGCGATTGTCGGGCTGCTGGCCTTGGACGACGGTCTGGCGCGGCTGCTGGCGCGCGAGACGCCAAATCGGCGGCGCGACAGGCGCAAGGTTAGGCTCCGGCGCGCGATTGGCGAGAATGGACAGTCCGCCGGGGCGGCGCGGCGGCTGCGGCGCGTCGATTTCAGATTGCGGGAGCGCGGCCAGCGGCCTTAAGGGCGGCGTCGGCGCCTCGCGGTCCGCCATCTCGCCGGGCGCAGAAACAGGCGGCAGCGCCGGCCGGATGTCGAGCGGCGCGGGCGCGGTCGCCGGCGACGGCTCAAGCGCGGCCGTCTCTTTGCGCATGTGCGACTTCAGATCGACGAGCAGGCTGCCGATGCGCTTTTCAACCGGCTTCGGGCTGGCGACGGCCACGACGGGAGCCGGCGCTTGCAGAACGGGGGCTGACGCTTCGAAGTGGCGCTCGTCGAGAAGGCTGACGCCGGCCAAGAGGCACAACCAGTAAAGCGCGCCAGCCCCGCCGACCACGAGGGACTTCAAAATGAGGTGACGCTGCCAATGGGGCACTAAACTCTGTATCACGCGGATATCCTGGGTCATTCGCTCCAGCTCTTCTCGAAATTTCCCATGCGCGCCTTTCGGAGGGATTAAAATTGTCCGCAAAAGTGAAAGACGGACTTAACCCTAAGATCTGCGATGGGGATGAATGGGCCGCGAGCATCAATTGGCCAAAGCTTCGCGGCCCAGGCGCGGCGCGAATGGGGCGAATTCCCGGCTGGTTCAAGGTTTAGTAGAGGACGGAAAGCTCTGGCGTATCAGCGCCGCGGCAGCAACCCGGCCTGCAGGTTCCGTCGCGCCAGAGCTTTGAGCGCCTCGCATATCGCGCCGTCCGCGAGCCAGGCGTCCACCCGCTGACAGGTGAGAACGTCGACGTCAAAGCGACGATAATTGGCGTAACAGCCCTCAATGAACTGCGGAAGGTTAAAGTAGTCGTCAAGGCGCTGTCTGGATTTCTTCAAGATGACCCTGACGTGTAGCTGCCGGGCGCGCCGTAATGCGCGCCGATCGGCGGATAGCCGGGAAGATCGGATGGCTCTGTCGAGAAAATGTCGAACAATAGTTCTCGCAGTCGATGTCCGGAACGCGAGCCCGACGCGCTGCGGCGTCCTGCGGGCGAGGTCGACGAGCACGAGGGGCTGGGATGCTTGATCGTATGCATGAAGACGCCGCGCCGCGCCCAATGCATCAGATCGGCGCTCAGGTCGAAGCCATACATCTGGCTGGCGCTCCCGATCAGTTGCGCGCTCGCGGCGTTCCAGACGTCGAAATAGCCGGGAGTTCCTCGAAAACATTGGCGTTGAACAGCGCCTGCGTCTCGATCGCCGGGAGGCCGGCGCGAAAGCCAAAGAGCGCCAGGGCCGGATCGGTAGGGGCCGAGCGGGCTGAGGACGCCGGCGTTTGAAAGATAGACGCAGTCCGGATGGAAGGCGGCGAAGGCGATGATCGGGAAACAAATCGCGCCTCTGACCAGACGCAGCAAGTCGTCGGAGCCGCCGCCCGGAATATGGCCGCGCGGAAAATCATGGCAGAAGACGTAGTCGAAGGTCGCGAGGGTTTTCGCCAGGATTTCGAGTTTGAGCTTTGACCGAGCCGATGATCGGAAAATGCTCGACCATAGCCGCAGGCTGCAGCAGCTTCAGCGCATAGGCGACGCCGAGAACTCTGGCAATTGCCGACGAC
>CAWFZD010000016.1:0-10293 GCA_963820145.1 uncultured Alphaproteobacteria bacterium
CTGGCCTGTTATTCCGATGTTATCGCGGGAGGCCTAGTTCATTCCGGCTTGGAATACAGTGCGGCGATTCCGAATCCTCCGCCTTCCCGCACAGAATACAGGCTCAAGAGCATCATCCGATTTCCAGCGGCGATGATGCAGGTTGAGTGTACCGGTACAGGAGCGCGGCTTGAAAATGTGCTTGTGATTCGGGGCTCCAAGAGCTCGATTGTCAATCCTAATAATTCGATTGACGTGATTAAACAGTTCACGGAAATGAACAATGACCTCGATCCACCCCAGTCGGATAAAGTGAAGAGCACTCAATCGCTCAGTGTTCCCGGCGGTTATCAGTACACGATCGATTCATACGGCGGTAATGACGGCATCCACATCGAGGGGTTATAAGTAAGCGGTATCGATCTCGCTTGGAGCGGTGCTCATAGAAATGCGCAGTACATGGATCCAAAGGGCCCGGATGCAGGCGAAATGATGTGGCAGTTTTTCACTCGCTCGGGTGTTATAAATCTTTCCCCTTAAGTCCAGACAAGGATATCGCAACCCGAGTCGAAAGTCGGTGTTTAAAAGAAAATCGGCTACGGCATCACGGAGGGTGCCGATGCGCTTCTCGGGTTGGGCCGCGCCGATTTTTTTAATTGCTTGGATTTGCGCTGATCTTAGGAGTTTTTAGCAGCGCATGATCATCATAGAAGAGGGGATCTCTTGACCAGTCGTGCACGAGAAATTTGAATTACTTTGTTCACCTCATCGGTCGATTTAAATAGATCCACGAGGCCAGCCGTTTCGATAGCCTGGCGCAGGTCGGGCGGGCAATTGCTGACTCTACTGGCCGGGCCCCATACCATGCGTTTCGAATGGCTTGATTCGGATTTCCTCCGCTCGGAAGAACCGCCTCGAGCCACGTTTTGATTCGTTCCCGGCTCACACCGTAGCTTCGATGAGTGAGGTTCCACTGCGCTTGATTCAACATTCCTCCGACCTCGCTTGGTAGGTCGCTGCTTGCGATGGCCCGGACCTCAAGCCCCCAAAGGCCTGGCTGATCATAGCTGTCTGGGCCCCGCACGCCGGCATTCGCCAATTTCAGGCTCTGTCCTAAGCTGGGTTTACTACCGTGCGCCACCTGATAAAAGTAATTGGCGGCGTTTTGAAGCGTATCGGCCGATAGGTTATCCGAGTAGATGCCATTGTGATCGCTGACTCTATAAATTCCTCGCCCCCTGATCGCGGCTTTCATGTCGAGCAACATATTGAAGCGGCGGATGAAGTCGCTCATCACGGCCAATTCCAGCGTCGGTCTTTTCTTAAGCAAGTCGGTCGGAAGTTGCGCGACAATATGAACGTGTTGTCCAGTTGCGTTCGTTCAATCGATTGTTGGAAATAGCGAACTGGTTGGCCAGGTGTCGAATTTATAGACAGTTTTGGCTTTAAAATCGCGATAAACGACTATAGAGATGCAAACTGCAGTGAGCATATAGATTGCAGATTGAGAGAACGCGCACTCTATGATTTTGTAAGCTTTATTCCGATTCGCTAAATTTTTTAAAAGGGAAGGGCAGATCAATTGAAAAAGCTGGTTCGAGGGATCGTTGAGTTCCGTCACAGGCGCGATAACCACCAGCGCGAAACTTTCGCGCGCCTTGCCTTGGGACAGACGCCGGATTGCCTTTTCATCGGTTGTTCAGACAGCCGAGTGGCGGTGAATGTTTTTGCTTCGACTGATCCAGGCGATTTATTCGTCATCCGAAACGTGGGCAATATGGTCCCGCCCGCCGCGTCCTCTGGAATCTCGATGAGTGACGTTTCTGAGGCCGCCGCCTTGGAATTCGCGCTGACTCAGCTTACGGTTCGGATATTATCGTTTGCGGACCTCGAGTGCGGCGCGATGACGGCCGCTTTTTCTGGCAGTAAGAGAGTTTTTGTCGCCGAATCTCCGGGCTTGGTTGAATTTGGCTGAGCCCGCGTTGGCGAAGTTGAGGGAGTCGCCGCTTTTGCGCCCAAGCTTGCTCCGCATAACCGCCTGTCGCAGATCAATGTGCTTGAGCAGCTTCGGCACCTTCGGACCTATCCCGCGGTTCGCGAAAAACTCGAGCGGGGAGAGCTCACCTTGCACGGATGGTGGTTTGATATCGCGAACGCCGATGTCTATGCTTTCGAGCAAGCTTTGGGTGAATTCGTGATCATCGATGATCGCGAAGCCGAGCGCATCTTAGACAAAATTGTTCAGCAGAAAAGTCTGACTTTTACGACAGCGAAGGGTGACAGCGCGGCTTCGGAGTCATCGTCTTAATTGCAAAAGATCCGGGTGGCTGGGATTTTTCAAAATTTATCGTAGTTTAGAATCGCCTTGCACTGATCCATGTTGAGATCGCCGCTCATCGCGTTTCCGGTCTCCTCCGCGGTCCCGCTTTGATAGACATTCATCAAGTTGGGCGTAGCGACCTGAATATGTTCGAGATTGCCTATCACGTGAGCCATCTCATGTGCCATGAGACTGAAGGAGGGCTGGGTCATCAGCTGCTCGTTATATCCGAAGGCGGTATCCGAGGGAACGAATGAAAGATCTTGGATTCTTGAGATAGGCACGTTGTAGATCGGGGTTAAGTTCTGGACCGCGTCTCGATTGAACGATTCGGCATAGCCACGCTGATTGAGAATCACCATCGGTCGAAGCCCCGAGGGCATGTCTTGGTAGAGCGGGAACTCAAAGGGCGGATCATAAGGGCTGGAGGAGGCGAATTGGCTGAGCTGGTTCAGGCCGGCATGATTGTAAGCCAGATACAGAAAGTAAACGTGGCTAAAGCCGAGTGCGCATTTGTTAAAAATCTGAATCGCTTTTGGAATCTCGCTTGAAAGCGCATCGACCGGCGCGTCCCCCGAAAGCCAGGGGCTGCCCAGTTCGATTCCCAGGTAGAGATCGATGTTTCTCCGCGTGGGCAAGGCGTTGGTGACGGCGAAAGCTTTCACTTCGTTGATTTGGAAGAATGCGTAGGACGATCCCGCAAGAGCCTGGATTTCCGGCGGCGCGCTGATCGGAATCAGCGCGGGCGGTTCCGCCGCGTTCGAGAGGAATTCGA
The DNA here is from genome assembly GCA_963820145.1 of uncultured Alphaproteobacteria bacterium. GTDB lineage: Bacteria > Pseudomonadota > Alphaproteobacteria > Rhizobiales > Beijerinckiaceae > Methylocystis. The sequence goes on from CAWFZD010000016.1 coordinate 3,075, forward strand.
TTCCGAAGATCAAGATGAAAAACGCAGTGGCGGGCGCTATTGGAAGCAGGCGCATATTCAATTATAGCCATACAATTTGCGTGCGCGCTAAGTTTTTTAGGTCTGAACGAGATATGCAGTCAATTATTGTCATTTCATAGTAATATCAAAGTCATGGTTTTGGCCGCGAATCCCTCATGCAATCCTCTCTGTCGGGCTTGTCATTACAAGAATTTTGATTACCCGGAGCAGCTTCGGAGAAAGCAGGGCTGGGCCGAAGCTCAGCTGGCACGTTGGAAAACCGTTCTGCAAAAGATCGTGCCAGCTCCCGAAAGCGAAAGGCTTTCTTATCGCGCCAAGAGCTGGATGCGAAGTGCGGTTTCAAGCGGGAAGGTTTCGTTTGGAATGTTGCGCAGTGTTTTGGTCCGAGATCAGTGGGAAAAAGAGCTGATTTCTTGGGATACTTGCCCGCTTCATGTCTTGCCGATGCAGGAAATGATCGAACGGCTTAGGCTAGCGTTGTCGCGATGCGCGCTTCAGTTTTCAGAAGAGTCGCTTGAAGGCGTCTGGATCGGAAGTCCTCATTTAGTGATTGTCTCAAAACATCCGAACTTCGAAGAGATGGAAAAACTGGATTGGCGGGAGATTCTTGTGCCGCCCTTTGATCGAGTTTGGTTTCACTGCAATCCGCAGGTTGGAAAAAAGATCTTTGGTCATAACGAAATTCGGAGAATTTTCGGCGACGATATCGGGCAAGCCGCGCCAATTCGCGCGTTCAGGCAAGTTGCGCAAGCCTTGCTAGTGCGGGCAAGGGCTTTGGCCGTGGAGGCTCTTCTGCAAAGTTCGCCTTCGCTGGTGGTTGACTTGTATTGTGGCACCGGTGAGCTATCGTCCTTGTTGCCCAGCGGGGTGGGATGGTTGGGAATCGAGCACTCTCGCGAGGCTATAAAATATGCGAATAGCTTGCGCCCGCAGAACAGTGCACACGCCTTTCATCTCGGATACGTCGGAGCGGTCGAACAGCGGCTTCGGGATCCAAGTGTTTTGAGCCAGATTACGGGCTCTTACGCTATTTATCTCAATCCGCCTCGGCCCGGGCTGGGTCCGGATGCTCGGGCATGCCTGGTGAAGCTGATCCGGGAAAAAGCGCCCGTCACGATAGTCTATCTTTCATGCAGCGCTTCAAGCCTTGCGCGCGATTTGGAAGTTTTGGATCAAGAAGGTTATGCGGTTGATTGTCTTCAGCCTTACGACTTTTTTCCGCAAACGGAGCATTTTGAGACGCTTGCGATTCTCAGGCGCACCGCCGGATTTATTCATTAAAATTGCGTCGTATATCGCACTTTGCAGACCTTGTTGATCAGGGTGCTATCGTTCCCCGTGATGCTATTGAAGTCTGATGGGTCAGTTCCATTATCCGCTTCGCAATCCATTCCGAGTGAAGCGAAGGGGGTGACTCGAAGCAAGCCTCCAAGATCGATGCCCAATCGCGGAGTCAAATTTTGCGAGGTTCCTTGCGGAGCGATGACCACTTCTCCCGTGGTGCCAAGAACATAGAAGTTAAAATTATCTTCTTCGTATTGCGCACGAACTTGTCCGAGGACGCCCTTCGTGGAGTCAATGGCTCCGGCCGAGGTTACGGCTCCTTCCAGCGTGATGCTCAGCTTGGGAACCGGGGTTTGAATGTCGTCATATTCGAGGTACGCCATTCCCTGACCAAGCGTCAATAAATTAGCGGGAGCGGCGCTTGCACTGAGGTTTTGCAGAACGCCCAGTTTGAAGTGGTCCCGGTTGGTCTCCAGTCGCATCACGCTGGAGGCACCCAAGGCGGAGCCAGGATTGACCGCCCCGATGATGTGAAGCTGGGTGTTCTGAGCGACGTCAGTTGTAAGACATGCGCCACCTTTTACGGGTGACAAAGTCCAAGGAGAATTATTTGTGAAATCTGAGGGAGGATGTGGCGGCTGTGTGAGGATATCCAATGCGATGGGATCCACGTTGATTTTCGGCGCGGACTGCCTGACTGCCTCGCACGTGTTGGCTTGCCAGAGACCTTGGCTGGTTGAGATTTCAGTACCGCTCGCTTTGACTACTTGGGTGAGGGCGCAGGTCGTTCCCGAAGGGCTTTGTGAGGCCAGAGTGGTGAGAAAATCTCCGTTGGCGCTTAGCCGTAGCTGATAAATTGAATTGATGACTTCGCTCGTGGTTGATCCAAGGTTGCCTTCCGGTGAGGCGCTTAATGCCGCTTCGATTGTGGCTGGACGATAGGGGGCTTTACCTTGGGGTTGAGCCAGCATCGCTTTCGCCAAGTCTAGGGCATTCGCGGTGCCTCGCTGAAATTGTAATAAAGTGCTGCCGTTTTGGACGTAGAGGCGGTGGGTGAGCCGGTCTTCAAACTCATCTTGGTCACCTTCGACGGCAAGGCATTCGAAGCCGAAGGCTTGAGCCAGTTGACTCAGCTTAAGAGGCTTGAGTCCCCATTCCTCGCCGAACATAGACAGCAGGGCCAGTCGTTGGTCGGTGGGTATCCGGCTTCCGCTTTTCTCGATATTTGAAAGGAAGTCCTGAAAAGAACGATTTTCCTCGTCGCTTTTAAGATTGAGGTAGTTCCTCCAAAGCGTTGACGGCAGCCCAGGGTGGGGTATCGCTTGAGCAGTGATCGTTCCGTCGCGCTCGGTTTTGACGTCGAGCAAATAAAACCGATCGAGAATTCCTGCCTTCTCGGCGCCAATGACCTTCGCGATCGTGTCGCTTTCCCGAAGATGGCTCTGGACATTCTGCAGCAGATTCGGGCTTTCGGGCAAGGTGCATTCGGCCCAGCCGGTTTCGATCTTGGATTGAAGACCTAGGGCCATCAGCATTAAGATGATGGGGGCTGAACGACGGCGCCTCATAGCAGGCTTATCGGCTTTTTTTAATACGAATTCATGGCTTTACTTATCCTGTTTTATTTATATTTATTTAGTTTGGACTAAGGGCGATTGATGAATATTCCAATTTTCTTGTTTCTCGCGAGGCTGATCTTTTCGTCCGAGGCGTTTGCGGCCGCGGCTGCTTCAGCTCCGGCGCCGCCAAATCGGGCGGCAAGTATTTACGTCTCTCAGGACTTCATCAACGAACAGTTGGCTCTGCATGCAAAATCGGACATGTTGCAAAGATTGAGCGTCACGCTCGATCCGGAGCAAGGCCAAGCTTACCTGCATGGCGTCCTTCATGTTCCGACGGAAGAAATTCGCGCAATCAATCTAGATCCGAAGCTGGTGGATTTCAGGTTTCAGGTGGCCCTCCGGATGTCCTCGACCCGAGCTGGCCATCTTATTTTGCAGTTTCCATTGAACGAGACCTATTTATATCCGATTAATTCGACAAACCAGCTGCGCGACCGGGTGATTGTCCCGGTTCAGATGCTGTCGCTTGCGCTCGCGTCCGCGCGCGGCTATTTAGCGGCGCTATCGGGTGATTTCGAGGGCTTTGACCGGCGGACAGAAAGACTGAAAGCATTAATTAGAGATCTTAATCACAAGATCGCACGCGAAAAAAATCAGGATGCTCAGGATGACCTGAAAACTCGCCGCGATTCGCTCCGTATTCAGCTTGAGGCGGTGCCGATCGAGCGCAAACAACTTAAAAACTTGTCCAAAGAACTCCAATCGATTTTGAGCTTCACCGGTCAAAAGGAGTTGAACCTCAACCAGGACCTCGGGGCTTTCAGCAACGCTCTCGTTTTTAAGATCAAGCTTTCGCAACTGACTCCGTACTTGAAAGGCGTTGAATTGGGCGGCCTGCGTCTTCTTCACGACAAGAAAGACGGTAATGGCGAAAATTATCTCGCGATCGATTTGAACGCCAATCTTTCGGGGCCAGTGCCGGCATCGGTTGGCGCTCCGGTCTCGCCCCGCCCGGCAATGAAGGCGGCGCCATCATTGGTCGTGCGCCTGAATCAGTCTTTGTTCGAAAGCGAAGCCGTAATGAACGCCGAGAAAAAGGAGATGGGCTCAAACCTCCGCGATTTCTCGATCCAGCTCCGGGATGATGGTGTTCATGTTTCAGGTAAGTGGCACAAATTTTTTATTACCGTCCCATTCGATACGGTCGTGGATTTCGTCAGCACCGGGCTCGATGTTTTCGAGGCCCGCGTGCGCGAAGTGAATATTGCCGGAATCGATTTTGAATTCCTTTCCCAGTTCGTGCTCGAATCGCTGAAAAGGCGTCTTGATCAGTCGCTGAAGGGCATTTGCAAGTTTGATAACCTAGGAATGGAAGATGGAGGCGCTACCGCGCTGCGGGTCACGGTGGACCCTCAGGCGTTGGTTCCGGCTTTTCCATCTCTGCACCTAGTCGATGTGGACGTGAGGGAGCATGAGTTATTGCTGAAGGTCGGCAGGCCTTGAATGACAAATAGCGGCGACTGTTTTTTGACACTGAGCGATTTTTAAGTGTTTTTGTTTTGACTCCGAAAAGCTGAGTGGGGGATTGAAATGAATTCGAAGGTAGAAGAGTCATTCAAGGTCGAGGACTTCGATTCCATCCGCATTGTCATCGCCATTCACAATCAGACGTCGGAAACCGGCGTGGGCGAAAATTTTCGTTCTTTTGGCAATCAAACCGTCGAAGGGTCGGCCAAGTCCAATATTCGGCTAGTGACCTTCGGATCTGGTTTTCTTGTGTTTGATGTCCCCGCAAAAATCGCGTCAATCGGCCATATTCTCGATTGCAGTATCGATGTCATCGGCACGAATCCGCGGCTTTCTTTTGAAGTCCTGGGCAAGGTCGTGGGGAGCGAGGCGCTGGACGATGGGAGGACGAAGCTCACGCTGAATCTTACGGATTACGATCGCGAGGCGCTCGATAAACTTCAGGGGATCTATAACAGGCGACAGGCCGAAATTGACGAGTTTTTGGCAAGGGTGCGGGGGTAAGGCGTGGCTAAAAACCCAGTCGAGACATCCGGCGAAAAAAGTCAAAGGTTGTTCAAGGAGTTTATAAAGAACAAAAAAATCATGATCGTCGATGCACAATCTTTTTCTCGCGTCACGCTTGCGCACACTTTGGTTGGCTTGGGAGCGGCGATGAGCCAGATTTCCCTTCATTCGAAATTCGAGGCGGCGCAAGATTCAATGACTGATTCGGTTCCCGACATCCTGCTCAGTGAGTTCGATCTCGAAAATGGAACCTGCGGACTCGATCTTTTGGTCAGCCAGCGAAAAATCAATAAGGGCTCCAAGCAATCACTGTTTATTTTAATCACCGGAAACACCTCGCAGGCCGCGGTCGCGCGTGCCGCCGAGGAAGATGTCGATGGTTACATTCTCAAGCCCTACACCATGGACGGCTTGCGAATGGCGTTGATGAAGTATGCGATCGAAAAAGCATATCCGAGCGCTTATACGATAAAAATTGACGAGGGCAAAAAGAAGCTGGACGTCCAGGAGTGGGATGAGGCGATCCGGCTCTTCGAGACCGCGGCAGCGCTCGATCCCAAGCCGTCGCTCGCTTATTTTTATCAGGGAACGGTTGAGGAGCGCAGAGCGCTCATGCAGCGGGCCGAGGAGGATTATCGAAAGGGCCTAGAGTTCAATCGGATTCACTATAAGTGCCTGGTGGGTTTATTCGATCTTTTTATCATTCAAAATCGAAACAAGGAGGCCTATGAGGTCGTCCGGCAAATCTCGAGAATTTTCCGGCAAATCCCGATCGGCTCGCCACTGTTTTGAGGCTTGCCGTGATCAACGAGGCTTATGAGGACATTGAGGCCTACTATCAGCTTTTCAAGAAATTGGATCGTCGGGATGAAAAGCTCGTCCGCTACGTGTGCGCGTCGTTGGTAGTTTGTGGAAAACACTATTTGCAGAAACACGTGGTTTCGAGGGCGATCGAGCTTTTTGACAAGGCAAAGATCACCGGGATGAGGAATCCTCGCTTGTTGAAAGAAATTATTTTAAGCCTGCTTCACCATGATTTGGTCGACAAGGCTTAAAAAATGTTCTTAGATGACTATCCGCCGGAGTATCAAGGCACTCCGGAATTTGCCGCATTAAGATACGCGATACAAGAGAAGAACATCCCGATCGGCGAGTCTTTGAGTCAAGGACGAGCCCTGATTTCTCGTGGCGTTAATAAAAATATTCTCTACGCGATCTTAATCAAGCGAACTCTGCAGGCAGGCTTCGTCGATCATGCCGACGCCCTACTGGAGAAGGCGCTGGTTCAATGGCCGGAAAAGGCTGACGAACTTCGAAAAATTAATGGTGAGAGCCAAGGTAAGACCTGAGTTTTTGTTTGAGGGCGCCGGCGAAGCCCTCGACGCGTGCGCGCGTTTTTCTGTGCCCAGTGCGCCCAGGACGCTAGATCAGTCTTATCTTAAGTCGTGTTTTTCAGCTTTCGCTCGACTGCGCGCTCCACCATGCGCTCGATTTCTTTCGGCGCTGACGGATCGGGTCGAAAGAGTGCGGTTGACGCGTTTTTTCAGGCCGCTCGCCCTTGAGAAAGCCAGGTGCTTTTGCGCATTAAAAGAAGTGAGGCGACAGTAGAAGCGACAAAAATCGATAGACAGAAAAGCGTGTAAGGGTTGCTGAAGAGCGGGTATCCGTCGGAGTAGCTTTTAAACGTGAAAAAGGCCGACGCGAAAAAACTGGCTCCTTGCAAAAAAGCGAGCAGCAGCAAAGGTATTGGATGATCGCGAGAACTCGGATGAATTGAAGTGCTTCTACACAGTACGAGATGATTTTCGACTCGACATAGTTGCGCCCCTCTCCGGCGAGAAGGTGCGGCTTCTTTGAGAAGGCGTTCTAATGACTCTCCGAGTCGAGGTCCTGATGGTTCCATTTTTCCTTTATATTGATCGTCCTTGGTGCCGCCATACTTAAGCAAAAAGTCTGTGGCCAGACGGCCCTCATTGGATAGCCGTTAAAAATAATTTCTCGTTCGCTTGTATCGCATCGAGCTCGTCTGACGCTTGAGCGAGATTCTGCTTGGCCCATTGCATGACCTCGGCGTAGAGCGCTTTTACTTCTTCGTTTTGAGCGTCCACCTGGGCGGCGGTCGTGCTCGAAGTCGGCGCATCCTCGGAAAGTGGAATGCCATATCCGCCCATTGGGTGATTCCATGGGAGGCTGGCGTTTCCAATCCGCATCATTTGAGAGACCTTTCCATTCATGTCGGAACTTGTCGTCTCCAGCCTTCCGACCACGGCGGCCATGAAGGCTTGTCCCGCCGCGCGGTAAATGTAGGTCTCCTCAAG
>CAWFZD010000017.1:0-61678 GCA_963820145.1 uncultured Alphaproteobacteria bacterium
CACGAATTACGTGGTGGTCCGCGACCTTAGAACCGCGGCGGCGCTTTCGGCTTTCGGCTTCTTCGTCGGCCCCTTGGTTTATCTTGGCCATGAGAAGGCATGGGAGTATTACGGCGCGCAGAAGACGCGCGCGTTGAAACCGGAGCCCGGCGCCAGGTTGACGCCGCGGCCTTCCATCGCGGCTCTGCCAGCCTGAAGGACAAGGCGCGACGGGTGCGAAAGGAGTTATGAAATGACACGGATTCGTCGATTGAGGAGTTTCTTCGTCGCAGCTTTCGCAGTCGCCGCCCTCGCGGGCGAGGCGCAAGCCGCGTCTTGCGGCAACGGCTCCGGCGGGTTCGAGAATTGGAAGCGACAATTCGCGGAGGAAGCGCGCGCCAAGGGCACGGGGGCGCCGCGATCGAGGCGCTGATGGAGACCCATTACAACTGCCCGACCATCGCCGCCGACCGCGGCCAGCAGAGCTTCCATCTGTCGCTCGACCTTTCTCGCCAAGCGCGGCGGCTCGATCATCGCCTCGCGCGGCCGCGCGCTGAAGCAATCCAATGCGGCGCTGTTTTCATCCATCCAGCAGCGCTACGGCGTGCCGCCGGGGCCGCTGCTGGCGATCTGGGGCATGGAGACCGGCTTTGGCGCCGTGCACGGCAATCAGAACGCACTGTCGGCCATCGCGACGCTCGCCTATGACTGCCGCCGCTCCGACTATTTCACCGATCAGCTCTATGCGTCTCTGAAACTGATCGATCGCGGCGCGCTGTCGGCGAGCGCGCGCGGCTCCATGCATGGCGAGATCGGCCAGACGCAGTTCCTGCCCAAGAACATCCTGGATTATGGCGCCGGCGGAAATCTCGACACCGCCGCCGGCGCGCTGAATGTCGACGGCGAATTTCCTCAAGGCGCATGGCTGGAGCGCCGGCGCCGGATATCAGCCCGGCGAAGCCCAATTTCGCCGCCATCCAGGCCTGGAACGCGGCGACCGTCTATGAGCAGGCGATCGCGCATCGATCGGTCGGCAGATCGACGGCGGCGACCGCTGAGCGCTTTCCGACGACTTGATCGGAACATGCTTTGAGCTTGGTCGATCAGTTTGAGGTGGCCGTCGAACCTACGGAGGCGTGAATCGCCTCGCAATGGCGAACGAGATTGGCCTGCGCGGCGACGAACCGCTTCAGCGGCGTCTCTATCGGATAGAAATAAATATTTGCGATGAAGCCATAGACGCCGGCGTCGACGCTCGTCGGCTCTGGACCGAAAAGATAGCCGCTCGCCGGAACGAGATGGGCCAGCGCCTCCAGGTCTGCGAGCCCGCGCGCATAGACCGCAGGAGGGTCGTAACGTCCTATCCCCTGATAATGATAACGCAGGGCGTTGAAGTCCTGCGCCTTGCGCAGTCCCTCCTCAGTCAGGCTCGGATGTTCCTTGAGCAGCGCGTCGCGGAAGGCCGGGAAGAACGCCGCGTCCTTCCAGCGCGAATAGGACATCACCCAATAGAGATCGTCGAGCATGCGCGTGATCAGCAGCCGCGCGTCGCGCTGCGCCGTCGTCAGTCCAGCGTCGATCGTCAGCCCATATTTGCGGGTAAGATGCGCGATTATCGTTTCGCTGTCGCCGATCGCCTCGCCGTCGTCGACGATGTAGGGCAGTTGCCGACGCGGCGCTGTGGACGCGTCGAAAACGTGCTCATGAGCGGACGGACGCCGGTCAATTTGAGAAAGGCGAAGACTTTGAGGCCGTAACCATTATTGTCGGCGACGCCGAAAAGTTCAGGATAGGAATAAAGCGTGATCACGGTTTTTTCCGAGCGAGCGCAGTGGCCAAGGCCGCGCAAAGACGATAATGCCGCTTAGGACAACTCTTTGGCGACGGCTTTGCGGAGCGCATGATGACGGTAGTGGTGAAAGACAGCAATGGCGCGGAACTTAAAGACGGCAATTCCGTCACGCTGATCAAGGATCTGAAGGTCAAAGGCTCGTCCGTCGTGTTGAAGCGCGGCACGATGGTCAAAAACATTCGCCTTACCGACGACCCGGCGGAAATAGAATGTCGCGCGGAGAAGGTCAAAGACCTGGTGCTGCGCACGGAGTTCGTGAAGAAGGCCTGAACCGCGGCCGCCGCGAGCCTCGGAAAAGAATCAGCAAAGCGTCATATGAAAATCGCCAAGTTGGAGAATAGTTCCGCCGCGTGTAGAACGGCATTCGCGAATATCGGCGAAAACCAGAAAGGTTGTCATTCATGAAGAGGACTTTGCTCGCGACCGCGGCCGTTGCAGCGTGCCTTGCGACGGGCGCGCTCGCTGCCGTAGGACTGGACCATTACGCCAATCCGGAGGGCTATCTCGACGTGCAGGCCCTGACCTGCGCTGAGCTTGCGAATACCTATCAGGAGGACGCGAATTACCTCACCGCGTGGTATAGCGGCTGGTACAATGGGCTGGCTAAAAAGCACTTCGCCAATATCCCGCGCAGCAAGGAAGCCGAGCACGAAGTGATCGTCTATTGCAAGGAACACCCTGGCGAAGAGAAGGTGATTAAGGTTATGGGCCGGATATTCGACGAATTCAGAGCCAAGAACGGCATCGAAATTCACCGGTAACGCGCTCCCGCCCGCTCTTTTACGGGCGCTCTTGCGGCTCGTCGAGCAGGCGAGCCGCCACTCGCTTTTCCTTCGCCGCAAAAATCCCGTCGCCAACGCGCACGATTGTGTTATAAGCGTCGTTCGCCGCCCAAGGGCGCGACGCCAAACCCTCCCCGACCTTGCTGGACGACATCCCGGCTTCTGGCCGCGGGGCGAAGCGTTTCTCAACTCGAGATCCAAAGGAAAACCGATGTCGATTACGGCCGAGCGCAAGCAGACGCTCATCAAGGAATATGAAACGAAGCCCAACGACACGGGCTCGCCCGAGGTGCAGGTGGCGATTCTCACCGAGCGCATCTCCAATCTCACCGAGCATTTCAAATCGCATGTGAAGGATAACCACTCGCGCCGCGGCCTGCTCAAACTCGTCTCGCAGCGCCGCCAGTTGCTCGATTACGTCAAAAAGCGCGACGAGCCGCGTTATCGCACGCTGATCGAACGGCTCGGCATCCGCCGCTGACCGCTTTCGCTAAGGAAGTGTCCCGTTTTGCGCCTCTGTCGCGGGCCTTGATCCCTCAAGGTCCGCCGTTGGCATTTGGCGCCAGGAAGCGCCGCTGGTAAACGAGGCTGCCGCCGGAGCGAATAACCCGCTCCGAAAAATGACCAGACCGCCGGCATGGGGCCGGTCGTCGCCAAGGGCCACATGAGGTTGGGGCAGGATCGCCAGCCGCTGCGTCAAAAAGCGCCGCAGCCGCTCGCCGTCTTGCTCCTGTCAAAGCCAGAGCCCGCTTTACGGAAAGAAGACCAGAGAATGTTTGAAGTTCATCGCGAAGAACTCGATTGGGGCGGGCGCAAGCTCGTGCTCGAAACCGGCAAGATCGCCCGCCAGGCGGACGGCGCCGTGCTCGCGACCCTCGGCGAGACCACCGTGCTCGCCACCATCGTCTCGATGAAGACGGCGAAACCCGGCCAGGATTTCTTCCCGCTCACCGTCAATTACCAGGAAAAAGCCTTCGCCGCCGGCCGCATTCCAGGCGGCTACTTCAAGCGCGAGGGCCGTCCGAGCGAACGCGAGACGCTGGTTTCGCGTCTCATCGACCGCCCGATCCGTCCGCTCTTCGCCGAAGGCTATCGCAACGACACGCAAGTCATCTTGACCGTGCTCTCGCACGATCTCGAGAGCGACCCCGACATTCTGGCGATGATCGCGGCCTCCGCCGCGCTGACGCTGTCGGGCGTTCCCTTCATGGGCCCGATCGGCGCGGCGCGCGTCGGCCTCATCAACGGCGCGCCGAAGCTCAATCCAACCATCGAGGAGATGAAGACCTCCAACCTCGACCTCGTCGTCGCCGGCACGGCGGACGCGGTGCTGATGGTGGAGTCGGAAGCCAAGGAGCTGTCCGAAGAGGTCATGCTCGAGGCCGTCATGCTCGGCCATCGCGGCTTCCAGCCGGTGATCGACGCCATCATCAAGCTCGCGGAGCGCGCCGCCAAGGAGCCGCGCGATTTCGCCCCGCCGGACAATAGCGCCGTCTTCGCCGCCGTCGACGAGATCGCGGAGAAGGAGCTGCGCGAGGCCTATAAGATCACCGTCAAGCAGCAGCGCTACGCCGCCGTCGACGCCGTGAAGGCGAAAGTGATGCAGGCCCTCGCGCCCGAGGGCGGCGAGGCCAAATTCCCCAAGGAACGCATCGACGAGGTGTTCCACGACCTGCAGGCCAAGGTCGTGCGCTGGAACATTCTCGACGACGGGATGCGCATCGACGGGCGCGACGTCAAAACCGTGCGCCCGATCGTCTCCGAGGTCGGCATTCTGCCGCGCGCCCATGGTTCGGCGTTGTTCACGCGCGGCGAGACGCAGGCGCTGGTGGTCGCGACGCTCGGCACCGGCGAGGACGAGCAATTCGTCGACTCGCTGGAAGGGACTTACAAGGAGCGGTTCCTGCTCCACTACAACTTCCCGCCCTATTCGGTCGGCGAGACGGGCCGCATGGGTTCGCCCGGACGGCGCGAGATCGGCCACGGCAAGCTCGCCTGGCGCGCGCTGCACCCGGTGCTGCCGGCGCCGGCGGAATTTCCCTACACCTTGCGCGTCGTCTCCGAGATCACCAAATCCAACGGCTCCTCGTCGATGGCGACGGTTTGCGGCTCCTCGCTGGCCTTGATGGACGCGGGCGTTCCGATCAAGCGGCCGACCGCCGGCATCGCCATGGGCCTCATCCTCGAAGGCGAGCGCTTCGCGGTGCTGTCCGACATTCTCGGCGACGAGGACCATCTCGGCGACATGGACTTCAAGGTCGCGGGCACGGCGGAAGGCGTGACCTCGCTGCAGATGGACATCAAGATCGCCGGCATCACCGAGGAGATCATGCGCGTCGCGCTCGCCCAGGCGCGCGACGGCCGCCTCCACATCCTCGGCGAGATGGCCAAGGCGATCAGCGCCTCCCGCGCGGAACTCGGCGAATTCGCGCCGCGCATCGAAACGCTGAAGATCGCGCAGGAGAAAATCCGCGAGGTCATCGGCACCGGCGGCAAGGTCATCCGGGAGATCGTCGAAAAGACCGGCGCCAAGGTCAATATCGAGGACGACGGCACCGTGAAGGTCGCCTCTTCGGACGCAAACTCGATCAAGGCGGCCATCGCCTGGATCAAGTCCATCGCTTCCGATCCCGAGGTCGGCCAGATTTACGAGGGCACGGTGGTCAAGACCGCAGAGTTCGGCGCCTTCGTGAATTTCTTTGGCTCCAAGGACGGCCTCGTCCACATCTCGCAACTCTCGCAGGCGCGCGTCAATAAGACGACCGACGTCGTCAAGGAAGGCGACAAGGTCAAGGTGAAACTCCTGGGCTTCGACGACCGCGGCAAGGTTCGCCTCTCGATGCGCGCCGTGGACCAGACCACCGGTCAGGATCTCGAAGCCAAGGCCAAGACCGAAGGCGAGACGCAGCCGCAGGTCTGATCTCGTTGTGAAGGAAGACGGCGCCCTGCTCTGGCGGCGCCGTTTTCCCATCCATCTCGAACGTCGGCGACAAAACGCCGCTCCTTTGGTTAAAATTGTTGCGCATCGCGCATTAGCGCTTTTTATACTTGTCCGGTCTAGATTGCCGCCCATGAGCAAAATATCCATCGTCGCCTTGGTCTTCTTGATCGGTCCTGATGGACACGTTCCTCCTGGATGGACGCGGCTCGCGGGCGACTGTCGACCAGATCAGAAGCTTTTCCAACTCGATCGACAAATCCGTGGATTCCGTGTCCGGGGCTATTATCCATCCGAAAAGACGAAGCTGACGCGCAAGACGCAAGGCGTTCGCTTCACAAAGGCCTCGCACGAACTCGAGGGCCCCTCTCCGGCTTGATCCCTTCGCCGGCTTCGCGATAAAACGCGTTGCGCCGCAACAGGAGACAGCCGTCATGACCGCATCTGCGCTCGCCAAGGACCTCGACGCAGGACAGGGCGCGCTGGACGCCAGCGTCGAACGCGCGCTTGGGGCGCTTCTGGCGCTCGGCAAAAGCGACGGGCACTGGTGCTTCGAACTTGAAGCCGACTGCACCATTCCCGCCGAATATGTGCTGATGCGGCATTATCGCGCCGAGCCCATCGACGCCGCGCTCGAAGCCAAGATCGGCCATTATCTGCGCCGGACGCAGGGCGCGCATGGCGGCTGGCCGCTGTTCCAGGACGGCGACTTCAACATCAGCGCCAGCGTCAAGGCCTATTTCGCGCTCAAGATGATCGGCGACGACGTCGACGCGCCGCATATGTCGCGCGCCCGTGAGGCGATCCTCGCGCATGGCGGCGCCGCGACCACCAATGTCTTCACCCGCGCGCTGCTGGCGCTCTACGGCGAAATTCCCTGGCGCGGCGTGCCGGCGATGCCGGTCGAGATCATGCTGCTGCCGAAGTGGTTTCCCTTCCATCTCGACAAAGTCTCCTACTGGGCGCGCACCGTCCTCGTGCCGCTGCTCGTGCTGATGGTCAGGAAGCCGCGTGCGAAAAATCCGCTGGATCGTCACATAAGCGAGCTCTTCGTGACGCCGCCGGAAGAGGTGCGCGTCTGGCCGAAAGGCGAGCATCAGACCTTCCCGTGGACGGCGATTTTCGGCTTCACCGACAAGCTGCTGCATCTTGGCGATCCCTATTTCCCCAAAGCGACGCGCGAGCTCGCTGTGACACGCGCGGAGGAGTGGACGCGAGAACGCCTCAACGGCTTAGACGGCGTCGGCGGGATATTCCCGGCGATGGTCAACAGCATGCTGATGTACGAAGCGCTTGGCGCGCCCGCCGACGATCCGCGGGTCCTGACGGCGCGGGAAGCGATCGAGCGGCTGCTCGTCGTGCATGAGCAGGAAGCCTATTGCCAGCCCTGCGTCTCGCCGGTCTGGGACACCTCGCTCGTCTGCCATGCGCTGCTGGAGGCTGGCGGCGAGACTCCGCGCGTCAAGCAGGCGCTCGAGTGGCTGGCGCCGTTGCAGGTCCTCGACGTCGTCGGCGACTGGGCGGCGCAGCGGCCGACGACCCCGCCGGGCGGCTGGGCGTTCCAATACGCCAACCCGCATTATCCCGACGTCGACGACACCGCCGTCGTCGTCGCGGCGATGGACCGCTATTCCAAAGAGCAAGGCGAGACGCCCTATGCCGAGCGCATCGCCAAGGCGCGCGTCTGGATCGAGGGGATGCAGAGCAAGAACGGCGGCTGGGGCGCCTTCGACGCCGACAATTGTTATCATTATCTCAACCATATTCCCTTTGCCGACCACGGCGCCCTGCTCGATCCGCCGACCGCCGACGTTTCGGCGCGTTGCGTGTCGATGCTGGCGCAGCTCGGCGCGACGCGGGAGACGAGCGCGGCGCTGGCGCGCGGCGTCGATTATCTCCTCGCCGAGCAAATGCCGGACGGAAGCTGGTTCGGGCGCTGGGGCGCGAATTACATCTATGGCGCCTGGTCGACGCTCTGCGCGCTCAACGCCGCCGGACTGCCGCATGATCACGCCGCCTACCGCCGCGCCGTCGCCTGGCTGGAGCGCATCCAAAACGACGACGGCGGCTGGGGCGAGGACCTGTCGAGCTACAAACTCGACTACCGCGGCTACGAGAAGGCGCCTTCGACCCCCTCCCAAACGGCTTGGGCGACGCTCGGCCTGATGGCGGCGGGCGCGTTCGACCGTCCGGCGACGGCGCGCGGCGTCGCCTATCTGCAGCGCACGCAGGCCGAGCACGGGCTGTGGGACGAGGCGCGTTACACGGCGACGGGATTTCCGCGCGTGTTTTACCTGCGCTACCACGGCTATGCGAAATTCTTCCCGCTCTGGGCGCTTGCGCGCTACCGCAACCTGTCGCGCAGCGACGAAAAGAGCGTAAACGTCGGATTGTGATCGTGTCTGCCGCCTCGGCGCCGGCGCGCGGGTAACCAAGAGCCGAGCAAATCATATTCAGCCCGACAATATTGCTATAATTCGATCACGCGAAGCCAGCGTGGGAAGACGACGACGAACGCGGCGATCGCTTTGCCGTCGACCGGATCGACTTCCTTGCATAAAGGTCGCCGTGATGCTGATCTCAGTCGTCATTACCAACTACAATTACGCGCGCTTCCTCCCGGAGGCGATCGAGTTGGTGCTGCGACAGACCTATCGTGCGGTCGAGTGCATCGTCGTGGATGACGGATTTACGGACAATTCGAGAAGCGTCATCGAGACCTATCCGAGCGTCAAAGCGATATTCAAAGAGAACTCCGGACAGGCCAGCGCGCTCCGGGCCGGGGTCGCCGTAGCCAAAGGCGACGTGATCGTCAGTTTGGACGCCGACGACTATCTCTTTCCATTTGCTTGCGACCGCATTGCGGCAGCCTGGAGGCCCGGCGCCGCATGTCTGAACTTTCGCTTGGCCGTCGACAGAAAAGATTCGCCTTGTCTTCCAAAAGAATTTTTTCTGGGCTCCGACCACACAAAATATCTCTTGAAATATGGATATTATCCGTCAGCTCCGATGAGCGGAAACGCGTTCGACGCAGTCTATGTTCGTTTCCTTCTCGACAATGCGGTTAATCTCGATGGAGACGGAGTAGACGCCTATTTGCTCTACTGCGCTCCCGTGTTCGGTCGCGTCGACCATATCGACGAACGGCTCGGCTTCTACAGAACGCACGGCGGCAATATCTCCATGTCGTCAGGCCGGTTGACCGTCAAAAATATCGGGGACCATGTTTATTACCAATATTGGGCGCAGCAGAACGCGCAGAAATTCGCGCTCGAGCGCGGGATGGACGTCAGCAAATGCAGCTATCTGAAGGGAGCGTATTCTTCGCTTTGGCTCATATTCGCTCGTGATGGGTATTATAGGAGGAGGGCTCTTCCCGAGCAGTCTCGTATAGTTACGGTAATGGAAGGGATAAAAGCGTTCATCTTCCAGCCCCGCATTTCTCCGCTTCGCCGGATGAAAAATATAGCCGTCCTCGCGGCGCTATTGATTCTTCCCCTACCCTTTCGTCGGGCGCTCGCCAAACGCGTCATTTCTTATGCTTGAGGAATCATCTCGCTCCGACTTTGGCTTAACTTTGTTTTGACGTTGGCGCGTTGCTTCGCGCGCATACTCGGAGACAGGCTTCATGATCCAGCCGCGCATTCTGGTTTTCAGTCTCTGGTTCGGCCCTTGGCCGCAGTGGATGCGGTGCTTTCTCAAATCCTGCCGCTGGAACGAGACGATCGACTGGCTGCTCATCGGCGACGCGCCTGCTCCGGCCGATCTGCCGCCGAATGTGCGCGTGATGCAGATCAGCTTCGACGATTATCGCACGTTGGTTTCCGAACGGCTCGGAAATCAAGGCGCGCTGGACCGACGCCTACAAGGTTTGCGACATGCGTCCCGCGCTCGCCGCCGTGCATCCGCAGGAGGTCGCCGGATACGACTATTGGGGCTATTGCGATCTCGACGTCGTCTTCGGCGACATCAGGAAATTCTATAACGCCGACACGCTGACCGGCGACGTCGTCTCGACGCATGCGGACCGCGTCTGCGGGCATTTTGCTCTGATGCGCGCGAATCCGAAAATGGCGCGCGCCTTCCGCAAAATTCCGTTCTGGCGCCATCTGCTGGCGACGGCGCGCCACAGGAGCTTCGACGAGCGCTTCTTCTCATCGCTCTTTCTTTCCTTGCCGATGCGCCAGAAGTGGCGGCGCCTGGTACGCCTTTCCTCGGCGGCGGCGTCTTCGTCGAGCAGTATTCGACCGCGATCCCGCCGCTGCGCTGGATCGACGGCGGCGATCGGTGGCCTGAGGAGTGGTATTGGACGCGTGGACGGCTGACCAACAATCGCTCGGGAACCCGCGAGTTTCTCTACCTGCACTTCTCGCACTGGCAGTCCAACCGCTGGACCAGCGAAGCCGTGGCGCCATGGAAGAAGCTCGAGCGTCTCGTCGATCTGCCGGCCGGGCGCGTCGAGAGTTTTATGGTCAGCCGCGACGGTTTTACGCGCATATCGGATGAGGAGCGCGTCGCCGCGGAGTAGTCATTCCACGTCTTCGACCTGTTCCGGTCCGCCGCCATAGATACGCTGCGCAAGCGACGCCTGCATGAAGTCGTCGATGTCGCCGTCGAGCACCTCGCTCGGCGTTCCCGAGGTGTGACCGGTGCGCAGGTCCTTCACCAGCTGATAGGGCTGCAGCACATATGAGCGGATCTGGTGGCCCCAGCCGATCTCGGTCTTGGACGCCTCGATGGCGTTGGCCTGCGCCTCGCGCTCCTCCAGCTCCTTCTCATAGAGCCGCGCGCGCAGCATGTTCCAGGCCGTGGCGCGGTTTTTGTGTTGCGAGCGCTCGGCCTGACAGGCGACGACGATGCCGGACGGAATATGCGTGATGCGAATCGCGAAATCCGTCGTGTTGATGTGCTGGCCGCCGGCGCCTGACGAGCGGTAGGTGTCGATGCGGCAGTCGCTTTCCTTGACGTCGATCTCGATGCGGTCGTCGATCGACCGGATAGACCCAGACCGAGGCGAAGCTCGTGTGGCGCCGCGCGGTGGAATCGAAGGGCGAGATGCGCACCAGTCGATGCACGCCGGATTCGGTCTTGGCCCAGCCATGCGCATTGTGGCCCTTGACGAGCAGCGTCGCCGGATTTGAGGCCGGCTTCGTCGCCCGCGGTCTCTTCGATCACTTCGACCTTGAACTTCTTGCGCTCGGCCCAGCGCGCATACATGCGAAACAGCATGCGCGCCCAATCGCAGCTTTCGGTGCCGCCGGCGCCGGAATGCACTTCGATGTAGGTGTCGTTGGCGTCCGCTTCGCCCGAGAAGAGCGCCTCAATCTGCAGGCGCTTGGCTTCCGCGCGAAGGCTCTTCATCGCCTCGACGCCTTCTTTCTCGGTCGCGGCGTCGTTCTCCATCTCGCCAAGCTCGACGAGCGTCGTCGCGTCGTCGAGCTCCTGGTGGAGTTTCTTCAAAGCGCCGAGGCGTTCCTCAAGATCGCTGCGCTCGCGCATGATCTTCTGCGCGTCTTCGGCGTCGTTCCAAAGGTCGGGGTCTTCGACCGGGCGTTCAGTTCGTCGAGGCGGCGTTCAGCGGTCTCGACGTCAAAGATGCCTCCTCAGCAGTCCCAGGGATTGCTTGATTTCGTCTTTCAGCGCTTGCGGTTCGGCGCGCATGTGGTTTGATTCCGTTGCTTTGGAAGCGATCTGATTGCTCAGAGGTAATCAGGCCTTGCACCCATGTAAAGAGCAAGCTGATCAAATTCGAGGTCAGATGCAAAAGGCCGCCCGGAGGCGGCCTTGGGGAGTCTCTCGTCGAGGCCGTAAATCAGCAGCCGCAGGCCTTGTTGCAAGCCTGCTGGTTTTCGATGGCCTCTTTCTTAACCTGAGCGCTGTCCTTGCCTGTGATATAGGCTTGGCTCATCTTGATATAGGCGTCGTCGCACTTCTGCATGCAGCGGGCCTGCTTGTCGTCATCCTTGATGTCGCAGCTGACGCGCTGCACGAGGCTGTTGGTGCGGACGCTGTGATCCAGAGCAAGGCTCGGACCGGCGAAGCCGGTGAGGATCGCGAAAGCCGTCACAAAGGCGCTGATCTTCATTATTGCGCTTCCTTTTAGTCCCGGGACTGTTGTTCTTGTTTCGACATTTGCGGATTTCGCGCTCCCTCGAGCCCAGGCTCCGCATCGCGCATGTTGTGAGTTTTTCGGCCATCCGTGTCAAGTAAAACCGCGCATAGGGGCGCAAACCTAATTGTGTCATTCGTGTAAAGCCGATGTAGGTCCGCCCGTCAAAGCCGCTCGAGTATCGATTTGGGAAACCCTTCGTCCGTCACGCGCGCTGCGGCGGCGACAATCATCGGCAAAACCTCCTCGACGCGTTCGGCGACCATATAATGCATCTCATAGTCGGCGCGCACGAAGCCGTTCTCGCGCATATGCGCGAAGAGCATGAGCAGCGGACGCCAATAGCCTTCGACATCGAGCAAAACCATCGGCTTGGCGTGTCTGCCGATGCGCATGAGCGTGAGTTGCTCGGTCAGTTCCTCCAGCGTGCCGATGCCGCCGGGCAGCGCCAGAAAAGCGTCGGCCTTTTCGAACATCAGTCTTTTGCGGGTGTGCATGTCCTTGACGACATGCAGTTCGGTGACTTCTTTCAGCGCGATTTCCTGCTCGTCGAGAAAATCCGGAATAATGCCGACGACGCGGCCGCCGGCGGCCAGCGCCGCGCGCGCGACGCGCCCCATGAGCCCCATCGAACCGCCGCCGAAGACGAGGCCGACGCCGGCCTGCGCCAGCGCCGCGCCCATGTGGTCCGCGGCCTGCGCGAAGGCGGGGGAATTGCCGAAAGAGGAGCCGCAATAGACGCAGATGTTTTTTATGTCGGTCATCGAACTGACTTGTGTTGAGCGCTTGGAGGCGTCCGCCGAAACAGGCGCCCTCGAGATGGTCTCGGCTAACGTCATTTATCGCATTTCGTCGCCGGCAGCAGCGTCAGCTCGGTCAAATCGCCGCCAAGCAGGAAGTCCCCATAGTCGAGTTTCAGCGCGCGCGAAATGCCGTTCTCATAGACGTCGAAGGACAGCGTATAGGACGGCTGCTCGTCATTCTTGCCGGCTTCGAAGTAGGAGATCGTCACTGGCCAGCGGCGCATCGTCTTCAACGTGTCGTTCTGCGCCGCCTTCTCGGTGGCGGGCGTCTCGATCGGCTTGCCGACGATGGTCAGCGTCTCGAAGGTTTTGAGCCCGTCGCCGGAGCCGTCGAAAATGCGCGCCTCCAACGTCGTCTTCGCGGCGCGCGCGGCGTCGATGATGTGGATCATGTGCTCGGTCGGAAACAGCACCGGCGTCGGCATATCCTCTTTCTCGCGCTTGGGCTTCGTCAGCTCCAGCGCGACCTTGCCGTCCTTGGTTCGTTTCGCGACGCCGTCGATCTCGGAGGCGAGACTTCTCGTCGATGATCGTCGTGATCTTGAAGCGGAACTCGCGCCCGTCGCCGGCCTCATAGGTGGCCGAGCGCATGTCGGAGACCCGCGCCTGGCCTTCGTCGGGCTGCAGTTCCGTGATCTGACGGAAGTTTTGGATATAGCCGTCGCAGGCGGTGCCGGTGAAGTCGAAGGCGATGCGTCCCCGCGCCTGCGCCGGCGCCTTGGACCCCGAGGCCTTCAGCAGCGTCAGCTCATAGACGGCGCGGTGCGGCGCCAGCCGCGTCGTTTCAGCGCGCGCGAGAGGCGGCTCGGCTCGGGCGAGAGACGGCGCGAGGAGACAGGCGCCGAGCGCGGCTGCCATCAAGGGACGAAGCAAAGCCATGGGGGTTTTCTCTCCTCGCGAAGGGCGGCGAATCCTCTCGCCCCGCATCTATCACGCCCGCGCATGAGGGTCCAAACGCGGACGGGGCGCCCCAGTTTCTGCGCAAAAGCGCGAATGAACTCGAACCAGAAGACTTGTCGGCTTTATGGCGAAGCGCTCGAACTCATGGTCTTCGCCGGAGAAAGTCTTTGCTACTTTGTCGAAACATGCTCTAGGGTCGCGCCGCGACAAGCGCAAACGCCATGTCATCCCGGAGGCTGAAAGCCATGTCTGAGGATAGTCTGAACTCGCCGCTGGCGCGGCTCAAATTGCTGGGTCTCTCCTTGCCTGCGGCGCCGGCGCCGGTCGCAAATTACGTTCCTGTCCAGCGCACGGGCAATCTGCTTTTCATCTCCGGCCAACTCCCCATCGCCGAAGGGGTCATCGATCCCGCCTATCAGGGCAAGCTCGGCGCCGGCGTCTCGCTGGAAGAAGGCCAGGCCGCCGCGCGCCAGGCGGCGCTGAACGTGCTCGCGCAGGCCGTCGCTGGAGGCGGCGATCTTGCCAAACTGCGCGCGGTGCGCCTTGGCGGCTATGTCAATTGCGCGCCGCATTTCGCGCAATTGCCGCAGGTGGTCAACGGCGCTTCCGATCTTGTCGCCGCCGTGCTCGAGGAGAATGGCCGCCACGCGCGCTTCGCCGTCGGCGTCGCGCAGTTGCCGATGGACGCCGCGGTCGAGGTCGAGGCCATCTTCGAGATCATGGCTTGACGCGCGAGACGCTCGAAAGCGTCTTCGCCCGTCCGATCGCACATCGCGGCCTGCACGATGTGGAGCGCGGGCGGATCGAAAATTCGCTGGGTTCCGCTCTCGCCGCCGTCGCCGGCGGTTATGCGATCGAATGCGACCTGCGGCTCTCCGCCGACGGGGAGCCGATGGTCTTCCACGACGAGACGCTGGAGCGGCTCACCACGCAAGAAGGCCCCGTCGAGCGAAAGACCTTCGCCGAATTGACGGCGCTGACGCTCAAAGGCTCGAGCGAAACGATTCCAAGCTTTGCGGCGCTGCTGGCCGCGGTCGAGATGCGCGTTCCACTGATCGTGGAGCTGAAGGCGGGCTTTGACGGCGACACCACGCTGGCGCGCCGCGTCGCGGCTCTTCTTGCGGATTACGACGGGCCGGTCGCGATCGAAAGTTTCGATCCCGACCCCATCGCTTTTCTGCGCGCGGAAGGCGGCGCGCTCGGCGTCGGCGGCGTCCCGCTCGGGATCGTGGCGCAGGCGACTTACGATGCGCCGGAGTGGCCGGACCTCTCGCCGGAAAAGCGCGCCGAGCTCGCCTGCTTCGGGCATTTTGCGCGCACGCGCCCGCAGTTTCTGTCGTTCAGGCGCGAAGATTATCCGCATGTCGCGCCGGTGTTGTTCCGACAGGCGCTGCGCCTGCCGGTCAGCGCATGGACGATCCGTTCCAAGGGGCAGGCTTTGAGCGCCTCGCAATGGGCGGACGCGATCGTGTTTGAAGGCTTCGCGCCTTAAGTTTGCGCCTTAGGAAAGACATGCGATGGCGGCCGACGCGCAACAGGAGACGCTCGACTTTCTTCTCGCGCGCGAACCGCGCGGCAAGATCGTCAGCACGCATATCTCGCATGTCGTGCTTGGCCGCGATCGCGTCTATAAGCTGAAGCGCGCCGTCGCCTTTCCCTATCTCGATTTTTCCACCGCGGACAAACGTCTCGCCATGTGCGCGCGCGAGTTCGAACTCAACAGCCGCGCCGCGCCGACGCTTTATCTTGGAGCGCGCCGGGTGACGCGCGAAGCGGACGGAGCCCTCGCGCTGGACGGCGCCGGCGCGCTCGTCGACGCGGTGGTCGAGATGCGCCGCTTTTGCGACGCCGATCTCTTCGAGACGATGGCGCAGGAGGGCCGACTGACCGGCGCGCTGGTCGATGCTCTGGCGAATAAACTCGCGCGCTTTCATGACGAGGCCGCCGTCTGCAGCGTCGGCGGCTTTGCAAAGATGCGCGACGTCCTGGCCCTGGCGCGCCAGAGCCTCGCCCAAGCGCCGCCGGCGCCGCAAGCCGATATCGACGCGCACAGCGCCGCGCTCGCATCCCTCCTCGAAAGGGACGGCGCGCTGCTCGACGCGCGTCATGCGCGCGGCGCGACGCGACGCTGTCACGGCGATCTGACGCTGCGCAACATCTGCCTTTTCGAAGGCGAGCCCACTCCCTTCGACTGCATCGAATTTTCCGAGGATCTCGCCTCGATCGACGTGCTCTACGACCTCTCCTTCCTGCTGATGGACCTTTGGCGCGTCGAACAGCAAGGCTTCGCCAATCTGGCGTTCAACCGCTATCTCGACGCGCGCGACGAGACGGACGGACTTCCGCTTCTGCCGCTGTTCATGAGTTTGCGCGCGGCGATCCGCGCCTATGTCGCCGCGGCGCAGGAAAAGCGCGCGGAGGCGCAAGGCTATTTCGCGCTGTCGCAGGCGCTCGCGCGCGAAAACGCCGGCTTGGTCATAGCGATCGGCGGCCTTAGCGGCTCCGGAAAATCCAGCGTCGCGACGCGACTCGCGGCGCACGTCGGCGCAGCGCCCGGCGCGCGCGGGATCGCGAGCGACCGGCTGCGCAAAAAGCTGTTCGGCGTCGATCCCCTCGTTCGCCTCCCGGCGGCGGCCTATGAACGGGACGTGTCCGCCAGGGTCTACGCGGGGATGTGCGAGGAGGCGAAACGGGTTGCGAGCCTTGGCTGGCCTGTCGTCGTCGACGCCGTCTTCGATCTGCCGCAGAGCCGCGCCGAAATTGAGTCCGTCGCGAAGGACGCCGGCGTCCCCTTCTTTGGTTTCTGGCTCGACGTCGATCTCGAGGAGAGGCTCAAACGCGTCGGAGCGCGCCGCGACGACCCCTCCGATGCGACGGCGGCGGTGCTGCTCGAACAAGCCCGGCGCGACGCGGGCGACATCGCCTGGAGCAGGATCGACGCGGCCGGCGACCCCGGCCGCGCAGCCAGCGCCGTCTTAAGCGCGATTTCGTTTTGAAACCCGCGCTTTCGCCCAACACTTGCCCCAAAAGCCGCGATCCTATAGCAGGCATGCTCAAAGCCCTCGCCGCGCGCGCCTCACGCTGAAAGACCTGTCGCCCATGAGCCAGAAGCAACCGATCAATTTTCTGCATCTTTCGACGCTCGTCGCGGTGGCGATCCTGGTCGGGACCGAACTCGTCGGCGCCTCCTGGGCCGCGGGCTGGGCGCTCGGCGGCCTCTTCGGGCTCGATCCCCTGATCAGCCGCGCTTTTGAGGCGGCCTTCGCCTTGCTCGGCTTCGTCGGCCTCTATTACTTCATGCGCACCGCCGTCCGCCACGAGCCGATCCGCGGCTGATCCGCTCCCGCGTTTTCTCATCGCCTCTTGCTCCCCGCCCGAGGAAAGGACCCCATGACCGACTCTCCCGACCGCCGCGCTTTTCTCAAGGCCGCCGCCGCGACAGGCGCCTTTAGCGCGGTCGGCGCTCCCGCCGCTGCGCAGAGCGAGGCCTTGCAGAGCCAAGACCAGGAGATAAAGCTTGGTCCCGCCCAGCCGTTTTCGTTCGAGACGCTGAAGGAAGAGGCGCGGCGGCTCGTTTCGGAGCCCTATCGGCCGCCCACGATCCCGGACCCCGAGATCACCAGCAAGATCGACTACGAGGCCTGGGGCAAGATCACCTACAACACCGATCACGCGCTTTACGCGACCGGCAAGGAACGCTTCCCGCTCGAGTTCTTCCACCTCGGCATGTTCTTCAAAAAAGCCGTGCGCATCTTCTCGAACACGGACGGCGAGGCGCGCGAAATCCTTTACGATCCGATCTATTTCCACATGCCGGCGGACTCCGTCGCGAAGAAGATGACGCCCGGCGCGGGTTTTGCGGGCTTCCGCATCCAGGAGTCGAAAGACGGCAAGCTCGACTGGAAGAAAAACGATTGGGTCGCCTTCCTCGGCGCGTCCTACTTTCGCGCCATCGGCGAATTGCGCCAATATGGGCTTTCCGCAAGGGGCGTAGCGCTCGACACCTGGGCGCCGAACCGCTCGGAGGAGTTTCCCGACTTCACGCATGTCTATGTCGGACCCGAGACGCAGGACGGCGTCGTGCTGCACGCCCTATTGGAGGGGCCGCATATCGTCGGCGCCTATCGCTTTCTGATGACGCGCGGCGAGGGCGTCGTCATGGACATCGACTGCAAACTGTTCTTGCGCGGCGATTTCACCCGCTTCGGCATAGCGCCGCTGACCTCGATGTATTGGTTCTCGGAAACGAAAAAGCCTACCGCCATCGACTGGCGCCCCGAGGTTCACGATTCTGACGGCCTGTCGATGTGGACCGGCGCCGGCGAGCGCCTGTGGCGTCCGCTCAACAACCCGCCGCGGGTGATGGCGTCGGCCTTTGGCGACATGAACCCCAAGGGCTTCGGGCTCCTGCAGCGCGACCGCAACTACGACCACTATCTCGACAATGTGTTTTATGACCGGCGCCCGAGCGTCTGGGTCGAGCCCAAAGGCAACTGGGGCAAGGGCGCGATCCAGCTCATCGAAATCCCGACCGACGACGAGATTCACGACAATATCGTCGCGGTCTGGGTTCCCGATCAGCCCGCCGTCCCCGGCGCCGAGTTCGAATTTTCCTACCGCCTGCATTGGCTCGCCGACGAACCCTATCCGACCAAGCTCGCGCGTTGCGTCGCGACGAGGCTCGGCAACGGGGGCCAGCCGGGCAAGCCGCGCCCCAAGGGCGTGCGCAAATTCATGATCGAATTTTTAGGCGGCCCGCTTGAAAAACTGCCCTTCGGCGTGAAGCCGGAGCCCGTGCTCCGGGCCTCGCGCGGAAAGTTCTCCTATATCTTCACCGAGGCGGTGTTCGACAGCGTTCCCGGCCATTGGCGCGCGCAGTTCGATCTCACCGTCACCGGCGAGGACCCGGTCGAGATGCGGCTCTTCCTGCGCAACGGCGAGGAAGTGCTTTCGGAGAACTGGCTGTATCAGTATCATCCGTTTTGAGGCCCGGGAGCGGCAAAACGACCGACCTTCCTTCGCGCGGGGATGCGTTGGCCGGCTTATATTATTTCGATCTCGGGGAAGGGGAAAATCATCTTGCCCCCTCGGGCGAGAAAGTCCTGCTCGCGCTGGACGATGCCTTCCTTGAAATGCCAGGGCAAGATCAAGAAGTAATCCGGCTTCATGGCCTTCGCCTCGCTCTCCGAAACGATGGGAATTTTTGAGCCGGGGGTGAAACAGCCGAATTTGTCGGGATTGACCTCGGCGACGGCTTCGATGACATCGGGGCCAATGCCGCAAAACTGCAAGACCACGTTTCCCTTGGTCGAGGCGCCGTAACCGAGAATGCGCTTGCCGTCGTCCTTCAGCGCGCGCAGCAGCCGGCGCAGATCCTCGCGATGACGAAAAACGCGCGTCTCGAAATCGCGATAGGGCTGCGGCGTGTTGAGGCCCATGCGGTCCTCCTGCGACAGCAGCCAGTCAACAACGGCGCTGTTGGCCTTGCGCGTCGAGGCCTTGTGCGCCGCAGTAACCGCGAAACTCCCGCCATTCACGGCATTCATCTGCACGTCGAGCACGCGCAGATCGGCCGCGTCGAGAATCCTGCAAATCACGCCGAGCGAGTAGTATTCGATATGCTCGTGACAGATGGTGTCATATGACGTCATGCGAAGCATCGACGGCATGTAGCTCTGTTCGAAATGCCAGACGCCGTCCGGCGCGAGAGTCTTGGCTATCTCCCGCGCAAACCAGATCGGATCGTCGAGATCGTACAGCATCGCGATCGAAGTTATGACCTTGGCGCGATCGCGCGAGACGCTTTCGAACGCCCCGAACGAAAAGAACTGCGCAGCAAGTCGAATGTCGTCGGTATAGAACTGGCGAAATTTGGCGCCCGTCGGGTCAATCCCGATACACTGCAGCGACGGCGTCTTGTAAGCCTTGAGCGAGGTCGCGTCGTTGGAGCCGATGTCGAGCACCGTGTCGCCGGGCTTGATATCCGCGATCCTTTCGAGGTGCGCGATCTTTTGCGTCAGATGCCGGACCATCGATTGATTGAGGCCGGACCGATAACCGTAATTCTCGCCATACATTTCGGCGGCTTCATAGGTATGCGCCAGTTGCAGCAGCCCGCAGTCGGCGCACCAGACGAGTTCCAGCGGACCCACCGTCACCGACGCATCGCGCGTCGCGGGAAAAACGCCGGTCAAAGCCTGGTCGCCCAAGGAAAGCATGCTCGCCAGATTGGCTGACCCGCACACGCGGCATTTTGCGATACGCTTCGTCATGATGATGCGACCTTACAGCCCGATCAGCCCAACGCAAATTCTCAGGAAAGTTGAGAGACTTTTTCGAGGGGAAGCCGCTCCGGCGGTTTTGATTTTGAGCGGCTTCGATGGAGGCGCTTCCTATATCATTCGGGAGGGCTGTCAATTTTCGGGTGGTCGGCTCAGCTCCAAACCAAATTGCGCGAGCAGACTTTCGGGCGGCAGCGTGTCGGCCGTTATGCGGCCCAAGTTCCACGCCTTTCGATAAGCGTCCATCGCCCTTGTTATTTCTCGCGTGCGAAAAACGTCGATGTGCTTGCAGCGCTCGATCAGCCGCGCCATCGAAAAACCTTTGCGTATAGCGTCCTCCGCCTCGAAATAGGCTTGCTCCACCCATTCGCCGGCGTTCCAGCAATGTTTGAAACGATGTCGGTCGATCCGCGCCGCATCTACTCCTGACAGTTCGGCGAAATCGTGCAGGTCGGGCATGCGTTCCAGATGCCACAGCAAGGCCCATCTGAGCCAGGACACGTTCATATTGACGACGATGGCCGGAAAGCCGACCCAATAGGCCGGACGATCCTGCAACGCGGCCAAAGCGTAAACCGACGAGGGAACGCAGGTCGAAAGCGAAGAAAACGGCGCCCCCCGCGTGTCCAGCTGATAGGCGCGCAGCGCGTGATCCCGGCGAAAGACGCAGGCGTAGATCGCCGTGAACAGATTCTCGTTGAACGCCGCCGCCTCGGCCAAACGCTCGAAATCGGCGGGTTGGGCCGCCAAAGCCGATCGGCGTCGCATTGTCGATGATCGATCTCGCGTCGGCGAGATTTTCCGGCGCGCTAAATCTCGTATAGCCGTAATTGAGATAAATCATCTCGACGTCTGGATGCGCCTCGATCCCTTTGAGGATGATGTCGAGGCCTTCGTCGACGACGAGATCGTCATCCCCGATGATCCAGATATAAGCGCCTTTGCAATGGCGCGCCGTCGCGCCGAGATTGCCGAGCATTCCGACATTTTTGGCATTGCGATGGTAAGCGAAGGAATAGTTTTCGCGTATCTTGGCGACCACGTCCGGCGTGTCGTCCGTTGACGCATTGTCGCAGACGATGATCTCCACCTTGTCTTTCCATGGCGCGGCCGCGTCGAGCAGGCATTTCAAACTGTGTCTGAGCCAGGGCGCGCGATTGTATGTGGTGATGGCGCAGCTCAAAAGCGGGCGGCGGGCGTCGCCGACGATCGCCTGCAGCGGCCAGCCTGGCGGGGCGCCGCATCGTGCAAGCGCCGCCACTATGTCCTGTGCGTGGCGTTTGGGCCGCGCCGCAGGACAAGGAACGATCTTTGGTCCGCACGCGCCAGCTTGCGCGAGCATTCGAATAAGTTGCGCGGCCACGCCCCAAGCCGTCGGCAGAAAGGCGTCGAATTCACGCAGCGTTTTCGCCTGTCGCTCGTCGAAGCTTTGCGTCGCATGGACGCTTGCGACGGCCTCGAAGCCCGAAACTGTCGCCGCAACGCGCATTGCCGAGGATTTGGCCCACCGCACGACATCGCCGAGCGGCGAGGCCGGCGACAAACTCAATTCCTCGATCAGCAGCCACTCGCCCCGCATTGCGCCGCCGGACGCGGCGGTCAGTGGGACGCCCGGCGACGCGGCGCGCGCCAGGAACTTGCCCACGCCGTTCCAGACGAGCGGGATCGTTTCGACGCCTAATCCAGCCAAGCCGTCCTCTAGAGCGAATTCCGAAGAAGTTGATGGACTTTTTCGATCAGAATTTTCTCCAGCATTTCGATTTTGAGCCGATTTCTTATCGCCGGTCGATCCAGTCCGCGCCCGCGCCAGATAAAAGATCGCCGCAGGCTTTTGTAGACGACCCGAAAAATTCGTACGCTCGCGCCGCGAGGCGATCTCGGCGAGCATCGCAGCAGGATTGGGGGCGGTCCGCCAACGCTGGCGCAAGGTCGCGGTCTTTTCGTCGCAGCGAAACGCGTCGCGAAGCGTCGCCTCGCGCCGGTCGTCGGCCTCAAACAGGACCAGTTCGGCGCCGTCGAGCGCCAGCCGACCAAATTCGGGGTCCAGCTCGACAGCGCCTACGACAATGGCGACCTTGAGCCCAAATCCGCGCGCCTCGTCGACGATCTCCATCGCCTCGGCGCAATCCTGGCAACCGTCCAGCGACAAGGCCGCCCAATCGCCGAAAAGAGCGCCAAAGCCGGGCGCAGGATCGGCCTCCGCGGCGATATCCGGAAGCAGCGCTCGCGCGGCGGGGCTCCATCGCAAGCGCTGCACATCAACTCCGGTCGCGGCGAAATCTTCGGCGAGCGCGGCCGTTTGCACCGAGCCTTCGAGCATGACGAGCCGTCGCAGAAGCGGCGCCGTTCGCAAAATCGCGGCAAGGCCGGCCGCTTCGCGCCGTCCTGCATCGCCTGCGCTTTGCAGCTGACGGACCGCGGGCGGACGCCTCGGGTCGAGATTTTGCGCGCGCCAGATCTCCATGAGATGCGACGCCTCCGCCTGATCGTCGACGAGGACCAGATCGAGAGCGAACGTTTCGGGTCGCAGCGTCGCAGCGCTCTCGTTCAGCGGCGCAAGGCGCGCTAGCGTCCGAAGACCGTAGAAGCGGGCGTAATCGAGGATCGTCGCGACCTTCAGCTCCGAGGCCCCGGCCGGGAACAGCTCCGGCAAAGCAAGCCAGGGCGCATTGGAGGCCGCGCTTGCTTCGGCGTTTGGCGCCATATGTAGCGGCGCTCCGTCCTCTTCGAAAACGAGCGCCTCCAAATCCTTCGACCAAAGGACGTTGGACGCGACGACGCCGCGATCCTCCGCAATAAAGACCTCCAGCGGGTTCGCGCCGCGTTCGTCCGCACGCAGCAGGTAAATTCGCTGAGGCACTGAGGCGTCTCCGGGAGTTGGTCGTTTCGCGCAGGGCGCGGCGGCGGCGCCTGACCCGAGACGAATTGATCCCGGCAGGCAAAAGCCTATATGACAGCCCCGAGCGGAAGCAAGACCGCGAACACTGCGGTTTGGACGATTGCATTTCAGCGGCGAACAGGCGTAGGAGGCGCTCATGCGCGAGAACGTCAAAACTAATGCTTCGCCTGCCGCCTCCGGCGACGAATGCGCGCGTTTGAATGAAAAGCTGCGGACCCTGACCGCCGAAAATGGTCGGCTTCGGGCGCAGGCCGCGGAGGCGTTGCGTCGGGAAGAAATCGCCGAAGGGCGGGTCGCGCAACTCGAGCGGCAGCTTTTATATTTGCGCAGGCGATCGCTGCACTGGTATCTGGGCCTGCCCGCCCGATTGCTGCGTCGCGGCGACGACTAGAGCAAATTTCGAAAACGGACGATGTCGCTCTAAGATCGGACCTATCTGCAGGGGTCGAGTGAATGAGCGCGGGAAGCGGCAATTTGCGAAACTATATCGAGCAGCAAGTCGCCGCTGAGACGGCCCATGCGCTCGCCGCCGCGTCCGCGCCGAGGGTTTCGTCGCGGACGCTCGCAGCCTTCGTCGCGCAAAAAGGCCGCGAGTTCTACTGGACGATCACGCGCCTCGTCGGGCTTGGGCGTCTGCACGACGGCGTGTGGAGTTTTGGCCAGTGGAACAGGGCGCTGCGCAGGTTCCTCGCCGCGCATAGGGCGGGAGCCGCCGCGCCTGCAGGCTCCAGAGTCTTCATCGAGGTGTCGCAACTGCTGCGCAGCGACAAGGCGACGGGCATACAGCGCGTGACGCTGGAGGTCGCCCGTGCGGCGCTGCGTCACGGCGGCGTCCCGGTCTTCGCCTTCGAGGACAGGCTGTATGGCTGTCTTAACGCGCGCAAGAACGCGCAACCGATCGAGGTTTGCGAGGGCGACAAATATATCGTCGCCGGCGCCTGGTGGGCGACGCCCGAGCCCGTTCACCGCGCGATGCGGGATATTTCAGCGCGCGGCGGACGCAACGTCGTCCTCGTGTATGACTTCTTCCCGCTGCAGTATAATGAAATCTGCTTTAGGGTCGAAAACTTCGTCGCATGGTTTGATAAAATTGTGCTTTGCGCCGACGCCGTCGTCTGCATATCGCGCAGCGTCGCCGACGAGTTCGTCGAGCTGATGGCCGCCCAGCGCCGCCCGTTCAATCCTGCGTTGCGGTTGGGTTGGCAGGGACTCGGCTCGGATTTTTCCGGCGGCGCGGAGAAGCCGTCGCGCGGGGTCGTCGCGCTTTGCAGCGAAGGTCCGCCGCTGCTGTTGAGCGTCAGCACGCTGGAGCCGCGCAAGGGCTATCCGATCGCGCTCGACGCCTTCGACAGGCTCTGGAGCGAGGGCGTCGACGTGCGTTATGTCATCGTTGGGCGCGAGGGCTGGATGGTCGCGGCGCTCAAGCAGCGCATCTTCTCGCACCCCGAATATGGACGTCGCCTGTTCTGGCTGAACAACGCCAGCGACGCCGATCTGCGCCAGCTTTATGTCTGCGCGCATAGTCTCGTCTTCGCGACGATCGCGGAAGGGTTCGGGCTCGCGCTGGTCGAGGCGGCCCATTACGGCCTGCCCGCCATCGTCACGGATATTCCCGTGTTTCGCGAGATCGCCGGCGACTCTGTTCGCTATTTCGATCTCGGCGATAGCGACATGCTGGCGCGGCGCATACGCCAATCTCTGGCCGCGCCGAAGAGGCCGCCCGCAATTCCCCTGAAAAGCTGGGAAGAGGCGACGGATATGCTGCTCGCGATGATCGCAAACAACGCCTATCAATATGGCGAGCTGCGCGAACGTGTCGCTGCGCTGGAGCATAAGAGTTGACCGATTGTTTCGATTACAACATGCCGCGTTCATTCGATCGGGACGTCGTAGCTCTCGACATTCTTCGCGCCCCTGAAGGCGAAATGCCACCATTCGCGTGGAAAATTTTCAAAGCCGTGGCGGCGCATCAACGCGGCGAGCGCATCGCGATGCGCGTGAGCTCCTCCCGCCACCTTCGCCTTGGTCCACGATCGCGGATCGAAGAAATCGAACGGCGTTCCAAAGTCCCAGCCCTTGACGCCGACGTCCACCGCAAGGCCTGTCGAATGCTGGGATTTTCCTGCGATATAGCCTTGCACGAATAACCCGCGCTTTTCGACGCGAGGAAAATATTCGGGCTTCGTCGCCTCATCCGCATTCTTCGACCAGTCGAGGAAAGCCGCCACCGCGCGCTTGGGACGATAGCAATCATAGACGATGAGATCGAGACCGCGCGTGCGGGCGTCTTGCTGCGCCTTTGCGAGCGCCAGCGCCGCCTCTCGCCGCAGCCAGCATTGCGGCGCGCCATAGCCGGGCACAGGACGACCGGTGAAATTTCTCTCCCCGGCGTAACGCATGTCTTGGATTATCTGCGGCGCGACGTCGGCAAGCTTCACGAAGCCCGAAGGCGGCTCCCCCGCTAAGGCTGGGGCGGAGAACGCGAGCAGCGACGCGATCCCGGCGACGCAGCGCCATCTGCGGCCCAGGCGCGTCACCCGTCCGCGTTCTCGCCGTGTTTGTGCTCGCCATGGTCGAGCTTTTTCTCCGCAGCGCCTTTCGCGATGCGCTTCACGGCCTCCAGAACGACAGGCTTCAGCTCGTTTCCGCCCTGCTCGACGTAGCGGATGATGCCGTCGCGCATGCGCGGGTCCCAAAACTTCAAAATGTGATCTGCGACGCCGTCCACTCGGTTGGCGCTGCGTTGCGAGCCAAAAAAATCGCCAATCTGATTGGCCATTTTTACGAGAGTATCGACGGTGCTATGCGACCCCATGTGTGCTCGCCTATTCCTCTATCCGCGCCGGATGCGTGAAGATTTCGAAGTCCCGCCCGCGCATCACCGCGACGAGCGTCATGCCGCAGCTCTCCGCGGTTCGCACCGCGAGAGCCGTGGGCGCCGAGATCGCGGCGATGACGGGCGCCCGAATGCGCGCCGCCTTCTGCACGAGTTCGACCGAAACGCGGCTGGTCATTAGCACGACGCCCCGCGATCCCGCCAGCCCCTGCCGCGCCATCGCGCCGGCGAGTTTGTCGAGCGCATTGTGGCGCCCGACGTCCTCGCGCAGGATCAGCCCGTCGGTCGAAGGCTCCCAAAAGGCGGCGCCGTGCACGGCGCGCGTCTCCTTGTTGATCTTTTGCAGAGAAGGCATCCGTTCCATCGCCTGGATCAAAGCCTGCGAGCGCACGCGCAAGCCGTTTTCCAGTCGCGGCGGCTCGCGCGTCGCCTGCTCGAGGCTTTCGATGCCGCAGAGGCCGCATCCCGTGGGCCCCGCCATGGAGCGGCGGCGCTCGGCGTAGCGGACCTGGCGCTCGCCCGGAAGCCAGCTGCGCAGCTCTATGCCGAGATTGCTGGCTATGATTTCGATATCGAGATCCGCCGCCGAAGCGTCGATCAGTCCTTCCGTCAAGGCGAAGCCGACCGCGAAATCTTCCAGGTCCGAGGGCGTCGCCATCATGACCGCATGTGTCGCGCCGCCATAGGTGAAAGCGATCGGCGTTTCCTCGGGGATGATACGCGACCCCGCCGCGAGCTTGTCCTCGCGGCGGGCTGCGCATTCTACTTCAAGCGTCGGCGGCGGCAGATCCGTCGCGAGCAGCTCTGCCGTCATTCCGCGGCGTCGACGGGCGTCTCGATACGACGGCTCGCGACGCTGAGCGCAGTGTATTTCTCCTGCCAATCGGACGGACCGTTGGTCGGCGAAACCTGCACCGCGGTGACCTTATATTCGGGACAGTTGGTCGCCCAATCCGAATTGTCGGTCGTGATGACATTGGCCTGCGTCTGCGGATGATGGAAGGTCGTGTAGACGACGCCCGGCGCGACGCGGTCGGTCACCACCGCGCGCAGCGAGGCTTCGCCGACGCGGCTCTGCACGCGCACCCAATCGCCATCCTTCACGCCGCGGAGTTCGGCATCGTGCGGATGGATTTCAAGCACGTCCTCCGGATGCCAGCTGCTGTTCTCCGTGCGACGCGTCTGCGCTCCGACGTTATACTGCGACAGAATGCGGCCGGTGGTCAGCAGCAGCGGGAAACGCGGCCCCGTGCGTTCGTCGGTCGGGACATATTCGGTGATGACGAATTTGCCCTTGCCGCGCGCGAAGCCGTCGATGTGCATGATCGGCACGCCGTCGGGATGCTCGTCATTGCACGGCCATTGCACCGAACCGACCTCGTCGAGCTTGTCGAAGGACACGCCGGCGAAGGTCGGCGTCAGCCGCGCGATCTCGTCCATGATCTGGCTCGGATGCGTGTAGGTCCAGTTGAGGCCGAGGGCGTTGGCGATGAGCTGGGTGATCTCCCAGTCGCCATAGCCGCTCTTGGGGCTCATGACCTTGCGCACGCGCTGAATGCGGCGCTCGGCGTTGGTGAAGGTGCCGTCCTTCTCGAGGAAGGTCGCGCCGGGCAGGAAGACATGCGCATAATTCGCGGTCTCGACCAGGAAGAGGTCCTGCACGACGACCAGCTCCATCGCCGCAAGGCCCGCGGAGACATGCTTGGTGTCGGGATCGGACTGCAGTATGTCCTCGCCCTGGACGTAAAGCCCCTTGAACGTGCCGTCGACGGCGGCGTCGAACATGTTGGGGATGCGCAGGCCGGGCTCGGGATCGAGTTCGACGCCCCATTCGGCTTCGAACTGCTTGCGCACCTTCTCGACCGAGATATGGCGATAGCCCGGCAATTCATGCGGGAACGACCCCATGTCGCAGGAGCCCTGCACGTTGTTCTGGCCGCGCAGCGGATTGACGCCGACGCCGCGCCGTCCGAGGTTGCCGGTCGCCATGGCGAGATTGGCGATGGCCATGACGGTCGTCGAGCCCTGGCTGTGTTCGGTGACGCCGAGGCCGTAATAGATCGCGCCCTTGCCGCCCTTGGCGTAGAGCCTCGCCGCGGCGCGCAAATCCGCCGCCGGAACGCCGGTGAATTTCTCGGTCTGCTCCGGGCTGTTGTGCGCTTCCGAAACGAACGCCGCCCAGTCTTTATATTCCTCCCAGTCGCAGCGCGCGCGCACGAACGCTTCGTCGACGAGGCCCTCCGT
Organism: uncultured Alphaproteobacteria bacterium; assembly: GCA_963820145.1. Lineage (GTDB taxonomy): Bacteria > Pseudomonadota > Alphaproteobacteria > Rhizobiales > Beijerinckiaceae > Methylocystis. The sequence goes on from CAWFZD010000017.1 coordinate 27,624, forward strand.
GACGATGACATGCGCGAGCGCCGTGACGACGGCGACATTGGTGCCGGGCTGCAGCGCCAAATGATAGTCCGCCTCGATGTGCGGCGAACGCACGAGATCGATGCGGCGCGGGTCGATGACGATGAGCCTGGCGCCGTCGCGCAGCCGCTTCTTCATGCGCGAGCCGAACACCGGATGCGCATCGGTCGGATTGGCGCCGATGACGATGATGACGTCCGCCTCGTCGACCGAGTTGAAATCCTGCGTGCCCGCCGAGGTGCCGAAAGCCTGATTGAGGCCATAGCCGGTCGGCGAATGACACACGCGCGCGCAGGTGTCGGTGTTGTTGTTGCGAAAGCCGGCGCGGGTGAGCTTCTGGACGAGATAGCTCTCTTCGTTCGTGCAGCGCGACGACGTGATGACGCCCACCGAGTCCTTGCCGTATTTGGCCTGGATCTCCTTAAAGCGGCGCGCGGTGAAGGCGATCGCCTCCTCCCACGAGACTTCGCGCCAGGGTTCCTTGATGCTGTCGCGGATCATCGGCTTGGTGATGCGGTCGCCGTGATGCGCGTAGCCATAGGCGAAGCGGCCCTTGATGCAGCTGTGGCCGTGATTGGCCTTGCCGTCCTTCCAGGGGATCATGCGCACGACTTCCTCGCCGCGCATCTCCGCCTTGAAGGTGCAGCCGACGCCGCAATAGGCGCAGGTCGTGACCGCCGAATGCTCCGGCTGGCCGATCGCGATGACGGACTTCTCGGTCAAGGTCGCCGTCGGACAGGCCTGCACGCATGCGCCGCAGGATACGCATTCGGATTCCATGAAGGCTTCCGACATGCCGGGCGACACGCGGCTGTCGAAGCCGCGTCCGGAAATCGTCAGCGCGAAGGTGCCCTGCACTTCTTCGCAGGCGCGCACGCAGCGATTGCAGACGATGCATTTCGAGGGATCATAGGTGAAATAGGGATTGGACTCGTCCTTCGGCATCCAATCGAAATTCGCCTCGCCCCCGTTGCGGGCGAAGACGTGATTGGACCCGTCGTAGCCGTAGCGCACGTCGCGCAGGCCGACCGCGCCGGCCATGTCCTGGAGTTCGCAGTCGCCGTTGGCGGCGCAGGTCAGACAGTCGAGCGGGTGGTCGGAGATGTAGAGCTCCATGACGCCGCGGCGCAGCGCCGCGAGCCGCGGGGTCTGCGTCTTGACCTTGATGCCGTTGGCGACCGGCGTCGTGCAGGAGGCCGGCGTGCCGTTGCGGCCTTCGATCTCGATGAGGCAGAGCCGGCAGGAGCCGAAGGCCTTGATGCTGTCCGTTGCGCAGAGCTTCGGGATCTCCGTCCCGAGTTCCATCGCGGCGCGCATGATGGACGTGCCTTCCGGCACGGTCACGCTCTGTCCGTCGATCGTCAATGTCACCATATTTTGAGACAGCGACGGCGGCGTTCCGTAATCCGTTTCTTTAACGATCGTCATGGCTTTACTCCTCACTCCGCTGCAGCGGGCAGGGACTTTTTATGGAAGTCTTCGGGGAAGTGACGCAGCGCGCTCAAGACCGGATAGGGCGCGAAGCCGCCGAGCGCGCAGAGCGAGCCCCATTTCATGGTTTCGCAAAGGTCCGCAAGCAACGCGATATTGGCTTCGACATTCTGGCCGGCGCGGATCTTGTCGATGGTCTCCACGCCGCGCGTCGAACCGAGCCGGCAGGGCGTGCATTTGCCGCAACTCTCGATCGCGCAGAACTCCATGCCGAAGCGGGCCATCTCCAGCATGTCGACGCTGTCGTCGAACAGCACGAGCCCGCCGTGGCCGATCAGCGCGTCGCGCTTGCCGAAAGCCTCGTAGTCGAAGACGAGATCGAAGTCCTTGACCGGCACATAGGCGCCGAGCGGGCCGCCGCATTGCACGGCGCGCACGGGCCGCCCGGTCTTGGTGCCGCCGCCGATGTCGTTGACGATCTCGCCGAGCGTGAGGCCGAAATCGACTTCGCACAACCCGCCATATTTCACATTGCCGGCGATCTGCAACGGCATGGTGCCGCGCGAGCGGCCGACGCCGCAGTCGGCGTAATGCTGTGCGCCGAGCTCGAAAATCATGGGGATCGTGGCGATCGACAACACATTGTTGACGATCGTCGGCTTGTCGAAGAGGCCCGCGATGGCCGGGAACGGCGGCTTGGCGCGCACGATGCCGCGCTTGCCCTCGAGACTCTCCAAAAGCGAGGTCTCCTCGCCGCAGACATAAGCGCCGGCGCCGATCCGCAGCTCCACGTCGAAGGCGAAATCCGAGCCGCGCACCTTGGGACCGAGCCAGCCCGCAGCGCGAAGCAGCCCGATGGCCTTGCCGAAAACCTCCGCGGTCTGCGGATATTCCGAGCGAAGATAGACATAGCCCTTGGAGGCGTCGACCGCATAGCCGGCGATGATCATGCCTTCGATGAGAGCGAAAGGATCGCCCTCCATGATCATGCGGTCGGCGAAGGTGCCGCGAGTCGCCCTCGTCGGCGTTGACCACGACATAGCGGCGATCGGCGGGCGTGTCGGCGACCGTCTTCCATTTGACGCCGGTCGGGAAGCCGGCCCCGCCGCGACCGCGCAGGCCCGACTTCGTGACCTCGGCGACGCATTCCGCCGGCGACATCGCAAAGGCCTTGGCGAGGCCGACGCCGCCGCCATGCGCCTCATAGTCTTCGAGCGACAGCGGATCGGTGATGCCGCAGCGCTTGAAGGTGATGCGGTTCTGCCGCTTCCAATAGGGATGATCCTCGACCTTGCCGATGGCGAGCTTGTGGGGGCCGCCGCCCTGGAAATGCGCGTCGAACAGCGACGCGACGTCGGAAGGCTTCACATTGCCGTAACCGACCCGGCCATTGGGCGTCTCGACTTCGACCAGCGGCTCCAGCCATAAGAGGCCGCGCGAGCCGTTGCGGACGATCTGCACGTCGAGCCCGCGGGCGGCCGCCTCCTTGGCGATGGCGGCGACGACCTTATCGGCGCCCATGGCCTTGGCGGCCATGTCGAGGGGAACGTAAACCTTGATCATGAGCGCTTGGCCTCCGCCGCGATCGCGTCGAGCTTTGCGCCGTCGACGAGGCCGATGGGTTCGCCGTCATATAGCGCCGAAGGGCTGTGCGCGCACAGCCCTAGGCAATAGACCGCTTCGACGGTCAGCGCGCCGTCCGGCGTCGTGTGATGCCAGTCGAGTCTGATGCGGGCGAGGAAGTCGCGCGCCATTTTCTCTGAGCCCATGGACTGGCAGGACTTCGGCGCGGCAGATCTTCAGGACGTGGCGGCCGGCGGGTTCGCGGCGGAAGTCGTGGTAGAAGGTGACGACGCCGTGCATTTCGGCGCGGGAAATATTGAGCGCATGCGCGATCTGCGGCACGACGGCCTCGGGCACGCAACCGAACTCCTCCTGAATCGCATGAAGGATCGGCATGGCGGGCCCTTCGAGCGCAAGTTGGAGATTCAATTATCTCCTGCGCCCGCGCGGCGTCGAAGGCGACGGCTCCAGTCATTTCTTCCCCTTAAGAAGCTTCGGCCCGAGCGGTCGAAAGACTTCCGCTCTTTTGGCTCGTTGGCGTAAATGTGCCGGAAAATCAAATGCGGATCAATAGCGAGGTTTTGTCGTGTTATAGGGCCTTCCTATCAACTTTGAAAACACTGTGACATGTAGCGCTCCGCCCGCGTCCCGACAGAGGCCGCAATGAAATTGAAGAGTTGCAGTCGCCGCCAGCAAAGGCGTTGCGCGGCGCTGCTGCGCGACGGCGCAGCGATCCTCTCGGCGCGCAGAGGTTTTATCGCGCATACGCATGTGTTGTGGCTGAGCTTGGGGGCGCTCGCCTACCTGCTCGCGGCGACGCCGCAGCTCGGCTGGCTGACGGCGACGACGAGCCTCGTCTTGTTTTTTGGACTCGGCGCGATCGCGCTTTTCGACATCCGCTATTTCGTCATCCCCGACGGGCCGGCATTGGCGCTCGGCGCCGCAGGGGTTTTGAGCGAAGCCGCGCTCGACGCCGGGCAGGTCCCGTCGCGGCTTTTAGCCGCCGCGGGCGCGTTCGTCGCCTGCCGAGCCTTTGCGCTCATTTACCTGCGTCTTCGCGGTTTTGAAGGTCTCGGGCAGGGCGACGCGCGGCTCTTCGCGCTCGCCGGACTTTGGCTGGGCGCGCCGGCGCTCCCCGGTTTCCTGCTGGTCGCGGCGATCTCCGGGCTGTTCTCGGCGCTGCTGCTGCGCGCGGACGGAGCGGAGACGGCTAAGACCCCCCTGCCCTTCGGCCCGCATCTCGCTCTGGCGCTGTGGCTTGGCTGGGCGGTCGGGCCGCTGGAGCTGGGGTGAGCGGAGGGCTGGCCCTATCCTCGCCTCCGTCCAACGGCGCATATATGTCGAACCCAAGCGATATCGAACGCTCTCGGGCGCGTTCAAATCGTCAAATGGTAGGCCGGGAGGGACTCGAACCCCCAACCAGACCGTTATGAGCGGTCGGCTCTAACCATTGAGCTACCGGCCTATCGAAGGCTTTTCCTACACCGCCTCGGCCACGCGCCGCAAGCCGCGCTTGTAGGAGCGCCGTTCTTTCCTGTAAACCATGCCGCAAGCTTGGGCAGGGGGCGGGCATGACCTATTGTTGTGGCATTCTGGTGCGCCAAGGCCTGGTCATGATCGCGGACACCCGCACCAACGCCGGGCTCGACAATATCTCGACCTTTCGCAAGCTGCATCTCTTCGAGGTGCCGGGCCGCCACGCCACGATGATCGCCTGCTCCGGCAATCTCTCGGTGACGCAGGGCGCGATCAATCTGCTGATCGACGGCGTCGAAGACCCTGCGACCGGCGAGATGGAGCGGCTGCTCGATTTGCCCTCCATGCTGCACGCTTCGCATCTCGTCGGGCGCGCGGTGCGGCGCTCGCTCGCGACGATGGGCGAAGTCGACCATATCGGCGTCAGTTTCGAGGTGTGCATGCTGTTCGGGGGCCAGATCGGCGCTGCGCCGCCGCGGCTCTTCATGATCTACACCGCCGGCAACGCCATCGAATGCACCTCCGACACGCCTTATTTGCAGATCGGCGAGCATAAATACGGCAAACCCATCCTCGACCGCGCCATCAGCTTCGACACCGACATCTACGACGCGCTCAAGATCGGGCTCATCTCGATGGATTCGACGATCAAATCCAATCTCTCCGTCGGCCTCCCGATCGACATCGCCCTCATGCGGCGCGACGCGCTGTGCATGGAGGTGAAGCATCGCATCGAGGCGACCGACCCTTATTTTCGCGATCTTCGCGAGCGCTGGTCCACCGCGCTGCGCAACGCGCATATTTCGATCCCGAAACCGCCCTACGGCGCCGACGAATGACGCGGGGAGCGCTGGCGACGCTGCGCCTTGGCGTGGACGACGCCGCGATCCGCAAAGCAGCGGAAATGCTGCGCGCCGGCGATCTCGTCGCCTTCCCGACCGAGACGGTCTATGGGGTCGGCGCCGACGCCGCCGATTCCCGCGCGGTCGCGAAAATTTATGAAGCCAAGGGGCGTCCGAGCTTCAATCCGCTCATCGCCCATGTGCTGAACCTGGACGCCGCGGCGCGCGAGGCGCTGCTGCCGCAAGACGCGCTGCGTCTCGCCGAGCGCTTCTGGCCCGGCCCGCTGACCCTGGTGGCGATGGCGGCGCCGGGGGGAAGCGTTTGCGACCTGGCGCGCGCGGGTCTTCCCAGCGTCGCGCTGCGGGCGCCCGCGCATCCGGCGGCGCGGGCGCTGCTCGCAGCCTTCGGCGGACCGATCGCGGCGCCGTCCGCCAATCTCTCCGGCCATGTCAGTTCCGTCACGGCGCAGGATGTCGCCGACGATCTCGACGGGCGCGTGCGGCTCATTCTCGACGGCGGGCCAGCTTCGGCGGGTTTGGAATCGGCGATCGTCTCTTTTCTGGGCCCGGAGCCCGCCTTGCTGCGGCCGGGCGCGCTCGCCCGCGAGGAGATTGAGGCGGTGCTGGGAAAGCGCCTGGCCCCGGCCGGCGCGACGATCGCCGCGCCCGGCATGACGCTCGCGCATTATGCGCCGCGCGCGAGGCTGCGGCTCGACGCGACGCGGCTGGAGCAAGGAGAGGTCGGCGTCGATTTCGCCGGAAGACTCAAGGCCGAGGGCGAGTCGCCGATCCTCGATTTGTCGCCGTCAGGCGATCTCATCGAGGCCGCGGGCAATCTCTTTACGTTTTTGCGCGAATTGGACAGACGCGGCGTAAGACGAGCCGCCGTCGCGCCGATCCCGCCGCAGGGGCTCGGCGAGGCGATCATGGACCGGCTGCGCCGCGCCGCGAGCGAGTGACGGAAAGCCATGCGCATAGAGATCGTCATCCCGAGCGAGCGGCTTTCGGACTGGCCCTTCGCGCTTTGCGACAGATTGCGCGCGCAGGGTTTCGCCGCAGGCGCCACATTGCGCGCGGGGCGCCGGCCCCTTTCGCGCTGCGGCTGCTGCTGCTCTTTGAGCGGACGCTATTTCGCGCGCCGGATTTCGGCGACGTCGACCTTTGCCCGCCGGCGCCGCAGTCGAAAGATCTCATCGTCGATCTGACCGGCGCGCCGGCGACGGAACCGGAAACGCCGACCCTGCGTCTCGCCTTCGACGGCGCCTTCGGCGACCTGGCCTCGGCAGGAGCGCTGCTGGAGCGGCGGGCGCCGCGCATCGATCTCGTCTTCGCCAAACCCGGGGAAACGCCGCGCATCGTCGCGACCGCGACGCCGGCGCTCGAGGCGCGCGATAAATTTGTCTTCGCGCACAGGGCCGTGGCCGCCGCCTCCACTGCGCTGATCTGCGACGCGGCGCGGCGTCTCGCCAGCGGACTGCCTTTCGTGATGGACGAAGCGTTTTCGCCTCGCGACGCGGCGTCTGAAGCTTCCGCGCTCGGCTTCGCGGCGACGAGCCTGATGCGAAAAATCTCCCGCCGGCTGACGGAGCTGTCAGTCCGCCCCGAACATTTCCGCGTCGTCTGGCGCCGCGTCGACGCGGGCGGTTCGATCGCGCAGACGCTGGATTGGCCGGACGCGCCCTTCACCGAAATCCCCGACGACGGCGCGCGCTATTTCGCCGATCCGTTTCTCTTCGCCAAGGATGGCCGCAGCTTCATCTTCTGCGAAGAGTTTCCCTATGCGACAGGCAAGGGCGCGCTCTGCGCCTTCGAGCTGACGGCGGGCGGCGTCTCAGAGCCGATCCCGATCATGGAGCAGCCCTATCATCTCTCCTATCCGCAGGTTTTCGCGCGCGAGGGCGAAATCTGGATGATTCCGGAGACGAGCGGCGCCAATCGCATCGAACTTTTTCGCTGCGAACGCTTCCCCGACCTTTGGCGCTTCGAGGCCGTGCTGATCGACAATCTGCGCGCCGCCGATGCGACGCTCGTTGAACATCATGGACGTTTGTGGCTGTTCGCGACGGTGGCGAAAGACGGTCTGTCGGACTGGGACGCGCTGCATCTCTTTTGCGCCGACGCTCTGCGTGGCCCCTGGCGCGCGCATTCCGGCAATCCCGTGCTGATCGACGCCTCCGCCGCGCGCCCCGCCGGCCCGATGTTTTTCAGGGACGGCGCGCTGTGGCGGCCGGCGCAGGATTGTTCGCAAGGTTACGGCGGCGGACTGGCGCTGTGCCGCGTCGACCGCTTGGACGAAGAAGGGTTTTCGCAAAGCGTGATGAAGCGCCTCAAACCGCGGCCGGCATGGCGCGCGCATGGCGCGCACCATCTGCATTTTGCGGAGGGGATCGAGGTGATCGACGTCGCGGGGGCAAAGCCGCGGGCGTGAGCCCGCAGCTCTCTCACAGCGGAATATTATCGTGTTTCTTCCAAGGGTTTTCGAGGCTCTTCTGGCGAAGCACCGCGAGCGCTCTGGCGATGCGTTTTCGCGTCGCATGCGGCATGATCACATCGTCGATATAGCCGCGCTCGGCGGCGACGAAGGGCGAGAGGAACCGATCCTCATATTCCTTCGTGCGCTGCGCGATCTTTTCGGGATCGCCCAGGTCGGCGCGGAAGATGATCTCGACGGCGCCCTTGGCGCCCATCACCGCGATCTGCGCCGAGGGCCAGGCGTAATTGACGTCGCCGCGCAAATGCTTCGACGCCATGACGTCGTAAGCGCCGCCAAACGCCTTGCGCGTGATCAGCGTCACTTTCGGCACGGTGGCTTCGGCATAGGCGAAGAGCAGCTTCGCGCCGTGTTTGATGAGGCCGCCATATTCCTGCGCGGTGCCGGGCAGGAAGCCCGGCACGTCGACGAGCGTGATGATCGGAATGTTGAAGCAGTCGCAAAAGCGCACGAAGCGCGCGGCTTTCTTCGAGGCGTCGATGTCGAGCACGCCGGCGAGCACCATCGGCTGATTGGCGACGAAACCGACCGTGCGGCCCTCGATGCGGCCAAAGCCGATGACGATGTTCTTGGCGTGCGCGTCCTGGATTTCGAAGAAGTCGCCCTCGTCGACGAGCTTTAGGATCAGCTCCTTGATGTCGTAAGGCTTGTTGGGATTGTCCGGGATCAGCGTGTCGAGCGAGTGGTCGAGCCGGTCGGAATCGTCGAAGCTCGGCCACTCCGGCGCGTCCTCGGTGTTGGACGACGGCAGGAAGTCGATGAGCCGGCGCATCTGCAGCAGCGCCTCGACGTCATTGTCGTAGCCGCGATCGGCGATCGAGCTTTTCGTCGTATGCACCGAGGCGCCGCCGAGCTCTTCCGCCGTCACCGTCTCATTGGTGACGGTCTTGACGACGTCGGGGCCGGTCACGAACATGTAGCTCGTGTCGCGCACCATGAAGATGAAATCGGTCATCGCCGGCGAATAGACGTCGCCGCCGGCGCACGGCCCCATGATCACCGAAATCTGCGGGATGACGCCGGACGCCAGCACATTGCGCTGAAACACCTCGCCGTAGCCGCCGAGCGCCGCGACGCCCTCCTGAATGCGGGCGCCGCCGGCGTCGAAGAGGCCGATGATCGGCGCTCTGGTTTTCAACGCCATGTCCTGCAGCTTGGTGATCTTTTGCGCGTGAGTGTCCGAGAGCGAACCGCCGAAGACCGTGAAATCCTTGGCGAAAACGAAGACCGCGCGGCCATTGACGGTGCCCCAGCCGGTGACCACGCCGTCGCCCGGAATCTTTTCGCCGTCGCTCATGCCGAAATCGGTGCAGCGATGCTGCACGAACATGTCGAATTCCTCAAAGGAGCCGTGGTCGAGGAGGAGTTCGATGCGCTCGCGCGCCGTCAGCTTGCCGCGCCCGTGCTGCGCCTCGATGCGCTTGTGGCCGCCCCCGAGCCGCGCGGAATTGCGTCTTTGCTCCAGCCCTTCGAGAATATGCTTCATGAACCCTTTCGCCTCGTCTTTATTGCGCGCCGCGGCGCCTTCGTTAATGCTCGCGCCGCTCGTGCGGTCGTTTCACAGTCTTTGCGATCCTAAGCGCCAGCGGGCGATCTCGCCCGGCGTCAGCACATGAATGTTGTCCGGCGAGGTCCGCTCGGCGAGGTCGATCAGTCCGACGCTCACCCCCATCATCTGGCTGTAGCGCGAAAGCCTCGCCCGCATGTCGCCGTCGTCGACGTAGCGCTCCTGCACGAAGCCCCCTTCGGCGAGATTGAAATTCGTCGCGTAGTTGAACATGCGATGCACGCCGACCCTGCTCTGCGGCGGGATCACGCGCTTGCGTCCGCCCATCAGCGCGTAGACGCAGGCGGAGTAGCAATGGCCGGAAAAAAGCTCGCTGTTCTGAGCGCCGCCGCCGGGACGCGCGACGATGACCGCCATGCCCATGCGGCGGATCGCGAGGCCGAGCTCCATCGCCGCGATCACATGCCCGCCGGGCAAATCGAGCAGGACGACCCCGTGCAGTTCGCCGCTCCTCACGTTCTCTCGGACGAAGTTCAGGAATTCGTCCGAGGCTCCATTGTCGATTTCGCCATGCGCGAAAACGACCTGCGGGCAATGCGCGCGGCAATGGTTGAGCTCGAGCGAAACGAGCTGGAACGACATCGCTTGCGCTCGAGCGGCGGGCAAGAGCGACGAAACCGCCGCAAGGAGCAGGACCGGCGTCAAAAGACGAAAAACTCCGCTCCTTGCGATAGCCCCGAGCATTTTGCGTCCCCTTGTGCGCCGGCGCCGCGGCCCCGCGCCAGCGCGACCAGCCTTGCGCCGCAGCGCGCGATCTTTCGCGGAAGCGCTCCGCTCCGCCCGAGCCCTACTTAGCCAAACCCCGACCGGTTTGGCAAACGCAGTTCCGCGCCGCGCGTTGGCGCGAGTTTTAGAGAGGAGAAACCGGGGCGAAAAAAGAGACCCGCCCGAATCGCGTGCGAGTCCCCTGAAATTTTCTCCTTATGCGAGGCGCGCCCGCGCGCGTCTCACCAATAGCGGCGGCGCCAATAGCGACGGCGCCAATAATAGGGGCGGCGCCAATAAGTGCGACGATACCACCACGCCTTCTCGACCTCGCCCTCCGGAGCGATGGCGTCGTGCGGCGCGAGCGCGGGCAGCGCCTGCGCCGCTCCGGCGGAAGCCGCGATCAGGCCGGCCGCCGCCAGCGTCCTCGTAATGAATGCGCGTCTGTCCATTGCAGGCTCCTCTTGCGTTCCGCGCGCGGGACCTTCGAGATGCTGCGCGCGCCATAGCGCACATCAACGCCCAAGCCAGCGCATTGGTTCCGGTTCTCGATATGTTTCAATGCGCTCGACGCACGCCGCCCCGCGTCATTTGGTCCGGAGGCGACTTAATCGCGGACGACGGACGCGGGATGCGGTAAAGTTGAGATTGTGAAATGCAGTTTTTTCGGCTCTTCAACGAACAACCGCGGCCCTGAAGGCGCGTGGACAAGGAGGACGCTCATGAAATCTTTCAGCCGATCCGCGCCGCTGGCCGCGTGCGCGATTTGTTTGGCCCTTGGAGCCGCGGCGGCTTTCGCGCAAACGCCGCCGCCAGCCCCAAATCCGGGCGGACCAATGGTCCCTGCCCCGGGCGGACCGACGGCGCCGCACGGCATGGGCGGCATGGACCATAGCGGCGGCATGGGTGGAATGGGCGGCATGGACCACGGCGGCGGCATGGGTGGAATGGGCGGCATGGACCACGGCGGCGGCATGGGCGGCGGCATGGGCGGCATGGACCATGGCGGCGGCATGGGCGGCAAAGGCGGCATGGAGCACGGCATGGCCGGCATGATGCGCCATATGCTGTGCGGCCCGACCGAACATGTCGAAGGACGGCTCGCCTATCTCAAGGCGGAACTCAATCTCACGCCGCAACAGCAACAGGCCTGGTCGACTTTCGCCGACGCCTACCGAGCCGCGATTGAAAAGACCGCCAAGACTTGCGCCGCGCCGCCTCCGCCGGTCGAACAGCCGATGCAGCATGGCGTGCTAGGGCAGCTGACGATGATGGACAAGCACATGACCGAACATCTGGATCTCGTGCGCGGGCTGAAGCGCGCCATCGAACCGTTGTTCGCCGTGCTGACGGAAGAGCAGAAGCGGATCGCCGACCATACGCTGACCCATGTGATGGACGTCGGCATGCCCAAGATGGGGCATTAATGGAAGCGATCAGCTCGGCCGCGTGAGGCCGAGCCGCCGCAGCACATACAACGCCAGCGACGACGCCGCGATGCAGAGCGCCGCGGCGTAGAGCGTGCCGTTTTCCGTCTCGGTCAGCGGCAGCGCTCTCGTGTTCATGCCGAAAAAGCCGGTGACGGCGGTGGCCGGCATCAGGATCGCGGTCATGACGGTGAGGAGATAAAGCCGGTCGTTGGTGACCTGGCCGGCGATGGCGTTTACTTCGTCCTGCAACACCCTGGCGCGATCCTGCGCTTCGCTGAGATCATGCGCGAGAATGTCGACGCGGCGTGCAAGACGCGCCGCGACCTCGCGCAGCTCCTCCTGTTCGGGATCGATGACGATGGCCTCGAGCCGGCGCAGCGGCGAGCGCAAACCTCCGATCTCACGCGCCAGGCGCAGCGCCGCGCGACGCGTCGGTCCAAGCGTCGTGCGCTGGTCGAGACGCACGCCGTCGGTCAATATCCGCTCTTCGACGTGGTCCAAGGCGGCGCAAAGTTCGAAGATGATCCTGCCGAGTTCGTCGCAAAGATGCCCGACGATGGTCTCGAACAGCTCCAGCGGCGACGTCGCGAGGTGGCCCGCGCCAAGCGCTATTCGCGTCGTCTCCACCGCGTCGAGCGGTCTTTCCCGGGCGCTGACGAGAAACTGCTCGCCGAATACGAAGCGCAGATAGTCGGTCTGCGGCAGGCGCCCGGCGACGCCGCGCTCATGATCGACAAAGGAGCCGCAAACGATATTGCCCGAATGTTCGATGAACTGCCGATCGACGGGCTCGGCGAGAGTCTTGCGCGCATAGTCGGTCAAGCCGGGCAGCCGCTCGATCAGCGCATGGACGCGAGCGTCGTTGAGGTCGAGATGCAGCCAGACGAAGCCTTCGCCCGGCGCGCCGAGCTTTGCGACGTCCGCCGCGTCGCCGGGCGCTGCAAGTCCGTCCTCGTCGAAGCGCAGCACCCAGGCCGCGCCTGGGACGTCGACGTCGAGAGCGGGTTTCAGACGGTCGTAACTCACGGGGGCGAATCCCAAGGCGGCGGCTCTCCGGCATTAAGCTCAAGTCTTTCGCCGGCGAATGCGAAAGCACAATGACGGCGGCGCGCGCCTCAATATCTGCGCAGCAGACTGACCAGCCGCCCCTGGATGCGCACGCGGTCGGGTCCGAAGATGCGCGTCTCATAGGCCGGGTTGGCGGCTTCCAACGCGATCGAGGCGCCGCGCTTGCGCAGGCGTTTCAGGGTCGCCTCTTCTTCATCGATCAGGGCCACGACGATGTCGCCGGTGTCCGCCTGGTCCTGTTTCTTGATGACGACGGTGTCGCCGTCGAGAATCCCCGCCTCGATCATCGAGTCGCCGCGTATCTCGAGCGCGAAATGCTCGCCGTTCGACAAAAGATCGGCGGGGACGCTGATCGTGCGGCTGCGCGACTGGATCGCCGAAATCGGCGTGCCCGCGGCGATGCGCCCCATCACCGGAATCGCGACATTCTGCTCGTCGGCTTCTTCCTCGCGCTCATGCAGCGGCCGCACGCGGCCGAGATTGCCTTCGATCACGCTGGGAGAGAATTTTCGCGCGCGATTTTGGCCCGCGGGAGTGGAAAATTCAGGCAGCCGGATCACCTCCAAAGCGCGTGCGCGGTTCGGCAGCCTGCGAATGAAGCCGCGCTCCTCCAGCGCAGAAATCAGCCGGTGGATGCCCGATTTGGACCTGAGGTCGAGCGCGTCCTTCATCTCGTCGAAGGAGGGAGGCACCCCCGTCTCCTTGAGCCGTTCGTGGATGAACCGCAAAAGATCGCTCTGTTTTTTTGTCAGCATATGCCGGCGCCCCCTCAGGCGGCTCTGAACCGCGTACATCGCCCGCGCGAGCATCGCAGCCCCGCTTAAACAAATCATGAACGGCAGATTAGCCGTTCCCCCTGCGTTCCGCAACCCTTTCATGGGCGCGGCTCTGCGGCGAAGTCGAAAGCGACGCTCGCGTCGCTCGTTGCGCCAGCTTTATGACGGAGAACGCGCGCCGACAAAGCGGTGAAGCTTCAGCCAATTGGCTGTTGCATTAATGTGACAGCACGGGAGAAATCGACGGCGGTCGACGTAAGGTCAACGTGTTGAAGAGGGTTTCTGATAAAAGAGGCCACCAAGCGTTTCAGCGTCCGCGGCTATGCGCGCGAAACGGCCCTGCTCACAAGGCCTCGAAAGCGCAAAGCGAATTCTACTCCGTCACGCAGGTCGATTTATATGCGAAGAAACCCTCGGCTGGCGCTTTTGGCGTCCCTATCACTTGCGGCACTGACCGCGTCGACTTCCTCTTATGGGGCGGAGGGAATTGAGCTTATCGGTTACGGCGCGCGTCAAAAAGCGCTCGCGGGCGCCGACATCGCGGATCCGCGCGACGCGATGTCGATGTCGGAAAATCCCGCCGGCATCGTCGGCCTCGAGCGCGAATATCAGTTCGGCATCGGCGCGCTGCTTCCGGATCGCGGCTATGAGGCGTCGGGTCCGCTCGTCGTCCTTGCGCCCGGGAATGTGCAAAGCGGCCGGCCGATCTTCCCCGTCCCCAACAGCGCCTCGGTCTCGCCGATCGACGCCAACTCGGCCTGGGGCCAGGTCTCCTATGGCAACGGCGGCATCAACACCTCCTATGACTTCGGCCATTTCAAGCCGCCGATCTTCGCGCCGGCGGCGCTCGGCGGCGGTCTGATCGCCCCGTCGCTCGGCGGCCCCTTCGGCGGCGGCTTCGCCGGCATCGACCTAGAGCAGCAGTTTTTCAGCCTCGTCTACGCGCGTAAATTCGGCCCCGTGACGTTCGGCTTCTCGCCGACGATCGCCGGCCAGGCGCTGAACGTGCAAGGTTTGAAGAGTCTCGCCTTTTATTCCTCCGACCCCTATCATTTGTCGGACAACGGCTATGATTACTCGGTCGGCGCGGGTTTTCGCGTCGGCATGCAATATGAGATCATGAAAGGGCTGCGCTTCGCCGCCGCCGGTTCGACCCCGATGTTCATGACGTCGCTGCAGAAATATGCGGGCCTGATCGGCGATCACGGCAGGCTCGACATCCCGGCCGACATCAGCGCCGGCTTCGCGTACCGACCTCTACCCCAATCTGACGCTGATGGTGGATTGGAAGCATATCTTCTATTCCGCCGTGCCTGCCTTGGGAAATCCGAGCTTCCCCTGAACTCCCGGAGCCTTCGGCCAGTTTGGCGGCCTGGGGCTCGGCTGGCGCGACACCGACACAGAGAAGTTCGGCGTCGAATGGCGGCTCAATCAGCAATGGGCGCTACGCGTCGGCTACGCCCATGCGAGCAAGCTGTTCGGCTCGCAGGACGTGACGGTCAACGTGCTGGCGCCGGGGATAAGCGAGCATCACGCGACGGGCGGCTTCAAATATCAGCTGACGAAGAACTCCTCGATCGACTTCGCGGCGATCTACGCCTTCAAGAACAGCGTCAGCGGACCGGAGGCCGCGCCCTATGTGGCCTTCACCGGCTCCGTCGGCCCCTTCTCGATTCCGGTGACCGCGCCGCCCTATTACAATCCGGCGACGAAGGTGACGGCCTATCTGAGCGGCCTCGAGTTGTCGGTGAGCTACAGCTACAAATTCGACCCCGGCGATCACTCCCTGATCCCGACCCACTTCTAAGTTCCGAGGGTTGACCCGGCGCGGGGTTTGGGGGAATAACCGCCGCAAAAGGCTCGAGCGATTTTTCCGCGCATGAGCGATCATCCGCGATGAGAAGCCGCTCGGGCTGACATAAGCGCCGGTTTAGCTCAGTTGGTAGAGCAACTGATTTGTAATCAGTAGGTCGCGGGTTCGATTCCTGCAACCGGCACCAATAAAATCAACAGCTTGGCAAACCCGCAGCTAGAACGATTTGCGAACATGAGACCCCTTGAGACCCCTAAAAAGGGTCTCACGGGTCTCACGTGAGACTTTTGTTCGGCGGCGGCGTCTTCAGCGGCGGCACGCGCGCGGCGGCTTCACTTCCGCATCGATTTTTCCGAAGTCGAACAAGCGCCAGCGCAACGCCTCGGTTCCCGAGGCTTGAAGAGCCTGGCTCGTGAAGAGCCGATTTGCACTCAAACTGTCGAGGCCGAGCGCTCCGACGAGCGAGATCTTCGGATAGTACCTGGCGCCGCTCGGCCTGATCGGCACGGTTCCGATCCTGCTGCTGTTCTCCCAGCCGTTCGGCTTCAACTCCATCCTGGGCCTCCTCGGCCTTTCCGAAATCATCATGCGCAACACGCTCATCCTGATCGGTCAAATCGACGCCAACCGCGCTGACGGGCTCAGCCCTTACGACGCGGTCGTCGAGGCGACCGTCCAGCGCGCTCGGCCAGTGCTCCTGACCGCACTTGCAGCCGTGCTCGCGTTCATTCCACTTACGCACTCGGCGTTCTGGGGGCCCCTCGCTTACACGCTGATCGGCGGAACCGCAGTCGGCGCCGTGCTGATCCTGATATTCCTGCCGGCGTTATACGCGATCTGGTTCAAAGTGGCGCCATGATCGAAGTCGCACTGACGCGGATAGGAGGAGTTTGGTCGAGCGTGCGTACGGGTATCTTGATCAGAGGAACTTTATCGTTCGACGCGCCCATGAGCGCGCGTTTTGAGCAGCTGTGTTTGGTTCACTTCCCGAGCAGTTGGACCTGTTTGCCGGCTTGCCGGAGGATTTCCGAGGAAAGGTCTGGATCGTCGACGATACGGGACACCATCAGCGCGCCAATCATCAACGACACGGCGGCGAGCGCCTGCTGGCGAGCCGCCTGTGGTTTTTTGCCCTCCATGAGCCCCGAAACCAATTCGACAAGCCTTGTAAAGCCCTCCGTCGCGGCCGCCCTCGTATTGGCGTCCGCCCTGGCAAGCTCGCTGCCGAGCGCCGCGAGCGGACAACTCGTTTCAGGTTTGTCGCGATGCTTCTTCGACAAATAGGACTCAGCAACGGCCTTCAGCGCGGCACGTTGCGACTTACCGGCCCTAAGCCGCTCGATGCTTTCCACAAGCCCCTCGGCAGCAGCGCAAAAGGCTTCAGCAACAAGTTGGTCCTTGGACTCGAAATGTCGATAAAATCCGCCATGTGTGAGACCTGCCTCCGCCATCAGGTCGGCGAGCCCAACCCCGTCGATGCCCTTGCGACGGAACTCCCTGGAGGCTGTAGCGACGATCCTGCGTCGTGTTTCCGCCGTCTCGGCCCTGGATTTCCTCATGTCGCATCTTCTTCTCAGTTCAATCTACAGGCCCGAATCCAACGCGCGATTTCTTGCCCTATCACTGGGCCAGAATCCTCCTGTACGAAATGTGCGCCGGGCACGACGATCTCGGTCTGGTTGTTCCACGACCGGCAGAACTCACGCGCCGCGCCGACCAGAATCGCGCCGGGCTTCGCTCCAGTCGGCAAAGGGCCGCACGATCGCCTCCATATAGGCAATTCCCGCGACGCGGTCTTGATGGTGGAACGCCCAATCGAACGCAAGGGCGGAACCCCAATCGTGGGTGACGAAGATAATCAACTCGTTCGGTCGCAGCGCGCTCTCGATGAAGGCCCAAATAAATCTGCGATGTGTGGCGTAATTGTATGTATCGGGATCAGGGCGCGCCAATTTCTCCGAGTCCCCCATGCCAATCAAATCAGGAGCAATCAACCGGCCCAGCCCGTCGAGCGGCGGAAGCACATTACGCCACAAATACGACGAGGTCGGGTTGCCGTGCAACGACAGGATTGCCAGACCCTCTCCGCGCGCATGAAAGGCCATCCTATGATCTATGACCTCGATCGTTTCCTTAGCGAGGGGAGAACTCGATAACATCAGTGTCCTTGCGTTCAGCGTCACCTCCTCGTCGAGCGCGATCTCCGCGATCGGCGCAGCATGTCCCTTGACATTTAGATGATAAATAGCATCTAATAAGATGGTGTTCAACATCTAAGTGCTCCGACCCAGAGCTCGGGAGGGCGCGTGACAGACAAGACTGTCCTCGTATTTGGGACAGCTTTTTGGCTTGGTTCACCGACGTTGCGGAAGCCATGGGGGCTAGCCCATACGACTATCTGGATCGCCCTGTCGACCGACTGGAGGCTGAGCTCAAAGAGCTGAAAGAGGCGATCGCACACCAGACAGGCTCCGGTGAATAGCGCTCTCCCGAAGCAAGCGCCCAGGGGCTGACGGGGTTCAACCCTGCCCGCCGCATAGGATTCGTTGGACCTCTCAGCCATCAATCGACCCCGACGTCGCCTCCTTTGCCGAGCTCGAGAGGACCCGCACTTACCCACGAAAAGGAGCGCGCCGGCTTCGCATCGGCTTGTCCTCCGTTGTCAATATGCGCCGCATAGCGGAGTTGTTCGCGTCGCTCGCCAAGACGCCTGCCGTTGAGGAGATCCTTTACGAGGAAGGCGCCCTCAACCAACTCGACCAGCAGTCGACTGCCGGCGCGCCCATCAGGCGCGATGATCGAGTTCGAACCATTGCTCCTGAAACCCGCATGTCACTCTATCCAGCGCAGGGCTTGACAGATAAGATTACATCTATCATCTTTTTTAGATTGCGCTCATGCTCTATCTATCCCGGAGGGTCTGGTGACCGTCGCAAACGAACAAGCGCTCGCGCGCGCTGCAATTGCACTCGCCCCACTTGATCAACAGTGGTTGCGAAGGCTTGCGCTGGAGGCAGGCGCCGACGACGTCGGTTTCGTCTCGGTGGACCGTGAAGAGATCGCCTCCGAGCGGGATCATATTTTTAAAGCCTTTCCAGAAACCCGAACGCTCATCTGCATCGTGACCCGTCTCAACGTCGATAGCGTGCGTAGCCCCCAGAGATCCATCGGCAATCTAGAGTTTCACCGCAATTACCATCATGTAAACGAAGTCGCCGCCGCCATCGTGCGCGAATTGGCGAAACATAAAATTCGGGCTGTCAATCCCTCGGCCGCATTTCCCATGGAGATGGACAATTATCCAGGACGTATCTGGGTGATCGCGCATAAGCCTGTCGCCGTCGCCGCCGGACTAGGTCAGATGGGGATACATCGAAATGTCATCCACCCGGAGTTCGGCAGCTTCATAAATATTTCGACGGTGCTCGTCGCCGCGGAAGTCGCGTCGGAAAGCCGACCCATCGACTTCAATCCCTGTTTCGAGTGCAAGCTGTGCGTCGCCGCTTGTCCCGTCGGCGCAATCGCGCCCGACGGGTATTTTAACTTTTCGGCCTGCTTTACCCACAATTACCGCGAGTTCATGGGCGGCTTCACAGATTGGGTCGAAACGATCGCCGACAGCCGCGGCGCCAAGGCGTTGCGCCGCAAGGTGACCGACTCGGAACAATCTTCGATGTGGCAGAGCCTGTCGTTCGGAGCCAATTACAAGGCCGCTTATTGCGTAGCGGTTTGTCCCGCCGGGACGGATCTCATCGCGTCCTACACAGAGAATAAGACCGCCTACGTCAAGCGTATCGTGGAGCCCTTGGGCGCCAAGGAAGAGCCGATTTACGTCGTGCCAGGCTCCGACGCGGAAACATACGTCCAAAGACGATTTCCGAATAAGCAACTACGACGCGTCGGCGGCGGCCTGCGCCCTCGCACCATCGCCGGCTTGCTCGATGGGATGCCGCTCGTGTTTCAGCGAGGAAAAGCAAAAGGTCTCGCAGCCACCTATCATTTTACGTTCACCGGAACCGAGGCGCGCAGGGCGACGATCTCCATCAGGGAACGAAAGCTCTCCATTGCCGAAGGACATGTCGGGCCGGCTGACATTTCCGTTACGACCGACTCAACGGCATGGCTCGCGTTTCTCTACAAGGAACGAAGCTTGCCGTGGATGCTCTTGACGAGGAAACTTCGCATTAAAGGACGCCCAAGCCTGCTCTTGGCCTTTGGAAAATGTTTCGCCGTATGAGCGCAAGGCAGGCGAGCCCGCGAAGGACGCCGGTTGGATCGGTCTTACCCGCGTTTTAGCTCGATCATCCATGAAGACGAAAGCTATGTGTTTCGGGGTCGGCGCCCATCGGTCGCCCGCTGGTGGGCGTACACGTCCACGATCGCCTGGATCATCGGACCAAAACGATCTTGGAGTTCGGCGCAGCGCGTCGAATTGATGAGTTCGACCCCTTTGCGCTCGCTGCGGATCAGGCCCGCTGCGCGCAATGTGCGGAAATGCTGAGAGAGCGTCGACTTTGGCAAAGCGTCTTTCGCCACATGCACGAAGGCCGTGCAGTTTTTGGCGCATTCGGAACTGACGAGCCGCACGAAGATTTCGATGCGGATCGGATCGGACAGCGCGGGGAGGATGCCTTCCACGGTGATCTCGTCCAGTTTGGGATGGGCCAGCGGTCTCATTGGCGAGACCATCGCACAGATTGACAAGTAGCGCATTAATTCCGTATTACTGAACCAACGAACCGCGAGCCGGACGCTCGCGCAATATGGAGGTCGACATGGGCAAACTATCCGGCAAGATCGCCATCGTCACCGGCGGCAACAGCGGCATAGGCCTCGCCACCGCGCAGCTTTTCGCCGCCGAGGGCGCACAAGTCGTCGTCACTGGCCGCCGCGAGGCGGAACTCGACGCCGCGGTCGTGCAAATCGGCCATGGGGCCATCGGCGTTCAGGGCGACGTGGCGAAGCTTTCCGATCTCGACAGGCTCTACGTCGAGGTCAAAGCGAAATTCGCCGAGCAGGCGCAGCTTGGGCGCTTCGGCCAACCGCAAGAGATCGCCAAGGCGACGCTGTTCCTGGCGTCGGACGACGCGAGCTATGTCGCCGGCGTCGATCTTTACGTCGACGGCGGCTTGGTCGCCGTTTGATCCGCGGCGGCCTTGAACTGGCAACGTCGCCGCCTCTGGAGGGCGGCAGCCCATCTCAAGATGGCCGCGCACGACAGTACATCATGTGTTCGCTGGTCTGGAAATTGACGGAGATGCTGAGATGACGAGTCTTTACGACCCAATAGACCTCGGTGACCTGCACCTTGAGAATCGCGTGTTCATGGCGCCTCTGACCCGAAATCGCGCTCGGCCCGACGGGACGCCCGGACCGTGGGCGGAGACCTACTATCGCCAAAGAAGCTCGGCGGGCCTGATCATCTCCGAAGCCACCCAGATTTCCGCAATGGGCAAAGGATACGTCAACACGCCCGGAATCTATCTGCGTGAGCACGTCGCCGGCTGGCGAAAGATCGTAGACGGCGTTCATGATGAAGGCGGGCGCATCTTTCTGCAGCTTTGGCATGTGGGGCGCATCTCTCACAGCAGCTTGTTGCCGAACAACGTGGCGCCGGTCGCGCCTTCGGCTGTCCGCGCACGCAGCCAAACGGTGATTGAGAGCGGATTCGTAGACGTTTCTGAGCCGAGAGCGCTCACGCTCGACGAAATCAAGGGCACGATCGACGACTACCGGACGGCTGCCGCGAACGCGAAAGACGCCGGTTTTGACGGCGTCGAGATCCACGCCGCCAATGGCTATCTGATCGACCAGTTTCTCCAATCGCGATCCAATCTGCGAAC
The DNA here is from genome assembly GCA_963820145.1 of uncultured Alphaproteobacteria bacterium. GTDB lineage: Bacteria > Pseudomonadota > Alphaproteobacteria > Rhizobiales > Beijerinckiaceae > Methylocystis. Next base: position 48,647 of record CAWFZD010000017.1, read on the forward strand.
AGATCGTTATGGAGGCTCGACCTCCAATAGAGTTCGGTTTTTGATCGAAGTATCGCAAGCTGTCTTGGATGTCTTCGAGCGCAGCCGGATAGGCGTCCGGCTCTCGCCCAGAGGCACGTTCAACGATATGGGCGATGAGAATCCCGAAGCGACCTTCACGGCGGCGGTAAGTGAGCTTGCAACGCTCGGCTTAGGCTATCTGCACATGGTCGAAGCGGGGCCCGCCGACGCGTCGGCTTCACCAGATTTTCGCGCGCTGTTCGATCGATTGCGGCGGGAATGGCGCGGGCTTTACGTCGCCAATGGCGGCTACGACGGGCCGAGCGGCGAACAAGCGATAAAAGAAGGCCGAGCGGACGCAATCGCATACGGCCGGGCGTTCCTGGCCAACCCCGATCTTCCGAAGCGGTTGCGGCGTCGCGCGCCGCTCAACGCACCTGATCAGGCGACGTTCTACGGAGGGACGGAGCGCGGCTACATCGACTATCCGGAGTGGAAGGAACCTGTCGCCACCACATAGCGCCCTGGCTCTCAAGGCGCGCGCGCGTATCAACCCAACGATCTACTGCCCATCCTGAGGAAGCAGGCATCTTCTGCATGATCTGATCTATCTCAGCTTGGCGCCACGCTCAGCGCGCTCAGGTGTCGGTCTGTGTAAAGACAATTCCTGGGCGAATGCTTTGAGATGGAGTTCCCCCGTTACGACGGCGATAACCGAGAAACAAAAATGCATTGTCATGCTGAGAAAAAAGTCGACAGGCGGACCAAACAGCAACTGGAGGCCCGATCATGAAATACAAAGCAGGCGATATTTTTCCTCCAATCAACGTCGAAACGTCAAAAGGAGCGAATCTCGCTCTCCCTGATCCAAACGCACGCTATACCCATGTGCAGTTTCGCCGCTTTTCCGGCTGCCCTATATGCAACACCCATATCGCGTCGCTGCGGCAGGGCAAGGACCGCCTCGACGCCGCAGGCATTCATGAAGTTCTATTTTTTCATTCCTCGCAACAGGAAGTGGCGTCGTTCCATGCCGATCTTCCTTTCGACGCCATTGGTGATAAGGAAAAGCGTTATTACAAGAAATTCGGCGTCGAGTCGTCTTTCTTCTATCTGAGCTGGAAGGCGCTCGCGGCGGCGTTTCCGACTTTGATGCGCGGCCAATTTACGCTGAAGGCGACCGGCGGCATCTTCGGCCTTCCTGCCGAATTCCTTGTCGATCCAAAGGGCCGCATCAAGGCCGCGCATTATGGGAAGAATGCCTACGACCAATGGTCCGTTGACGAGATTCTGTCGCTTACTGGCGCCGCCTAACGCGATCACCACAGTTAGCCAGGAAGGAAATAGGATTCGCAAACAACGGGAGGAGCCGAACAGGCGCCGAACGGCGGGATCCTAGGATTGCCCGCAGAATTCCTCATCGATTCCGACGAGTCGGTCGGCCTGGTCGATTATGGAGCGCATGCCTATGACCAATGGGATGTCGATGAGCTTCTGGGACTGAGCCGTTCATTAAAGCTGGCCATTCATGGAAGGGGAGACGTGCGCGACTTGGAACGCTAGTTTGAAAGCGGCCTTTGGACCAGCGGCTGCGCCCGCAAAGCGGGCCGAGAACGCCAGACCAATGCCCTTGCTGGCTCCCTTTACGAGAAACATTCGACGCCATGGGAGAGGCGCCTTCCGGTTAGGACGTCAGCACCAGTTTTCCAGTCGCGCCGCGCCCCTCCAATGGGGCGAAAACGGCGGCCGTCAGCGATGCAGCTCTGCTGCATTCGCTGAACGGCGTTGTTGGGCTTGTTCCCTTGTAGAAGGCAGGGCCCATCGCAGTGCATCTGGCAGCGTAAGGCTCCAGGCTGTGAAATCGTGCCCGCCATCAAATTCGACATAACGAGGTTGGTAACCGTGTCGTAGCAAGGCGTCTCGAAATCTCTTCACCGCTTCGATCTGGGAGACTGCCTGCAAAACATCCTCTTTGTGCAGAACGTTCTCCTGTGTCTCTTGAAGACCAACATCCAAGTAAAATTCTGTTGTTGGCTTGGGATCCAGTTTCTCAAAATATTCAATAATCCAACAATCGTTTGACCAGAATGAACCGGACTGGGCGATCACTTTCGTGAATCGGGACGGATTCGTCATTGAGACATAAGCCGCAGCCAAACCTGTGTAGCTAAGACCTACGATGACACGCTCCGGCGCTTCGAGTGCGCAAGGATAGGCTTTCTCCAGCCACAGAAATAGTTCTTCTTCGATGAAATGAGCGAACGGAGAATAGCAGGGGCACTCCACCCACCGCAATTCGGCGCTTTCCATTGAGACAAAGACAAAAATTGAACTATCGATGTCGCCATTGGAATCTAGGGCGTCGATGATTGATGTCGCGCCAACACGGTCTCGGTAGAGCTCCGCATCCAGAAACACCGTCACGTTCGTGGCCCCATGCTCCGGCTCACGGACCCATACCGCCCGCTCATTCGCAAGGTGGATGCTCTTTAAAGTGTGCTGTGTTTCTTTCATTTTTCGCCCAACTTTAGCGGACATTCGTGTCGGTTCAATTGCCCGATGTCGGTATGTTTCCCGTCTATGACTGCTTTGCGGCAGTATTGCGAAGGGCTGCTTTGGCGCTTTGCCGCCCTCAACGTCCCGCTGGGCAAGAGGCCAAAACAGTTCACAACTTCATGGACGACATCGCGCCGGCCGCCGCCGTCGCGAAGAATGTCGAAGATGTGCAGAAGCTGGACTCACGGCCTTCGGCGTCGGCGCGGTCGTCGAACACCGGGTCGATTCCCGCCGCAGAAAATGGCGCTGCGGCGAAGCCGGACAGCGCCTCCGTCAGCAGCACTACGCCGGGAAAGACCTGGGGCCGCCAGAGAACCGCGTTGCACCTCGTTGGAATTTCGGGGTCATAGGCGAAACGCAACGTCATGCGAAAGGAGGCGCGATCGAGCGCGCAGACGTTTCGGCGCGCGTCACAGTCCTCGGCCAAATCGCCGATGCGCTCGAAGTGGACTCGAGCGAGTTGGTGCGCGCCCTTCCGCCGAAGGGCAGAAGGTAGGCGCCGCGCTCAGGCAAGATTTCCTCAGGGGAAGGCGGGACGGCAGTACGCTGAGAAGCCATGGCGAGCGGACGACGCGAGAAACCGCACGCTAGGACGGTTCTAATTATCGGTGTAATATACAAGTCTTTTTCTGGACGAGCGAAACACGGCCGTCCGACTCAAAGCGCTTCAGAGCGAGAACCAAGGGCGACAAATGCGACGGAGAGCAAGAATGGAGGGAGCGATAGCGAAGTCGAGCACCCCTGTTGCGAAGCTGCTTTTGGTCGTCAGCTTCGCGCTGGGCATGGCGTTGTCGTCGGCGGCGCGGGCCGGCGATGCACGACCATCGACGACAACTACACCTGATTTCAAGGGTGTGATCGACCTCGATGTCCGCAAGTCCACCCCCGACTGGGGCCCCTACACGCCAAAGAAAGCGCCCGAGGGAGCTCCCAACGTTCTCCTCATCCTTTACGATGACACCGGACTTGCCGCCTGGTCGCCGTATGGTGGTCGGATCAACATGCCGACGCTCGATAAGCTGGCCGCCGATGGTCTGACATATACGCAATTTCATACGACGGCGCTGTGTTCGCCGACGAGGTCCACACTCCTCACAGGCCGAAATCACCATGTGAACGGCATGGCCTCCATCACGGAAGGCGCCGAGGGGTTTCCAGGCGCACATGGACGGCTGCCGGATCAGGCCGCCACCATCGGTCAGATCTTGCAGGACAACGGCTATAGCACCTTCTGGATCGGCAAGAATCATAACGTCGCCGAGCAGGATGTCGCCTCGGGCGCTAGTCGCAAGCTATGGCCGCTTCAGAAGGGGTTCGATCAATTCTACGGTTTCATCGGCGGCGAGACAAACCAGTGGTACCCGGACCTCGTGGAGGACAACCATTTCGTTGACCCGCCGTACCAGTCCTGAACAAGGCTATCACCTCTCCAAGGATCTCGCCGATCACGCCATTACGATGATCCGCGATCAGAAGGCCACCAATCCGTCGAGGCCTTGGTATATGTGGTAGATCCAGGCGCCAACCACGCGCCCCATCACGCGCCGAAGGATTACATCGCAAAATACAAGGGAAAATTCGACGACGGCTACGAGGCGTACCGGACGTGGGTTCTCGCGCGCATGATCGACAAGGGCGTTATGCCTAAGGGAACGCAACTCACGCCGCTCAACCCGCTGCCTGACGACGTCGCAAATCCGGCCGACCACGTACACCCGTGGAATACGCTCAACCCCGACGAGAAGAAGCTCTTCTCGCACATGGCCGAGGTTTTCGCTGGTTTCTCGGAATACACCGACGTCCAGATCGGCCGGATTATCGACTACCTGCGAGAGAGCGGCCAGCTTGAAAATACGATCGTGCTCTATGCGGCCGATAATGGCACTTCCGGAGAGGGCACTCCCAACGGCTCGGTGAACGAGAATAAATTTTTCAACAATTACCCTGACGATCTCGCCGAGAACATGAAGTATCTGAATGTCCTCGGCGGGCCCGACACCTATCCGCACTTCCCCACGGGCTGGGCCGCCGCCTTCTCGACGCCGTTCCAGATGTTCAAGCGCTACTCGGAATATTCGGGCGGCACCAGCGATCCATTGATCATATCATGGCCAAAAGGCATCAAGGCCAGAGGAGAAATTCGTAACCAGTACCATCATTCCGTGGACATCGTTCCGACGCTTCTGGACATCATCGGTGTGCAAATGCCGAAAGTGTATCACGGCGTCGAGCAGTATCCGCTCTCTGGCGTTTCGATGCGCTACACCTTCGACGCCGCGCCCGACGCGCCGACCCAGAAGAAGCGCCAATATTACGCGATGCTTGGAACTCGCGGCATCTGGGAGGACGGCTGGCTTGCGAGCGCGCTTCACGCCCCATTCACGAATAAAGGCAATTTCGACAGGGATCAGTGGCAACTCTACCATGTAGACGTCGACCGCTCCGAGTCGAAGGACTTGGCCAAGGAATACCCCGAGAAGCTTGAGTCGCTCAAAAAAGTCTGGTTCGAAGAGGCTCAGAAAAACATGGTGCTGCCGCTCGACGACAGGACTGCTATGGAGCAATTGGCGGTTGAACGGCCGACCGAAGAACCGCCTCGCGAACGGTACATTTATTACCCCGGCACCTCGCCGGTGCCAGAGGGCGTCGCCGTCAATGTGCGGAACCGCTCATACAAGATCCTCGCCAACATCGAGATCACGGATCCAAATGCGTCAGGGGTGATTTTCGCCCATGGCTCGCGCTTCGGCGGTCACTCGCTCTTCATCAAGAACAAAAAATTGTACTACGCTGTACAATTTTCTTGGCATCAAGCCGGAGCAGAAATTCGTTTCGTCTCAGCTGAAACCCGGCAAATACACGGTCGGGATGGAGTTCATCAGAGAGGGAGCCGGCAAGAACGGCGAATCCCTGGGCAAAACGAAGCTCTATGTCAACGACAAGCTCGTGGCGGAAGGCCCGATGCGCACGCAGCCCGGCAAGTTTACACTGTCGGGCGACGGGCTCTGCGTTGGGTATGACAGCGGTGACGCCGTCAGCAGTGAGTACGCCTCCCCCGGCAGATTTAAGGGTGGTACGATTTTCGCCGTTGGCGTCACCGTGGAAAAGGCGTCGTATGTCGACCTCGAAAAGGAAGCAGCGCGCGCGCTCAGTAAGGACTAGCGCTTCCAGGGGTCGATCACTGTGAGGCCGGCGGCCGTGAATGCGCTGGCGTCGCGCGATGCCACAATGAAATCGTGCGACGCGGCTATGGCGGCGATATAGCCGTCCGGCGTGGGGAAGCCCTCTCCGGCCGCGCGCGCCTTCACCGCCAGATCGGAATAGCAGCGCGCCGCATTCGTATCGAAGGGCAGGATGCGGTCCGCGAACAGCTCCAGCACGCCCTCACAGGCGGCGGCCAGCTTTTCCTTGCGCTTGCCCTTGGGAAGCGAACTGAGGCCGAACATCAACTCGGCGATCGTGACGCTGGAGAGATAGAGCGTCTCCGCCGCCTGTTCATCGAGCCATCGGCGGACCGCCGGGTCCGGTTCAGGCTTCATCGCCTCGGAGACGACATTCGTGTCGAGCAAGATCATTCGAAGCGCAGCGGCTCTGCGGGCTTACGCTCGCGGGCCTGTTCGAGGGCTTCAACGTCGGCGTTGGTCAGGCCGATCTTCCGGCTCATTTCCGCCAGCGCTGTGCCAAGGCGGAGACGATTGGCCGGGCGCACGGCGGCTTCCAGTATGTCGCGCATTTCCGCTTCCGTGCTGCGGCCGTGCCGGGCCGCCCGGACCTTCAGGGCGCGATGCGTCTCTTCGGAGAGGTTGCGGATGGTGACGGCGGGCATGATGGCGCCTCTGCATAAAATGATGGCGTTGCCATCAATATAAGGATCATGATAGCACCAGACAAGAACGCCGAGGCGGCGCTTACGCGCCGCCAGACTGAAGTGCCAAGTTGCCTTGTCTTGTCAGCGAGGTTGTCCTAGATGCCGGCGCCAGGGAAGTGGAGGACGCCGATCGGCAGCGCTTCCAGCATCGCGTTGCGCTTGAACGGCGCCGCCTTTTGTCCGCTATCGCCGTGAGACAGAGGCAAGCCCCACTTCCATACCTTCAAAGGCGTCGCCGACCACGTCAGCCAAGGCGATAGGAAAATTCGTTTGACGTCATTCAGGCCCGAAGCGCTCTTGCGTGCGCTCCAGCATCGTTCGCGCATGTAGAGCGGCTTCGCGTCGCTGATCCGCGTCGGGCTGCTTCCCTGGGGCGTTTCCTTAGAGGGACTGCATCGCATGCGACAGCATGCCGCCAGAGATGTCGCGGGCATTGAACCCGTTCTGCAGCAGGATGCGCGTCGCCATGTAGGCGCGCTGACCCGAGCGGCAAATCACAAGAATTTCTTGGTCGCGGGGAAGCTCGCCGAGGCGCGCGCGGAGTTGCCCCAGCGGGATATTGACCGCGCCCGGCACATGCTCCACCACCAACTCCACCGGCTCCCGCACGTCGAGCAGGAATCCTTCGGCCGTGGCGTCCCAATGGACGAGCGGCATGTCGCCACGCAGCACATCGGCGGCCACCATCCCGGCGAAATTGATCGGATCCTTTGCGCTGCCGAACTGGGGCGCGTAGCACAACTCGGCTTCTTCGAGGTCGTAGATCGTCGCGCCCATCTGGATGGCGATGGCCAGGGCGCTGATCCGTTTGTCCACGGCCGGCCCGTCCCTGCCGAGCGCCTGAACGCCGAGGAGTTCGTCCGTCTGATTTGCGAAAGATGACCTTCATCCCGATCATCTTGGCGCCCGGAAAATACCCTGCGTGGGAATTCGGGAAGAGGTAGATTTTCTCGAAGTCCTCATCGCCGAGCTTCTGGAGCGTTTTTTCGCTGGCCCCGGTCCAGGCGGCGGCCGCGCCAAACAGCCCGATGATCGCAGTGCCCTGAGTCCCGCGGTAACGGGAATCGCGTCCGGCGATCGCATCGGCCGCTATGCGGCCCTGCCGGTTCGCCGGCCCAGCCAACGCCACAAGGCTCCACTGGCCGGTCACAAAGTCCTTGACCTCGATAGCGTCGCCGACGGCGAAGATATCCGGATCGCTCGTGCGCATCTGGTCGTCAACGCGGACGCCTCCGCGTTCGCCGATGTCGAGCCCCGCCGTCTTCGCCAGAGAAGTATCCGGCCGCACGCCCAGAGCGAGGATCACGATGTCGGCCAAATACGCCCTGCCGGACTTGGTCTTCACCTCCAACGCGCCGCCCTCCAACTGCTGGAATGCGGCGACGCCGTCGCCAAGCGCCAACTTTACGCCATGGCTTCTCAGATGACCCTCGACGAGGCGGGCGACCTCGCGGTCGAGAGGAGCCAGCACCTGGTCGAGCATTTCGACGAGCGTCAAGTCAAACCCGAGATGAACCAGGTTCTCCGCCATCTCGAGGCCAATGAATCCGCCGCCGATCACCACCGCGCGCCTGGTGGGTTTCACGAACTGAATCCCCGAATAATTATACATCCCCGCCAGGAAGGTCGTGCCCCGTTCGATCCATTCGCGGATGGTCCGCGCGTCTGGAACGGTCCGCACCTGGAAAATTCCTGGCAGATCGATACCCGGCAGCGGTGGACGAATCGATGTCGCGCCGGGCGACAGAACCAGCTTGTCGTATGACTCCGTCGTCACCTCTCCGGTCGTGACATTGCGCAATTCGACGTTCTTCGCCTTTGGAGAGATCGAAATGGCTTCGCAATTCGTGCGCACGTCGATCGCAAATTGTTTGCGAAACAATTGTTCGCTCGCGACCAACAAGCTGGATTCCCTCTCGATCACGCCAGATACGTGATAGGGAAGACCGCAGTTCGCATAGGAGACATAGGGCCCGCGCTCCACCATGAGGATCTCGGCCTTCTCGTCCAACCTACGCAACCGCGCGGCGCAGGAAGCTCCGCCAGCGACACCACCGACAATGACGATCTTCATCTCGCGCCTCTTGGGATCTTGTGGCGACATAGGGAACTCTGGCGTCCCTGCGCGCCGAAGCGGCGCACCGAACTTGCGCCATTGCGGCCGTTACTCGTTGAGAAAACGCCGCTTCACTTCCTCCCGCGGCCAAGGCTGTCCAGCGTACAAGCCCCGCGCCGCGCCTTTTCCAGATTATCCAAGCCGCAATATTGACGCTTCGGGAAGCTTGTCGCCGGTGACTTTCGCCCAGCGTTCATTGATCAGTTCCTTCGCCGCGGCTTCGAGGAATTCCGGCGCCGCCCACTTCTGCACATCGAAGTCGTTCTTGATGTAGCCGTGGCTCAGCATGAAGTCCTTGCCGATCTCAATTGAGGCCATATTCTGCGCCGACAGGTTCGGGACCATGTCGACGTGCTCGATGCCCCGGTAGGTGTCCTCGACATCCAGATAGAAGGTCTGCTTGTCGAGGATCGCAGCTGCGGCGTGCTTGTGCTCGTTGGCCCAGCGTCCGACCTTGATCATGCCTTTCATGAAGGTGACGACGAGCTCGGGGTGCTTCTCGGCCATCACGTCACTGCAAGTGATGACGGCGGGAACATTGGCCACCTGCAAGGTCCAATCCGGATATCTGGAAAAATCCTCGATCGCCTTGATCTTGCCGGTCGCCTCCTGAAGGTGATGCGTGACTTTGCTCTGCGTGTAGATCGCATCGACGACGCCATTCAACAGCGCGGTCTCCAGCGGACGGAACGCCAGGTCGTGCTTGTGGTCGCGCTTGAGCCACAATTCCGACGGGTTCTCCATAGGCGGGCCGACCATTTCGGGATTGTTGTACCAGTCGTCCGGGTACGGGAACTCCACGATCTCCACGTCGTTGCGGGTCATGCCGTTCAAGCGGAGCATCAACTCGATGCCTTGTTCCTCCTGGATGCGCCACCAGTCCGTCTTGATGGTGTTCAGGCTCTTCGAGAGCCCGATCTTTTTACCCTTCAGTTCGCACATCCGATAGATGTCGTCCCTCGCGCGGACCAGCATGCAGCCGCCCTCATAAACATGCGTCGCCCCCAGGAGCCGCGTCCTGCGGATGTCGGCGTGAACATGCACGGGGGGGAACAGACCGCCGAAGCGGATGAGGTTGTCGAGATTGTGGATGTAGTGCGGGTACCAATCGTTTTGCTGGGTGGAGCGAAGAAACGCGTATTTCACGCCGATCTTCTTATACTCCTCCCGCGTCCAACCCAGTTCCTGGTCGACATTGCTGGCGGATACGAGGGGACAATTGGTGTAGTACACCTCTTTCCAATCCAACGGCACGGTGCTGAGTTTCATGCCCTCATTCGCCATGGTTCAACCCTCTCTTGTGAAATCCCCGGGAGAGTTGCCAGTCGCTTCCCGACTATTTTTGCTTCGTCGGCGATGACCGTTCCCCAGCGCATTATATTGTTGGCCATCCGATTGGCGGCGATCGCAAGCTCACTGAAAGTCAAGATAATGTTATGACGGCCTGGCTCTCGAGACCATGCGGCGAAGAGTCCTGATGTTCAAATTGACGCTGAACTGCTCGGCGTCGCTCCAGACTGCTTCATCTGAGGGGCCCAATTCTGAACATCAGGCCGCCGACGATCAGCAGGCCGAGGCACGCGACCAGACATGCGATCAGAAAAGTGAGATCCCAGGGCGTTTTTTCATGTCTGAGTTGTTTCGTGTAAATCCGGTGCTGCACGCAGGCGCCGACCAGCCCCAGGGTTCCGATGATCGCCAGCGCCAGCCCGAGATGTCTGGGCTCTTGCTCTTCTCCGGCCGGAATCGCCAGCCGGCCGCGAAGTTCCTGCAGCACTTTATAAATTGTGAATCCAAAGGTGATCATCGAAAACGACGTGCGGATCCACCCCATCAGCGTGCGCTCCGCCGCCATACGGGTTCGATCCATAGCCAGTATATCGTTCAGATTTCGCCCGCTGTCATTCATCGCTTTGCTTCCCTAGCCGATGGCGCCGCCATGCCTGACGTCATGCCAGCCCGAGACGATCGCGAGTATGGCGGCCACGATCGGCTGCAAAATGAATCGGAAACTGAGCGGACCGCGGCGCAACCTCAAATCGTCACGCGCGCGCCAAGCTCGACCACGCGATCGGAGGGGATGCTAAAGAAGTCCGTCGCATTCGCCGACTGCTTCGTCAGCGCGACGTAGAGACTGTCCTGCCAGCGCGGCATTTCGGAACTGCCGCTCGTCTTGATCGTGCGGCGGCCTAAAAAGAACGACGTCGTCATGATGTCGAATTTCAAACCCGCCTTGCGCATCGCGGCCAGCGCCGCCGGCACGCGCGGGCTCTCCATGAAGCCGTAATGCAGCGTGACGCGCGTGAAATCATCCGAAAGTTTCTCGAGCTCGAAGCGTTTTGCAGGCCGCACGCGCGGCACGTCCTCGGTGTTGACGCTGATGACCAGCACGCGCTCATGCAGCACCTTGTTGTGCTTGAGATTGTGCATGAAGAGCCGAGGGCGCGACATTCGGGTCGCTGGTCAGGAACACAGCCGTTCCCGGAACGCGCGTCGGCTTCGACTTCTCCAGCATGCGGATCAGATCCATGATCGGAATCGAATCGCGATGGGTCTTTTCGGCGAGCAGATGCGTGCCGCGCACCCAGGTCCACATGACGACCATCGAACAGGCGCCGAGAGCCAAGCGGCACCCAGCCGCCGTCGACGACTTTGATGAGATTGGCGGCGAGGAAGGCGAGGTCGACCGAGAGGAAGCCGGCGATCAGCGTCGCCGAGGCCCACAGCGGCCAGCGCCACATCTTCCAGACCACGACAAAGGCGAGCGCGGTCGTCGCCACCATCGTGCCGGTCACGGCGATGCCGTAGGCGTTGGCGAGCAGCGCCGAGGATTCTTGAACAGCGAAGACGAGCGATCAGGACGCCGATCAGCAGCAGCCGGTTGACGCGCGGCGATGAAGATCTGGCCCTCCTGCGTCTCCGAGGTGTGCGGTGATCTCCAGGCGCGGCAGCAGGCCGAGCTGGATCGCCTGGCGCGCGAGCGAAAACGCGCCGGTGATCACCGCCTGGCTGGCGATGACGGTCGCGACCGTCGGCGAGCACGACGAGCGGCAGCAGCGCCCAGCCCGGCGCCAGAGGAAAGAAGGGATTGTCGACCGCCTCCGGATCGGGCGAGGATCAGCGCGCCCTGGCCGAGATAATTCAGCATCAGCGCCGGCAGCACGAAGAAGAGCCAGGCGAGCTGGATCGGCCGTGCGGCCGAAATGGCCCATATCGGCGTAAAGCGCCTCGGCGCCGGTGACGCGCGAGGAAGACGGAGCCCAGCAGCGACGAAGCCGATCGAGCCGTGACCGAACAGGAATGCGCACGCCGATCGAGCGGATTGAACGCGCGCAGGATGCGCGGCGCATCGGCGAATATGCATCGCGCCGAGCGACGCCGATCGACGAGGAAGAACACCACCATGATCGGGCCGAAAAGCGCCGCCACCCTGCGCCGTGCCGCTGGCTCTGGACCCAGAACAGCGTGACCAGGATGACGACGTGATGCGGCAGCACATAGGGCGTCGAACGATCGGCGTCGACGATGATTCGAGACCCTCGACCGCCGAAAGCACCGAGATCGCCGGCGTGATGATCGCGTCGCCGGAAAACAGCGCCGCGCCCGCGACGCCGAGCAGGAACACCAGCGCGGTGCGCCGGCCGAGCGCGTTTTGCGCCAGCGCCATCAGCGACAGCATGCCGCCCTCGCCCTTGTTGTCGGCGCGCATCAGGAACAGGACATATTTCAGCGTGACGGTGAAGAACAGCGCCCAGATCAGCAGCGAGACGATGCCGATGACTGCGCCGTCGTTCACGCCGTCGCCTTGATATGGTCGAGCGACTTGCGCAGCGCATAAAGCGGGCTGGTGCCGATGTCGCCGTAGACGACGCCGACGGATTCCGACGATCAACGCCGGTAGCGCGCCGCGGCCGTGGTGGGCGGTTTCGGCGCAGGGCGCAGGCGCCGCGGCGGGCAGCTTTTGAGCGCTTTCCAGTTTCTGGCGAGCAGGCTCGGCGCTCAAATTCTCATTCATGCGGAATTCCTGTGCCGACGAACTCCATGCACGCCTCGGCCAAACGCGCGGGCCAAAAGTGCGGGCCAAAAGTGCGGGCTAAGCGCGGGCGTCGGGTCAGCCGCCGGGTTGATGGCGGCGCGATATACGCTTCTTTTCCGCGGTTGAGAAGTGCGGCGCGCCGTCAAAGCGCGGAACTCGCTGACGAAAGCTTAAATTTCAAGCGGGCGCGGCGTTATTCGGCGGCTTGGCGCAATTGCTCCCGCACTCTGGCGCGCAACGCGTCGATCGGCAGGAGCCGGCCTTGGTCTTCGTAATGCCAGAAGGTCCAGCCGTTGCAAGCCGGTAGCCCCTGCACGAGCGCGCCGGTCTTATGGATCGAACCAACGACGGCGCCGATCGCCAGCGCGCCGTCGGCGCGCACGAGGGCGTTGTGTCGGCGCGCCGCATCGGTGAGCGCGGCGCCGGGCGAGATCAGGCCAGCCTCGACGAGACTTG
>CAWFZD010000018.1:0-11682 GCA_963820145.1 uncultured Alphaproteobacteria bacterium
TCATCACGACCATGATCACGGTCCCGCCTGTGGTCATCCAGATCACCAGCACGACCATGGGCATCGCCAATGACCTGGAGGCAGATTGCCCTGCGCTCCCCATGACGACCGTGCGCCGGTGACGATCTCGCGCTTTCCGCCAGCCGACGCCGCTGACGCCATGCGCGCGCGCGCGGGCGCGGTCTCCGGCTTTTCGGGCTCTACGACCTTCGCCGGCGCCGCCGCGACATGCATCGCCGGAGCTGCGCCCGTTTCAGCGGCCGGCTTGGCGGGATTCTCGGCGACGAGCACGAGCGCCACGCCGACGCAAAGGAAAACAAACGTGGCGGTCACCAAGAAAAGAAGACGTTCGAGGAACATGCGCAAGGCTCGCTCGCCAGTGTCGACGCGATCGCGTCGCGACATTCAGGTTCGCCGACTTTTAGGCAAAGCGCGACAGACTGCAAAGCAATTTCGCGTGTGCTCGAGGTTGAGAATCCCGCTTCAGGCGGCGCGCGCTTCGCTCTTGATGCGATCGACCATCGCGCGGAGCCCATTGGCGCGCTGCGGCGTCAAATGCTGCGCGAGGCCGAGATCGGCGAACAGCGGTTGCGCGTCGGTGGCGATGATCTCCTGCGGACTGCGTCCGGAATACAGCGCGAGCACCAGAGCGACGAGGCCGCGAACGATGTGAGCGTCGCTATCGCCATGCAGGACCAGAATTTTCTTGCCGCCCGCGTCTTCGCTGCGTTCGACGTCGAGCCAGACCTGGCTGGCGCAGCCGCGCACCTTGTGCGCGTCGCTATAGGCCTCCTTGCGAAGGGGTTGCAGCGTCCGGCCGAGTTCGATCAGATAGCGGTAGCGATCGTCCCATTCGTCGAGCAGGCTGAAGTTCTCGGTGATCTCGTCGATGGTCATGGGGGCCGTTCGTCATCCTGGAAGCGCGCCGGGGTCGCCGCGTCTACGCAACCTTTGCGCCAGAAGAGCGACGGCAGCGCCGCCGCCCTTTAAATTTCGTGCGTCAAAGCCTAAAATCCAAGTCGTCCGGCGTCGCCGACGCGGGTCAGCCATGGAGATTGCTATGAGTTTCATTTCCCGTTGGCGTTCGCTTGCGGTCGCGGCTCTGCTGGGCCTCACTCTCGCCGGTTGCGGCTATAACACGATCCCGACGCTGGAGGAGAACGCCAAAGCAAAGTGGGCGCAAGTTCAGGCGCAATATCAACGTCGCGCCGATCTCATTCCCAATCTCGTCGCGACCGTGCAAGGCTACGCGAAGCAGGAAAAAGACGTGCTGACGCAGGTTACGGAAGCGCGCGCCAAGGCGACGCAGGTCAAGGTCGACGCCTCGTCGCTGACCGACCCGGAAAAAGTCAAGGAGTTTCAGGCGGCGCAGGCGCAGCTCACGGGCGCGCTCGGCCATTTGCTGGCGATCACCGAGAATTATCCCGACCTCAAGTCCAACGCGAACTTCCTGGCGCTGCAGTCGCAGCTCGAAGGAACTGAAAATCGCATCAATGTGGCGCGGCGCGACTATATAGAGGCGGCGCGCGACTTCAATCTGTCGCTGCGGACCTTCCCCACCGTGCTGTGGGCGAAGACCTTTTTCGCTTCGGAGAAACCGCTCGCCGAGTTCACCGCCAGCGAAGGAGCGGAAAACGCGCCTCAGGTTAAATTCTGAGACTTTTGGGGAGAGAGGCCGTGACGCGGGTTTTGGCGAAAGAGTTTGCGCCCGGCTCTGACGGCGTCGCGGCCGAGGCGCGCGCGGAACTCAAAGAGATCTGCCACAGCGACGCGCTGTGGCGGCACATGCGCGAGGAGGCGTCGGCGGCGTTGGAGCTCGATCCGACGCTGACGCCGCTCATCGTCGGTTCGCTCCTCAACTGCGAGAGCTTCGCTGAAGCGATGGTCCGGCGCGTGTCGGCGCGGCTCGACGCGCCGGCGCTCTCGGCGCAGATCATCGCCGACGCCTTTCGCCTCGCCGTCGCCGACGAGCCTTCGATCGTCGAGGCGTTCCGCGCCGATCTCACCGCGGTCGTCGAGCGCGATCCGGCCTGCGGGCGGCTCATCGATCCCTTCCTCTATTTCAAGGGCTTTCACGCGATCGAGGGCCACCGTTTGGCGCATTGGCTGTGGCGACGCGGGCGCATCGACTTCGCGCTCTATCTGCAGAGCCGCGGCTCCGAGGTGTTCCAGACCGACATCCACCCCGCCGCGCGCTTTGGACGCGGGATATTTCTCGATCACGCGACCGGCCTCGTCGTCGGCGAGACGGCGGTCGTCGAGGACGACGTCTCGATCCTGCAAAATGTGACGCTCGGCGGCAGCGGCAAGGAGACCGGCGACCGACACCCCAAGGTGCGCCGCGGCGTGCTGATCGGGGCCGGCGCTAAAATCCTCGGCAATATCGAGATCGGCGCCTGCACGCGCGTCGCAGCCGGATCGGTCGTGCTCAAAAGCACGCCGCGCAACGTCACGGTCGCCGGCGTGCCGGCCAAGGTCGTCGGACCCGCCGGCTGCGCCGAGCCGGCGCGCGACATGGATCAGTTGCTCAGCGAGCTTGCCTATGACGCGTTCAGTTACGTGATTTGAAGAGGGCTACTCCCCCGTCACGTCCGGCGTGCGCCAGGAGAGATGCTGGCCGCTGTCGACGGCGATGAGCTGACCCGTCACATTGCGCGCCGACGCCAGATAGAGGACCGCCTGCACGATCTCGCCGAGTTCGACCTGGCGTTGCAGAAGCACGCCGGCGACCTCGCGCGCGAAATCCTCGTCGCCGAGCGCGCGGTTCGGCAGCGTCGGACCAGGGCCGACCGCGTTGACCCTTATGCGCGGGGCGAAGGCTTGAGCCATGGTCTGCGTCGCCGACCACAGCGCGGATTTCGCGACGCTGTAGGTGAAGTCGCGCGGCGTCGGACGCAGCACGCGCTGGTCGATCATATTGACGATCGCGCCTTCCGCGCCTTCCGGCAGTTGCGCAGCGAAGGCCTGCGCGAGCAGCAGCGGCGCGCGCAGATTGACCGCCATGTGCCGTTCGTAAACATCGAGCGAGAAGTCCTCGGCGCGGTCGCTTTCGAACAGCGAGGCGTTGTTGACGAGCAGCGTGACGGGACCGAAAAACCCCTGCGCGCGCGCCGTCAGCGCCTGCGCCTCGCTTGCGTCGAAAAGATTGGCGGCGACCGCCTCGGCGCGCCAGCCGGCTTTGCGCAGCAGTTCGGCCTCGCGCGCGGCGTCTTCAAGCGAGCGCTGCGAGGCGTGCAGGACGACGGGACGCCCGCGACGGGCGAAGCTCTGCGCCAACGCCAGCCCAATGCGCCGCGCGGCGCCCGTGACCAGCGCCGGCCCCAAATCCGCAGTCCCGCCCATCGACATCCCCTTTCCAGCGCGTAATCACATTTTATTAATCAATCTAGACCGAAAGCGCAGCCGTTCAAGCCTGCGAACGAAGTATAAATCTTGATCATATAACTATATGTATGTTCTTATCGACGAATTAACCAATATATTCATGTAAACGGCATCGACGCCTGTCTCCGATGCGTCAGGATGTCGGCTATAGGCAGGGTTCCGTTAAGATAAATGATTTTAATTCCGGGGAGCAAAACGCCTGCAAGCGTGAGCTGTAAGCGTCGGGCATAGCGCTGGGCCCAAATAGGGTTGGCGCAGCGTCAACGGAGTTTCGAGCCATGATCAGCGCCTTGAGAAACTTGCTTCTATTGAGCGTTCTCGCGCCGCTCGTCTTGTTCGCGGCGCAGTCTGACGCGGCAGACCTGCCGCCGCGCTCGGCGCCGCCGGATTATTATTCTCCGGCGCCGGTTTCGAGCTGGCAAGGCTTCTATCTCGGCGTCAACGCCGGCGTGGGTTTCTCCGCTTTCACCAACGACAACTACACTTTCGTCGGCAATCCGACGGGCGGGCTCATCGGCGGCACGGCCGGCTATAATTTCCAGGCGGCGCCCAATCTGATCCTCGGCGTCGAGGGCGACTTCGATTTCGCCAGCATGAAGACCTCCCAAAATCCCTATTTTGGGGTTTCGACCTCGGGCCGGGTCAATGATCTGCTCACGGTGCGGGCCCGCGTCGGCTACACCTTCGATCGTGCGATGGTCTATCTCACAGGCGGCTTCGCCGCCAGCGACAACACCGTGGCGCTCGGCAGCCTGTGGACGAATTTCTACGGTCAACAATCGACCTATCAGACA
Source organism: uncultured Alphaproteobacteria bacterium (assembly GCA_963820145.1). Lineage (GTDB taxonomy): Bacteria > Pseudomonadota > Alphaproteobacteria > Rhizobiales > Beijerinckiaceae > Methylocystis. The sequence continues at coordinate 4,179 of CAWFZD010000018.1, forward strand.
GGTTGGGCGCTCGGCGCCGGCATCGAATATATGCTCACAAGCAATCTTTCGGCCAAAGCGGAGTATCTGTTCACCTCGGTCGGTTCCGACCGCTACTTCAACTTCACCCCGAACGCCTTGGAGTCCGGGGTGAACAACAACCTGTTCCGGGTCGGCTTCAACTATCATTTCTGACGCAGGCCGGCAGCAAAAACGCTCTCGCGCGACGCTTCCCTCAACATGCTTTGTTCCGCCAGCGCGAACTGGCGGGACTTTTGTCACATGCGCGCTATTTCATCGGCGGCTATAATGGCGGAGCGCTCATCGCGGTTGCCGAGCGCTAATTGCGAAAACCAAGGAGAGCGTAATGGGCATTCTGGATTTCCTGCAACATAAGAGCGACGCTCCGGCTCCCGCGGGCGCGACGGACACAACCGCCGCCCCGCCGGCCGAGCTGAAAGCCGAACTCAGCAAGCTCGGCCTCGACGCCTCTAAAGTCGACATCGCGGTCGACGGCTCCAAGGTCACGCTCACCGGGTCCGCCGCCACGACGACGGAGTCCGAGAAGATCGCGCTCGCCATCGGCAACACCAAGGGCGTGACGCAAGTCCTCAACAACATCGTGGTCGACACGCCCCACGCCAACTCTGCATTCTACACCGTCAAGCGCGGCGACACGCTGTGGAAGATCGCCGAGGAACATTACGGACAGGGCCAGGGCGCGAAATATGAAAAAATCTTCGAAGCCAACCGCCCGATGCTGAAGAACGCCGACCAGATCTTCCCGGGCCAGGTGCTGCGCATTCCCGACTCCACCGCGCCTGTCGCGAGCGCGTCCTCGGCGCCGGGCGCCGCCGCCGGCGAGTGGAAGCCGCCGCAGGAGATCGCGCAGACCGATAAGAAGCCGGGCGATGACGTCGTCTGGAAGTCGCCGACGACCTGAGTTGTCTTCGGAGTTTCGCGCGGGAAAATCCCGCGCGATTTTTTTAAGCCTTCGTCGCCTCGAAAGCGGGCGTGCGGCGCGAGAAATTCTCGAGCCAGGCGACGAGCCTTGGACGCGTTTTCCGCCAGGCGCTAGCGAAGCGGAGGTCGAGATAGCCGAGCGCGCAGGCGAGGGCGATATGCCCGATGTCGATTTCGCCGGCGGGAGGCGCGGACTCCAGCGCGCCGAGCGCGCGATCGATCTTGCCTTGCTGCAGAATTCGTCCAGCTCTCGGAGCGCATGTCCTCCGCGCGCGCCGCCTCGTAGCGCAACAGGAGCGCCGCGTCGTTGACGCCGTCGCCGAGCGCCTGCAGGCGCAGCGCCGCAAAGCGTCGCCCGGGGTCGGCAGGAAACAGTTTGCCGCCGCCGGCGAGCGCATCGAAATATTCCGCGATGACGCGGCTGTCGTAAAGCGTCGACCCGTCTTCCAAAATCAGCGTCGGAATTTTGCCGAGCGGATTTTGCGCGCGAATGTCGTCGGCGGGATCCGCGGTGTCGGCGGGGACGATTTTTATGCGTTCGGAAAGCCCAAGCATGTCGGCGGCGATGCGCGTCTTGCGGGCGTAGGGCGAAGCAGGCGAATAGCGAAGAGTGAGCATCGGCGAGAGCTCTTCCTAAAATGCTGGCGATTAGAGCGCGTCGCACGCCTTCACGAATTTAGCCACGATGGCCTTGGCGTCCTTTTCGATCCAGCGAGAAACCCTCTTTCCTTTTGGCGTTACAATGGTTACCGGGGCCTGCCGACAGCAGCGAAAAGATGGGATTTTCCAATGACACTCGCGTGACCAATTCCGTTCCCGCAGTCATCTCAAAATCCTCGCTTCGCTGTGAAACGCCCTCGAGAGTCAGCGACTTGCTATTGCTTTCCAGCTTCACGGAAATGGATTCGCCTTTTCCCTCGCCGGCGCCCACATCGGCCCCGATGCGCAGTTCGACGTTATTTCGACTTGCGCAGGAAGCGCGTAGCGATGCGTCCGAACTCGCTCCCGGTCGAACGCACGACCAGATATGGAATAGAGGAAAAGGTGAATGTCGTCCCCGCCGATGCGGCGCCGGAGATCAACCCAGGCACAATGGTCAGAAGGAGGGTTCGTCGCGCGAACATTATCTAAATCCTCTTCGAAAAGCACAAGAGGGCGCCCGCCCATAATCAGCGTGATCAGGAAAAATTTTGATCGTCGCGAGTTAAGGATGAAGTCAAGACGAAAGGCTATCACTCCCCCGCAACCTCCTCAACTACAAATCCCGCGCCGGGCCCTTGCGCCAGTCTCTCGGCCAGGAAGGGCAGCAGCGCGCGCGCCTCCGCGTCGAAGCCGAATGGCGGATTGACGACGACGAGGCCGCAACGATCCAGCCGCTCCGAACCGCCGCCGACGCAAAATTCGAGACGCAGCACGCGGCGAACCTCGCTTCTTCGAAACGCCTCGTAGAAGGCGCGCGTCTGCGTGGCGGACTTGATCGGATGCCAGAGCGCGTAAATTCCGGTCGGCCATTTGCGATGCGCATTCAAAAAAGCGTCGAACATCGCGGCGTATTCGTCCGCGCGCTCGAAGGGCGGATCGACCAGCGCGACGCCGCGTCGCTCGATCGGCGGCGTGAACGCGCCAAGGCCGGTATAGCCGTCAAGTCGGATTGTCTTGACGCGTTTGTCGCGTGCGAAACGTTTCTGCAAGGCCGCAAAACCGTCTTCGCGCAATTCGCAAAATATCGCGCGATCCTGCGCGCGCAAGAAGCGCTGCGCGATGAGCGGAGAGCCCGGATAAAGCCGCGGGCGCCCGCTTTCGAAAGGACCGAGCGCGGCGAGATATGGCGCAAGCAGATCGGATGTCGCCGCGGGACAGTCGCTCAAATCGCCAAGCCGGCCGACGCCGCCGCGCCATTCGCCGGTGCGTTCGGCTTCGTCAGAAAAGAGATCATAACCACCCTCGCCGGCATGGGTGTCGATGACGCGAAAGGGCGTTTCCTTGCGCTGCAGATGCGCGAGCAGCCGCGTCAGCAGCGCATGTTTGAACACGTCGGCGAAATTGCCGGCGTGGAAGCCGTGGCGATAATTCATGCGCTCAATAGGGCGCCGGGATGTGCAGGCTGCGCAAGCGACAGCTGCGTCTGGCGATCTCGGGGCAGGGCCGAAAGGCGGCGAGGTCCTTGGTCACGCAGATGCGCACTTCCGACAGCGTCTCGCCCTTGCATTCGACGCCCATCATGCCCGGGCGCAGCCGCGGATTGGCGTCGCGGAAGTCCTGTTCGATCTCCTGCGTCGAGAGCGTCTGATCGGCGCTCGGCGCCTTGAAGAGGTCCGGTATCGTCACGCTGTTTCGCGCGCGCGCGACATCATCGAAATAATCGCCGGGACTGCGTCCGGTGCAGGCGCCATGCGTGCGCCATTCGTGCCGCGCCAATCCTTCGTCGGGATAGAGGCCCTTGGCGCGTTCGAGCGCGAGGCGCGACACGGTCGTCCCGCCGCCCCCGCACTCGCTCGGGAAACCGTGCTCATATTGCGGCCAGAGCCCATGCACGACGAAGCCGAGTTTCTGCCCCGGCTCGCATTGCCGCGAATTGGAGCTGCTCTGCTCGCAAAAGCCCGGCGACCAGGAGAGCGCCAGAACGTAGAAATCGAAATCTCCGGGCGCGAGCGCGCTCGGCCTTCCCGCCGGCGCGCGCTGCGGGACCGGCTCTTGCGCCGAAGGTGATGCGGGCGGCGGCGGGTTTTTGTCAGCGCATTTGTCGAGGATGCAGTCCTTGGCCAGCGCCGGCGCGGCGAGCGAGAACAGGACGAGCGCGAGAGCGAGACGTTTCACTGTCAACCCCAGATCGTTTTTCACCGCGGCGTCGCTTTCTCGACGATGCGCCAGCTCACGCCGGGGCCTAGCCCAAGAAAGCCCTGGTCCTCGGCGATGTCATAGACGATGCGCCGCGCGCCGCCGTCGCTGAAGACAGCGCGCGCTTCGCAGTCGCGACGCGGAATGAAGCTCTGGCCCGCTTTGCGAAAGCCGGTTTCATTCACGTTTTCGAAGGCGGCGATGAAGACGCCGCTCGCGGCGAGCTCGGCGCCGCTCGCCGAATAGTCGCGCTGGATCTTGTCCAGAACGCCCGGGTCTTCGCACAGCGGCAGCGCGCCGCGATAAGGCATGAGGCGCAGCTCCGCGGGCGGGAAATCGTCGGCGCGCGGATTTTGCGCACGCGCGGGAGTAAGGCCCGAGAGCGCGACGAGGCAAACGACGAGGCTTGTGACGCGGCAAAACATCAGACTTCTCCCGCAGGGGACGCGGCCTGCATGGTTGAGAAGCGCCGCCGCTGTCGAGCCGGCAGATTCGCCTGGCGGCTCTTACATCCCCCGCTCGTCGAGAGCGACCGACTTGACGAGCGCGAAAACCTCGTCGCCTGCTTTGAAGCCAAGCTCGGCGAGCGCGAGCCGCGTCACCGCCGCGTAAAGCTGTTCGCCGCCGGCAAGTTCAAGCGTCACGAAGGCGAGCGGCGAGGAATTGGCGTCGATCCTGGCGATCCGTCCCCGCAGCGCGGAGCGCAAGCTCGAGGTCGGCGCGAGGTTTTTCGCGAGCACGACGTCGGTCGCTTTCACTTCGACCTCGACCGGCCCAGGCGACGCCGTTAAGCGCGCCGCGACGATGATTTCTCCCGCAGGATGGCGCAACCTGGTGATGCCGAACTCCTCTTCCACACAGGCGACATGTGCGCGCAGCGTGCTCGCCAACATGAAACGCCCGCCTGATATGCGTCTTGCGGCTCCCGGCAGCGTGTCGGCCGGCGCGCCGTGCGCGACGACGGCGCCGCGATCGAGCGCGACGACCTCGTCGGCGAGGCGCGAAATCTCTTCGGCGACGTGCGACACCAACACGATGGGCACGCCGAAGTCGTCGCGCATCATCTCGATGAGGCGCATGATCTCGCGCCGACGCGCAGGGTCGAGCGATGCGGTCGGCTCATCGAGGACGAGAAGGCGGGGGCTGGCCAGCAGCGCCCGCGCGAAACCCACGCGCTGCTTTTCGCCGCCGGAGAGTTCCGCCCGGTCGGCGCGGCAAGAGCGCGCGCAGCTCCAACCGATCGACGACCCCGTCGAAAGACGCGCGCCGCTCGTTTTGCGGCGAAAAGAGCCGCCCGAAAGAGAGGTTCTGGCGCACGTTCAAATGTGGAAACAGCAGCGCGTCCTGAAACACGACCCCGACGCGGCCCGCTCGGGGACGAAAATACGCCGGTCCGTATCGGTGAGAGGGTCTTCGCCAAGGCGCACGAAGCCCCTATCCGGACGCAGCAGACCCGCGATGACGAGCGCCAGCGTCGTTTTGCCGGCGCCCGAGGGACCGTAGAGCGCAAGAATGCGCGCCTTGGTTTCGAAGGCGGCGCGGAGCGAGAAATCGCCGCGCGTCAAAGAGACGTCGACGGCGATCATGCCCGCGCGCCGGCGCGTCTTTGCAGCGCTTCCGAGACGAGCAGCGCGGTGACGGCGATGGCGACCGAGATGAGCGCGAGACGCGCGGCGCCGGCGTCGCCGTCGGGAGACTGCATCAGACTGTAGATCGCCGCCGGGATGGTGCGGCGTTTCGCCCGGAATGTTGGAGACGAAGGTGATCGTCGCGCCGAACTCGCCGAGCGCCTTGGCGAAGCCGAGAACGCCGCCCGTGATGACTCCAGGCAAAGCGAGCGGCAGTTCGACGAGGACAAAGGCCGCCGCGGGCCCGCGCCGAGTGAGCGGGCGGCCTGGGTGAGGCGCGGGTCGATCGCCTCGAAGGACAGGCGCATCGGGCGGATCAGCAGCGGAAAGCTCATCACCCCCGCCGCCAGCGCCGCGCCGGTCCAGCGGAAGGCGAAGACGACGCCGAAATATTCGGCCAAAAAGGCGCCGAGAGGTCCCTGCCGCCCGAACAGAAACAGCAATGCATAGCCGGTCACGACCGGCGGCAGCACGAGTGGCAGATGCGAGAGCGCGTTGAGGATCGCATGGCCTGGAAAGGCGAAGCGCGCGAGGATGTAAGCGACCAGAACGGCGAACGGCGGCCCGGCGAGCGTGGCGACGCCGGCGACCTTGAGGCTCAACCAGACGGCTTCGGCTTCTTGCGGCGAAAGGTCGAGCAGCCCGGCGTTCATCGCGCGCGACGCCGAAGCGTCAGATCGCGCCCGATATCCAGCGCATCAACTCGCCCTTCGCCGCGGCGCCGACCTTCTGTGCGACGGCCTTGCCGTCCTTGAAGACGATGAGCGTCGGGATCGAGCGGATGCCGAGCTTGCCTGCAACGCCGGGATTCTCGTCGATGTTCAGCTTGATCACCTTGACTTTTTCGCCGAGTTCCTTGGCGATTTCCTCGAGCGAGGGGGCGATCATGCGGCACGGCCCGCACCACTCCGCCCAAAAATCGACGACGACTGGCGTCTTGGACTCCAGGACATCAACGTTGAATGTGGCGTCGGTGGTTTTCTCGGTGGCCATGCGAAAGAATCCTCTTTTAAACCCGCCTAGACTTAGGAACGCGACGTCGCTGCGTCAAGCGCAGAGAGTGAGAGCTGAGTGAGAGCCTCGGCGTAAAGCTCACAATGAAAGGCGGGTCCTAAAAACACCGGGTCCTAAAAACACAAAGAGCGGGGACGGCCTCCCGCCTCTCCCCACTCTTTGGCGCCTTGTCCTTGACCGGTCTATTGCGCTCCAGCCTCGGGTCTTGCGCCCAATGACCTAAACGCTACGCGCACGCGCATGTTTCAGCGCGAAGCAGCCTCCGGCGTCCTCCCCGACTTGGACCGCAGATGGCGAAAACCTCAGGCGCGACTGCGCCTTGGGCTCCCATCCTGCATGGCCGGGGGACATTATGACAAGATCAGGGCGATGTCATTAGAATTATGCGAAGCGCTCGAAGATTATGCGACGCGCCGCTTAATTGCGCAAAGGCGAGAGCGATTTATTGCGCCGAGGCGATGTCGGTCGACGCGGTCGAAATTTCCTGAGGGTCGGGGGCCGGGTGCAGTTCGCCGAGCAGGCCGCGCCGCTTGGCTTCGTAATAATAGCCGCCGGCGTAAAGTTGCACCGCTCGCCGTTCGTTCCCTTGGGCGACGCGATAGGCGTTGGCGAGATAGGCGACCGCGTAAGTGAGATTTGTCTCGGCGTCGAGCAGGCCCGCCGCGGAGCCCGTATATCCCATGCTGCGGGCCGTATCGCGCCGGATTTGCATCAGGCCCCAATAGGGGCCGTTGCGGCAGGCGGGATTGTAATTGCTCTCGCGACGCACGATGGCGTGAATGAGCGACTCCGGCACTTTTTGCGCGCGGGCATGTGCCGCGATGCGCTGTTCGAGCGCCGCCCGACCGGTCTTTTGTAGGGATGTCGACGGCGACTGCGTCGGAATCGAGGCCGTCGCGACATAATCGGGCGCGGCGCCGCTGACGCAGCCCGCGGCGCCGAGCGCCAGCAGCATCGGCGCGGAAATGGCGAGAACCCGCTTCATCTCGTCTCCTGCGACAAAGGGGCCGCCGCCGGTCCCGTTTCGAGACGCCTCATCATCCGGGAGTTTGCGGCATAAATTTGTCCGCAAGGCGGCGGCG
>CAWFZD010000019.1:0-3339 GCA_963820145.1 uncultured Alphaproteobacteria bacterium
GTCTATCGTGAAGCCTTCAGGGCGAAACCTATTGGGAACATCTGGCGCTACGCCGCTCGGCTTTCCGCGCGGATTTTAATTACTGGCATGAAGCTTTTGACTCACGCGCTTCTACCTTTTCTCTTTGCGGACGACGCAAGTAACGACCTCCGGGATCTCTCCCATTTACTCAGCCTCAGACGCGACCGCTCAAAGCGTTTTCGGACTGCCCCGAGCGCTTCGAGGGCTATCACTCGGAGGGGAAGAGCTTTCCCAACCCCCGGATCAATTCGGGATTAAAGGGAGCCGTTGCCGGGTTCGAGCAGAGCCGATGAAGCTCCGCCATGGCCTGTTTGGGAGTCATGTTGGGCTTACCGGCCACCGAGCGGGTCAACTTTTCAAACTCATCGGCGAGCGCGAGAACTTGGGCTTCAGACGCTATTCTCTTACCCGACAAGCTCTTGGGATAGCCCGTTCCGTCAAAGCGCTCATGATGCTGCGAAATAGCCTTCAAAACCACGTCCGACACGATGAGCTTTTTTTCCTGAATCATTCTTACCGTGTGCGCTACGTGTTCCTGGTACTTTTTAACTTCCTCCTCACTACGGCGCTCCGCGGGTCTAAGCTGAATCTCCGCCGGCACATCGACCAACCCGATATCGTGAAGAATCCCCGCCATCGCCAACTCTTCGGGCTTGCCGATTTCAAGCCCCATCGAAAAAAGCGCCGCGAAAGTCGAAACATTCGCCGCATGGGAAAAAGTATCGCTGCCGTTGCTCGTAATGCTTAAAATTCGTTCATACCAGTTATTTTGCCCGGGTGAGGCCAAAACGTACGATTTAACGATCTCCTGGCAGTCGTTGACGATCAACTTTCCATGCGCGGTGCTCGCCTCCTTGCTTGAATCATTGAACATGATCCCCATCAGATCCCGAACCGCCGTACGAATCTTGTCCTGCTTCTCCGTCTCGCTCATCCCGGCATTACTGCCAAGTTTTTTCAACTGATTCGCCGTGAACCGATAAAAGTTCTGCATCTGCTCCTTGTCAATCGCGACGGAATTAAATTGATGCTTGAGCAGCCTATCGGCCCGCTCCCGATCGAGCGGCTCGCCGGCGGCCGAGTACTTGATGTGCTTTTTATTGGCCGGCAGATAAATGAAGGTATCGAAATCCAATACCTCCCCCGGCGTCACGTCCACCAGCTTCACCGTCTTATAGGCCCGCGGCGCGTTCTGGAACTCCTGGCGATCACGTCCCGAATAACCTCATTGACGAGCGTGGACTCGAGCGGAATTAAAAACGCGTCCGTAAAACCATTTTTCTTGAAGTCCTTGCGCTCAAAGCCCGCGCGTATTCCGGTGACAAAATAAATTGGCACTGTTTGATATTGCATCCGGAGCGCTTGCGCCACTTCGGACAATGCCAAACCTTCGGGGGCCGGACCGCAAAAAATAGCGAGCGGCTCCGGATTCATGGGCTCTTCGATCAATTTTTCTATATCGTAGGCTTTCTCGATGATCCCGACGATCGTTGGCCGCGAGACTTCACGACGCCATCCCTACAATCCGGCATCAAGCCCAAAATTAAAATCTGCGGAACAACCTTTTCGGTCATAGCTTCTTGTGAACGGCCTCGAGTTTTTCCTTGAGAGCTTCGGCGGTGAAGGGCTTCACCAGATAATTACTGACCCCCACTTTAACCGCTTCGACGATCTGATGCTGCTCGGCTTCCGCCGTCACCATCACGAAAGGTAGCTGGCCGTACTTGCTGTCACCGCGCACCCGCTTTAAGAGATCGAGTCCGCTGGTGCCCGGCATATTCCAATCCGAGATCACCAAACCAAACGGGGGGCTAGCGCTCGAAATGGCCTCCCATGCCTTCGCGCCGTCGGACGCCTCGGTCAGATCGGTGAATCCGAGCTCCTTGCAAACCTTCCCCACGAGTTTTCTCATGGTCATCATGTCATCTACGATCAGAATTCTCGTCTTTGGGTCAAACATTCAATCTTCTCCTTACAAATACTCAGGCTCTTTAAAATACTCGAGGCTCACGGATTCTGATCAGCGCAGATCTCGATGTGAATTTCGCCCACATCCGTGCTGAATGGCAACACGACCACCAAAGGCTTTCCCATATAGGTCGTTTGAAGGCCGATCCCTCGAATTACCGTCGGGATGGCTTTTTGAATCGTATGGCCCTGCTGATTCAGTACGACCTTCGCATGGCCGAAAATCATGTTCAAAAGCTCCGCGGCACCGTCCTGAAGCTCAGGCGTGATTACGGCGAACTTCTCCCCGAGCATATTGCTCATCGCGGTCAGATAGACCTTCTCCGGAAAACATATCGAGATGGTTCCCACGAATCCGCTGCTCGTGAGGCCAATGACTCCCGCGATATCGAAAGACGGCTGCGGTGCCTTTCCCTTGATGAAAGGCTTCAAACCTTTAGCTTCCAATGAGCAGGATACCTTAAGGGTGTGTAATGTTCCATCCACGAAAGGCTTAAAAAATGTTGGATCGAGTTTCATGGTGTAAGTCCTTTCTATGAGATTAATCGGACTCGACGGCATTTCCTACTACCAATTCAAGAAGCTCGACAATCCTTCCATTGAAGTTTTCCATTGAAGTTTTCCGGCCCGTCAACCGACGAGAATCAAGCAGGTGAGACGGATAAGACAGTCGCTTCACCGTAAACAGCAGAGGTTTAGCAACATGAGGTATTTTGGCATTTGGCTTTCCGGAATTCGAGGAAAGCTCGTCTCAGTCATCGCGATTTCCACCCTGTCGCTAGCCACGGTCAGCGGCTTCGCAGTCCACGCCTTCAACAAACAAAAGGGCGACCTCTTTCATATCGCGAACAGCACATTGCCTACCACGGTTTTAGTTGAACACTTACGCGTCAACAACCACGCCATCAACCGTTTCCTGCTCGAGGCGTACCTGGAAAAAAGCGACCACGAAACGCGCGCCAAATTCTTAAAGGCGGCGGAAGAAGTGACCAACCAGTTTTCCGAAGATTTAGAGGGTATCAATAAGTCTCCAAGCGCCGTCGCGATCGAAAAGCCCTTAAGCGCCGTCAGCGCGAACTGGCAGAAGCTCTTGCCCATAATAATCCACCAGCACGAGTTGCTCGCAAAAAACACCCAAGAATCCGACCAGGCCGCCATAGTTTATTATGCGGAGAACGGCATGAAATACACCGAATTGCTTAATGATGCGATGAACGAACTCGCCAGCGTCGGCGCCAAAGCCGCTCATGACTACGCCTATAACGCGACGACGGAGGCGAGCAGATACGCCCTTTACATCATCCTTACCAGCCTGGTCGGCGCCGGGGCCACAGTGTCGTTCGGGCTAGT
>CAWFZD010000020.1:0-53417 GCA_963820145.1 uncultured Alphaproteobacteria bacterium
TGAAAAGATAGCGCGCGACCGCCTCCGTCAGCTCGGTCTTCGGCCCGACGCGCGCCTCCTCCACACGCCGCACTTCTTCGACGCGCGCGCGGTAGCGCTTCGCATAAGCCTCATTCTGATAGTCGACGAGAAAGGCGGCGCGGCGTTCGATCACCTCGTCCAGCGTTTGCGACTTCTCTCGATGCGAGCTTGCGCTGTTTTGCGCCCGTGCGATGGCCTCGACGCTGCGCAAATCATGCGCGGCGCGGCGCCCCCACAAGAAAGCCTGCTGGTTCATCGCCACCGACTGGCCATTCAGCTCGATCGCCCGCAGCAGCGACGCGTCTTCGAGCGGCAGGTAGCCCTTCTGCCACACGAACCCGAGCATGAAGATATTCGCGGCGATCGAGTTGCCGAGCAGCGCCAAGGCGAGCGCCGTCACGTCGAGAAAGTCGACGCGCGCGCCCGCGACGGCGCGGATCGATTGCTCGATCGCTTCCGAGGGCAGCGTGAAATCCGGATTGCGTTCGATGTCGCCGGGAAAGACTTCGGCGCTGTTGACTACGACCGCCGTGCGACCCGGGTCGATCGCCGACAGCACCAATTTCGCGCCGGCGACGACGAGATCGCAGCCGAGCATCAGATCCGCCTCGCCGGCGGCGATCCTGATGGCATGAACGTCCGACGGCGCCCGGCCGATCTTGACATGGCAATAGACGGCGCCGCCTTTCTGCGCGAGGCCGGCCATGTCGATGACGCCGACGCCTTTTCCTTCGAGATGCGCGGCGAGGCCGAGCAGGCGCCGATGGTCACGACGCCGGTGCCCCCCAACCCGGCGATCAGCACGCCATAAGGCGCGGTCGCCGATTTCAGCGAGCGCGGGGCGCGGCGGCTCGCGAGCTTTCGCGGCGCCGTCTTCGCTCGGCGGCTTCACTTTTTTCATCATGGCGCCATGCACGGTGACGAAGCTCGGACAGAAGCCTTCGAGGCAGGAAAAATCCTTGTTGCAGGCCGATTGATCGATGCGCGCGCTTGCGGCCGAATTCCGTCTCCAGCGGCTGCACCGCGACGCAGTTCGACGCCGTGCCGCAATCGCCGCAGCCTTCGCAGACGAGCTCATTGATGAGGATGCGCGCGTCGGGATCGGGAAATTTGCCGCGCTTGCGGCGGCGGCGCTTTTCGGCGGCGCAGGTCTGGTCGTAGATCAGAACCGTGACGCCGGCGATCTCGGCGAGTTCGCGCTGCGACTTCATCGAGGACGTCGCGCGGACGAATCTTCGAGGCCCGGCGGCCAGGCGATATCCGGCCGGATATTTGCCGGGCTCGTCGGAGACGACGACGATTCTGCGCACGCCTTCGGCCGCGACCTGACGCGCGATCTGCGGTCGACGGTGAGGTCGCCTTCGTGGCGCTGGCCGCCGGTCATCGCGACGGCGTCGTTGAACAGGATCTTGTAGGTGATGTTGGCCTTCGCGGCGACCGCGGAGCGGATCGCCAGCGAGCCGGAATGATTGTAGGTGCCGTCGCCGAGATTCTGGAACACATGCTTGCGCGTCGAGAACGGCGCTTCGCCGATCCAGTTCGCGCCCTCGCCGCCCATCTGGGTGTAGCCCTCGGTGCGCGCGGTCCATCCATTGCGCCATGTAATGGCAGCCGATGCCGGCATAGGCGCGCGCGCCCTCGCGGCACATGGGTCGAGGTGTTGTGCGGACAGCCGGAGCAGAAATGCGGCACGCGCAGCGACGGTCGACCTCGGTCGAGCGGTCGCGCGCTTCTGCGAGCGCTTCGAGCCGCGCGACGCGCGCCTCGAGATCGTTGCTGGGATATATGGCGCAGTCGGCGCCCGATGGCGATGGCGATGTCGTTGGCGTCGAGCGCGCCTTTGACCGGAAACAGCCAGCGTCCGTCCTCGTCCTTCTTGCCGATGCACACCGGCTGATCGGCGCGCCGTAAAGCTGTTCGCGCAGCTGCGTTTCGATCAGCGAGCGCTTTTCTTCGACGACGATGATGAGCTCGAGCCCGTGCGCGAAGTCGCTCACGCCTTCCGGCTCGAGCGGCCAGGTGCAGCCGACCTTGTAGAGGCGCAGGCCGAGCGCGTCGGCCTTCGCCTCGTCGAGCCCGAGATCGTCGAGCGCCTGACGCACGTCGAGATAGGATTTGCCGGCGGCGATGATGCCGATCTTGGCCTGGGCCCCCGGGCGTGACGATCCGGTTGAGCTGGTTGGCGCGCGATGAAGGCCAGCGTCGGCGGCGAGCTTGCTGCTCCTGCAGGCGCGCTTCCTGGTCGAGCACCGGATCGCCGGCGCGGATATTCAGTCCGCCGGGCGGCATGGCGAAATCGCTGCGGCAGGACGATCGTGACGCGCTCGAGCGACGCATCGACCGACGCCGTCAATTCGACCGTGTCCTTGACGCATTTCAGCCCGACCCAGACGCCGGCGTAGCGCGACATCGCGAAGCCATGGAGGCCGTAGTCCAGTATCTCCTGCACGCCGGCGGGAGAAAGGATCGGCATCATCGACGTCGACGAAATGAAATTCGGATTGGTGCGCGGTCGTCGAGGATTCGGCGGTGTGATCGTCGCCCATCAGCGCCAGCACGCCGCCATAGCGCGACGAGCCGGCGAGATTGACGTGACGCAGCACGTCGCCGCTGCGATCCACGCCGGGGCCCTTGCCGTACCAGAGCGAGAAGACGCCGTCATATCTGCCCTCGCCGCGCATCTCGGCCTGCTGCGCGCCCCATATGGCGGTCGCTGCGAGGTCCTCATTGAGGCCGGGCTGGAAGAGAACGCCGGCGTCGTCGAGATAGGGCTTGGCGCGGTGCATCTGCGCGTCGACGCCGCCGAGCGGCGAGCCGCGATAGCCCGTAACATAGCCAGCCGTGTTGAGGCCGGCGCGGCGGTCCGCTTCCCGTTGCATCAGCAACAGGCGAACGACCGCTTGCGTGCCAGTCATCAGGACCCGCTTTTTGCGCAGATCGTAACGATCCTCCAGCGTCGCGGCGCTCAGGTCGTCATGGTCGATCGGGGCTCCTGCGGGGCCGTCCGCCATTGTGCGAATTCTCCAAGAATGACTTCGAAAACGCTCCAACGCTTGGAACGATTTCTCATCGCTCGGATGATCTATCCGAGCGGAAAGCGCCGGGCCTAGAGCATGGCCGTTTTGGCCTGTTCCCGATCGCTCGAACGATCCGGCTCGGAGGAAACGCTCTCGTCCATGCGAGCCTCGAAGGCCATGTCAAAAACGGCGCCGCCGCTCATCGCTCTACACAGCTTGCTGATTCTAAAGCCTTTGACATTTTGTTTAGCGATTTTCGCTGCGTGAACTCAAGACATAAAACGCTTCCGGCCAAAAACGCAAGCTCAACGCCGCCCGTCTCTGCGCAGCCGCCACAGCAATGCGCTCGCCCCGCGGACCTCGCGCCAGACGCCGGTCGGGACGTCGCCCTGCATCTTTGAAGCGTCGACGATGTCGAGATCGAAGTCGAAATCATTGGGGCGACCCGCCGCGCAAAATGCCGCATAGGCTCGGGACAAACGTTCGGCCGCGCTCGCGCCGCCGTAGCTGAGGATGCGGTCTCCCATCCAAACCGCGACGGACTTGAACCCAGCGTCGACGACCCCGAAATGGGCGCCGCGGCCTTCGCTCGCCGGGACCTGCGCGAACTCCGTGAACCCCGGCTCGGACTTGCGCAAAAAGTTGTGGAAGAGATTGGCGTCCGACCGTCGCGCTCCGTTTATCGCCGCCTCGGCGCGCCTCTCTGCGATGTCGGGCCAGAACGGCAGATCGCGCAGATTCAAGGCAAGCTTCCGCTGCGTCTGACCAGAGTCGATCAACGGCACGAACGACCCTGGAGAATAGCTCATCGCGCGAAAGATTCCGCTCTCGAGCTTGAGCAAAGCCACGAGACAGCCGCCGAAAGTGTCCGTCGCGATCGGGGCCAGAACGAAACCGCCGTCCTTCACTTGGGCGAACAAGGCTATGGGAAAATCCCAGGTCGCCGCGGTGATCATCGTCTTGTCGAACGGCGCCTCCTGCGGGCAGCCGCGCATGCCGTCGGCGGCGTAGACCGCGATGTTTTTCAGGCCCAGCGCTTCGAAATCGCGACGGCTCTGCTCGGCGAGATCGGCGATGATCTCGACGCCGACGACGCGCCCGGCGTCGCCGACGAGGCGCGACATGACGGCGGCGAGCCAGCCGGAGCCGGAGCCGATCTCCAGCACGCGGTCGCCCGGGGCCACGCCAAGAACATGCACGAGCCAAAGCACATAGCTCGCCTGCGAGTTGGTCGAGAGCGCCGGCGCGCCGGAGGCGTCGGTGTGGATGAGGATTTCGTCGCTGTAGATCGCGTCGAGGTCCTGCGGCGCGCTTGGATCGAGCGGACGAAGGAAACCGCCTCGGTCGATCACGCACCGCGTCACGAAGCGATGGCGGGGCGTCTCGCGCACGGCCTTTTCCATCGCAGCCGGCAGGCCCTGCGCTTCGCCGTAGTCGCGGAAATTCGCGTCGATCTCGGCGATGAAGCGGTCCAGGCGACGCTGTGTCTTCGCGTCAGGAGAAGTCATGGTTGCGATTTGCTCCAAAGCGGGAACTGACGACGAAACGTCAGTCAGCTAGTATAAGGGCGTTGCGGGCGCGCGCCTCTTTTTCGCCCGCTTCCCTTCGTAGCCCGAGACGAAATGACGGCCAGGATCAAAACGCTGCTCGCGCTTTTCGCGCCTCTCGCCGCGCTGCTCGCGCTGCAAGGGGATGCGATGGCGCATCCGCATGTCTGGGTCGCCGTGCGCAGCGACGTCGTGTTTCAGGGCGGCAAAATCGTCGGCGTGCGGCACGCCTGGGAATTCGACGAAATGTATTCCGCCTTCGCCGTGCAGGGGCTGGGCAAGGACGGCAAGCCGCCGACGAAGGAGGAGCTGGCGCCCCTCGCCAAGACCAATGTCGAATCGCTGGCCGAGTTCGAGTTCTTCACATTCGCCAAGCAGAGCGGCGCCAAGCTCAAATTCAAGGAGCCGGTCGAAGTCACGCTGGAGGCGGACGCCAATAAGATCGTGACGCTGCGATTCCTGCTTCCGCTGGAGACGCCGGTCACGGCGCGAAAGCCTTTCTCGTTCCAAGTTTACGATCCGACCTATTTCGTCTCCTTCGGCTTCGAGAAGCACAATCCGGTGCGGCTCGCGGGCGCGCCTGACGGTTGTTCGGTGAGCGAGATGGAGCCAAAAGCCCTCGCCGCCGAAGAAAGCAAGAAACTCAGCGAAGCCTTCTTTCAGAATTTTTCTCCCGGAGCCGATTTCGGCGTCAAGCTCGCGACTCGCGTGATTGTGGTTTGCCCGTGAGCGCCTGGCGTCGTCTGGCCTTCCTTTTGTTGCTCGCGCTGGCGACGCTCGGCGCGAGGCAGTCGGCCTTCGGCGCCGCCCGCCTCGGCGACGAATGCAGGCCGGCGTCCGCAGTCCATCTCACCCAGGCCAGGAATCCTTTCGCCATCGCCGGCCGCGAAGGCGGCGGCGGCGCGAGCGGCCTCGCCGGCCTCATTCTCGCCTGGCAAGACAAGTTTCACGTCGAGCTGCAGCGCGCGGCGAAGGCGATAAAATCCGGAGGCTCAGCCTTTTGGAGCCTCGCCGTCGCGAGCTTCGCCTATGGCGTGTTCCACGCCGCCGGCCCCGGCCACGGCAAGGCTGTGCTCGCGTCTTATATGCTCGCGAGCCGCGTTGCGCTGCGACGCGGCGTGTTGCTCGCCATGCTCGCCGCCTTGCTGCAAGGCTGCGTTGCGATCGCCCTGGTCTGGATCGCCTCGTCGCTGCTCGGCGCGACGGCGACGACGATGAAGAGCGCCGCTTCCGCGATCGAAATCGCGAGCTACGCCGCGATCGCGCTGCTCGGCGCCGCGCTGATGTGGAAGCGGGGCCGGGCGCTTTTCGCCGCGATGCGGGCGCCGCCGACGAGGGTCGCAAGCCGCACCGGCGTCTATTGCGAGGCGGTGAGCGACGCTGGAAAGGAGTGCGCGCCCGGCTGCGGCCACGACCATTCGATCGACCCCGCGCAGTTCGAAAAAGGCTTCGTTTTCAACGAAGCCTTGGGCGCCGTCGTCGCGGCGGGACTGCGCCCTTGCTCTGGAGCCATCCTCATTCTCGTCTTCACGCTCGCGCAGGACGTCTTCTGGGCCGGCATCGCCGCAACGCTGATGATGGCGCTGGGCACGGCGGTGACGACAGGCTCGCTCGCCGCCGTCGCGGTCTATGCGCGTCGCGCCGCAAGGTCTTGGAGCGCGCCGCAAAAGAGCTGGCTTTCCATCGCCGGCGGCGGCGTCGAACTCGCGGCCGCGGCAGTCGTCTTCTTCTTTGGCGTCGTCATGCTCGCGGGGTTGGGCTGGTCGTCCGGCGCTTGATTTTTCGAGGCTTTTTGCTGCTCCGCACAATCCATAAAGATACGTGACAATATGGATTTCCAACTCCTTCGCGCTAATCCATATGAAAGAAACGCTGCTTTAGCCTGAGCGCTATGACAGGCGACGGAACGAAAGAAAAAAGTCGAAATGGACACTTTGACGATTGGCGCCGTACCCCTATGCGGCGCGCCCTTGGCTCGGCTCATATCCATCCTATGCGCCCGCCGACATAGACGAATCGAAGGTGACGACGCTCGGGGAACTGTTTCTCGCCAGCGCGGAGCAATTCAAGGACCGCCCGGCGATCGAAAGCTTTGGCGTGAGATTGAGCTTTGGGCAGATGCATGAGGCGGCGGTCGCGATTGCGTCCTATTTGCAGGAGCTTGGCCTCAAGAAAGGCCAGCGAGTCGCAATCATGTCGCCCAATGTCGCGAGCTTCCCGCCGATCCTGTTCGGCGTTTTGCTCGCCGGCGGCGTCGTCGTCAACATCAATCCGCTTTACCGGGCGCATGAGCTCGAATTTCAGATCAATGACGCAGGAGCGCGCTTCATCTTCGTGCTCGAAAACTTCGCGCACACCGTCGCGGAAGCCTGGCCGAAAACCTGTCTCGAAAAGGCCATCGTCACTTCGCCAGGCGATTTCCTGGGGTTCAAGGGACATGTCATCAATGCCGCGTCGCGCTGGCTCAAACGCAGCGTTCCGCCTTACGCCATCCCGGGCGCGGTAAAGCTCGGCGAAGCCGTCCGTCTCGGTCGCCGGCGCGAGATGAAACCGGTCGCCGTTTCGCTCGACGACGCTGCGCTGCTGCAGTACACGGGCGGCACGACCGGCGTCGCCAAGGGCGCGGTGCTGCTGCACAGGAATGTCGCGAGCAACATCGAGCAGTCGCGCGTGTGGCTGGAGCCGCTGACGCATGCGCCGCCCTATATGGTGACGGCGCTCCCGCTCTATCACATCTTCGGTCTAACGGCGTGTTTGCTGCTGCTGACTCGCATCGGCGGCTGCTGCATACTGATCGCCAATCCGCGCGACATTCCCGGCTTCATCAAGACTTTGCGCAAGACGCATTACACGATGTTCTCGGGCGTCAACACGCTCTATGCGGCGCTGATGGACAACGAAAACTTCCGCAAGCTCGACTTCTCCAAACTCATCTTCTGCATCGCCGGCGGCATGGCGACACAGAGCGTGACGGCGCGCCGGTGGAAAGAAATCACCGGCAAGCCGATCATCGAAGGCTACGGACTCTCCGAGACCTCTCCGATCGTCGCCGTCAATCTCCCCTCGCTCGATGAGTTTTCCGGCGCCATCGGCTATCCTCAGCCGTCGACTTATGTCTCCATCCGCCAAGAGGACGGCTCGGCCGCGCCTTTCGGCGAGCGCGGCGAGCTTTGCGTGAAGGGCCCGCAAGTGATGCCGGGCTATTGGAACAAGCCGGTGGAGACGGCGCAGGCGATGACGCCCGACGGCTATTTCAAGACCGGCGACATCGCCTTGATGGAGCCGGACGGACTTTTGAAAATCGTCGACCGCCTCAAGGAGATGATCGTCGTCTCCGGCTTCAAGGTCTACCCCAACGAGATCGAGAACGAACTCACGCAGCATCCCAAGGTCAAGGAGGCGGGGGTGATCGGCGCGCCCGATCCGCATTCTGGCGAGATCCCGGTAGCTTTCATCGTGCCGCGCGACCCCTCTTTGACCGCGCAGGAGCTGAAAGCCTTCATGCACGAGCGCATAACCGGCTATAAGACGCCGCGTCACTACGAGTTCCGCGACGCGCTGCCGAAGTCGCCGGTCGGCAAGGTGCTTCGTCGCGTGCTGCGCGACGAATATCTGCATGAGCGGAAGGGTTCAACTTAACCCAGTTTCGTCTTCAACTCCGCCGCGATGGAGTCGCCCATCGCGCTGGTCGAAACGCTGAGCCCGGTTTCGCCCTTGATGTCGGCGGTGCGCAGCCCCTTGGCGAGCGCGCCTGCGATCGACGCGTCGATCGCGTCGGCCGCCTGCGGCAGATCGAACGAATAGCGCAGCGCCATGCCGATCGAGCCGATCATGGCGATCGGGTTCGCGATCGCCTTGCCGGCGATGTCCGGCGCCGAGCCGTGGCAGGGGCTCATACATCGCCTTGCGCTTGCCCTGCTCGTTCGGCGCGCCGAGCGACGCCGAAGGCAGCATGCCGAGCGAACCGGTGAGCATCGCGGCCTCGTCCGACAGCATGTCGCCGAAGAGATTGTCGGTGCAGATCACGTCGAACTGTTTGGGGCGGCGCACGAGCTGCATTCCGAGCGCGTCGGCGAGCATGTGCTCGAGCTGGACGTCCTTATACTCGCGGGCGTGCAGCGCGGTGATGACCTCGCGCCACAAGAGCCCCGACTTCATTACATTCGCCTTCTCGGACGACGTCACCTTATTGCCGCGTTTCCTGGCGAGTTCGAAGGCGACGCGGCCGATGCGCTCGATCTCATAGGTGTCGTAGACCTGCGTATCGATGGCGCGCTTTTGCCCGTCGCCAAGATCGATGATCTCCTTCGGCTCGCCGAAATAGACGCCGCCGGTGAGTTCGCGCACGATCATGATGTCGAGTCCGTCGACGAGGTCGCGCTTTAGCGACGAGGCGTCGGCGAGCGCCGGGTAGCAGATCGCCGGGCGAAGATTGGCGAAGAGCTGCAAGTCCTTGCGCAGCCGCAGCAGGCCCGCCTCCGGTCGCACGTCATAGGGGACGCCGTCCCATTTGGGACCGCCGACGGCGGCGAGCAGCACCGCATCGGCCTGGCTCGCGAGCTTCATGTCGCCTTCGCTGATCGCCTGCCCATGCGCGTCATAAGCTGCGCCGCCGACGAGGCCGGTCTCGGTCTCGAATTTGGCGACGCCGGCGTCGTTCAGCAGCGCCAGGATTTTCTCCGCCTCGGCGGTGATCTCGGGGCCGATGCCGTCGCCGGGCAGAAGCAGCAGTTTGTAGGTCGACATCAAAATCCTCTTCGAATTTGCGGAAGGCGCTGAGCGTTGCGCGTCAATAGAGCGCGCGCGGCGCGGACGCAACCTTACGGGTAAACGCGCAAGGCCGACCCGTTGCGAGCGCGGCGCAGCGCGGTAATTGAAAAATCTGGGTTGCAGAAAATCCTCACCCGGACCGCCGTGTCATGGGCCGCCCGGCGTTCGAGGGGGACTGGAAAGGTCGTCGCTATGCCTGAAGCCGCGGTCATCTCTTTTGCAAACGGCGCCAAAACCCGCCGCATTCAGATGGAGCTCGCCGAATGGCGGGCGCGTCTTCGCCGGGCCTTCGAGAAGAACTGGGATTGGCGCGCCCGCGAAATATGCAAGCTCGAGATCCGCCGTCTGAGCGACGAACTCTACAGCGCCCGCCATGAAATCTAAGGTCGCGCCGTTGCGCGGACAGCTTCCACATGCTCCTAATGCTGTAAGCCTCGCACTGGCCGCGCGGCTGTCGATGCGCCAGTTCAATGCGTTGGTGGGCCGACTTGTCCAAACACTCAGGAATCGAGCCTTTGGCTCGGACCGGGAGGGCGCCGCATGACCTTTGATCGCCTGCTTCGCCTCTTCGCCTTGTTTTGCTTTGGCGCGGCCGCAGTCGCCGGCGCCGCGTCGCCCGCCTCCGCCACCCCCAAAAACGTTCCGCCGCTGGAGTTGGTCGTGCTGGGATTCGGCGGCCCCGGCGCGCTTGGGCGGGCGGCCTCCTGTCATATGCTGCTGGTCGACGGAACGCCCCGCATCATGGTCGACGCGGGACCGGGCTGCTTCGTGCGGCTCGGCGAAAGCGGACTGGACGTAAGCAAGCTCGACATCCAGTTGCTGACGCATTTGCATGCCGATCACGCCGGCGATCTGCCGGGCCTCTTTAAAGCGCGCGCCGTCGCGACCCGCACGCCGATTCATTACGACATCTTTGGACCCGAAGGGCGCGAGCAAAAAGGCGAGGACGCCTATTTCCCCTCGACCACCCGTTTCATCGAACTGCTCTTTGGCGCGCAGGGCGCTTTCGCCTATCTGCCGGACTTCGTCGGGCATATGAGCTTCGACGTGAAGGATTTGCCCGCAAAGCCCGCTCCCGGGCAAGCGCCCGCGGTTATCTACGCCAAGGACGATTTGACGATACGCGCCATGCCGGGTCACCACCGCGACGCGCCCGCCGTGATCTATCGCATCGACCACGGCGGAAAGAGCATCACATTCAGCGGCGACATGGACCCCGAAGGGCTCCCCAATCTGCAAAAAATCGCCCAAGACACATCGGTTCTCGTCTTTAACGCCGTCGTTTTGGATCCGCCCGAATTCCCGCCCGTTCTCTACACGCTGCACTCGCCGCCGAACGCGATCGGCAAGGCGGCGCAAGACGCCAAGGTCGGCCGTCTGGTTCTGGCGCATCTGTCGCCCTCGACCGACAATGGGCGCGCCGAGGTCATGGCCTCCATGCGCAAATCCTATGCCGGGCCGATCGCCTTCTCGGCGGATAAAATGCGGATCGTTCCGTAAATACGCGGGGTTGCAGAAACCTGCGACAATTCGCCCGCCGCCGCGCCCTTGCGGCGAAGGTGAGCCGCGTGCAGCTTGAAACTGCAGCTAAAGGCGTGAGAAGGTCCGTCGGTCCCGGCGGACACGAAAAAAGAGCCGCTGCGAGCACAGGAGAGAGGCGCCCAATGAAAATCACAAAATTTTTCGCGCTAGCGGCCGTTTGCGCCGGAGCGTTGTCCTTGTCCGCTCCGGCCAGAGCATTTTGCCTTTTTAGCTGCGAGCCGACCAAGGACGACGCGAAGAAAGTCTTCGAAAACCTCATCCACAAGAAATTCGATCCCGACGCCAAGATCACCGACTTCAAGGTCGACCGCTTCTGGAAGCTGGACGTTGAAGGCGCGGGTCACGCCGGCATCGAATATTATTTCACCGCGAAAGTTGAGTTTCCCAAGGGCGCAAATCTGGATTGCAAGCCAGAAGGCGACAAGGTGAAGGAGGGCTGCTCGGCCAGCACCTATTATTCGACGACCATCCAAAACAAGATGATCAAGGAACGCCAGTATATCGAGCCGGGCAAGACCATCGATTTCAAGGATGAAACCCGCTTCGACGAGACGGGCGGCAAGTGGAAAGGCCAGGACGGCAATCTCTATTGATCGAACGCCCGGCTTTGGGTCGAGGCGAGTTCGCCGCATCGGCGACCGACAAGTAAAAGGCGCTGTCGCGCCGACAAAGCTTATCGAGCGTTGCGGCTCCCAACGCAATTTCGCGCCGACAGAGTTTGCCGGCGCGATGAAGCCGCCACTTTCGCTGTCCCTCGCCCTGGTGTAAAGCGATTTTCAAAATCGGGTCGCCGCGGGCGCGGCATAGCGAGGGTTTAAATGCAGCAGGTCATAATGGCGATCCACCTCATGGTGGTGCTCGCGCTCGTCGCATTGGTGCTCTATCAAAAGTCGGAAGGCAGCGCGCTGGGCCTCGGCCAGAGCGGCCTGTTCACGGGGCGGGGACAGGCCAACGCCTTAACGCGCGCGACAAGCATCCTCGGCGCGATATTCTTCGTCACCAGCCTCCTCCTCACCGTCCTGCCGGCCTATGAGCGCCGCACCGCCGGCGGCGAAGACTGGACCAAGGCCATCGACCAGAAGCTTGAAATCAAAGAGATCCCCTCTCCTTCTGGAGCGCCCGCCGCCAAGGACAAGCCCGCGTCGGACGAGAAGGAAAGCGTCTTCGACCAGCTTAAGCGCGCCCAGGAAGAGCGCAGCAAGGCCAAGAAGCTTGAGGCCGCGCCGCCGATGACCGAAGCGCCGAAACCGGAACTGGACGAGACCAGGCCGGACCTGCGGCCCTCGACGCAAGACGCCCCGCCGCCGGAGCGCCAGGAGGACAAGACGCCGGCAGCTCCGAAGCAGTGACGGGCGACGCCGCGGCGTCGCCTTCCTCGCTTGCGCCCGCGGCCTTCTGGCGGAATGCGCGCCGACGCTGCGGACGCGTTCGCTCGGACAAAAATTTGTGCTGCGCCCGAAATAGGCGCTATCCAAACCGACTTTTTCGCTTTAGAGCAAGTTTCGGAAAAGTTGCCTTTTTCGAAGAGAACTTGCTCCAGCGTTTTGATCCTGGAGCGTTTTCTTGTCGTTCGCATGATTCCGTGCGGGCGGAAAGCGCTCTAGTCGTGGAGCCCCATGGCGCGGTATATCTTCATCACCGGCGGCGTGGTCTCCTCGCTTGGGAAAGGGCCTGGCCTCGGCGGCGCTCGGCGCGCTGCTGCAGGCGCGCGGCTATCAGCGTCCGGCTGCGCAAGCTCGATCCCTATCTCAATGTCGATCCGGGCACGATGAGGCCCTATCAGCACGGCGAAGTGTTCGTCACCGACGACGGCGCCGAGACCGATCTCGATCTCGGCCATTACGAGCGCTTCACCGGCCGTCCGGCGACGCGCGACGACAAATCACCACCGGTCGCATCTATCAGGACATCCTCGACCAAGGAGCGGCGCGGCGACTATCTCGGCGCGACCATCCAGGTCATTCCGCACGTCACCAATGCGATCAAGGAGTTCATCCTGTCGCGGCAATGACGGCTTCGATTTCGTGCTGGTCGAGATCGGCGGCACGGTCGGCGACATCGAGGGCCTGCCGTTCTTCGAGGCGATCCGCCAGCTCGGCAACGAGCTGCCGCGCCAGCACGCGATCTACATCCATCTGACGCTGCTGCCGTTCATCCCGAGCGCCGGCGAGTTGAAGACCAAGCCGACGCAGCATTCGGTCAAGGAGCTGCGCTCGATCGGCATCCAGCCGCGACATCCTGCTGTGCCGCACCGACCGCGCGATCCCGCGGGAGGAGCGGCGCAAGCTCGCGCTGTTCTGCAATGTGCGCGAAAGCGCGGTGATCGAGGCGCGCGACGTCGACAATATCTATGAGGTGCCGCGCGCCTATCACGCCGCCGGGCTCGACAGCCGAGGTGCTGGCGGCTTTCGGCATCGAGCCTGCGCCGAAGCCCGACATGAGCCGCTGGAACGCGATCATCGAGCGCATGCGCAATCCCGAAGGCGAGGTCACCATCGCCATCGTCGGCAAATATACCGGCCTCAAGGACGCCTATAAGTCGCTGATCGAGGCGCTGGCGCATGGCGGCATCGCCAATCGGGTCAAGGTCAATCTCGACTGGATCGAGGCGGAGATCTTCGAGAGCGACGACCCGGCGCGCGCATCTCGAACATGTCCACGGCATCCTGGTGCCGGGCGGCTTCGGCCAGCGCGGCGCCGAGGGCAAGATCCGCGCGGCGCGTTTCGCCCGCGAGCGCAAGGTGCCCTTATTTCGGCATCTGCTTCGGCATGCAGATGGCGGTGATCGAGGCGGCGCGCACGCTGGCGCGGCATCGAAGGCGCCAACTCGACCGAATTCGGCCCGACCCCGATCCCGTGGTCGGCCTGATGACCGAATGGATGCGCGGCAATCGAGCTGCGAGACGCGCAGGCGAAGGCGGCGATCTCGGCGGCACCATGCGGCTCGGCGCCTATCCGGCGCATTTGAGCGCCCGGCTCGCAGCATCGCGGAGATTTACGGCGCGACCGAGATTTCCGAGCGCCATCGCCATCGCTACGAGGTCAATACCGCCTATCGCGACCGGCTGGAGGCGAAGGGCATGATCTTCTCCGGCATGTCGCCCGACGGGCTGCTGCCGGAGATCATCGAGATCGACGACCATCCCTGGTTCATCGGCGTGCAATTCCACCCCGAACTGAAGTCGCGCCCGTTCGAGCCGCATCCGCTGTTCGCCAGCTTCATCGCCGCGGCGATGGAGCAGAGCCGGCTGGTTTAAAAACTACCGGACCTCGAACACCATGGTGGAGATGTTGCTCGAGTCGACGGGAAAGTGCGTCTGGAATACGGGTTCAGCGCAGATGTTGGTCGTCATCCGTGGAGCTGCGGACAGCGGTTGTGGCTGGCTTGGCTCCACGGCGAAATAGCAACCGTCTTTCCCCTTCGGTAAAGCATAAGTAATATAGTAGTTGACGCCATTTTTCTTCAAGAATGAGTAGATATCCTCTCTATTTTTGATCGCATCGATAACGCTCTGCCCGCCGACCAAGCCTTCGAGCTGCAAAAGCGGACGCCCCAATAAATATCCGACAACGCCAGATCGATCTCCTTCGGCGTAGTTGCCGGAATGGTCGGCAGCAAAAGCGCGAAGCGCCTGAGCGTCTGAATACATGACGCCCGCGGCCAGCGGACGCCGGATTTGATTTATGATAATAAACGAGAAAGCGAGATATGCGGCGGCGGACATGGTCGAGAAGACCAATTCGGCCTTTCGAATATTGAATGCCCCCGCATCGTTTAGGACGACGAACCCAACGGGTATGCAGGCGATAAGCGGATAGCCATACCACGGCCATAGTCCCCATGGGCTTCGAAACATAAGCAGAATATAGAACAACGCAGGCCATATAAGTATGGCATAATACTCTGGCTTGCTGTAAGCATGTTTATATATGCCTATCAAGCCTCCAAGCAGCCAAATGATGTATAATGCGCCGAGCACTGCTCCAATCCGCTGGGTAAAGTATGACAACACGATCCAGTAAGGCCCGGATTCGCTTCTAAGCGCCTTCGTTATTGAAGATTGCGGTTGCAAGCTGTCGAATTCAGCTATATTCCATATGAAATAGATAATAAGCGGCGACCACCCACTAATAATGCACAACAAATCATTAAAATACCAAACCATATTTTTTTTATTGTTCCTTTGAATGATAAAATAGGTAATCGTTCGATATGCCCAAAGCGGGCAGATAATCAGCAACGAATCAAGGCGCGAAAGGATGGTTAGCGCACTCAGCAGTGTAAATAAAAAATATTCTTTCCGGCATTTTCCGGCTACGATCAAACTCTTCAGCCAGATAGGAAATAACGCCAAAGTCAAGCCGACTTCCATACCGGACATCGAGAGGCGCAGGCTCGTAATGCCGTAAAGAAGTGAGAAGCTTAGCAAAAGCCAGGCCGAAGGTCGACCTGCAGCGGACGCTCGCATAAATCTGAGCGCATTTATTGCAGCAAACACAGGAAGCAAACACGAGAAAAAATAAACCAGGTGAAGAGCGATAACGTCACTTTTGGACAAGGTTCTAATCAAAACCACAACGGCCATCCAAAGCGGATGAAATCCATTTGTCGGATGCACCCCGTCGAAGCTAAAAACTCCTGTTTCGACAAAGTATTTTGCAGGAACAAAATAGTAAAAAAAGTCATCGACCAAGACCGCCATCGGATCGGCGGAAAAAGATATCGCCGCCGCGACGCTGACAATAGCCGCAACCACTATGCATTGGATCAAATGGTTTTCTGCTCGATAGCTCAGTAAGTCGCGCGCGTCGATGATAGCGGCCTTTCCCGTGATCGATTAACTCCACTCTAAATGTATACACCGACAATCTCAGCTTGCAACCCTCACTACAGAGCTTAGTCTAGGCAGTTTCAGTTCTAGCAATGTGAGAGCGCTTACTGCCGCCTGAAGGCGTTCCAACAAAAAAAACAATCCTAGAATCAAAAAGCTGGCGCGATGTTCTTAATTAAAAAGGCGTCCTCGATCCTATTTCCTGGAGCGGGTTCCGCAAAAGTTGAAGCGCTGTTGCGATAAAAACATGCTCCATCATTTTGATTCTGGAGCGATTGCTTATCGCTCGAATGATTCCGTTCGAGCGGAAAGCGCTCCAAAAGATGCGACCAACGTTATTAAATTTCTCCGCGACTCTCGGCCGCGGCCACGCTATGCGCGCTCCGCCCTGCAAGGTCGTCTCCATCCGTCGGCCGCAATGGCCAAAACAACAGGACGGACAGCGTCGCGACGCCGGCGACGGTGAAGAACGCGGGCGGAAAATCGCCCGCTGACAGGGCGCCCCCGCCATGCGCCGCGCGCGCCAACTCCAACGCAGCCGCGCCGACGGCAACCCCGACGGAGCCGGACAGCTGTTTGGAGACGGCGGCGAAGCTCGTCGCCCGGCTCATGACGGGCCGGTCGATTTCGGCGTAGCCGAGCGCGTTGAGCGCGGTGAACTCCAGCGATCGGAAGAAGCCGCCGACCAGCAGCGTCGCGAGAATCAGCCAATGCGGCGTCGCCTGCGTGAACAGCGCATAGAGAGTGAGAAAAGCGCAAGAGAGCAAAGCGTTGCAGATCAGCACGCGGCGAAAGCCGAACAGCCGCAGGATGGGCTGCGCCGTGGTTTTCATGACCATGGCGCCTGCTGCCGAAACGAAGGTCAGGAGGCCCGACTGAAAGGCGGTGAGATGAAACCCCACCTGCAACAGCAGCGGCAGCAAAAACGGCGTGGCCCCGGCTCCGATGCGAAACAGAAAGCCGCCGACGACGGCCGCCCGAAACGTCGGAATTTTGAGGAGCGACAAATCCAGGATCGGATGCGCGAGGCCTTGCGCATGGCGCGCATAGGCGAGAAGCGCGAGCGCGCCGACGATGACCAACGCGTCGGCGACGGCCGGCGGCGCAAAGCCGCGTCCCGCGATGCTGAAACCAAACACCAGGCAAGACAGCCCGAGACCCAGGATCGCGGCGCCGCCGGCGTCGAGCGGACCCGGGTTCTCCTCGTGAAGATCGGGGATGCAGCGGCCCGCGAGCAGAACGCCGATCACGCCGATCGGCACGTTGATCCAGAAGATATAGCGCCAATGGAAATAGGTCGCGATGAAGCCGCCGACCGGTGGTCCCATCATCGGGCCGATCAGCGCCGGGATCGTCAGCCAGGCGAGGGCGCTCACCAGTTCCGACCGCGGCGCCATGCGCACGATGACGAGACGCCCCACCGGCGCCATCATGGCCCCGCCCGCGCCCTGAACGACGCGCGCCAGGACCACGCCCGTCAGGCTGGTCGAGAGGCCGCACAGAATGGAGCCGAGCGTGAAGACCATCATGGCCGCGCGAAAAACCTTGCGCGCGCCGAATTTGTCCGCGACCCAGCCGGAGGGCGGAATGAACACCGCGAGCGCCAGCAGATAAGAGGTCAGCGCCAGTTTGAGCGCGACCGGGTCTTCGTGCAAATCCGCCGCCATCGCCGGCAGCGCCGTCGCCAGCACTGTGCCGTCGAGATTCTCCATGAAAAGCGCGGTCGCGACGATTAGCGAGGCGGCGTTCGTCGGATTCAGGCGCAGCGAATCGTTTCCCGCTCGGTGATGACGTAATCGAGCTTCTGGTCATGCGGCTCGGTCGGGATCGCGTCGGCCTCCTGCAGGGAGAAGGCGAGCCCGACGGCGACGACCGGCCGCGCCGCGCGCAACGGCGCCAAAGTCGCGTCATAGATGCCGCCGCCATAGCCCAGCCGACCGCCCTTGCGATCGAAGGCGGCGAGCGGCGCAAAGACGATCAGCGGCGAGACTTCGGGGTTTTCCGGGCCGGGCTCGGAGAGGCCGAACGGGCCCTTCACCAGTTCGTCGTCCGGCTTGAAGGCGCGAAACACGAGCGGACGCCGCACCGCGCTCATGACCGGCAACGCCACTTTGACGCCGCGCCCGCACAGCGCCTCGATCAGCAGTCTCGTGTTGATCTCGCTGCGAATCGGCCAGTAGACCGAGACGACGAGCCCTTCGCTCGCGCCCCTCAGCTCCTCGACGAGCGCCAGCGCCTGTTCGCAGACCCGGCCCGCAGCCTCATGCGCCTCGTGCGGCGTGACAAGGTCTCGGCGTTCCAGGGAATGTCGGCGCAGATTGGCTTTAACGTCGGTCATCGCCAATCCGGCGCCCTTTCCTAAAGTGCGGGCCGCCTGAGCCGTGGGACATCGATCCCGGGAACCTACAACGTAGGTGGGCGCCGTGTGATCAAGCCCACGAGCGAGATCAGGGACAGCTCCCGTGGAGATCGATAAGCCCCGGGGAATAATAGTCCTACACGCGCACCGCAGCGCCGCTGAGAGAGTTATAATGCTCGCAGGGGCAGAGCGCCAGTCCTGGAGTTGTTTTCATATATGGCTCTCATTCGTCTGGTCGAGCCGGTGGGGGCGGCGTGTCCCCGATGCGTCGTGGGATCAGATGCACATGGGCATGAAATATCTTTTGGCCCGCCGCCGCGCCGATATTCGATCCGAAATTAAACCCCTGAACGTCGGGCGCCTCAGAGCAGATCGCGAATTGACACGCCAAGGCGAGCAGGTGCAGCGCCTCTCGTTCGTCGGAAGAGGTTTCGAAGATGTCGGCCACGTGTCGTTTTGGAATTATCAGCGTGTGAAGCGGCCTCACCGGAAATTCGTCCCTTATCGCAAATGCAAAGTCATTTTCGGCCACGAAGGCCCGCGAATCCGCACTGCAAAACGGACAGGGGTCGTTCGCATTATCCAGGCTGATTTTATTCACGATACCCCTCCGGCGCCGGCCCGCAAAACCCGCGGTCCATCGTCTCGCGCGTTGGCGCGGCTTAAGCGCAGCACGCCGCCAGCTCACGCCTTCTCCCCGCCGTCGAACCTGCGACGCAGCGCGGCGAAAGGGCCGTCTTTCGCCCCCTCCGGCGCCGGCTCCTGGAATGTCGCGCCCGGGCTGCGCGGATAAAGATCGAGGCCGAGGGTCAAAAACTCCGAGACGATGGCTCTGAGGTCGATCGCGCCGTCGATGAGGGGATCGGGCGCATCCGCATCGAGGTCTTCGATCTGCGCGTGAAACTCGGTTTCGTCGTCGAAGCCGTCCTTGTCCTTGGACCTGCCGCGCGAGCGCGA
The DNA here is from genome assembly GCA_963820145.1 of uncultured Alphaproteobacteria bacterium. Taxonomy (GTDB): domain Bacteria; phylum Pseudomonadota; class Alphaproteobacteria; order Rhizobiales; family Beijerinckiaceae; genus Methylocystis. Next base: position 19,046 of record CAWFZD010000020.1, read on the forward strand.
CGGCGCCTCCCCGCCCGTCGGCGGCGCGAAGCTGATATGCACCGGCTCCTCGATTTCGGAGTTCGAAACCTTCGAGCGTCACGACGCAGGTCTGCCGCACCCTCGCCCGCAAGGCGCCCGTCACCTCGATGCCTTCTGAGCCTTTGCGCGCCACATGCAGCCGCGCCTCGAGCCAATCGAGCGCGACGAGGCCGTTTTCGCGGGCCAGCGCCGCACGCTCCGCCTCGGTCGGCAAAAGCACGAGGTCGAGCCCGTCGGCCGGCACGGCGGTCGCCGGCAAGGGCTTCGACAAGGGGTTGGCGCGGGAGCCGTCGGCGCGTCTCTCGGTCATCGCACGTCCTTACAATTGCTTGTGCGATCCGTCGCACAGCGGCTCCGTCTTGGTGGCCTTGCAGCCGCAGAAGAACGCCTTGCCGCTCTCGCTCGGCACGTAGGGCGCCGGCGTGATGTCCGTCGTTTTATGCGCGCCGTCGCAGAACGGCTGTGTTGCGCTCAGACCGCAAGCGCACCAGTAATAGACCTTGCCGGCCTCGACTTCGACCGGCATGGACTTCTTCTGGAAGATAACGCGTTCGGTCATAGGCTTGCTTCCTCTTTGAGCTCGGACGGCGCCGGCTCCCCCATGAGATAGTGTTCGACTTCGAGCGCCGCCATGCAGCCGAGGCCGGCGGCGGTCACGGCCTGCCGATAGACTTCGTCGGCGACGTCGCCCGCCGCGAAGACGCCCGGGATATTGGTGCGCGTCGCGCCCGGCTCGACCACGATATAGCCCGACCGGGTCAGCGTCAGCTGGTCTTTGAAAATCTCCGAAGCGGGGCTGTGGCCGATCGCGACGAAGACGCCCTCGACCTCCAGCAGGGTTTCTGCGCCGCTCGCGACATGTCTTGCGCGCACATGGGTGACGGATGGCGGATTGTCGTCGCCGAGAATCTCATCGACGACGTGATCGAAGAGGATGTCGACGTTGGGCTGTCTGCGCAGGCGGTCCTGCAGCACGCGCTCCGAGCGCAGCGCGTTGCGGCGATGCACGAGCGTCACATGCGCGGCGATGTTGGAGAGATAGAGCGCCTCTTCGACTGCGGTGTTGCCGCCGCCGACGACGACGACTTGCTTGCCGCGGAAGAAGAATCCGTCGCAGGTGGCGCAGGCGGAGACGCCGAAGCCCTTGAACCTTTCTTCGCTCGGCAGACCGAGCCAGCGCGCCTTGGCGCCGGTCGCGACGATCAGCGCGTCGCAGGTGTAAAGCGTCCCGAATCGCCGAACAGTTCGAACGGCCGTCCGCCGAGCCGCGCCTCGACGATATGGTCGGAGATCAGCTTCGCTCCGACATGTTCGGCCTGCAGCCGCATCTGCTCCATGAGCCAGGGGCCCTGGATCGGCGCGGCGAAGCCGGGATAATTCTCGACGTCGGTCGTGATCATCAGCTGGCCGCCCTGCTCGAAGCCGGCGATCAGCACGGGCTCAAGCATCGCGCGCGCCGTATAGATCGCGGCGGTGTAACCGGCGGGGCCCGAGCCGATGATGGCGACGCGCGAATGCAAGGGGGCTTTGGAAGCGTTCATGGGGCCCGGGTTTTCGGAATGGGAGACAGCCGCAATTTAGTCATTCTGGCGCGCGGCGCAATCTAAAGGCCCGGCCGAGGGCCAAAATAGTCCCCGTCGCGAACCGACGCGTTCGCGGACTTGAAATCGCCGCGGCGAACCTTCTATCACGATCCGTGAGCTACGCCTCGAAGGAGATGTCATGATCACCCGCAAACTCGGCGCGATCGGCCCGACGGTTTCAGCTCTTGGCCTTGGCTGCATGGGCATGTCCGACGTCTATGGCCCCGCGGACCGCGACGAAGGGATCGCCACGATCCGCGCCGCGCTCGACGCCGGCCTCAGCCTCCTCGACACCGGCGATTTCTACGGCATGGGCCATAATGAGCTGCTGATCGCCGAGGCGATCAAAGGCCGGCCACGCGACAAGTTCGCACTCAGCGTCAAATTCGGCACCCTGCGCGACGCCGCCGGCGGCTGGCTCGGCTTCGACGGTCGACCGGCCGCGGTGAAGACTTTCCTCGCCTATAGTCTGAAGCGGCTCAACGTCGATTACATCGACATCTATCGCCCGGCGCGGCTCGATCCGCAGGTCCCGATCGAAGATACGGTCGGCGCCATCGCGCAGATGGTGAAAGCCGGCTACGTTCGCAACATCGGCCTCTCGGAGGTCGGCTCGGAGACGATTCGCAGGGCGCGCAAAGTGCATCCCATCTGCGATCTGCAGATCGAATATTCCATGATCTCGCGCAGCGTCGAAAAATCCGTGCTGCCGACGTGCCGCGAACTCGGGATCGGCGTCACCGCCTATGGCGTGCTGTCGCGCGGTCTGATCAGCGGCCATTGGAGCGGCGGGAAGGCTGTGGCGCAGGGCGATATGCGGGAGGCGATGCCGCGTTTTCAGGGCGAGAACCTGAAGCGAAATCTTGCGCTCGTCGACGCCGTGAAGGCGATCGCGGACGCCAAGGGCGTGACTGTCGCACAGGTCGCCATCGCCTGGGCGCTCGCGCAAGGCGAGGACATCGTCCCATTGGTCGGCGCGCGCCGCCGCGACCGACTGCAGGAATCGCTCGGCGCGCTCGACGTGGCGCTTTCGCCGGACGATATCGCCGCCCTGGAGCGCGCGGCGCCGCAGACGGCGGTCGCCGGCGCCCGCTACCAAGCCGCGCAAATGGCGCATCTCGACAGCGAGCGCGGCTGAGCCATGCGCATCCTCATCCTTGGCGCCGGGGCCGTCGGCGGCTATTTCGGCGGCCGGCTTGCGGAAGCCGGCGTCGACGCGACCTTCTTCGTGCGCGAGCCCCGTGCGCGTCTCCTCGCCGAAAAGGGGCTGCGCGTTGAGAGCCCGGCCGGCGATTTTGCGATTCAGCCCAGGACAATTTCAAGCCCCGCCGCTCTTACCCCTTTCGACCTCGTGATCCTGACCTGCAAGGCCTATGATCTCGATGAAGCGCTGGCCTCCATCCGGGGCGCGCTCAAGCCCGGAACGATCCTGCTGCCGCTGCTCAACGGCGTCGCGCATCTGCAGCGCATCGCGGATGCGGCGCCGCAGGCGAAGGTCTGGGGCGGCGTCGCGCGCATCACCGCGACGCTGACGCCGGACGGCGTCATAAAACACTTCGATTCCTTCGCCCGCCTCGACTTCGGCGCGCTGAGCGGAGCGGAGGACGCGCAGGCGGACGAACTCGCGGCGCTGTTCGCCAAAACTTCGGCGACCGCCTTTCACAATCGCCGCATCATGTGCGAGCTTTGGGACAAATTCGTTTTCCTTGCGACGCTTGCGGGGATGAATGTGCTGATGCGCGCGCGCATTTGCGACATCGTGGCGACGCCGTCGGGCGAACGGCTCATCAGGCAGCTTTTAGGGGAATGCGCCTCGATCGCCAAAGCGGAAGGCTATGGCTTCGAACTGGAGAAGGTCGCGCAGCATGGCGACAGCCTGACGCAGCGCGGCTCGCAGATGAAAGCCTCGATGCTGCGCGACATCGAAAAGGGTTCGCGCACCGAGGGCGAACATATTCTCGGCGACCTGTTTGCGCGCGCGACGCGGCGCGGCCTTGAAGCGCCGCTGCTCGACATCGCGCTGACGCATGTGCGCGCCTACGAAACCGCCCGCGAGCGCGGCGCGTTATAACGGCGCTTTCCAAAATCTCTCTGGAGCGCTTTCCGACCGAATGGACTCATTCGGTCGACAAGAAATCGCTCCAGAATCAAAATGCTGGAGCAAATTCTGATCGAAAAAGCCTATCAACTTTTTCGGATTTTGCTCTAAGCCTTCGCGCGCGCGGGCGGGCGTCTGAACAGCGGCGCCCAGAGCAGGCCCGCGAGAATGCCGCCGACATGCGCGACGAAGGCGACGTGGCGCTGCGGCTCCGCGAAGGCGCTGTAGAACTGCAGCAAGATCCAGGCGCCTACCAGCAGCCACGCCTGCGCGTAGAAGGACGTCAACACGCCCTTTCTGATCCCGGCGACGGCCGAGCGCGCGTAAAGCAGGAGATAGGCGGCGCAAACGCCGGAGATGGCGCCCGAAGCCCCGATCAGCGGCGTGACCGAACCCGGTTCCATGTAGGCCATCACCACGCCCGAGGCGACGCCGCAGGAAAGGTAAAACAGCAGGAAGAAGAAGGAGTCCATCGCCGCTTCGACGGCGGAGCCGAAGACGAAAAGAAACAGCATGTTGCCGAGGAGATGCGACGTCGTCGAATGGAAGAACAGCGACGTGACCAGGGTGAGCGGAGCCGGCGGGGTGACGATCCAAGAGGCGAGCTTGGCCTCGCCGAAGAGCACGCGCGGGATGAGCGCGAAGCCGCGCTTGACGGTCAGCGGATCGCCGAAATAGCCGCTCTCGACCGCAAAGAAAATGACGATGTTCAGCGCGATCAAGCCGACGGTCGCCGCCGGCCAGCGTCGCTCCGGGGTCGTCGTCTCGTGAACTTGCGTCATGGATCAAGCGGCCCGCAAATGACGTTCGCCGCCTAATGCGCCAGCGCCTTGACGATCGATTCGACGGTTTTCTTGGCGTCCCCGAATAGCATCATCGTATTCGGGCGGAAGAACAATTCATTCTCGACGCCGGCGTAGCCCGAGCCCATGCCGCGCTTGAGGAAGAGAACCGTCTTGGCCCTTTCGACGTCGAGGATGGGCATGCCGTAGATCGCCGATTGCGGATCTGTCTTGGCGGCGGGATTGGTCACGTCATTGGCGCCGATGACGAAGGCGACATCCGCCTGGGCGAATTCCGAATTGATGTCCTCGAGCTCGAAGACTTCGTCATAAGGCACATTGGCCTCGGCGAGCAGCACGTTCATGTGGCCGGGCATGCGGCCCGCGACCGGGTGGATCGCATAGGAGACGTCGACGCCCTCCTTCTTCAATATGTCGGCCATCTCGCGCAGCGCGTGCTGCGCCTGCGCGACGGCCATGCCGTAACCCGGCACGACGATGACCTTGCCGGAATTCTTGAGGATATAGGCGGCGTCGTCGGCCGAGCCCTGCTTGACCTGCCGCGACTCCCTGGCGCCGCCGGCCGCCGCGACCTCGCCGCCGAAACCGCCGAGGATGACCGAGATGAAGGAGCGGTTCATCCCCTTGCACATGATGTAGGAGAGGATCGCGCCCGAGGAGCCGACCAGCGCGCCGGTGATGATCAGCGCCAGATTGCCTAGCGTGAAGCCGATGCCCGCCGCCGCCCAGCCGGAATAGGAGTTCAGCATCGAGACGACGACCGGCATGTCGGCGCCGCCGATGGGAATGATCAGCGTGACGCCGAGCACGAAAGCCAGCACGACAAGCAGGAACAGCCATATGCCGGCCTGCGTGCCGACGAAGAGCGCGATGCAGGAGACGAGGCCCGCTGCGAGCAGGATGTTGATCATGTGCCGCTCGGGCAGCAGGATCGGCTTCCCGGTCATGCGCTCGTCGAGCTTTAGGAAGGCGATGACCGAACCCGTGAAGGTGATCGCGCCGATCGCCGCCCCGAGCGACATTTCAAAGAGGCTGCCGGCTTCTATGTCGCCCGAAGCGCCGATGCCGAAAGCCTGCGGCGCGAAGAAGGCGCTGCCGGCGACGAGCACGGCGGCGAAGCCGACGAGGGAATGGAAGAAGGCCACGAGCTGCGGCATCTTCGTCATTTCGATGCGCTTCGCCACCGTCGCGCCGATCCCGCCGCCGACGCCGGCGCCGAGCACGATCAGCGCCAGGCTCCAAAAGCTCGGAACTTGCAGAAACAGCGTCGTCGCCACCGCGAGCGCCATGCCGATCATGCCGTATTGATTGCCCTTGCGCGACGTCGCCGGCGACGAAAGCCCGCGCAGCGCAAGGATGAACAATATGCCCGAGGCGAGATAAAGCAGGGCCGTGAGATTGGCGTTCATGGCCGTCAGCCCTTCTTCTTATACATGGACAGCATGCGCTCGGTGACGAGGAAGCCGCCGAAGATGTTGACGCTCGCGAGGGTGAGCGCGACGAAGCCGAAGGCGCGCGCCCACCATTCGGCGCCGGAGCCGCCGGTCGCGCCCGGCGCCGCCTCGACGCTCACCGAGAGCAGCGCGCCGACGATGATGACCGAGGAAATCGCGTTGGTCACCGACATCAGCGGCGTGTGCAGCGCCGGCGTCACCGACCAGACGACGTAATAGCCGACGAAGACCGCGAGCGCGAAGATCGCGAGGCGAAACACGACGGGGTCGATCGCGCCGCCGCCGAGCCCATGCGCCGCAGCCGACGCCGCGGCCTGCGCCAATTGATCGGAATAGGCTTGCGCCGCCTCGGCGAGATGCCGCGCCGCTTCGGCGGCGGCATGCGCCTTCTCCAGCATCTGCTGCGTCGACTCATTGGCCATCGCTCAAAGCTCCCCGATCCTTGATTGCTTTTTGTTGCGTTGCGGCGCGCTCAGCTCTTTGGAGCAAAACGCGCGTCGATCACGGCGCCGTCTTTCGTGAGACAGGTCGCCTTGACCAGTTCGTCGTCCCAGTTGATCGCGAGCTCTTTCGTGTCCTTCGAGACCAGCGTCTCGACGAAGGCGAGCAGGTTCTTCGCGTAAAGGCTCGATGCCGTCGCGGGAAGTCGTCCGGCGAGATTGAGCGCGCCGACGATCTTGACGCCGTCGACGACGACCGTCTCGCCCGGCTTGGTCGCTTCGCAATTGCCGCCGCGCTCGGCCGCAAGATCGACGATGACGGAACCGGGCCGCATCGTGCGCAGCTGCGCCGCCGAGATCAGTTTCGGCGCGGGCCGACCCGGGATCAACGCCGTCGTGATGACGATGTCCTGCTTGGCGAGATGCGCGCCGACGAGTTCGGCCTGCGCGGCCTGATACTCGGCCGACATCTCCTTGGCGTAGCCGCCGGAGGTTTCGGCCTGTTTGAACTCCTCGTTCTCGACCGCGATGAATTTCGCGCCGAGCGATTCGACCTGTTCCTTCGTCGCGGGACGCACGTCCGTCGCCGTGACGATCGCGCCGAGACGACGCGCCGTCGCGATGGCCTGGAGCCCCGCGACGCCTACGCCCATGATGAAGATACGCGCCGCAGGGACAGTGCCCGCCGCCGTCATCATCATCGGCAGCGCCCGCCCGAATTCCGCGGCGGCGTCGATCACCGCGCGATAGCCGGCGATATTGGCCTGCGAGGACAGCACGTCCATCGATTGCGCGCGCGTGATGCGCGGCATGAACTCCATCGCGAAGGCGCAAACGCCAGCCTTGGCGAGCTCCGCGACCGCCGCCTCGCGCCCGAACGGATCGACGATGGAAATAACGGCGGCCCCCGGCTTCACCCCGGAGAGTTCGGCGCCCGAGGGGCGGCGCACGCGCAGCACGACGTCTGCGCCCGCGACTGTCTGTGCAGCGTTGGCGCCGATCTTGGCCCCGGCGGCGGTGTAGTCGGCGTCCGAAAAGCCCGACGCCGCGCCGGCGTTAAATTGCACGACGACCTCGGCGCCAAGGGCCGCATATTTCTTCACCGTCTCGGGCGACGCCGCGACGCGCGTTTCGGATTTGTCGGACTCTGCGAGGATCGCAATGCGCATGTAACGACTCCGCAAGCGCGTTAGGGGACCTCCGCGCCACGGAGGGTCCATGACGACGTCGATGTTTTTGTCTGCAGGCGCAAAACGAGGGCGCGACCGCCCTCCAAATCAGATCCGGGCTGTGGCGCGCGTTTCAGCGCGCGAGGAAGAAATACATCAGCAAAAGCGTGACGATGGTGGAGACGCCGCAAATGGCCAGGAACTTTATGAAGGCGTGGTAGGTCTTGAGGCGTTCCTCGTAATCTGCGCTCATGGGTTCGACCTGACTTTCGACGGACATGAGGGGGGCTCCCTTAAGGTTGCGACGGACCCGTTTTTTATTGCATGATATCGTAAACGAGCAAGGCCGATCCTGCAACAGACTATAGCCGAGCGATTATGCCGCAGCGCAGCGGCGCGAGGTCGCCCTTGATCCTACATATCCAGTTCGCCCGTCGACAAGCGGGGAGAAAGAGAAGCCCGCGCCGAGACCAAAACTCACAGACGCGGAACGCCCATAAGCGCTTCGCGGGTGGATATGGCGCGCGAACTTGAAGCAGATGAAGGCGAAGAACTTTTCGACAAGGCATTCGATAAATCGAAAATCCAGATTTTCAACGAAGGTTGGATGAAATATAATCAAGAGTTGCTTCATCTATGTCGATTTTTGTAATTTGAGCTTTTCTTGGGTCCGTCCCAACGTAATATGGCGGGAACGATGGCCCCATTGGCACAGCATTTTTATGTTCGGTGTGGGATGCTCCGGAAACCTTGCGATACATACAGTAAACTATACTATCTGCAGCCGCCAAGGATAAACAACGTTTCTTGTCTTCAAATGCCAGCGCGCCAAGGCACTCTCTGCCCTGATCCCCAGCCTCGTTTATCAATTCATTGTAAATTCTCAGCGCATCTGGTGCGTTTCTATGGCCAGACTCCAGAACTGGAATAAATGGATAATCATGCGGACATTCTTCGTTCATGTAGAAAATAGTTCTTTTTATTGCAGCCCTGAAACATAAGCCATAAGCCGAATCGGGCCTCTGCTTCTTTTTGTGGAATCTAGGCCTATAAACTTCATTGTAAGCCCTTGACGGGAGCACAATAACGAAACCCCGCAGAAGACACGAGTCTATACATTGGAGGAAAGAGGAATTAAATTCTCCATATTCTTGCATAGACATTTCCCCAAATCGCCCCCGCCTTTGACGGAAATCTTTAGCATGAAATGAGGAGATCTTATGCTTAGCGAACAGCTCTTTAAGGCATTCCTCAAAAACATACCAAAGACCCTCTCTTGCTAGAAACCCTCCAAATATGGTGGCAGGCAACTCGGCACCATGAGTTCCGCTTTCATCAAAGTAGGCAGTCATAACCATATGTTGGGCCCTCGCATTCTCGCTATGGAACAGCGAAAGCGCCAAGTCCGCGAATAGATTGCGGCGAATCGGGGCGCGTAATTGTCTCGCAGCGCTCTTCTACCACATTTAGTGGCCAGTCGATCCATTTGCCGACCACGGCGGCGATGGCCTGCACGTCTGTCTTGCATTAACCTGCGGCCCGTCTCCGGTCTCGGAAAGGAGGCCGCCGGCGACCTCCTCGCAGTCGCCGAGCCTGTTTCGCGAGCGGCGGCCATTTTAAGAGCATATGAGGGAGCTACAAATGACAAATCGTGCGATTCCAGAGCGAAGGCGCTTCAGCGGCTTGCTGATCCTGGCGTCTCTGCTGTTCTTGGGCCAATTCTCGCCAGCTTGGGCCGGCGGGACGGTAGAGGTCGGCGTGCTGCAATACAACGTAAAGGAAAACAACGGCGGCTGGGTCAACGGCAACGGCTTCGACGCGCTCGATAAGCAAATGGATCTGATCGTCAAGACGATGAAGGCGAAGCAGGTCGACTTCATCACCCTCGAGCAGGCCCCCTCTCCGCGACTGACCGATGAGCTTGATAAGCGCGGGATCAAGGGCTGGACGACCTACACGAGCAAGTGCTCCCACGAACGGACGCAACTGAATTTTTCTCCGGACTGGGAAGAGGTGAAGGCCAACGGCACGACGAACCCGATCGTCGACGGCGATCAGCCGGAGGAATGTTGGGATATCGGCAGACCCTATAACATCGCCTTTTTGCACAATAAAAAGACAAATATAGACGTTCTCGTCGTGCTCGCCCATTTTCCTCATTGTTGGGGTTTGGACGACACGCCGCCTCCTCCGCATATCGGCCAATACTTCGAGGACTGCCGGAATAAGAACAAAGACTGGCAAATCCCGAAGTTCCAGTCTGATGTCCAAGCCGTCGTGGGCGCCACGGTCGGGGCCCATCTCGACAAAGTGCATCTGATCGTCGCGGGCGACATGAACGAACTCGGCGGCGCCGGCGACGCGGGTCTCTTCGCGCCGCTCTTCGGGGCTTTCGGCGACCTCAAGGTCAGCACGCCTCTCGTCAGCTGCTGCTTCGCTCAGGGCGACGGGGACTGGGTGCATAAATTCGACCATATCGTCGCGAACAGCGGCGACGGGAACGCCGCCATCATCCCGGCGCCCTATCCGCTGGGAGACCCGAACTTCGTGAACAAGCAGGGCAAGGGCAATGAAGAGCACAAAGCCATCTACTCCGTGGTGAAGTTTTAGCGCGAGGCTCTCGCTCGCCGCCGCGCCCCACCAAAAAAAACCCCGGGGTTTCCCCCGGGGCCTTCGGTTCCTCCCAGAACGCGATGAGCTTTTAGAAGTCCATGCCGCCCATGCCGCCGTGGCCGCCGCCCATCGGGGGAGCGTCCTTCTTCGGCTGTTCGGCGATGGTGGCTTCGGTCGTCACAATGAGGCCGGCGATCGAGGCGGCGTCCTGCAGCGCGGTGCGCACGACCTTGGTCGGGTCGATGATGCCGAGCTTCATCAGATCGCCGTATTCGCCGTTCTGGGCATCGAAGCCGAAACCATACTCCTTGCTTCCATGAGCTTGCCGACGACGACGGCGCCGTCATCGCCGGCGTTGTCGACGATCTGGCGCGCCGGGGCCTGGATCGCCTTGCGGACGATGTCGACGCCGGTCTTCTGGTCCGCATTGGCCGTCTACGACGGCGTCGAGCGATGCGATGGCGCGCAGCAGCGCGACGCCGCCGCCGGGCGAGATGCCTTCTTCCACCGCCGCGCGGGTCGCAATGCAGCGCGTCGTCCACGCGGTCCTTCTTCTCCTTCACTTCGACTTCGGTCGCGCCGCCGACGCGGATCACGGCGACGCCGCCAGCGAGCTTGGCGAGACGCTCCTGCAGCTTCTCGCGATCGTAGTCCGAGGTCGTCTCCTCGATCTGCGCCTTGATCTGGTTGACGCGGGCCTCGATGTCCTTCTTCTCGCCGGCGCCGTCGATGACGGTCGTCGTCTCCTTGTCGATCTTGATGCGCTTGGCGCGGCCGAGCTGGTTCAGCGTGACGTTCTCGAGCTTGATGCCGAGATCCTCGGCGATCAGCTCGCCGCCGGTCAGGATCGCGATGTCCTCGAGCATGGCCTTGCGGCGATCGCCGAAGCCCGGAGCCTTGACGGCGGCGATCTTCAGGCCGCCGCGCAGCTTGTTGACGACGAGCGTCGCCAGAGCTTCGCCCTCGACGTCTTCTGCGACGATGAGCAAAGGCTTGCCGGTCTGCACGACGGCTTCGAGGATCGGGAGAAGCGGCTGCAGCGTCGAGAGCTTCTTCTCATGGATGAGGATGTAGGGCTCCTCGAGCTCGGCCACGAGGCGCTCGGCGTTGGTGATGAAGTAAGGCGAGAGATAGCCGCGGTCGAACTGCAGGCCCTCGACGATGACGGTCTCGGTCTCCAGGCTCTTCGCCTCCTCGACGGTGATCACGCCTTCATTGCCGACCTTCTGCACCGCCTTGGCGATTTCCTGGCCGATGAAGCTGTCGCCGTTGGCCGAGATCGTGCCGACCTGGGAGATCTCGTCGTTGGAGGTGACCTTCTTGGAGTTGGCCTTGAGATTGGCGACCACCGCGTCGACGGCGAGGTCGATGCCGCGCTTGAGGTCGAGCGGGTTGAGTCCGGCCGCGACCGCCTTGGCGCCTTCGCGCGCGATCGAGGCGGCGAGCACGGTCGCCGTGGTCGTGCCGTCGCCGGCGAGGTCGTTTTGCTTCGAGGCGACTTCGCGCACGAGCTGGGCGCCGAGATTCTCGAACTTGTCGGCGAGCTCGATCTCCTTGGCGACGGTGACGCCGTCCTTGGTGATGCGGGGAGCGCCGAACGACTTCTCGATGACGACGTTGCGGCCCTTGGGACCGAGCGTCACCTTGACGGCGTTGTTGAGGATTTCGACGCCGCGCATGATGCGGTCGCGGGCGTCGGAGGAGAAGCGAATGTCTTTAGCGGCCATGTGGGGTCCACTCCGTTTAAGGGGAAAACTTCAGTTTCGAGCTCAGACTTCGACAATGCCGAGGATGTCGCTTTCCTTCATGATCAGAAGGTCTTCGCCGTCGATCTTGACCTCGGTGCCGGACCATTTGCCGAACAGCACGCGGTCGCCGGCCTTGACGTCGAGCGGATTGAGCTTGCCTTGCTCGTCGCGCGCGCCGGGGCCGACGGAGACGACTTTGCCTTCCTGCGGCTTCTCCTTGGCGGTGTCAGGAATGATGATGCCGCCTTTGGTCTTTTCCTCGCCTTCGAGGCGCTTGACCACGACGCGATCGTGCAGAGGACGGAACGCCATAGAGCAATCTTCCTTTTTAGCGCCGGCGCCGTTGCGGCGGTCCGGCGAAGGGATAAGGGAATTCGCTGTTGGCACTCGTTGCGAATGAGTGCCAACAGCGATGGGCATGAAATAGGCTGCGGGGCGCCGCATGTCAAGGCGCCGGTGCGTCGCAAATAGGCGCGACGGTTGACGTTGATAAGGCCTTGGCGCCACGCGGCAGCAGCGCCCTCGAATGTCGCCGCGCGTCGAACGGTCCGCGTCTGCACATTGAAATCCCGTAGCTTTGATCATTGACAGGCTCGCGCGCTTCGGCGACTTTCGCGCGGGACGAGCGCTCCAAGCAGCCTCGGCGAGTATGCGTATTCGAGGCTCTCTGGGGCTACCCCAGGGATCAAGAGTTCAGTTGAGCGATGCGACGCGCGAAGCGCGGTAGGCCTATGGCCTACAACTCCTCGCGCCATACACGATAGGTTGGAGCGCTCGTCCGATTTTTTTCCGCCTCGCAATGGTCGTAAATGGATTTCGAAAGGCGGCTCGCCGCGAGATCTTAGCGCCGCTCTCCTCGCCGTCGAATGGGAGCCCGGCGCGCTCGGCGCCGCTCTCGACGGTTATTTCGACGGCAAGCGCCGGCGCCTTTTGAAAAAGCTCTTCGCCGCCCTTCTCGTGGCGCACGGCGAAGCGGCCTATTCGCCTTCGCCCTCGATTCTCATCCGCTTCCTCCTTCAGCAAGAGGAGTTTTTGCGGCTCGCCGCGTCACTCAAATCCGCAGGCGAACCCTCGCGCTTTTCGCTCGGGCCGCCCGTTTTCGCGCCGAGCGCGCGTTTTCGCAGCCTTCCAGTCCCCCCGCTCGCGACGCAGGGCGAGCTGGCGCAATGGCTCGGCCTGACGGTCCGTGAACTGGACTGGTTCGTCGATGCGCGCAACACTTTGCTCAAAACCGATAATCCGAAACTGCACCATTATGACTATCGCTTCGTCGTCAAATCGCATGGGCCGCCGCGACTGCTGGAAGCGCCAAAAGCGCGGTTGAAAGAGATTCAGCGCCTAATCCTGCGCGACATATTGGATCACGTCGCGGCGCACCCCGCCGCGCACGGCTTCGTCGCTGGGCGCTCCTGCATCACCGGCGCAAGCATACACGCCGGCGAGGACATCGTGATCGGGCTCGATCTGAAGGATTTCTTCCTTAGCGCGCCAATTCCGCGCGTGCGCGCGATGTTTCGGCATCTGGGCTATCCGCATGCGGCCGCGGGGATTCTCACGCGCCTTTGCGCGACATCGACTCCGATGGGGGTCTTTGAACGGCTTCCCTTTGAACAGCGCCATGACTGGGCGACGCGCAAGCGCTTCGAAGGCCTGCATCTGCCGCAAGGCGCGCCGACATCGCCGGCGCTGGCCAATCTCGTGTCGTTCTGGCTCGACGTTCGGCTCGCCGGACTGGCGCGCCGCTTTGGCGCTAATTACACGCGCTACGCCGACGATCTCGCCTTTTCCGGCGACGCCGGGCTTGCACGGGGCAGCGCCGCATTTCTCAAAGCCATCGCGGAAGTCGTCGTGGACGAAGGCTTTACGCTCAATCCACGCAAGACGCGGATCATGTCGAAGCGATTGCGTCAGCGCCTGACGGGGCTCGTCGTGAACGACCATGTGAATGTGTCGCGCGAGACTTACGATCGCCTCAAGGCCATATTGCACAATTGCGCGAAGAGCGGCCTTGAAGCCGAGAACCGCGAGGGCGTCGCGAATTTTCGCGCGCATCTCGACGGCCGCATCGGCTGGGTCGAACAGGTCAATCCGACGCGCGGCGCCAAATTGCGGGCGATCTTCGATCGCCTGCCGCTTGACGCAAGATGAGCGTCAAACTACGAGAGCGGCCCATGGCGACGCACTATAACCAGATCGCAGCGCACGACGTCAGCCGCATCTCAAATCTCAGCGACAGCATCTTCGGCGTGGCGATGACGATCCTCGTGCTGAGCATTCATTTCCCGCAGATCGAGGAAATCCATTCGGAGGCGGAGCTGATCGCGGCGCTCGGCCAGCTCGCGCCGCGCCTCATCACCTGGCTGATGAGCGTCATGACGCTCGGGATCTTCTGGGTTGGCCAGCACACCCAACTCGACCATCTCGCGCGCTCGGACCGCAATTTAAGCTGGCTGCATTTTCTCTTCCTCGCCATCGTCACGCTGCTGCCGTTCACGACGCAGCTCCTCGCGGAATTCATCACCTTTCGCATCGCCTTGTTGCTCTACTGGGCGAATCTGGCGGCTGCCGGCCTCAGCGTCTACGTCTGCTGGGTTTATTCGGAGCGCGCCGGCCTGATCCACGCCGATATCGATCCCGCCATTTCAAAGGCGATCAGCCAACGGGTGTTCACAGCGCAGGCGCTATACGCGATCGGAGCGGTCATCGGCTTTTTCAACGCGCAAGTCGGCGTCGGCGCGATCTTTCTCATGCAGCTCAACTACGCCATTGCGCCGCGCCTGCCGTTCCTGTCGCGGCTGTGATCATTGGGTGAGATGCGGCGCGCCAAGCCCGGCTACCGCCGGAATGACATGCGCGGCGCTTTGCAAATTCCAGTTCAGCGAGTCGATGATCGCTGAATTGACGACAAGGGTGACGGGCTCGGGCGACAAATTCGACATGTTGTTAAAGGTGATGTTGCGACTGGGCAGATAGATCAGACCCTGGAAACTATGGCCAGCCGAGCCGTCGATGGTGAAACTGGAGACGCTGAGCCCCGCCGCCTCATACATCAGTATGTCGGCGTAGGGCCCCGACGTCGGCGCCGTCAACGTCGCCGAGACGCCGCTGTTGATTTGAATGTAGGATGAATCGGCGAAGTAGAAGGTCACGCCAGTGCCGACCATCGACCATCCCGTGTTCATGTTCCAGCTCACGCCGCTGAACACATAGGTCCCCGGAAGGAAGGTCGCGACGCCGCCGCCGCCGTTGAAATTGAAGGTCCCGCAGTAAGTGCCCGGCGAAAAGGTTTGGCTGCCGTTGTAGTTGCCGCCCGAAATACATGCGCCGATCGTCGGAATCGGCAAGTTTCCGGCGAATGGGTCCGACGCGGTTGCGCAATTGGTCTGAAGCACGGCGACCGATCCGCCATTTTGCAGCGTGCTGCTTCCCGCGACGCAGATTTTGGAGAGGTTGAAGACATCGCCGGCGTTGAAGGTCGCCGCCGGGCTTCCTGTCGAGGCCACGTCGATCTCGCAATTGGGCCAGGTGATGCTGGCGTTCTGATTGACGAGGAACCCCGGCGCGACGACTTTGCTTAAAGCCAGGAGACAGACATTTGGCGTGGAGCCGCTCGCCGCGAGAGACGCAGTCGCCGTCGCCGCGATCTCCATGGAACTTACATTCGCGAGTTTCATGAAAACGGTGGGAAGAGACGCGGTCGCGGAGACCCTGTAGGTCGTCGACGAAGGCTCTGTCTCAGAGATGCTCGGATTTAGAACGCTGGCCTTCGAGCCGAGATTGGCGAGGATTTCCGTCTGCGCCCAGCGCGTGCGCTGCGCTTGAGTCGATCCCGCTTGACGAGCCGCGGCCAAAGCGCCGGCGTCGACCGCATATTGCAGCGCCATCTTGGCGCTCACAGCGCGCTGATAATCGATCGCCGTCCCGAGCAAGAACATCACCGGCAGCAGCACGAGCCCGAACAGCACCGCGGCGGCGCCGGTTTTATCATGGCGAAAGCGCCTGATCTTCTTTATAAACCAGCCTGCGCAGCCGCGTTCGAGCCCAAGTTTCATCATCGCGCCCTCCTTAAAGAATAGCGAGCCGGACTTAGAACGGCTCCAACGCCGGCCCACGCATAATCAAGCTGAGGGATGAATAAGAGATCAATTCTGCCCGTAACTTACGTCAACTTAAAGAACATCCGCCGCATTCATGTCCCTGCGCCGCGCCGGCGCGCTTGACGCCCGCCAATGCATGCGCGTAAGCGCGTGAACAGACGCCGCGAGGACCTGTTGAACGCCATCTCCCGCTTCACTTCGCCGCAGCTTCTTGGACTCATCGCCGCAGGCTTCGCCCTCGCGCTCGATCAGGCGCAAAAATATTGGATGCTGAATATTTTCGGCATCGGGGCGCGGCGACCGATCCATCTGACGCCGTTTCTCGATGTGACGCTGAGCTGGAACAAGGGGATTTCCTACAGTCTCTTCGCCGCGGGGAACGACGCGGCGCGTTTCGCGCTGCTCGCCGTGCAACTCGCCATCATCGGCGGCCTTTGCGTCTGGCTGGCGCGGACGCGTTCGAGACTTGGCGCCGCAGCGCTCGGACTTATCGTCGGCGGCGCGCTCGGCAATGCGCTCGACCGTTCGTTTCGCGGCGCGGTCGCCGACTTCTTCTACCTGCACACGACGCTCCCCGTGGGGCCGCTCGCCAATTACGTGTTCAACGTCGCCGACGCCGCGATCACTCTCGGGGTCGCGCTGCTCGTCTTCGAGGGCGTGTTTTTCCCGGCGCGAAGCAGCGAGGCGTCGAAGCCGTAGGGCCGCGCTCGAGCTCCCATACCCCCAAGAAATTAGGGAAAGTCTTGACCTCGCCCATAAATCGCCAAAAAACGGGTTTTGATAGATCGCGTCGAGAGGGCTTTCCCGCTCGAATGGAATCATGCGAGCGATAAGAAATCGGTGCAGGGATCCCTTCCTGATGTCTCGAGGAGATTACGCAATGACCTTTGCGCGCGGTTTTGCTTGCGCCGCCCTTATCGCTCTGTTCTCCCTCGCATCCGCGGCGGCCGCGCGAGCGGCCGACGACGGCTCCGCCTGGAACTCCGTGATGGGTTTCTTCGGGCATGAGCATAGGGACGGCGACGAGAAAATAGATTTTCGCGAGCGGCCTAAACTCGTGCTGCCGCCCAACCCCCAGTCGCTGCCCGAGCCCCGTCAGGCCTATGCGGCGCGTCCGGCCTCCTGGCCGACCGACAAGGGCGACGCGCACCGAACCGGGCCGCGCGTCGCTCAAGGCGGCGTCGACGGCGAGCCGAAACGCGAAAATCTCACCCAGCCGCCGGAGGGCTATCGCCGCCCGACGAAAGACATGTCGAACTGGAAAGACCCCGACGCAAGGCCCGGCTTCAACCCGCTCGGCTATGTCGGCTCGCTGACGAAAAGCATCGGCCTCGGCGGCGAATAGTCCGGAACGGCGCGGCTCAGAACAGCGACCCCTGGTCCTCCTTCGCGGGTTTGACGCGGACGCGGCGGGATTTTGCGGTGGCCGGCCCTTCCGCGCGAGCCGCGACGCGCCCATCCGAAAACTCCAGTTCCAGCTTCTGTCCCGCGGCGACGGTCTCCGCCGCGCGGATGAGCGCCCCTTTTTCGTCGCGCACCAGAACGAAGCCGCGCGCCAGCGCAGCGCCGGGACCGAGCGTCAAGCGCATCTGCTCGAGCTGCTGCAACCGCATGCGCTTTTGCGCCATGAACCCGCCGACGGCGCGCGCCAGCCGCCCCGCCGCCGTCTCCACCCTCTGGCGCCGGCTTAGGTTTTCTTCGCGCGCGAGCGCCAGTCGTCCCCGCAGCGCCTGTCGCAGCCGCGCTTTCAGCCCATTCAGTCTTTCCTTGATCCGCGCGAGCTCGGCCTGCGGCGAATGGCGCGCCAGAAGCTGCGCCGCGCCCGCCAGCTTTAGCCGGCGCGCGCTCAATCCGCCGCGCGCCGCAGCGCGAAGACGCTCGGTCGCGAGATCGCGGCGCTGCCGCGGCGTCGCGAGAGCGCGATCCGGCGATCCAAGCAACCGCGCCGCGCTCGAAAGGCGGCGAGCCTCCCGCTCGAGCAGGCGCCGCTCGGCGCCATAGAGTTGAAGCTTCGCCGACAGCGCGCGCTCGACGAGCTCCAGGCGCACGGGCGCGGCTTTTTCGGCTGCGGCGGTCGGCGTCGGGGCGCGCAGATCGGCGGCGAAATCGATCAGCGTCGTATCGGTCTCATGGCCGATCGCCGCGATCAGCGGAATGGCGCTCGAAGCAGCGGCGCGCACGACGATCTCTTCGTTGAAGCCCCAAAGATCCTCGAGCGATCCGCCGCCGCGCGCGACGATCAGCACGTCGGGTCGGGGGATCGCGCCGCCCGGCGTCAGTCGATTGAAGCCCTCGATCGCCGCAGCCACCTCGGCTGCGCAACTGTCGCCTTGCACGCGCACGGGCCAAACAAGCACCCGGCGCGGAAAGCGCTCCTGCAGCCGGTGCAATATGTCGCGGATGACGGCGCCCGTCGGCGAAGTCACGACGCCGATGGTCCCGGGCAGAAAGGGCAGCGCGCGCTTTCGCGCCGGCTCGAACAGACCCTCGGCCAAAAGGCGCTTGCGACGCTCTTCGAGCAGCGCCATCAGCGCGCCGACGCCGGCAGGTTCGAATCGATTCGATGACGATCTGATAGGCGCTTTTGCCCGGAAAAGTCGTGATGCGTCCGGTGGCGACGACCTCGAGGCCTTCCTCCAGCTTCGCCTTCAGCCGCAGAAGCGCGCTCTTCCAGATCACCGCATCGAGTCGCGCGCTCTCGTCTTTCAGCGAGAAATAGGCGTGGCCGGAAGAGTGCGGACCGCGATAATTGCTGATTTCGCCGCGCACGCGCACAAGTCCGAAGCGATCCTCGATCGTGCGCTTGAGCGCCAAAGCAAGTTCGGAAACGCGTAGCTCGGGAATATTGCCGGACGACCCGGCGTTCTGCGGCGGTTTGGCGGGCTCGTTCGTCTCCATCGAAAACTTATGCGTCAAAACGCGAAAAAGCGCGAGGCCGAGGCCCCGCGCCTGAAAGCAGATCGAACGCCTATGCGATCAATATTTGGCGACGAGCGGCGGCGGCGGAAGCGGATGCGGCTCGCCGCCGAGCAGATAGCGCAGACCAATGCGGACGTCGTTGGACGCGATGTTGAAGGAATGCACTTCCTGGAAGCAACCCTGCGGATTGAGGCATTGGATCGGGTTGCTCGTGATTTTACCCATGTCGAGATAGCGGTATGAGATTTCGAGCTTGAGATTGTGCGTGATGTTGAAGCCGACGCCGCCGGTCACAGACCAGGCGAAATTCGTCGGATAACTGTCCTGCGCGACGCCGATCCCGGCTCCGGTGTCGGTCAGGCCCGAGAATCTGTGCGCCGCCACGCCGACGCCGGCGCCGATGAACGGCGTGAAGCCGCGCCAATTGCCGAGGTCGACATAGCCGTTGGCCATGAACAAAGCCGTGCTGAGGCCGGCCGTGTAATAGTCGCCGCCAAGGAATCCGGGGGGGCTGGGATTGGCGGCCACGATCACCGCGCGATAATTCGCCTCGGTGCGATATTCCCCGGTGAAGTCGACGCGGAACCAATTGTTGAACTGGTAACCGAAGCCGGCGCCGGCGAAAGCTTGATCGCCGATGCTGTTGTAAGAGGGAACGATGAGATTTCCCGCGAGCGAATCTCCGACTTCGTCGTAAGGCTGCAAAGTCGAACGCCAGCTGGTCATTTGCAGCGCGCCGACGCCCACGTCGCCGCGAAGATACCAGCCGCCAAAGTCGACGGGCGGCGGCGGCGCCTCCAGCGGCGGCGGCGGCGGCAACAGATCGGCGGCTTTGGCTCCGCTGGTCGCGCCCGTCGCGACGAGCATCGCTATGATGAGGGCTTTGGTGTGGCCCATGATTGTCTTCCCTCGCTCGAAAAGGGGCCGCAACGCGAACCCGTGGCATAATGCCGATGCGAGGTAAGATGCCGCTAATGGCTTAAAGCCGAGTTAACCTTAGAAAATAAGGTTACGCGAGAAGTCTTGGCGTCACGAGAAGGTCTTCGGGCGTTGCGAGACAATGTAAAGCGCGGAGCTCCTTCTCTGCGGCGGGAGAGAAGAGCTTCGCCGATCCTTCGCTCCTGTTACGCCGCTTCTGCGGTTTTAAGCGCTTCGCACACGTCGCCGACGATGCGTTCGACGAGTTCGCGGTTCTCGCCCTCGCCCATGACGCGGATCACCGGCTCGGTGCCGGACGGTCGAATCACCAGCCGCCCGTTCTCGCCGAGACGGTGGCGCGCCGCGTCGATCGCGCGCGCCACATTGTCCTGCTCCAGCCGATCGCGCCTCGCGCGCACGTTGCGCAGGATTTGCGGCGTCGGCTCGAAGCGGCGACAGACCTCGCTGACCCGCAACTCGCTGCGCTGGATCACCGCGAGCACCTGCATCGCGGTGACGAGGCCGTCGCCCGTAGTCGAATAATCCGACAGGATCACATGCCCCGACTGCTCGCCGCCGACATTGAAGCCGCCTTCGCGCATGCGCTCGATCACATAGCGGTCGCCGACGGCGGTGCGCTCCAGCGAGAGGTTGAGCGAAGCGAGATAACGCTCGAGGCCGAAGTTAGACATGACCGTGGCGACGATGCCGGGCCTGGCGAGCAGCCCCTGCTCGCGCCAGCTGTCGGCGACAACGGCCATGAGTTGGTCGCCGTCGATCAAATGTCCGCATTCGTCCACCATGATGACGCGGTCGGCGTCGCCGTCGAGCGCGATGCCGACGTCGGCGCGAAGATCGCGCACTTTTTGGCGCAGCGCCTGCGGCGCGGTCGAACCGACGTCGCGATTGATGTTGAAGCCGTCCGGCTCGACGCCGATCGCAATGACCTCGGCGCCGAGCTCCCACAAAGCCTCCGGCGCGACGCGATAGGCGGCGCCGTTGGCGCAATCGACGACGACGCGCAAGCCCTCGAAGCTCATGTTGCGCGGCAGCGTGCGCTTGGCGAATTCGATGTAGCGCGCGCGCACGTCGTCGATGCGGCGGGCGCGACCAAGATCCTGCGGGCCGGCGAGGCGGAGCGAGAGATCGCTGTCGAGCAGACTCTCGATCTCCAATTCGATCTCGTCCGAGAGCTTGTGGCCATCGGGGCCGAATAATTTGATGCCGTTGTCCTCATAGGCGTTGTGCGAGGCGGAGATCATCACGCCGACATCCGCGCGCATGGAGCGCGTCAGCATCGCGACGGCGGGCGTCGGCATCGGTCCGAGCAGCAAAGGATCCATGCCGACCGAGGCAAAGCCGGCGACGAGCGCATATTCGATCATATAGCCGGAGAGCCGCGTGTCCTTGCCAATCACGACGCGATGGCGGCCTTCGCCTTTTTGAAAGATGAGCCCGGCCGCCTGCCCGATCTTGAGCGCGAGTTCCGGCGTGATCTTCTCATTGGCTTTGCCGCGAATGCCGTCGGTGCCGAAATAAGAGCGGGCCATGTGCAGCGTTCCCCATAAAATCAATGACGCAGAGGCGGGGCGCAGACGCCCGGCCGAAAGGATCAAGGTGAAGCGCTGTAAAAGGCTTCGACTTCGCCGGCATTTAACACGCGTTAGCGGAAAATTTCGACCTAATCCGCAGGGTCTGGTTAAACCGCGCCGACCGCGAGACTATAAGTCGATATTCGGCGCTTTCGTGGCGCGAGCGGCGCCGTTGTTCGACGGGGGCGTGAAAAAACCCGGCGTCGCCGCCGGGTTCCGGGCTTTTGTTGGGTTTGCGCAGCATCCGTCAGACCGGGTGCGGCTCCATGCCGCCGACATCCGGCTCGGGATTGCGGCCGGTGGTGGGCACGGGCGAAGAGCGCGGCGGCTGCGGCGACGAGGGCGGATTCTCCTCGCGCGTAGGCAGAACGCCCTTCAACAAGGCGATGATTTCCTCGCCTGAGAGCGTCTCATATTCGAGCAACCCCTTGGCCAGCGTCTCCAGGTCTTCGCGTTTCTCGGAGAGGATGCGTTCCGCGGTCTCATAAGCTTCGGAGACGAGCCGCCGCACCTCGGCGTCGATCGTCTGCTGCGTCGCCTCGGAGAGGGTCTGCTGGCGGCCGAGCGAATAGCCGAGGAACTGCTCCTGCTGCGGATCGGCGTAAGCGACCGTTCCGAGCTTGTCGGAATAGCCGAGCTGCGTCACCATCGCCCGCGCGATGCGCGTGCACTGCTGGATGTCGCTCGCCGCGCCCGAGGTCACTTTATTGTGGCCGAAGATCAGTTCCTCCGCGACGCGGCCGCCCATCGCCATCGCCATCATCGCGATGAACTGCTCGTAGCTCTGCGAAATCTGGTCGCGCTCGG
Source organism: uncultured Alphaproteobacteria bacterium (assembly GCA_963820145.1). Taxonomy (GTDB): domain Bacteria; phylum Pseudomonadota; class Alphaproteobacteria; order Rhizobiales; family Beijerinckiaceae; genus Methylocystis. The sequence goes on from CAWFZD010000020.1 coordinate 41,308, forward strand.
GCAGGCCCTGCACCATGCCGAGCGCGCGGCCGCGCGGGATGATCGTCGCCTTGTGGATCGGGATCGAGCCCTTCATGTTGAGCGAAACCAAAGCATGGCCGCCCTCGTGATAGGCCGTGAGGCGTTTCTCCTCGTCGGTCATCATCAGGGTGCGGCGCTCGGCGCCCATCATGATCTTGTCGCGAGCGTCCTCGAACTCCGCCTTGGTGACGATCCTCTTGCTGCGCCGCGCCGCCAGCAGCGCCGCCTCATTGACGAGATTCATCAGATCGGCGCCGGAAAAGCCCGGCGTGCCGCGCGCGACGACTTTGAGGTCGACGTCGGGCGCCAGCGGAACCTTGCGCGCGTGAACGCGCAGGATTTTCTCGCGCCCGATGAAGTCGGGGTTCGGCACCTGGATCTGGCGGTCGAAACGGCCCGGACGCATCAGGGCGGGATCGAGCACGTCGGGACGGTTGGTCGCGGCGATCAGGATGATGCCCTCATTGGCCTCGAAACCGTCCATCTCGACCAGCAGCTGGTTGAGCGTCTGTTCGCGCTCGTCGTTGCCGCCGCCAAGCCCGGCGCCGCGATGGCGGCCGACGGCGTCGATTTCGTCGACGAAGATGATGCAGGGCGCGTTCTTCTTCGCCTGCTCGAACATGTCGCGCACCCGGCTCGCGCCGACGCCGACGAACATCTCGACGAAGTCCGAGCCCGAGATGGTGAAGAACGGCACATTGGCTTCGCCGGCGATGGCGCGGGCGAGCAGCGTCTTGCCGGTGCCGGGCGGCCCGACCAGCAGCACGCCGCGCGGAATGCGCCCGCCGAGCCGCTGGAACTTCTGCGGATCGCGCAGGAATTCGACGATCTCCTCCAAATCTTCCTTGGCTTCGTCGACGCCGGCGACGTCCTCGAAGGTCACGCGCCCCTGCGACTCGGTCAGCAGCTTGGCCTTGGATTTGCCGAAGCCCATCGCGCGGCCGCCCATGCCGCCCTGCATCTGCCGCGACAGGAAAATCCAAACGCCGAGGATGGCGATCAGCGGCAGGACGTTGAGCAGAATCGTCATCAGCCACCCATTGCCGTCATTGAGCGGCTTGGCGCTGATCTGCACATTCTTCGATTGCAAACGCTGCACCAAGGTCGGATCGTTCGGCGCATATGTCTGGAAGGGACGATTGTCCGAAAAACGCCCGCTGATCTCATTGCCGGAGATGGTCACGTCGTGAACGCGGCCCTGGTCGATCTGGGTCAGCAGCTCGCTGAATGTGATGTCGCGAATCGGCGTGCGCTGCCCGGGTTGCTGGAACAGCATGACCAGGGCGACGACCAGCAGCGCGATGATCGCCCATAGGGCGAGATTACGAAAATGTGCGTTCATTCCGAACCTGTGTCGCTGGGATGAGCGCGCGAAGCCGTCTCCGCGGTCGCTCCGTTTTTTTGTAACTTAAGCCCCCCGCCCCCGCTTGCCAAGTGAGGTCGCTGCAAGCTTTGGCGCAGGCGCCGCGTCGACGCGGCGTGTCGCTTGCGCCGCTCGCGCGCCGCGTGCTCAAGCTCACGCAAATGTTTCAACCGCCTTACGACCGAAAGCCGAAGCGTTAAGCAAATTCGCTAACCCCGTTTGCAATCCGCCGCTGCAACCTGCCGCGGCGGCGCCGGCGTCAGCGCGACATTGTCGTCGCCCACTTCGATCAAGACGCCCGCCAAGGTCAACCGCGCGCGCTGGCGCTCCGCAAGACGGCGCGCGACGACCGCGCCCGCCCGCTCCAGCCGATCGAGCCGAGGCGTTTGGCCGCCAAGACGCGTGATCTGCGCCTCCAGCAGCCGCAGCAGATATTCGCGCGGCGTCTCGCGCAACGCATTCGCGTCGAAGAGCGCGCGCGCATCTTGCAACTCCAGGAGCGCGGATCGCTCTGCGGCGGCGGCGGCGTAGCTTAACGCGGTTTCTGCGCGCGCGGCGCGCCGGCCGAGCCGCAGCAAGGCGTCGCGATCGAGCCCCTGTTGCTCGAGCGTCGCGCCGAGCGCGCGCAGTCGCACCCGTGCGAACCCCGTGTTCTCATTGCTCGGGTCGCGCAGAAAAGGATGGCCGGCCTCATTGCACACGGCTTCGAGCGCAGATTTTGGAATATCGAGCAGAGGCCGCAGCAGCCGCGCGCCGCACATCGTCGTCGCCGGCGCCATGCCCGAAAGCCCGGCGACGCCGCTGCCGCGACAGAGGCGGAACAGAATGGTTTCCGCCTGATCGTCGGCGTGATGCGCGGTGACGATCGCGCAGGCGGGATCAATGCGCAGCGCGCAATCCGCGAGCAGGCGATAACGGGCCTGCCGGGCCAACTCTTGTATGCGCGTCGCCGGCTTCGCGCCCTCGAAGCGCAAGATATGGCAGGAAAATCCCAGCTCTCGCGCCCATCGCGAGACGGTCTGCGTCTCCTGCGCCGCTTCGGTGCGCAGACCGTGATCGACGGTCGCGACCGCTATCCGCCGCGGCGGCGAACGCTTAGACCAGCGCGCCGCGAGCAGCATCAAGGCGACGGAATCGGGACCGCCGGAGACTGCGAGCAACAGCGCCTTCTCGGCGGCGAGCGGCGCCAGCGCTGCGTCCGCATCGACCGCCGAACCCTCGCTCAGCACTGCAGTTTTTTGCTCTCGCGCTGCGCCGCGTCGCGCACGCGCGACGGGGAACCCGGATATTTCACGCCGATCTCGGAGAAGGAAGCGCAAGCCTGTTCTCGAGCGCCAAGCGCGGCGAGCGACTCGCCAAGACGCAGCATCGCGTCGGGCGCCTGCGCCGACTGCGGATATTTCGTCGAGATTTCCAGATATTTCTCCGCCGCCTCGCGGTTGCGTCCGCGCAGGAAGAAGCTCTCGCCGAGACCATAAGTCGCGGCGGGGACATATTTGCTCTTGGGATATTTGGCGAGAAACACCGAAAGGCTCTTCTCGGCGGCTTCATATTGACCGTTGCGCATCATCACGACCGCCGAATCATATTCCTCCTTGATCGTCGGCTGCGGCGCCGGCGCATTGGCGAGATCGGTCGGCGACGGCTGCCCGCGAAGCCCCGGCGGCGTCAGATCGAGCGGGGCTGCGGGATCGCGCGCGGGCGTCACGGCGCCGAGGCGCTGCGGCGGCGACGTGAGCGGCGCGGAGGGCGTCGTCTGGCCAAGCGGTTTCGGCGCGCCGATCGCGCCGGGAGCGCCCGCAGGATCGAAAGCGTCGCCGCGACGTCCAGCGACAGGGCCGGCGCCGGAAGCGATGCTCGGGGCAGGCGCCGCGGCCCGCGCCGCTCGCAATTGCTCCTCCAGCATCTGCACGGTGTGCTGCAGTTCTTCGACCTTGCCGGTCATTTGGCGCATCTCGCGCTCGAGACGATCGATGCGCAGGGTGAGCGCGCCCTGGTCGCGATGCGGCGTCTCCACCCGGGGATCGTCGAGATCGTCGAGCGGCTGGTTATACATTTGTTGCGCGACGACGAAGCCGCGCTCGCCGGCGTGAGCGACGAGCGGAGCGATGCAGAACGTGATGAAGCCGAGGAAGAGCAGTGAACGGGAGATCATGGCGCCGCACAAGGGTTGAGGGAGGGGAACGGGCGGTTTCGCCCTAAGCATAGCCGACGTTTCGGCGAAATTCAGGCGCCGGGGCGAGGATTTGAAGTCGCGCAAGAGACTGACGCAAATTCTAGGGCGTGTCATCAATTCGAGGATTGCTGCTCGCATAACCCTGCAGATTCCCAAGATTGGTTTTGCGTGATTTCATAGGCGGTCGGCCGAATCGGAGGGGCCGACCGATGGTGCGACGTTATGCTCTGCGCGATGATCAATGGGAGCGGATAGAGAATTTGCTGCCTGGGCGGGAAGGGACGGTCGGCGTGACCGCCAAGGACAACCGGCTTTTTGTCGAAGCAGTGCTGTACCGCTATCGCGCCGGCATACCCTGGCGCGATTTGCCGGAGCGTTTCGGTGATTTCCGCGTCGTGCACACGCGCTTCAGTCGTTGGGCTAGGACCGGCGTTTGGTCTCGGGTTTTCGGGCATTTGGCGCAAGACGCCGACAATGAATACGCCATGATCGACGCAACGATCGTGCGCGCGCATCAGCACAGCGCAGGCGGGCAAAAAAAGACGGCGCGACCCAAGCGATCGGCCGCAGCAAAGGCGGATTGAGCACGAAAATCCACGCCACGGTCGACGCGCTGGGCAATCCGACCGGCTTTCATCTCACGCCCGGACAGGCGCATGATCTCGCGGGCGCCGACGCGCTTTTGCCGGGGCTTCAAGCCGACGCGCTGCTCGCCGACAAGGCTTATGACGCCGACCAACGCGTGATCGAGCCTTTGCGCGACGCCAAAATAGAACCAATCATTCCGTCAAAGGCCAATCGCAAAGAGCCGCGTTCTTACGACAGGGACCTCTATAAGGCCCGCAGTCTGATCGAAAATTTCTTCTGCAAGCTCAAGCAGTTTCGAGCAATCGCCACACGCTACGACAAAACCGCCCGAAATTTCCTCGCCGCCATCCACCTCGCCGCCGCCGTCGTCTGGCTCAATTGATGACAGGCCCTAGATTTCGCTTTCTGCGCAGTTTCCTGCCGCGCAGTTTCCTGTTCGGCGAGGCCAAACAGCCGCTCCGACACCCTGCGCACGCCCGGAAGCCTCGTATCGTCGAAATTTTCGAGCAGCCACTGCAGCCCGACGAGCGCGCCATATTGGATGAGCGCAAAGGATTTCGGATCTTCGATCTCCGGACGCATCTGCGAATAGATGCAGGCGAGACCCTCGACGCGGGCTTTATCGACCCCCGGTCATCGCATCGAGATCGACGCGCGCTTCACGACGCGGCCCAAAGGCGGCCTGCCGTTGCTGCTGGAGCCGATCGCGGCGAGAGCGCTGCAGCCTGTCGCCGAATAGGCGCGGGCGTGAACGAGCAGCCTGCAAAGGACGCGGCGAGGTCTCCGACGTCGCTTGATCTCCCGCCCGGTACTGCAGTTCAAAGGCGTTTGTCTGTCAAGCCGATAAAGGGACGCGTTTAGCCTTGCCCTGCCCGCCCGACGCCAGCCTGCTCGCCCGCGTCAAAGTCTTCGTCTCGCCGCAAAGCGAGGACGCGGCGCAGCGCGGCTTCGACCGCGCGCTGGAGCGCGACGCCAGCGGCGCATTCGCGACGCTGCTTGTCGACGCGCGCGCGAAAAAATTGTTGCGCGGCGTCTTCGCCGCTTCGCCCTTCCTCGCCGATGTCGCGGCCCGCAACCCCGCGCGGCTTGCGCGACTGCTGCAAGACGACCCCGACGCCTCGCTTGAGCGGCTGATCGCGAAAGCGCAGCGCGCCGACGCCGAAAAAGAGGCGGACCTCATGCGCGAGCTGCGGCTCTTGAAGCAAGAGGCGGCGCTCTTGATCGGATTATGCGATCTCGCGAAAGTCTGGGACACCATGACCGCGACGCGCGCATTGACGCTTTTCGCCGACGCCTCGCTCAGCGCCGCCGTCGTCTTCACGCTGCGAGAAGCCTTTCTCGCCGGCAAGCTCGAGCTCTTCGATCAGCGGGCGCCGGCGCGCGGCTCGGGGTGGATATTTCTCGGCATGGGCAAGCAGGGCGCCTATGAGCTGAACTACTCGTCCGACATCGACCTCGTCGTCTTCTTCGATCGCGCGCGCGCGCGTCCGACGCGGCGCGACGAAGACATCGACCTCTACGTCAAGCTCACGCAGCGCGTCGTGAAGATCATGAGCGAACGCAGCATGGACGGCTACGTCTTCCGCACCGATTTGCGGCTGCGGCCCGACCCCGGCGCGACGCCGATCGCGCTGCCGCTGGAGGCCGCCTACGCCTATTATGAAAGCCTCGGCCAAAACTGGGAGCGCGCGGCCTTCATCAAGGCGCGGCCGGTCGCCGGCGACCTCAAGGCCGGCGAAGATTTTCTCGCCGATCTCGCGCCTTTCGTGTGGCGCAAATATTTCGACTTCGCCGCCATCGCCGACGTGCATTCGATCAAGCGGCAAATCCACGCGCATAAGGGGCATGGCGAAATCGCGATTTACGGGCATGACGTCAAGCTCGGACGCGGCGGCATTCGCGAGATCGAATTTTTCGTGCAGACGCAGCAGCTCATCACCGGCGGCCGCGATGCGAGGCTTCGCGCGCGCGCGACTCTGGACGCGCTGGATGAGCTTGCTGCGAGCGGCTGGATCGACGCGCGAACGCGCGATGAATTGCGCGAAGCCTATCTTTTCCTGCGCGATGTCGAGCATCGCGTGCAGATGATCGCCGACGAGCAAACGCATCGCCTGCCGCAGGACGCCGCCGGCCTCGCCGTCGTCGCCGCGATGATGGGCTTTGCGAGCGCCGACGACTTCTCCAAGGCGTTGCGCTTCAGGCTGGAGCGCGTGCAGGGCCATTATGCGCGGCTGTTCGAGAGCGCGCCGCCGCTGTCGCTTGGCGCAGGCGATCTCGTCTTCACCGGCGACGCCGACGATCCGCCGACGCTGCAGACGCTGCGCAAACTCGGCTTCGAGACGCCAGAGTTGGTGACCGAGACGATCCGCGCCTGGCATTTCGGGCGCTATCGGGCGACCCGCTCGCAACAGGCGCGCGAGCGGCTGACCGAACTCACGCCGGCGCTGCTGCAGGCGCTCGCGGCGACGCAAAGCGCCACTCAGGCCTTCCTGGCCTTCGACGAATTTTTGCGTCAGCTGCCGGCCGGGGTGCAGCTTTTTTCGCTGATCGCGCATAACCCGAAGCTTCTCGACCTGCTCGCGACGATCATGGGCGCGGCGCCGAAACTCGCGCAGACGATTTCGCGCCGACCGCGCATTCTCGACGCCTTGCTGGAGCCGGCTTTCTTCGAGACGACGCCCAGCGAGGCGGAGCTCGGCGCGCGTCTTCGCGACTACTTGGGCGAAGCGCGCTCCTATGAGGAAGAACTCGATCGCGCGCGCATCTTCGGACGCGAACAAAAATTTCTGATCGGCGTAAAGACTCTCGTCGGCGCGCTCGCGCCGCGCGACGCCGGCGACTCCTACGCAAAGCTCGCGGAGGTCATGATCGCGGCGCTGCTCGAGTGCGTCGAGACGCAATTCGCCCAGACGCACGGGCGCATCGCAGGCGGCGCCGTCGCCGTCGTTGCGATGGGCAAGCTCGGCGGTCGCGAAATGACCGCGGCTTCCGATCTCGATCTGATGCTGCTCTACGACGCAGACCCTCTCGCCGATTCCGTCGGCGGCGAGCGACCGCTGCCTGCAGCCCAATATTTCGCGCGCCTCACCCAACGGCTGATCGCCGCGATCTCCGCCCAGACCGCGGAGGGTTCGCTCTATGAAGTCGATTTTCGCCTTCGCCCGTCCGGCAACAAGGGGCCCATCGCGGTGCGGCTCGAAAGCTTTGAGGACTACCAGGCGAACGAGGCTTGGACCTGGGAGCATATGGCGCTGCTGCGCGCGCGCGTCGTCGCTGGCGCGCCGCAATTCGCGCAACGCGTCGCCGCCGCCATTCGAACCGCCCTGACGCGTTCGCGTGATGAGGACAAGCTGCGCGCCGACGTGCTGTCGATGCGCGCGCGGCTCGAGCGCGAAAAAGGCTCGCGCGATATCTGGAATTTGAAACAGGTCGCCGGCGGCCAGATCGACATAGAATTCATCACGCAATATCTGCTGCTGCTCAACGCCAATCGGGCGCCGCAGCGCCTTTCGACGATGACGGCGGAAGCGCTGGAGCGGCTGGCGAGCGCCGGACTTTTGTGCGAGAGCGCAATGCGGACGCTGATCGAGGCTAGTCTTTTCTATCAGGCCCTGACGCAGATTTTGCGGCTGGCGATCGATAAGGATTTTTCGAAAGAGACGGCGAGCCGAGGATTGGTTGCGCTGTTGCTGCGCGCGTCCGGCGAGAGCGATCTTGACGCGCTTGAAGCGAGACTTGCGCGCACGCAGGCGCAGGTGCGCGCCTTGTTCACGCAGTTGCTCGGCCCGCTCTAGTCATGCCGCAGAGTGCGCGGCTTCGCTGGTCAGCATTTGCGCCGAGGCGAGCGAGGCGAATTTGCCGCCGAGCCGCACGAGTTCGTCGAAGGTGCCGGTCTCGACGATCTCGCCGTGATCGAACACGAGAATGCGATCGGCGTTGCGCACCGTCGCCAAACGATGCGCGATGACGAATGTCGTGCGCCCCTGCGTCGCCGCATCCAGCGCCTTCTGGATCTGCCGTTCCGTCGTCGCGTCGAGCGCGCTGGTCGCTTCGTCGAACACCATGATCGGCGGATCTTTCAGCAGCGCGCGCGCGATCGACAGGCGCTGGCGCTCGCCGCCCGAAAGCCCGCGCCCGCGTTCGCCGATGTCGGTTTCGACGCCGTGCGTCTGGCGCTCGACGAAGCTCGCCGCCTGCGCCAGATCGAGCGCGGTCGCGATCTCCTGCGCGCTGGCGTCGGGCTTGCCGATGCGCAGATTTTCTTCGATCGAGCGCGCGAACAGCATCGGCTCCTGAAACACGACGCCGATGTTGCGGCGAAGCGACTGCAGCGTGAACTCGCGGATGTCGACGCCGTCGATGGTGACGCGACCCTCGATCGGATCGAAGACGCGGTGCAACAGGCCGAGCGTCGTCGACTTGCCGGAGCCTGTGGCGCCGACCAGCGCGATGGTCTCGCCCGGGGCTACCGAGAAGTTCGCATGACGCACCGCCATGCGCTGGCCGTCGTATGAATAGCTGACATTCTCGAAGGCGACGGCGCCGTGCACGCGGCCGGCGTCGCGCGCATCGGGCCGGTCGGCGATGAGCGGATGCGTGTCGAGAATTTCAAAGAACTGCCGCAGCTTCGCCGATTGCTGGAACAAGAGATTGGTGAAGCCGACGACCTGTTCGAGCCGTCCGATCAGCATGGTTGCGAAATTGATGAAGGTGACGATTTCGCCGATCGTCACCTCTCCCAAAGTGTAAAGATAGGCGCCGAGCAGGAATATCCCCAACACGGTGAGCGTCGCCGAGGCGCGGCTCGCGACGACGACGATCGCCCACCAGGACAGCACCGGGATTTGCGCCGCCAGCACTTCCTCGATGATGCGCCGCAGCGCCTCCGACTCGCTGTGCGCGCGCGTGAAACTCTGCACGACTGAGACATTGCCGAGCGCGTCCGAGGCGCGGCTCGCCAACGCCGCATTGTGGCGTTCGACCGCCGACTGCAACGTGTTGGTGCGGCGCATCACCCACGCCGTCACGACATAGAACACCACGACCATGACGATGAGCAAACTGGCCAGACGCCAGTTGTAGAACAAGGTCGCAGGCAGCAGCACAAACAACGCGATGAAGGAGGCGCAGTTCTCGCGAAAGAACGACAGCCACAGGCTGAACATCGCCGTGGTGCTTTCGAGCATCGACTGCAGCAATCGACCGCTGTGCACCTTGGCGTGGAAGCTGAGCGGAAGGTTAAGCACATGATCGAAATATTGCGCCATCACCGCGAGCCGGCTGCGATGCGCGAGCCTGTCCGCCTGCAAACCGACGGCGATGGAGGCGATGATCGAAAACAGGCCGAAGCCAGCCCAGGCAGCAACGGTCGGCAGCAGATCGGCGAACGCGAGCTTCTCTCCGCGCGCCTGCGCGCCGGTCATCAGATCGATGATCCGTCCAAAGAGGATCGGCTCGGCGAATTGCGCGCCCGCAAGGACGAGGTTGGCGAGCACGAGCATGTAGGCGAGGCGCGCATGCGGACGAAGCTTTCGCAACACGCGAAGATAGACAGCGAAGGCGGACATTGGCGGCACTCGAAAAGTTTGCGCCGGCTTACGCGCCGCGGCGGCGGGGCGCAAGCGGCTTTCCACGCCTGTGCGCCGGGTAGAGCAAATTCGGAAAAGGTCGACGGAGCTTTTTCGACCACGGATCGCCCTGGCAAATTGAATGTAGGCCGGCCTTTTGTCGGCTCACGGCTTCTGCGAAGAGCAGGGGGGGCCTCTGAGGCGAAGGTTCAGCCGAACCTAGGCGACCTCATAAAATTTCTCGCGCTTGCGCTGGCGAAGCTCCGCGGCGACGCCATCTTGACCCAGTTGGAAGACCTGAGCCGCCGCTTGTTCATCTGGGGGAGCGCCATGTTCGTCGCGATTGCGATGGTCGCCGTCTTGGCCGCGTCGCTGCTCTTTCACGTTCTAAGTCCTTGGCGCGCGTCGGCGATCGCATCGAATTGGGGGTTTATCGACGACACGGTGACGCTCACCTTTTGGGTGACCAGCGCGGGCTTCGTCGCCGTCGTTTTGTTCATGAGCTTCTGCCTGTTCCGCTTCCGTCACCGGCCCGGTCGACGCGCCGCATATGAGCCCGAGAACAAAACGCTCGAACTTTTGCTCGGCGGCGTCACGACCCTCGCAGTAGGGGTGCTGCTCGCGCCAGGCCTCGTCATGTGGAATCGCTACATCACGCCGCCGCCGGACGCGATGGAAGTCGAGGCGGTCGGCGCGCAGTGGACCTGGAGCTTCCGCCTAGCCGGAGCGGACGGACGGCTTGGCGCGAGTGACGCGCGCTTCGTCAGCGCGGACAATCCGCTCGGTTTGAACCCCGCCGATCCGCGAGCGCAGGACGATCTCATCGTCACCGACGGCGAACTGCACCTGCCGCTCGGCAGATCGATCAAGGTGCTGCTGCGATCGATTGACGTCGTGCATGATTTCTACGTTCCGGAAATTCGCGCTAAGATGGATCTGATCCCGGGCGTCGAGACCTATTTCTGGTTCAGCCCGACGCAATCCGGTCCGTACGAAATTCTCTGCGCCGCCTTTTGCGGCCTTGGTCATCCGCAAATGCGGGGCTGGCTCGTCGTCGAAGTCGGCGAAAGATTATGGCGATTGGCTGAAGCGGCAGCAAAGCTTTGCGCAGACTCAAAAGATTGCGCGCTCGGCGTTGAACAGGACGTCGGCGAAATGACCCTGACCTCGCGCCGAAACGCAAGCGCAGCAGAGGAGCGTAGAACATGACCGAAGCGACTTTAGGCGCCGAGCGCGGGGTTCCTCCCGCCGAGGTCGAGGAGCTGGACCTCGTTCACGCCGAGAGTTGGCTCACGAAATACGTCTTCTCGCAGGACGCCAAATACATCGCGATCCAATATGCGGGCACGGCGATCGCGATCGGACTGGTCGCGCTTGCGCTGTCCTGGGTCATCCGTCTGCAGCTGGCCTTTCCCGGCGCCTTCGCCTTCATCGACGCCAATCTTTATTACCAGGCCATCACGATGCACGGCATGATCATGGTGATTTACCTGCTGACCGCGCTCTTTCTCGGCGGCTTCGGCAATTATCTCATCCCGCTGATGGTCGGCGCCCGCGACATGGTGTTCCCTTTCGTCAACATGCTGAGCTACTGGGTCTATCTGCTCGCGGTGCTGGTGCTCGGCGCAAGCTTCTTTTTCCGGGCGGCCCCACGGGCGCCGGCTGGACGCTCTATCCGCCGCAGTCCATTCTCTCTGGAACGCCCGGGCAGCAATGGGGCGTCATATTGATGCTCGTCTCGCTGATCCTGTTCATCGTCGGCTTCACCATGGGAGGCTTGAACTACGTCGTCACTGCACTGCAGGGACGAACCCGCGGCATGACCTTGATGCGCATGCCGCTCACCGTCTGGGGCATCTTCGCCGCCGCCGTCATGGCCTTGCTGGCGTTTCCCGGACTTTTCGTCGCCTGCGTGATGCTGCTGCTCGACCGCACGCTCGGCACGAGCTTCTTCATGCCGGCGATCGTTGAATTCGGCGAGCACAAGCAGACCGTCGGCGGCAGTCCATCCTGTTCCAGCATCTCTTCTGGTATTTCGGCCATCCCGAGGTCTACATCGTCGCCCTGCCCGCCTTCGGCATCGTCTCGGATCTCATCAGCGTGCATGCGCGCAAGAACATTTTCGGCTATCGCATGATGGTGTGGGCCATCGTCGCAATCGGCGTGCTCAGCATGGTGGTCTGGGGCCATCACATGTATGTGAGCGGCATGGACCCGCTGTTCGGCTTTTTCTTCGCCGTCACCACACTCGCCATTGCGGTCCCGACCGCGATCAAGGTCTACAACTGGGTGCTGACGCTGTGGCGCGGCGACATTCACTTCACGACGCCGATGCTGTTCGCGCTGGGACTTCCTCGTGACTTTCGTCAATGGCGGGATCACTGGGCTTTATCTC
>CAWFZD010000021.1:0-14644 GCA_963820145.1 uncultured Alphaproteobacteria bacterium
GTCACATTGGGTTGCTTGAACACGGATCATCGGAATCGAGCTTGTAGCGATGTGAAGGTCGGAACCTTTCGTTCTGCATCATCGTCTGCAATAGCTGAACGAGAGTAACGGCCATATCTCTAACTATCGGCATTGCATCGATAAAAGTTAGGAAAAATAATCCCAATGGAATTCACTACCTGGCACTATGGGCCAAGTCGTCAGCTACGCCAAAACCCTTCTTTCGCCACCAGATCATAAACCTCGGTGAGAATCTCGACCACATTGTCGATGGTCTGCTCATCGATGGTCATCGCGGGCTGGATGCGGAAGCTTGGGTCATAAGACATCGTAAGAAGCCCACGCTTCAAGCATTCGGTGAAAACCCGCTGGCTTACGTTCTTGTCGACCGGTTCGCGAGTGGCCTTGTCCTTGACCATCTCGATGGCCAGAAACAAACCCGGAGCCGCGAACATCGCCGATGAAAGGGTAGCGGTCTTGAAAGGCTTGAGCTTCTTCAAGAAGTATTCGCCCATTTTGCGCGAATTTTCGACCAAGCCCTCCTCGTCGATGGTACGGATCGAGGCCGCGGCCGCGGCCGATACCAGCGGATTGCCGCCGTAGCTTGAGCTTGAGCCCGAGGGGTTGCCCCAGGGTTTGGCTTCGGCGATGTCTTCGCGAGCGATCAGCGCGCTGATGGGGACCCCGCCGCCGAATTGCTTGCCGATCGTGACGATGTCACCTTGCACGCCCGAGTGTTCAGCACCCCAGAATGTGCCGGTGCGGCCAAAGCCCGTGATCATTTCGTCGACGATCAGGAGCGCGCCGAACTCATTGGCAAGCTCGCGCACCATTGACAGAAAGTTATGAGGCGGAATGACGTTGCCGGCCGTGCCTTGCATCGGCTCGATGATGAACGCGGCGATGTTGCCGGCGCTTGCTTTTTTAATTGCGAACGCGCGATCTCGATACAGGCTTCGGCGCAATTCTCGGCCGTGAGCCCTTTCACCGGCGGCGGTGATAGGGATTGGCATAAGGCACGAGGTGGTTGCCGACGACCATGGGTCCCAAGCCGATATTTGAAATCCGAGCCCATGAGCGAAAGCGCGCCCATGGTCTTTCCGTGAAAGCCGCCCCAGAAACTCACGAATTCATGTTTGCCCGTGTAGCACTTAGCCAGGCGCAATGCGCTTTCGACGGCTTCGGCCCCCCCGAGTAAAGCTGCACGCGATGCACTTTGTCGGAAGGGCGGTGCTCGGCGATGCGTTCGAGAAGCTCGACGCGCGCGGCGGAAGTAAAACTGCCGACCGAAGCGCGCGCGACCTGGTCTTGAATCGCTCGCACGATTTTTGGGTGGCTGTGGCCCAAGACCGTTCACCCCGATGCCACCGATAATGTCGAGAAAAGTATTGCCATCGATGTCCAGTGACCGTGCTGCCCGATGCGTGATCGACGACCATTCCCGCCATCAGCGCGAAGCGCTGCAGTCCAGGAGCGATGTGTTTATCTTCGCGGGCGCGCAAAGCTTGGCTCTTGGGGCCTGGAATCGCCGTTTTAAGGGACGCTTTTTGATTCGTGGGCGCAGAAATTTTTTCTCTCATGTTTTCTCCTCACCTAAAAACGAAGTAGCGATGCAGCGGAAAATTAAACGCGGCCCCGACCAGCACTGAGGTCACTACCACCGAGATGCGTAGTGAATTCCCAATCCTCCGGTTAAAAGGTAGACGCCTCCGCAATTGAGTAAAAGGCTACCTGCCGAGACCAGGGAGTATCGATACGCTTGAAGCCCCCAGTGGCGATGAGTGGCGTCAAAACTCCAAAATCGCCCCAGAATAAAGTGGGTCAACGCACCCGCGAATGCTCCCAATCCCGTGGCCAGAACGTACCAAACGTGGGCGATCTCAACCAGTGAAAATAAAAGCGCATAGTCCACCCCCGTCGCAACCGCCGGATGCGACTTGTGAACGGCTGAAGGAGCCCAAAAATGTCGTTCGCATAAGAAACCTTATAGTCGTTTTTCTCACTCTATGCGAAAAGAGTTTCATGGGCGACTGGACCAAATGGTGGGCTGAGCAAAGCCTGTTCTCAAGGGTGTTTCCTGCTGTCTTTTTTCTCATCTATTGGGCAGCTCTTTTTGCTTTGGGAAGTTTGCACGCCGATCACGTCCAGGTGGGCTTGATCGCGCTCGCCTTGGCCTACGGCGGTCGGACGCCGCGGTCGATCCTTTTGTTTTTACTGCCGCTTTTGATCACTGTGATTATCTACGACAGCATGCGATTTTACGCGGATTACTTTCGTGGCCCGATTCACGTTAGCGAGCCGTACCTTTTTGATAAGCGGTTTTTCGGTATCCGAACGGCCGATGGAGTGTTGACTCCAAATGAATTTTGGCAAAAGCACTTGAACCCGGCACTGGATCTCATTACGGGGTTTGCTTACTTGGTATTCGTCGGAGTTTTCATTGCTTACGACAGGTTATTTTCGCTTTTTTTGCGGACCTGAAATCGGAAAAAGCGCGCGCCAGCAGCGGGTTGGTCTTTTTTCTGGACCAATATGTTGGGTTACTCCACTTATTATTGGTATGCCGCCGCTCCGCCTTGGTATGTCGCCCTATATGGGCTTGGACCCGCGCGAATGGATACCCCAGCCAATCCGGCCGGAACGGCGCGTTTTGATCAGATGTTGGGGACTCATTTTTTCACTTCATTTTACGGGCGCGCAGCCGATGTTTTCGGCGCTATTCCGTCGCTTCACGTTTCATATCCGTTGATCGCCGCGTTTTTCGCGTTTCGCTTCAAAAGGTTGCGTGTTTTTACGACGCTCTTTTATTTCCTGATGTGTTTTTCGGCCGTATACCTGAATCACCACTACGTTCTTGATGTTTTGTGGGGGAGCACTTACGCTCTCACTATCTCCGCGGTTCTGGATCGCTACTATTTGCGTTTTTCGCCTCAAATCGATTTCGAAAAGTATTTAGTCCCCTGGAACGCCTGCTGAGCGAGAAGCCCCCCGATAAAATTCCCCGACCGATGTGTTTTGAGATGGTTTCTCACTCCCAGGAGGCGTTGGGTGAAAACGTTCTCGAGTTTCACGCCGTCTAGTTTGTTTCGTAAAATCTCCGAACCCACTGATCGCGCGCGTTCCCATTCGTGCGCATTTTCGTGAAGTTGGGTAGCCTTGAGCGCGAACTCTTCGTAGTTCTCCGCCACGTGGCCGCCAAAGAGATCGTTTTGTCTCATGCCTTCGGCGCCGATCGGAGTCGTCGCAACCGGCAGGCCGGCGCGCCAGGCGTCAGCGATTTTTCCCTTGATCCCGGCGCCAAAGCGCAGAGGGGCCAATAGGACGCGGTGTTTTTGCAGTGCTTCGAGGGCATCTTTTACTGGGCCTTCGACGAAAAATCCTTGCTCCCGATCGGAAAGATCCATGTCCTCGCGGGCGGGTAGGCGCCATAGACATGCATTTCGGCTCCGGGAAGTGCCGCGCGAATCAACGGCCAGATTTCCCTTTTAAGCCAGCGGTTGCCATCCGCATTGGCGGGCGCCCGAATCGCCAACAGTCGCAAAGCCCGCCCTTTCTGCAAATGAAGGTAGCATGGCTTGCGAGGGCACGTCGAAATACCCAATTGGCAAGTGCATCAAAAGTTCCGCAGGGATTTTGAATTCCTCAAGCAAAAGATCATGCTCGTAATCCGAAACCAGCAGCGTCAGGTCGCTTCGATAGATTGAAGCGATTTCGCGATAGGTATCGTCTTGGATCAACTCCAGCCGTGCGCCGTCCGTAAGCGCTTTTTGCCGCGCTCGGCGAAGAAAATGGAGATCGGATGTGTCGAGTACGCGCACGGCTGAGGGAGAGGTTTCAGCGACGCGCCAGCCGAATTGCTCTTCGGTCACGAAGCGATCGAAAATCGCGAAATCGAATTTCTGTTCGCGGATCCAGCTATTGAAGCGCGAGTCGTTCAGCTGGATGGGGACGCATCGCACTCCGCTCGAGCGGAGCTCCAAAAATGCGTCGTTTTCTTTTGACGCTGAGGCGACCGTGAGCGACCACCCTTTATTTTGGAAGGCGCGGATCAGTTGCTGAGTCCGCGTGCCCGCCGCCGATGAGCGAGGTTCTGGCCAAACATAGCCGATAATGTAGAATTTTCAGTTCGTGTGCCGCCTGAATCATGCTTGCGGCATTGACTAGCGTGTTCGCGCCAGAGCGTCAATAACCCGAAACCCGAACCCGAAAAGCAGGCGTGACTCAGGACGATGCTAGTGATGCCCGAAAATCCGAGGTCAGGCTGCGATCCGGGCCTCCTCGAGGTCGAGCTGCATCTTTCAAGAGGCGGGGCCCAAGCGTCAGGCCGACCAGCGCACCGGTGATAAAGGCGACGATGGGATCCGAAGTCAGACGGGTTTTGATCTGTTCGCCCTTAAAGTTGTTCTGGCGTAAGAGCAGGCCGCTCATGAACCCGGCAATTGAAACGGATGCCACAATCACTCCTGGACGGTCTTCCAAGATCGTCCGAGCCTGTTCGCCCCATTCGCCGAGCGCTAAATCCCTTACGCAGGGCGTCCTCGGCATCACCAAAAACTTGCTCAAAGCTGGCGCTGTTTTTCTCTTCTTTTTCTTCGTGAAAATAGGTTTTGTCGCTCATAAGTTATCGAAACTAAAGCAAACGATATGCCACGCTCGGGATCAGATTTTGCTCTCTTTTATGACATATGCATGAAGCGACTTTGGGGAATTCGATGGCATGGCTGGCGTTCTGGACGGCTCTGTTTTACTTAGGGCCGGCGGCTATATCGGTAATCTATTGCCTAATAAAAGACCGGCAAGAATGGCGCGAAGAGGAAATCGGTATTCAGCCGCCTGAGCTTTTGACCGAGTTCGAAACCGAGAAAAAAGCGGCTTAGAACGCCCAGTAAGGCCCGGTGATGTTCGGTGTGCTGTTAATGGTCGCTGTGGTCCCGTCCAGACCTACATAAACCGTGCGGCCGTAGAAGAATGGAAGTCCCCAGTTGAACATCCCTGTCGCATTTCCAGCGATGTTATTGAAAGCGGAATTGCCGGAGTTAAAGAGAGAGTCGGCATTACCGACTGAAAAACTATTGTTGTAAGTCGGGCTACCGGAATAGCCCTCGATGGTTGCGCTGAGGGAATCGGTCGAGCTAGGGCAGTAAAAACTCGTATTCACCGAGCAGCTGGGCTGATTGAGCGGAAAGAAATAAGCATTCGATCCGCTGTCTAGGAATGCCGCAGTCGAACTCGAAGCTCCGGTGGTCCCTGAAAGACAGTGGCGAAGTCGCTTCCTTTTCCATCGAGCATTCCATTA
This sequence comes from uncultured Alphaproteobacteria bacterium, assembly GCA_963820145.1. Taxonomy (GTDB): domain Bacteria; phylum Pseudomonadota; class Alphaproteobacteria; order Rhizobiales; family Beijerinckiaceae; genus Methylocystis. Next base: position 5,297 of record CAWFZD010000021.1, read on the forward strand.
GAATCCGCAAGGTAGACTCCGCCCGCGGTGGTTGAGGATGGAATTCCCAGGGTCAGGTTTCCTCCAGTCAGCGCGGAAGAGCCTGAGCTGTTAACCGTCGGAAGCGTGAGCGAAACTCCGTTGTTGTGGCCGGAGGCGAATGAGGCTACCGGATTCACGACCTGCTGATTCGTAGTCGCTTGGACGATGCAAACCCCATCGGAACCGCAGTTGCCGCTGTAGGCGTTGTAACAGCCCGTGGAGTCGCAGCCATAGTATTGGCCTGGATTAGTGCTGTCATCGGAGTAGTTGCTGCATAAGGCGCCGCAATCCTGAGCGAAGGGGCCTACTCCAAGGATTCCGTTGTAGCCCGCGGTGCAAGGATCGGTGTCCGGGCACAGGGATGACAACTGCTTGGAACCGAGGCATAGTTGATGTTGATGACTTGAATTGGAATGTTCGTCGCTGTTTGGCTACCGAGCAAGACGTCCGCGTTCATGACCGCGCCCCAACGCGCCTGATCCAATCTGCACGCATTCGGTCCAATTTCCTCGATGGTTTCGCCTTGGACATTCACCGTCTGCTGGGCCAATTGGACCTGGGTATTGTATATGGCGGAGCCGAACACTCTTAAGCAAAACGACCGGTATCCAGCAGAATATTGCTGATCGTCTGACATTGGGATGAGGAGGTATGGTTCGGGGTGCAAAAAACCTGACCTGAAAAAACAAGGGGTTCGTTCGCATAGCCCCATTGTCCGGTAGTGCTTGAATCCGCAATGTACAATGGGACGTTTGCCGTACTTGAAGTCGGAATCGCGCTTGGGCCGGTAGCGCTGCTGCACGAAGCGTTGGCAGCGGGACAGGAGCTGGTCGTGGTGGTGGTCGACGACGATGAGCCTCCTCCGCAAAAGCGGAGAAAACTGCCAGAGAAGCGCTTACGAATACATGGCCAGCAAATTTATTGAACTTCATGAAGATTCATTCCCGCTGGGATTTTGTCAGTGAGCCAAATTTTCCCGTACACGCACTCACCCCGTCTACAATTTCGAGATGAGAAAGTTCCCTTGCTCGACGATGGTTGCGCCCCCATGAGAAGCGCTGGCGTCTCGCCTGGGCGATCGCGCCTTGAAATTCCGTGAAATGATTTCCGAGCAAGTTTTTAAACATCGGCGTTGCTCCCGCTCCAGGCGAGTGCAAACACTTTTCCATCGCTTCCAGCGAACTCGTGAACGCGAATCCACTTGTTAGAGATTTCGTGACGTGAGGAATGAGAAAACTGGCTGAAGTTTTTTTGAGCGCTGAGGCTATCCGCGTCTTTTTGAACGGAATTTACGTCCTCCCCAGGAAGGGACCCATAAGCCAAAAGGGCTCAAAAACAATAAGAACCAACCGACAATGGGAGTTCCAAATTTCATTGTTCGATATTAGTTGAAGAAAAAAAAAGTGTCTATTCGCGCAATAGGTAAAGCTCGAATAGAATAGTAGAGCTCGAATAATTGACACGGAATTGGGGCGAACGGTTAAGAATTGTCGCTGAAATTCTGACTCATTGGGCCTGCGCTTGCATTTTTCGTTACGCCATAAACTTGGCGCTATTTAGGCCACTTTGAACTTCTCGGCTTCTCCCGATCCCTTGGTCACATCTCCAGCGGTGTAGGAGTGGGCTCCGGCGCCCGCGAGCTTACCCTGATCAACGATGAGGTATTCGTTTCGGATGGCGTGCTTCGCAAACCAGCACTCGAGGATTTCTCTTACGCCAGCGGCGTAGCGGGCCTGAGCGGGTAGGCTCGTTCCCGCGATATGCGGTGTCATCCCCTGGTGTGGCATTGTTCGCCATGGATGCTCCTTGGGGCAGGTTGAGGGAACCAGACGTCCCCCGCATAGCCGGCGATTCGCCCGCTTTGAGAAGCCCGAACAATCGCGTCGCGATCGCAGATCTTGCCGCGGCGGTGTTGACGATATAGGCGCCTCGTTTCATCTTTCCAATCAGAGCGTCGTTAAAAAGGTGCTCTGTTTTAGGATGAAGCGGGCAATGAATTGAAACCACGTCGCAGATTCCGACCATGGATTCCACGGTGGGATGGTAAGTGACTCCAAGACTCGTTTCAACGTCTTCGGGCAAGCGGTGCGTATCGGTATAGTGGAGTTTCACGTCAAACGGCTTGAGCCGTTTCAAGACAGCTGATCCGATTCGGCCAGCCCCCACAATGCCGACGTTCATGCCTTCGAGATCATAAGATCGCTCCACGCAGTCCGCGATGTTCCATCCCTTCTTGGTCACCCATTCGTAAGAGGGGAGATAGTTTCGGACAAGGGCAAGGATCATCATCACGGCATGCTCGGCGGTACTGATGCTATTGCAGTAAGTAATTTCGGCAACGGTGATGCCTTTGTTCATCGCCGCCTCCAAATCGACGTGATCCGAGCCAATACCGGCGGTGATTGCAAGCTTCAGATTCTTCGCCTTGGCGATCCGTTCTTCGGTCAAATAGGCGGGCCAGAAAGGTTGCGAAATGACGATATCCGCGTCTAAAAGCTCTCGCTCAAAAACGCTGTCGGTCCCGTCTTTATCGGAGGTGACGATGAGGGTGTGGCCGCTTTCTTCCAAGAACTTTCTCAGGCCGAGAGCGCCGGTGACACTGCCTAAAAGAGCGCCCGGTACGAAGTCGATTTTTTGCGGACTAGGGATTGTCTGTCCATCCGAATATTTTTCGATTTCAGGAATGCTATCTCTTGCGTAAGACTTTGGGTATCCGGTGACTGGGTCATCGTAGAGAACGCAGACGACTTTTGCCATAACGCTTCCTTTCAGATTCCTTATGCTTTCGTTTATTGCAGCAAGAAAGATACCTAAAAAATTCCTTTAAGCCGGCTGGATAGAGCGAGACAGTTTGACCGATGCTGAGTTTCAGCTTTTTAGCACCGCATTGACTGCTTTCAAGAGATCCTCAACGTTGTAAGGTTTCTCGAGGAAGTGCAGAGTATCCTGCTTGAAGTCATAGGCCGAAAGTTTCTTCTCCGAATAGCCTGAAACGAATAGCACTTTGGTCTTTTCAAGAGGGCGTATTTCGGACATTTGCTGGATCATCTCCGTGCCGCACAATTCCGGCATGATGACGTCCGTTACGATGATGTCGGCAATGATGCCGTCGCGCCAGAGCTTCAGGCCCGAGAGCCCATCTGCTGCTTGGATCACCGTGTAGCCTGAATGCTCTAGAATCTCGGCGGTCGTTTCGCGGAGTGCTTCCTGGTCTTCGATAAGAAGGACCGTTCCGGTCCCCTGTTCATGGTCAGAATCGTCGGCGGAGGGGAGACGTGCCGTTTCAGAGTCGGTGGAAATCGCTCTTGGAAAATAAACATAGAACGTCGTGCCGGCACAGGGTTTGGTCTCGACGCGAATATCGCCACCGCTTTTTTTAACAAGCTCCCTGACGCTTGCCAGCCCAAGGCCTGTGCCATGGCCTTCTCGTTTCGTTGTGAAGAACGGCTCGAAAATCTGCTCCACGATTTCGGCTGGCATCCCGGATCCGCCATCGGAGATGCGTAACTCGACATATTCGCCGCAAGGCCTACCGACGCGCCAGTCGGAGCCATCGCCGTACAGTGTGACATTGGAAGTGCTGACGTGCAATGTGCCGCCTTTAGGCATCGCATCTCGGGCGTTGAGGCAGAGATTAGTCAGAATCTGCTCAATATGAGTGGGGACGCAGCCACGGACCAGATCGAAGCGCGGTATGGAGTTCGAATTGGATGTCCTCGCCCATCGCGCCGGCAAGAATGCTTTTCATGCCGAGCAAGATTGAATTCAGATCGAGTACTTGGGTTGCGAGCTGCCTTTTTCCCCCGAACGCCAGCAGTTGACGGATGAGTAATGAGGCTTTCTCACCCGCCGTTTTGATTTTCTCGAGCGCTATGGCAAGCTCTGGCCCCTCGTGCCCATGTTGTCGAAGCAGGTAGTCCGCGTTTAATACCATGGTGGTCAGGATGTTGCCAAAATCGTGAGCTACGCCCGCGGCCAAAATTCCAATGGTCTCCACTCGCTTGGCCATGCTGAGCTCCCGCTCCATCAGGCGATATTGGGTGATATCCGTTGAAACGCCGCCTAGACCCAGGGGTGTTCCGGCTGAATCCTCAAGCGGGAATTTGAGCGAAAGATAGATATTTCTCTTGCCATCGGCATGAACAACCGTTTCTTCGATCTCCAAATCCGAGAGCGTATTGAGGACTTGGAGGTCGTTTTTCTGGAGGGTGTCGGCGATATCTTTGGGAAATAGTTCATGGTTTGTCCGCCCCAGGGCTCGTTCGGACGTTATATTGAAAATGCGGCAGAACTGCTCGTTCACGAAAAGCAACTTTCCGTCGCGGTCCTTGATGTAGATCACCGTTTTGGTTTGATCCAGGACCTTCTGAATCAGAGCTTTCGTATCGTCGCGCTCCTTCAAAGCCGCTCGCGTCTCGCCGCATGAACTGCTCGCCGGTAACATCTCTATGGAAGAAAACCACGTAAGGCACTTTGCCTTCCCTGTCGAAAACCGGAACCATATGAGTCTCGATCGCGCACTTTTTGACCAATTTAAGGACGTCTTCGCGCTCCTTCGGGCTGAGACTTTTTAATTCGCGGGGATCGTACCAGAACATGGGCGCGGTGGCGGGGGTGCCGGAAAATGCAAGATGATTAGCTTCTAGGATTCCATTTTTTTCCGCGATTTCATCGTTAAGAACAGAATAGGTCGGAGGCGGTGGAAGCCCGAATATTTTCGTATGCTGTATATTGGTGTAGATTGAATGACCTGCGGCATCGAAAATTTGAATTGCCAACGGAGAGTCGGCGACAAGAACCTTTACGATCTGAAATGGATCTTCGCATTTTTCGAAGAGCTGCATCAGTATCGCCAAATTTTGCATTCATAAATTTTAGCATATTTTTTTTGTATATTCAACTGAGGGATCTCGGTGTCCACGATTTCATCTGTCTTGACGCAATTTTTATGGATTTTTTAAAAAACACAAAAAACTTGTAGCCTTTTTTGGTTTCGTTATTTTATCGGAGTTCATGGTCGGCGCTCGGTTTTTTGGACGCTCAACTTGAGTTGTTCCTCGTTCCGAAGATTTAGCGTGTCTTCCGCGACACGTACAGCTCAGGGTTTAAAGTCGATATACGGTCAATAACGGAATTCGAATTTAAGTCATCAACGCCGTGATAACGGCGTTTAATAATCTCGAGGGGCGGACATCAGGGACCCGTCCAGGGGCGCAAGATAGGGAGTCTTCTTTGACTGGAAGATCTGCATCTTCAGGGAGGACTTCGTTGAGTAGTCTGAGTGCTTCGCAGAGATAGGGTCCCTTGTTTAGCATGATACACTCGGCTCGCACGGCCATCGCCGCGTCGGTGACTTCGGCTCGGCTCGGCGCGCCCCTCTTTACGAGTCGCTCCAGCACCTGCGTGGCCCAGATCACGGGGACATCAGCGGCCTCGCAGAGCCAGATGGATTTTTCCTGAACGACCGCGAGCTTCTCCCAGCCCACCTCGATCGCAAGGTCCCCGCGCGCGATCATCACCGCGCAGGTTGCTTGCTTGGAGGCTGCCCGCGCGATGAGCTCAGGAAGATTATCCAGGGCCCGCGCCGTCTCGATCTTCAGCACCAGGGAGATCGAATCGAAACTACACCCGCGGTCCAAAAGCGCCCGGTGGAGCAGATCGACATCGGCGGCGTCCCGAACGAACGAGTATCCGACAATATCCGCGTAGGCTGCAACGTCCTCAAGATTCCGCAAGATCCTTCTCGGTCAAGGGGCTGAGTTTGAGGTCACAGTCAGGGAAGTTCAACCCCTGCTCCAACAAGTCTTTCGCCTTTGGAGCGCGCGTGCACCGCCCTCAGGATCGCGCCGCCGGGCACCGTCTTTTCGGCCACCGCGCCGAGTTTTCCGTCATTAATCCAGACGTGGTGCCCGATTTGAATCTTTTGAAGGAGGCCTGCGGGAAGCGTTTGAAATGTGATCATGCCTTCGGGCGGGGGCCGCTCCGGATCAGATGCCATGTAAAAAACATCGCCAACATGCAATCGCACCGGATCCTCTGGAAAAGTAACTGTCCCGATCCTGAACCTGGGCCCGCTCAGATCCATCTCCACCTTGCAGCGTCGCCCGGTTTCCTTTTCGGCCTGCCTGATATTGGAAACCATCGTCACCCATTCGCCCGGTGAATCGTGCGCGCAGTTGATTCGGGCCACATCCATGCCTGAAAGGATCAGGTCGCGCACATAGGCGTAGCTCGACGCGGTATCGGCCGAAAGCGTCGCCATCAGCCGCACGTGTCTGCGGTGCTGGGGTGCTCCGAAGATCGTTTTCGCTTCGGAGTCGAGAAGCCGCTGCCCGCGCTGGAAGGACCGAGTCCGAGGCCGAGGAGGGACTTCGAGCGCGTTTCCCGACAAGAATTCCCAGCGTCGAGATCACGGCATCCAGGGGGAGAACGCGCGACTCGCTCCGCCCGAATCAGGACAGGCCCAAGGCCATCAGGTTTCCTGGAGCGGGCGAATATCCCGCTGCCGAAGCGCCAGGTATTGAGCGAAGTTGCGCCCGCTCAGCCTAAACGCACGTCGCTTAATGGCAGGCCGCCATCCGCTATAAATTCGTTCGCCTTCCGCTGCCACGTGAGCTCGGAGTTCTTGGAGGGTATTGAATAGTGATCGTGTATCTGCGATGCGAGGGGCGTCTTTCATAGAGTGGGGCATAGACTGGGGCTGGCCCGCTTTCTAGATAGTCCTAAGCGAAGCTAACTCTTTGTTAAGCAATTTCAGCTCCAATTGTTTTTCCTTGGCGTCCGCAACACGACTGACTGAGAGCCAGGGTATGGTGCTTGCTTCTTTAAGGAGTCACGGTCCAAACCAGTATCGCAAGCGGCTTCATCCGCAAAGGCGCCCGAGGAGCGACGCTAAGCGTTCAGAACGACTTGTACGCCGTAGATGCAATCAAGAGAGAGACTTGCAGGAGCTGCGAGCAAAGCCGCACAAATCGGGACCGCCATGGTGACGCCAGACAAGCCGTTCATCCGATCTGCCGAACATGATCGAATTCTCGGAGTTGATCCGAAATCGAGTCCAGTAGCCGCTTCTTCCCCTTCGCGTAAAGTACCTTCTCACATTTAAAGCTGATCGCATTCGCAGCGCTTGCATGCGACCCCGGCTTCAGGCGAATTATTTTTGAGGGCTTCTTTTTTTGCTGATGATCTGCTCCGACCTGTTCTATTTTTGTCAAATGAAGATCAGAGGGTGGAAAACAGCGATAATTGGAATTGGGCTTTTCTTGGTGCTTGTCGCTGTGTTTGTGGAATATGAAAAAGGCCCAAGTCGCGAACCGCGCCTGAGCCCACCACAAACCAGTATCAGTCCAAAGTCCAACCTATTTTCGACAGACGCTGCATCGTTTGCCATTCCTGCTACACCGCGCCTTGCCAGCTCAATCTGGCGGCATTCGAGGGTGTCGACCGAGGCGCAAATAAAACACTCGTTTATCACGGTGACAGGCTTGAGGCGACTCACCCGACTCGCTTGTTTGAGGACGCTCAAACGTCGAGTGATTGGCAGACAAGACTGGGCTTCTTTCCTGTTCAGTCGCAAATGTCCTTGCTGCTGGCTCAGAAGAACGCTCATCCGCTATTAAATGACGGGATAAAAATGGGGCGCTTTGATGCTGAGAACAGCCATTTCTGCCCGAGAGATGTCCCGGAAACGGAGTCTTATTTGCGAGCAATGCCGGAGGGCGGGATGCCGTTCGGATTTCCCGCGCTCTCCGCTTCCGAATACAGCACGTTGAACGATTGGATTCGGTCCGGCGCCCCGGGCCCAGGCCCGGAAATTCTGGCTCAGGCGCAACGACCCTCTAACGGCGAGCGAGGAGAGCGAGTATTGAGGAAATGGGAGGACTTTTTCAATCAAAGGGATATGAAAACGCGTATTTCCGCGCGGTACATTTTTGAACATCTGTTTCTTGCACACTTACATTTTGACGAAATCCCAGGCGACTTCTTTCGTCTCGTAAGGTCCCGAACACCTTCCCCGATGCCGGTCGACGAGATCGCTACCGTCCGCCCCTATGACGATCCGGGCGCCGAGCTTTTCTATTATCGCTTTCGTCGCGTCAGTCAGACGATTGTGCGGAAAAACCATATCACTTACGCTCTCGACGAAACCAAGATGAATCGGTTTCGCGATCTGTTTTTGAAATCAGAATGGGAAGCAGATCACAATGGGACCGAGTTGAAAATTTCCGTCATATGCGGTCCGGGTGGCATCCAACCCATTCATTGCGTTCAAGGAGATTCCCGCGAGGTCGCGATACCAGTTTTTGCTCGATAACGCTCTTTATCACGTCATGAGTTTCATTCGTGGTCCGGTTTGCAAAGGCAGCGTCGCGCTCAATGTGATTGAGCCGCATTTTTACGTGATGTTCCTGAATCCGAAGTCCGACCTTACGGTTACCCACCCTGAGTTTCTTCCTCGGGTGTCGAATTTTCTTAAATTGCCCGCGGAAGGAGAGGATGGACTCAAGGCTTTGTACGTCCGCTACAAGGCGGATCAAATGGAATACGAAAAACGGCGGCAAGCGCTCTATGAGAAGTTCGGCGCTCAGGGGCACACTTTGGAGGACCTGTGGGACGGTGAAGGCACCAACAACAATGCGATCCTTACGGTATATCGGCATGTGAATAGTGCGGATGTGATGACCGGGGCATGGGGAGGGACTCCGAAAACGGTCATGGTCATGGATTACCCGATTTTTGAGCGGATCTATTATGACCTTGTCGCGGGTTTCAATGTGTACGGGACTCTGATCCATCAGGTCTCGACTCGCATGTATATGGATAACCTGCGTGTCGAAGGTGAGGATTTGTTTCTGAGCTTCCTTCCAAAAGCCCAGAGACTGCCCATTCGGCGTTATTGGTATCGCGGCATTCATGAAAAACCTGTGATTCGCCTACTTGACCCGCTTTACGAGGGAAATATCGAGACGCGCATCCAGTTTGGCGATCCGCTTCATGCGAAAGAAGAACTGCTAAAAAAGATATTGAATGGGCGATTCAACAGTCGGGTTCGGGGTTCGTCGGATTTGATCAATATTGGAATTCATAAAGACAGATTGGGCGAGAAGGTGAGTGAGCCAACCATCGCCGAGCAAACTATCAATGATGAATGGAGCCAGATCGCTAAGTCCAGAGGCCCGTTCACGCAGCCATTTCCTGATGTGTCGCTCATCCGAATTCAAGAGCATGGAGATCAGGGCCAAGTACATACCCAAGCATATACGATGATGCACAACAAGGAGTACCTGAACGTCAGCTTCATGTTCCTGGACCAGCTTTTTCGAGACC
>CAWFZD010000022.1:0-5654 GCA_963820145.1 uncultured Alphaproteobacteria bacterium
TTCCAAGACGCAAGTTCTTTTTCTGTTCTCTTTGGGATATAGCGATAGACAGGGCTAGCAACACCTCAGGCACCACCGCGCATTATCTACGCGTTACATCAGCTGAAAGACGGGATTTCTCTTATTTCGCCTGAAGCCCTTTATCCCCCCATCCTGGGAAATCTTAATCCCTAAACCTAACTGGCTTAAAGCTTTCGCCGCGGCCAGCCGACCTCCTCCAGCGCTACCCCTGGAATCCTAACGATGGCGCCGATGGCTAAAATGTTTCCCTCGTTGGATATTACTGTCGCTCCATCTATAGACGCCAGTTCTTGCCGTATCCGTCTATCCAAATCGTGAAATAACCGGCCATTCACAATTAGCTGGAGTGTATGATTCTTGATAGTATTTGATGGCGATGACAAATGATCGTTTACATCCAACATTTGATTGAGCTTACTTGTCATATTACTACTTACAATTCCGAAGCAAGCTCCACGGCGACCAAAAGATGCATCTATGCACGTCTCGTAGATCGCTCTGCGAATCTCGGTACTATGTGGCGCACCCATTTGATCAAGTACAGGTTTATGTGTAAGAAAGTGCCACCGTCCTGCTCTTCGGGCGAATTGTAGCTGTGCATCTCGAAAAACTAATATTTCACCGTTTCGGTTGAGAGTCAGCGCCACCCTCCTGGACGTGGTATCCTTCGCGGTCCACTCGGCAACAGGCCTTTGTCGGTAAGGACAGTATTTAACATTCTCAGCAACTACTGGGAGCACTACATGTGAAATAAATTTGCCAAACATATCAAATTCTAAGAGCGTGTCGTATCCATTTCCAAGTACTTTAACAAACTCAGCATCACTCAAATCAGCCATTGAGGGCGTGTCTTCCGGCTGCGATTTATGTCGGAACCCGATCGCGGACGATATTGGTGCACCCTCATACGTCCGCTCAGACCAGGCAGCCAGTTGATTGATGCCAGAAAGAAGGGTTGCTTCATGTTGAGCTACGTTGACAGATGTCGTTCGTGGCTGGGCACACATCGCCTTGGCAACGACACGTTGCGCAAACGTTGAAAGAATATCGTTTTTGAACTCTGTGTCTACAATATCCGCAATCCGGTGCAGGGCATCGACGAACGCTCGAACCACAAGCAGCTCGGAGACGACATCGACTTGCGCGTCTGCGGCTGTCTCCGCACCAACTTTTTTCTCCGCTTGAAATGGCTGCGATCGGCTCAGGACCAGCCGATAAGGATCCGCCTTGTCGACTTTGAACGCTATCGACTGCGGATCCAGATAGGCCACCAACTTATCGCGCGCTGACGAACCCTTTGCATCTTTCTCAAGCGTCGCACCTGAGAAGAACGGAACGAGATGTTCCTGTGCTATCTCTCGAAGCAGGTCCTCTCTCATCATCGCAACCCCAGCGCTCCAATGCCGTTATGCCTCTTATGATCGCGTTGGGACGTCCTTAGTGCCGCGCCCACCGTTAGGATTCTGTCGTGCTCATATACGGCTTCACCGCAAAAATCATGCGGCCAGGACCGTCGGAAGGTTGAGGAGTTCGTTTCTGATCTCGCTCCAGTCGCGCCTCAAATCGATTGCAACGATCGCAATCGGAAACCCGTCCATCACATACCGCTTGGTAAGGGGACCATCTGTTGCCGCGTAGACGATCGCACCAGCGACTGAACGACCGTCGCTTGTTATTGCGGCGTGTCGCAGATAGGAATACATTTGGTATAAATGTCCAGCGCGAAATTTTTTCCGCCCAAAATATTTTGGAAATGGGTCAGCATAATATTTTGCATCCAATACGATAATTCGGGAAAACGAACGCATGGTTATGTCCGTTTTCATAATCGGAATCATATCATAATTTGGCTCCGACAATTCTTTTATGTTCCATTCCATTTGTTCGGAAGCCACCCGAAATTCATTTTGCTCGTAGTAATAAAAATTTCGCAGAAATTCCTCAAACACTCGCGACATGATATTTTCGTCAGCTAATATGTCTTGAAATTGATTGGCGTCTCCAGTTGTCGAGGGTAAGAGGTGTGTGCATACGAAATAACACACTCGCAAGATGATTTTGTAATGCCAATTGTCGCGTCGCACAGAAAGTCCACGAAAGGCATCTAATCTCAAGGGAATATCGCTAATATCGGAAAGCTGTCGGCAATAATTACGGAGTTCATGGGCGAGTTCTGGTGTCATATTCTTAGTGCGTGAAAGCTCGCGCGCCGCCGCTTTTAGAAGCTGATTTTCGAGAACGTCGCGTCTGAGCTCGTCGAAACTACATACCAACGCGCCGCGGATACGCGTCTGCGCTTTGATAGATGCATCAATAGCTATTCGACCCCGAGGGGAGCGAACCTCGAGTTCATCGATGAGGTAACCCTGAGCGAGCCCTCGACGCGTCAGCCGGTGGAACTCCGTCACCAGGATTTTCGCAAATAGATTTGCTATGTCCGGGCAATCGTCAATTCCGGCAGGAGCCATGCTCCCTTTTGGAAACCGAGCCCAAGCGTAACAGAACAAGAAATATAAGTTCTGAATTGGTATTTTCATTCGGAATTGTCTAAGAGCCGTTTTACCCAGGTATCCGATTTATCGGGCTCATCAAACCAATATTCCTCCAAGAGTGGTCGTATTTCCGTGTCGATAATTTGGTCGTACCAGCCCTCGAAATATCCCAGGCCTTGCTTGGGCACGAAGAAGCTGTGGCCTATCTGAAATCCACGCCCAAGGTTCACAGGGTCGGACCGAATTGCGTCGTTAAGCACACCCATTCGCGCAATGATGCGGGTAACGAGTTCAGTGGGAACCAACGCATTCTCTATCGCGGCTCGGAACTCAGGTCGCTCGAATTGCGGATCAAGGGTGATGAACGAAAAGCGGCGGCGGAAGGCATAATCAAAACGAGTAAGCGATCGGTCCGCCGTGTTCATCATCCCAACGAGGTATAAATTCGGCGGGACATAAAATGGTGGGTCGGTTTTGGTTGAGTAGGAAAGACGAGTTGCCCAGTTCGGGGAGCGCTTGTCGTCCTCAATGAGGAGCATGAGCTCGCCAAAAATCTTGGATAAATTACCCCGGTTAATTTCGTCTATGATCAAGACATAATCATTGTCTGGGTCCGCGACCGCGGCGTTCGGGAAGCGCACAAATACGCCGTCCTTACGTTCGAACCCTCCGGCTGGAGTCGGTCGATATCCCAGAACGAAGTCCTCGTACGCATACGACTGATGGAATTGAACGGTCTCGACGCGAATTGGAGCCTGATACCCCAGAAGCGCGTACGCCAGTCGCTTGCCTACGAAGGTCTTGCCTACGCCAGGAGGCCCCTGGAGGATGATATTTTTCTTGTTCCGCCAAATCGAGAGGATCCGTTCAAATTCCTCTCGCGGGAGGAAGAGCCCCGACATAGCATCGTCCACACCATAAACCGGTTCTTCCGTCCCGATGGGTTCAGTTGTGATCACTAGCGGCTGGGTTGCTTCGATTTCCGGAGCTTTGGGTTGGTCAACGATTCGATCGTAGGCACTCAGAAGGGCATCAAGGATCTCCTCGAGGCGCTCATCAGTCGGCAGGGCTCCCGAGTCGAATTTCGCATAGGCAATGGTGCTTGCCTCATAATTCTTCGCCCGCCAGCCCTCCGTCTTGAGGTCGATGTCATTGCCTACCACGATCCCCTTTTCCTTCAGATCCTGAACCTGAGCCTGGAAGGCCGCCGATCTTTCGGCCAGCGTTCTCGCGGCAGCTTGTTGCCCAAGCTCTTCCACGAGATCGGTCATTCCCTGATTCAATGCGATGTAGACGGTTGATAGGTCCTCCGCGATCAACATCACCACGTAAACGCCGGTTTGCGTGCTCGTGGTCACGCGCCGATTTATCAAAGCGATCCAAGGAACCTTGGCCCATACCCCTTTCCCTAGGCTCCACTTGACCAAAAGCTGCTGGCGCTTCTGCACGCTCGGCAAGCCTTCCAAAAACGCTTTGAGCTCCTTGAGATCCCCCCAAAGGTCTGGCACCTCACCGAATGACGAAATTCGCACCTCACCGTATCGTTTCAGAATCTGCGCTAGCAGAGTTGCGAACGTGCCAGCGCCAACAGGCTTCGGGGTCTGAGCGATGGCGACCGGCAGAGGAATTGCCACGATCGACTGCATCAGCGGACGAAAGACGCTCGCCATTTCTCGAACGACTTCGTCGAGATTCACGTCGTCCAGCCGCTTGGCGGGCACAAATTTGCTTATGCTCCCGCCCGCGGCTGCGAGGCCCGCCGGGGACCTAAGATATTCGAGCCAAGCGTCCAGACTTGCAAAGTTGGTCTGATCCGGTTCGAGACGCTGCTTTCGCTGATAACACCAACCTTCGCCGAGAGCGGTCGCCAGAGAACGGGCAGCTTCACTTCGTGGTGGCGGCAGCTGGTCATATATTTTTGGGGCGGCTTCTCGAAGGCGATCCTTTATCAACTGATTGCTGAAATCGGCGGGATGGGTTGTCGCAGCGAAACCGTACTCGATCCCCGAATAGGTCTCTTTGCCCGACACAATCAAAAACAGCTGTGGGTGCCCTACGAACGCGTCAACGTTTTCACGCCGATAGATTCCAAACCACAAGTCCTTGGGGAGCGCCCCTCGGACGCCGCTGACAAGATGAAATCCTGACGTAAACTGAGCCACGTAGCGCGAGGAATTTCCGAGGGCCTCAATGGCGATCCTGCTGAGGGCCCTCAACGCCGCATCTATTCGCTTGTAAGCCTCTCGCTCTTCGGGCGTGATATCGGCGTAACGCGCCTTCGATGATCTCGCGAAGCAGTTGCACATCACTCGAGGTAATTGTCGTCGTGTCGAGGCCGGCCGGCCCGGTCACTTCAAACCCAAGTTCCTCAAGCTTCGCCTTCACCGTTGCCTCACCACCGCTAAAATCACTCGCGGCTAAAGGGCCTGACCTAGGGAACTGCTTGCCTACCGCAACTCCAGCCAGTGCCTTGCTGTCGTAGCTTTTGCCGTCATGGACGACGAAATATGAGCGTGCGGGTTCGTAGCCGTAACGGGCCAGGAAAGCGGCGCGCCCAAGCTCATCGAATTCCGATATCGCTTGCAGAACGGCGCTTCTATCAGAAAGGTCAGATAAGCCCAATTCCCCCTCACAAAGTCACCTGCGACTGAGCGCTTCCGAACTAGCTCGTCAGAGCCTTTTGAAAACGCACTTGACGCCCAAGCCCAGCCTCGCCCCGAACAGTTGGCTTGGACCCGTGCGGCAGTTGCTCGCCATCCACCAGGCCAAGAAGTTCTGCGAGTTCCGGGTCAACGAAAATATCTGTCAGCGCGATCTTGTGCCTGTCGCAACGCTCAACGACAGCACCAATAATGGCCGCCGTCTCATCGACCCCGTGGTTCATGAATGAAATCGGGATTGGCGTGGGACTGGACGCGACCAGCCTACAAATGGCTCCGACGAGTTTCGATGCCGTTGCCATGTTCAGTCGCCGTTGCATAGCCAGCGCAGAAACATGCCGCGCCAATTCAGGATTAAGTCTCACCACACCGTCGCCTCGGATCACGAAATCCGCCGGATGCAATTTCTCGGACTTAAGAAAATCAATTATCGCGCGATCGGTTTTCGGCCTCTCCGGCTCCATTAAATCAAATACGAATG
>CAWFZD010000023.1:0-16327 GCA_963820145.1 uncultured Alphaproteobacteria bacterium
GATGACGCTCCGCCTGCGGCAGAACGTCAATCGCGCCAAGAGACCCCTGCGGCTCCGCCTCCAGCGCCTCGACCAGCCGCTCCAGCGCCGTCCGCATGAAAGCGCACAGCCGTTCGGGCTCGAGCGGATGTTGCGTCTGCGCCGTCAGCCGAAAGCCTTCCCCAAAATCGTCGACCGAAAGCGTGAAC
Source organism: uncultured Alphaproteobacteria bacterium (assembly GCA_963820145.1). Taxonomy (GTDB): domain Bacteria; phylum Pseudomonadota; class Alphaproteobacteria; order Rhizobiales; family Beijerinckiaceae; genus Methylocystis. The sequence goes on from CAWFZD010000023.1 coordinate 189, forward strand.
GGGTAGTTGGTCCGCTCCTCGGCGTAGAGCGTCTCGATCTCCGCTTCACGCGCCTCGGTTTCCGCTGAAGGCTCCGGCTCCGCCGCGCTGTGACGATAGTTCAAAAGCGCCGAAAACAACGGCGCCGGCGCCGCCACCGCGCTGCAGCGCTGCGCCAGCGCCAGCGACGCATGCTCGTGCCGCATCAAATCGATCAGCGCCGCATGCATGCGCAAAACGCTCTCCGACGCGCTCTTCCGGCCGATCTGCACGCGCAGCGGCAGCGTGTTGATGAATATGCCGACCGCCCGATCCGCGCCGGCGCCCCCGTGCATGCGTCCAAACAACACCGTCCCGAACACCACGTCCGAGCGTCCGCACAGCCGCGCCACAACCAGCCCAAAAGCCTCATGGAACAGGCTCGCCGCGCTGACCCCGAGCTTGCGCGCGCAAGCCCGCAGCGCCGACGCCAAAGCCTGATCGAGATCAGACCGCGTCTCCTGTATCCCCGAGCCGTCGCCTTGCGTGTCGATAATCCCAAACGGGGCCGTGGTCTCGCTCACGTCGCCGAGCATCGACCGGAAAAACGCTTCATGCTCGCTGCGGCCTATCCCTAAGCGCGCCTGCGCCACGAAGTCGCGGAACGGCGTCGGCGCTTCCAGCCGAGCGCTCCTGCCGGCAAGATGCGCCCGCGTTTCTGCGACGATCGCTTCAAGCGTCGTATGGTCCGAGACGAGATGGTGAAACAAAAGCAACAGCAGCCAGCGCGCCTTGGCCGCGTCATAGGCGATGCGCGCCTCGATCATCGGCGCGAGGCGCACGTCCAGCCGGTGGCTGCGAGGGCCAAAGCGCGTCAGCAACTGATCGCCGGCGTCGTCCGACGCCTCCAGGACGACCTCTTCCACGACAAGCGGCGCCTTGCGCCACACGACCTGCATCGGCTCCGGCAGGCCTTCCCAGACCACCGCCGTGCGCAAGATGTCGTAGCGCGCGATCGACGCCTGCAGCCCACTGATAAAGCGCTCCAGCCGCTCGCGCGAAGGCGAAGCCAGCAGCGCCGGCGTAAGATAGGGATCGCCCTTTTCCGCCATCAGGTGGTGGAACAAAATGCCTTCCTGCAGCGGCGCCAGCGGGTAGATGTCCTGCACATTCGCCGCCCCGCCGGGAACCTGCGCAACGATGCGGTCGACGTCGGCCTGGCTCAGCTGCGCCAAGGTCAGCATCTGCGGGGTGATCGCCGCGCAATCCGCGGGGATGAGATTGGGCGGAGCCTCCACCGCCGCGCCGCCGCCGACGACCCCGGCCAGAGCGCCAGGCGTCGGATGCGAGAACAACGCGCGCACGTCGCTTGCAAACCCCTCGCGCCGCAGCCGCTCGACCAGCGTCACCGCAAACAGCGAATGGCCGCCAAGTTCGAAGAAATTGTCTTCGACGCCGACGCGCTCCAGCCGCAAAACCTCCGCGAAGATGCGGCACAGCGCCTCTTCCGCAGCGTTGCGCGGGGCCACATACCGCCGCGCAAGCCGCGCGTCGAGATCGGGCGCCGGCAGCGCCTTGCGGTCGACCTTGCCGTTCGGCGTCAACGGCAGCGCCTCCAGAACCACGAACGCCGACGGGACCATATAGTCCGGAAGAATTTCTTTGAGACGCCGCGTTAAACTCGGAACGAGACCGCGTATCGCAGCCGATTTCAGGGGCGTGTTCGCATAGGCGCTCCAGCTTTGAATAATGCGAGCTGCTGGCCGCGCAGGTTCGGTTCGCTCGGCCATGTCGGCGCTGTCTGGAGAATTTGACAGCTTTGTTTCGATGTGACCGAAGGGTCTACAGACGACATCGAAGCTCGCGTCGCGAGCGTCCTTCGAAAGCTGCAAACTAACATCGTAATCTCTACTGGCGCAGGCGCCCCGGATGTCCTCTGGGTCGACAGCGATGTTCTTGCGGCTCAGCGACAGCTTTGAACGAAGCTCGTGCATCGTGAGATCGGCGTCAGCTTCCTTCAAATAGGACGCGGCAAGAAGCGCTTCGCTGGTACGCGCATTGGGGACGTTGCGAATGAGCAGCGGCGCGGAAACAGCTTCGTCCAGTAGCTTCTTGAGAGCTTCGATATCTCCGATCTCACGTCCCCAGTGGAACACGCTTTGCGGAGCGCCTGCCGTTTGAGCCGACGAATTCAAGTGAAGAACGGCGTCGAATCGAAATTGCGTCATCTCGTTCCATGCGCGGCCCCGCTTAACGAGAAGCTCCACGTCGCCGATCTCCGGGAACGATTGACCTATATGCGCGAAAAGCGCTGGATCAATCAACAGCTCCTCTTCCTCCAAAATTCGCTTGTTGACGCGCCGCAGTATCTCTTCGCGAGCGCAAGAGGGCGCCGCGGTCGCCAACTCGACCGCGATATGAAACGCCTCATGCGTCGCCAGATTTCGGATGTCGCCTATGAAGATTTGGCCCCCGGGCTCGAGCGCGCGCAGCGCTCCTTCCAGCACGCGGCGCAGATAGTTCACGTCCGGAAAATACTGGATGACCGAGTTGAGAACGACCGTGTCGAACTGCGGCGTATCGAAACCCGAGAAGTCGTCGGCGAAGCGGGCCAGCAATTCTAAACGCGGGTAATATTCGGCTTGGTCGTTTTCAAGCCGAAGCCGTAAAGCGTTGATGACCGAGCTCGACATGTCGCAGCCGACGTAACGTTCGCATTCCGGCGCAATGCGCGACAAGAGCAGACCTGTGCCGCAACCGATCTCCAGCACTTTGGCGGGCTTTAGCGACTTGATGCTCCCGACAGTCGCATCCACCCACTCTTGCATCTCGGCCGCAGGTATGGGCTTTCCCGTGAAGCTGCTAATCCAGCCCGAAGTGTTGAAGTCGGATGAGCCGGCTTCCTCGGGGTAGGTCTCGTCGAATACGGCTTGCCAGCCGCACAACCGATCCTGAAGCAGTTCCCCGTAATCCTCCTGAGAGGAAATTTCGCGGTCCTCGGCTGGCGTCACATAAGCTACGAGGCGCTTGTCGCCTTCGACATCTTCACGCGCAAGAACGACAGCTTCCCGAACGTCCGGCAAATGCAAGAGAGCCGCCTCGATTTCTCCGAGTTCGATCTCTAAAGCCGCGGATCTTGACCTGACAGTCTATCCGGCTCGAGAATTCGATCGCTCCGTCCGCCCGATAGCGCGCCAGGTCGCCGGTGCGATAGATCCGCTCGCCTGCCCGACCGAACGGATCCGGCACAAATCGCTCCGCCGTCAAATCCGGTCGGTTGAGATAGCCCGCGCCGACACCGACGCCTCCGACATAAAGTTCGCCGTGCACGCCAAAAGGCGCGAGACGACCGTCATTGTCCAGAATGCAGAGACGGACATTAGGGACCGCAAAGCCAATTGGAACAACCGCCGAAGGCGCCACATCCGCCGCCTCTAAAAGATGGAAAGCGCAAACGTCCGCGCATTCCGTTGGGCCATAGCTGTTGACGACCTTCACGTCTGGATAGCGTCGCCACAGTGAGGCGATCAACGGCGCGCTGATTGGCTCGCCGCCCAACACGACAAAGCGCAGACTCGTTAAAGAAGCGCCAGAGTCCGCATCGGCGATAGTCGAAAAAGCGCTGGGCGTAAGGTTGAGAACGGTGATCAGCTCGCGAGCAATGAGGTCCGTCAATATGAGAGGATCAAATGGCTCCGGCGCGAGATGCACGCTCGCGCCCGTGAGCAAGCTGGCAAGCAGATTTTTTTGCGTTAGATCGAAGCTGTAGGACGTTGTCACCAGCACCTTGTCGGATGGCGAGAGATCTAGAGCGCCGACATACCACTGGGCAAGGTTCGTAAGACCGCGATGCTGTACGATTGCGGCCTTCGGTCGGCCGGTGGAGCCGGAAGTGAAGATGAGATACGCGGGATGCTCTCCTGTTAGGTGGAGAACCTTGAGATTGGCGGTGTCCTGCCTTGCGATGTCCGACCACTCCTCATCGATCAGGATCAGGTCGCCAGCGAAGCCGACAAGGTTTTCGCGCAAGCCCTGTTGCGTGACGACTACGCGAGGCGACGCGTCTTGCAGCATACGTTGCAGTCGTTGGGGCGGATAGTTCGGATCTAATGGAGCATATGCCGCGCCCGCCTTCAGCGCCGCAAACAAAGCGACGATCGTATCGGCGCTTCGATTAAGGCAGATCGCCACGATATCGCCGGGTCCGACACCGCATTTTATGAACCTGCGCGCGAGCTGGTTTGCCTGGTGGTTAAGTTGTTCGTAGCTCAACTCTCGCCATTCGTCGTGTACAGCTAACAAATGCGGCGTAGCGGCTGCCTGTTCTTCAAAGAGTTCGTGAAGAGGCCTGATGGCTTTCAAATCTTCGGCAGGCGCACTCCATCGAGCGAGCAATCTTTCGCGCTCCGCGGCGGGCAAGACGTCGAGGGATCGAACGAATGTTTGCGGAGACGACTCCAGTGCTTCGATTATTTTCTCTAAGGCGACGCGCATGAAATCGCACATGCGATGCGGGTCGACCGGTTGTAAGAGCTGCGCAGTAAGTTCGAATCCCTCGCCGAGATCGTCCACACAGAAATTGAGCGGATAACTCGTGCGGTCTTCAACATGCAATGTCTTGATGCCGGCCCACGCTTCGAGCGCCTCTTGAGAAGCGCCCGCCGCGGCCTTGTGACGATAGTTCAAAAGCGCCGAAAACAACGGCGCCGGCGCCGCGACCGCGCTGCAGCGCTGCGCCAGCGCCAGCGACGCATGCTCGTGCTGCATCAGTTCAATCAGAATCTGATGCATGCGCCGAACGCCGTCTATTACGTCTGCTTCGCCGAGACGCAGGCGGATCGGCAGCGTGTTGATATAAAGACCGACGCCACGGTCTGCGCCCTTCCCGCCGTGCATGCGTCCAAACAACACCGTGCCGAACACGACGTCCATACGCCCGGAAACCTGCGCCAAGACCAGCGCAAACGCGAAATGAAACAAGGTCGCCGGACTCATTCCGAGCAAGCGCGACCGCGCCCGCAGGCGGCGCGAAAGCTCGATGTCGAGCACGAGCGAAGATTGGGCGATCCGCGACCCGTCGCACAGCGCCTCTAAAAAGCCGAAAGGCGCGGTCGTTTCGCTTACGTCGGCGAGCATCGCCTGGAAAAATGCTTCATGCTCGGCAACGCTCACGCCGTCCCGAGCTTGCGCGACGAAGTTGCGAAACGGCATAGGCTCGGAATCGGGGCGCGACTGTCCCAGAAGATCGGCTTGCGCCTCTTCCACCACGATTTCGAGCGTCGTGTGGTCCCAGGTGAGGTGATGTGTCAACAGAAGCGACAGCCAACGCCGATTGATTGCGTCGTAAGCCGCGAACGCCCTCATCATTGGCGCTTGCTGAAGATCAAACCGGACTTTGCGCGGATCAAACCGCTGGAGTAGAACCTCGCCGATATCTTCAGTCTCTCCGCTCAGATCGAGTTCTTCCACGACAAGCGGCGCCTTGCGCCACACGACCTGCATCGGCTCCGGCAGGCCTTCCCAAACCACCGCCGTGCGTAAGATGTCGTGTCGTTCGATTGCCGCCTGAAACGCCCCGAAAAAAGCGTTGAAACGCTCGCGCGAGTCAAACGCGAGCAGGGTCTGAAAAAGATAGGGATCGCCCTTTTCCGCCATCAGGTGGTGGAACAAAATGCCTTCCTGCAGCGGCGCCAGCGGGTAGATGTCCTGCACATTCGCCGCCCCGCCGGGAACCTGCGCAACGATGCGGTCGACGTCGGCCTGGCTCAGCTGCGCCAAGGTCAGCATCTGCGGGGTGATCGCCGCGCAATCCGCGGGGATGAGATTGGGCGGAGCCTCCACCGCCGCGCCGCCGCCGACGACCCCGGCCAGAGCGCCAGGCGTCGGATGCGAGAACAACGCGCGCACGTCGCTTGCAAACCCCTCGCGCCGCAGCCGCTCGACCAGCGTCACCGCAAACAGCGAATGGCCGCCGAGTTCGAAGAAATTGTCTTCGACGCCGACGCGCTCCAGCCGCAAAACCTCCGCGAAGATGCGGCACAGCGCCTCTTCCGCAGCGTTGCGCGGGGCCACATACCGCCGCGCGAGCTGCGCCGCGCCGTCCGGCGCCGGCAGCGCCTTGCGGTCGACCTTGCCGTTCGGCGTCAACGGCAGCGCCTCCAGAACCACGAACGCCGACGGGACCATATAGTCCGGAAGTTCGCGCGAAACTCCCGCGCGCAATGCGGCGGCGTCGGGCCGCGCGCCCTCGTCGCCCGTCACATAAGCCACCAGCCGCTTCTCGCCGGGGACGTCCTCGCGCGCCAGAACGAGGGCCTCCCGAACCTGCGGCAGCCGCGACAGCGCCGCCTCGATCTCGCCAAGCTCGATGCGGAAGCCGCGGATCTTCACCTGATGATCGACGCGGCCCAAAAACTCGATGTTTCCGTCGGCCCGATAGCGCGCCAGATCGCCGGTGCGATAAAGCCGCTCCCCCGCCCCGCCAAACGGATTCGGAACAAAGCGCGCCGCCGTGAGATCGGGCCGCTTGAGATAGCCGCGCGCAAGCCCCGCCCCGCCGATGTGGAGTTCCCCCGCGACGCCGACCGGCACAGGCGTCATCCGGTCGTCCAGCACATAAATCTGCGTGTTCGAAATCGGCCGCCCAATCGGCGCGGCCTCGCCTGCAACGAGCGCCTCGCTCATCGTCGCGCATACCGTCGCCTCGGTTGGACCATAGGCGTTTATCATTCTGCGTCCGACCGCCCAGCGTTTCGTCGCTTCGATCGGACAGGCTTCGCCGGCGACGATAAGACATTCCAGCGCCAGTTCCGGCGTCGCGGCCAGCGTCGGCAGGACGGCCGGCGGCAGCGTCGCATGCGTGATCCGCTCACGCCGCAGCAGCCCGATCAGCCTCTCTCCCGATCTTTCGTCTTCGCGCGGGAGGACGAGGCAGGCGCCGCAGGAAAGCGTCATCGCGAGCTCCGACAGCGCGGCGTCGAAGCCCAAGGCGGCGAATTGCAACACCCGGCTTTGCTCGTTGACGCCGAAGCGGGCGCGCTGCGCCGCAGCGAGGCTCGGGATGCCGCCATGCGTCGAGGCGACGCCTTTGGGCTTTCCGGTGGAGCCCGAGGTGTAGATGACATAGGCGAGGTTTTGGGCGCGCGTTTCGGCGCAAGGATCGCCGTCGCTCTCGCCGGCGACCGCCGCCCATTCCGCGTCGAGACAAAGCGTGGCGACGTGGTCCGGCAGGCGCCCGCGCAGCGCCTCCTGCGTGAGGATCAGCGCCGGCGCCGCGTCCGCGATCATGAAGCCGAGCCGCTCCTCCGGGTAGCCCGGATCGAGCGGCAGATAGGCCCCGCCCGCCTTCAACACCCCCAGCAAGCCGACGATCATCTCCAGCGAGCGCTCGACGCAAAGCCCGACCACGACCTCCGGCCCGACGCCGCGCCGCCGCAGCGCATGCGCCAGCCGGTTGGCGCGAGCGTTCAATGCGCCATAACTCAGGCGCTGGTTCTCAAACGTCGCCGCAGTCGCCGCCGGCCTCAGACCCGCCTGCGCTTCGAACAGCGTGTGCAGACACGCGTCTTGCGCATAAGCCGAAGCCGTCGCGTTCCACTCGATCAGCAGCCGATGACGCTCCGCTTCGCCAAGCAGTGGAGCAAGTTCGTAACGTGCATCGACGTCGGCAACCATGGCCGCAAGCGTTCGAACGAAATGCTCTGTGATATCATTAGCGAGATAGGTTTCGGCTGTCTCGTGATCGGCAACGACCAAAACGACGAAGTCAGAAGTCGCCGGGTCTTGCCAAAAAGTAACCAGCAGACCAAACAGAGCCGCTTCCTTATTGGACGAGGCCAGCAACTCGACGTTCGGTTCCCGCATATCGTTTACGATATGATAGTGGAGATAGTTAAAGACCGCGTTGAATATGGGCTCACTTCCATGTTTTCTCTGCAACGCTGCAAGGGGGTAGAACCGGTGCTTTAGGAGTTCCCGTTCGGCTTCGAACGATGCGATGATAAGGTCTCTCCACGCGCCTCCAGCCATGCGCAAGCGCAAAGGCAAAGTATTGAGAAATAGTCCTTGCGCGCGATCTGAAGCTGGGTTCTCGGGGCGCACTCCACAGACCACCCCTGTCGTAATATCAAACTCCCCAAATAGCAGCCGAAGCACCTTCAGATGAGCAGCTAGAGCGACACTCTTTACGGGAAGGCCGAGCGAGGCCGCCAACGCATGCATTTTTTGGCTGAGTTCATGCGACAACCGCACTTCTTGGCTGACGACGGTCTTCGCCGTTGGCGGCTTAGAATTAACCCCTGAACGCTTCGACTGCGTGAGCTGTATCGTCGCGCCTTTTCCTATTTTGTGAGACCAGAACTGCTCAGTTTCCTGCGAAAGTAGAGCTTCCCTCTCCAGCCCGACGAGCTGCTGCATTGCCCAGGAACGATCAGGAGAAATGGGTAGTGCGGTCCCACGCAAATATTCAAAGTATCTATTGATGACATCGACCAAAAGCATGTTGACGCTCCACCCGTCAAGAATGGCGTGGTGATGCACAAAGGTGAATTGAAGCGTTTCGTTCGTCAGTTGATGGACATAGAACCTGGCCAGCGGCGCTTTGGCGAGATCGAAATGTTGCGCGGCTTGAAGCGCCAAAAACCTTTGTTGCGATCGATCGCGCTCCTCTTCGGACGCGCCCCTAACATCAAAGCACTCGAACACAACTGCGGGCTCCCGGTGGATGAGCTGAAGTGGTTCGTGAAACGTCGCTAGGTCGAAGCTAGTTCGTAACGCCGGTTGCGACGCTGTGATGTCGGAGAAAGCTAGAGTCAGGGCCTCGAGTGCGAAGGGGCATCGCAAAGTCATGCTGTCGATAATGTGATAAGAATCGTCGCCCGAACTGCTGTGATAGATCATCCCGAGCTGAAGCTGCGTCAGCGGATAAGCATTCTCAATATCCTCAGTGAGCCTAAGCCGGTCCTCATCTGTGATGAGCGCGAAAGGCTGAGCCGGCGTCGGAGAGGCGGTACAGATGGCGCTTTCGTCGAGTTCCGCGACGATCGAGCGGATAGTCGCCATCCGGTAAACCGATGCTAGCGTCAGCTTGAGCCCATGATTGCGCGCGATCCCGACGGCCTTCACACAGAGTAACGAGTCGCCGCCGAGTTCGAAGAAATTGTCTTCGACGCCGACGCGCTCCAGCCGCAGGACCTCCGCGAAGATGCGGCACAGCGCCTCTTCCGCAGCGTTGCGCGGGGCGACATACCGCCGCGCGAGCTGCGCCGCGCCGTCCGGCGCCGGCAGCGCCCTGCGGTCAATTTTGCCGCTCGGCGTCAACGGCAGCGCCTCCAGAACCACGAACGCCGACGGGACCATATAGTCGGGAAGTTCGCGCGAAACTCCCGCGCGCAATGCGGCGGCGTCGGGCTGAGCGCCCTCGTCGCCCGTCACATAAGCCACCAGCCGCTTCTCGCCGGGGACGTCCTCGCGCGCCAGAACGAGGGCCTCCCGAACCTGCGGCAGCCGCGACAGCGCCGCCTCGATCTCGCCAAGCTCGATGCGGAAGCCGCGGATCTTCACCTGATGATCGACGCGGCCCAAAAACTCGATGTTTCCGTCGGCCCGATAGCGCGCCAGATCGCCGGTGCGATAAAGCCGCTCCCCCGCCCCGCCAAACGGATTCGGAACGAAGCGCGCCGCCGTGAGATCGGGCCGCTTGAGATAGCCGCGCGCAAGCCCCGCCCCGCCGATGTGGAGTTCCCCCGCGACGCCGACCGGCACAGGCGTCATGTGCGGGTCTAAGAGATAGATCTGAAGATGGCTCAACGGCCGCCCAATTGAGTCTCGCGCATTGTCTTTCGACAAACGCTCCAACGTCACGTGAACCGTCGTCTCGGTAATGCCATACATGTTGACGAGTTCGGGCCCCCCAGAGACATGGCGGTCGAACCACGACGCGAGCCGACGCCGCTCCAGCGCTTCACCGCCAAAGATCACGAGCCGTAGCGACAGCGGCTGCGCGGCTTCTTGCGCAGCATCCGTTGTGTTGAGCTGATAAAAGCTGGACGGCGTTTGGTTCAGCACCGTCACTTTTTCCCTGACGAGCAGTTCGCGAAAGGCCTCCGGTGAGCGGCTCACCAAATACGGGACGATGACCAATCGGCCCCCATAAAGCAAAGCGCCCCAAATCTCCCAGACCGAGAAGTCGAAGGCGAAGGAATGGTACAGCGTCCACACATCCTGAGCGACAAAGCCGTAAACTATTTCTGTCGCTCCGAAGAGTCGCGTCACATTGCGATGGGAGACGCCGACGCCTTTGGGTTTTCCGGTGGAGCCCGAGGTGTAGATGACATAGGCGAGGTTTTGGGCGCGCGTTTCGGCGCAAGGATCGCCGTCGCTCTCGGCGGCGACCGCCGCCCATTCCGCGTCGAGACAAAGCGTGGCGACGTGGTCCGGCAGGCGCCCGCGCAGCGCCTCCTGCGTGAGGATCAGCGCCGGCGCCGCGTCCGCGATCATGAAGGCCAGCCGCTCCCCCGGGTAGCCCGGATCGAGCGGCAGATAGGCCCCGCCCGCCTTCAACACCCCCAGCAAGCCGACGATCATCTCCAGCGAGCGCTCGACGCAAAGCCCGACCACGACCTCCGGCCCGACGCCGCGCCGCCGCAGCGCATGCGCCAGCCGGTTGGCGCGAGCGTTCAACTCGCCATAACTCAGGCGCTGGTTCTCGAATGTCGCCGCAGTCGCCGCCGGCCTCAGACCCGCCTGCGCTTCGAACAGCGTGTGCAGACACGCGTCTTGCGCATAAGCCGAAGCCGTCGCGTTCCACTCGATCAGCAGCCGATGACGCTCCGCCGCGCCAAGCAGCGGCAGTTCGCTCAAGCGCGAGTGCGGATTGGCGGCGATCCCTTCGAGCAGGATGCAAAAATGCTGCGCGAGACCCGCGATCGTCGCCGCGTCAAACAGCGCCGTCGCATACTCCAGTGTCGCGCTGAGAGACTCACCACGTTCTTCAATCACCATGCTAAGATCAAATTTGGCGCTTCGATGTTTCATTTCGTAAGGTTGTGCGCACAGCCCTCTGGTCGCGGTCGAATCCTGCGCCGAGGAATTCTGCAAGACGAACATCACCTGGAACAGCGGGCTGACGCTCATGTCGCGCTGGGGTTGCAGCTCTTCGACAAGCCGCTCGAACGGGAGGTCCTGATGCGCCTGCGCGCCTAACGCCGCCTCGCGGACCCGCCCCAACAAGTCAAGGAAGCTCGGGTTCCCCGAAGCGTCTACGCGCAACACCAGCGTATTCACGAAAAAGCCGATGAGGCCTTCAAGCTCAACGCGCCGCCGGTTCGCAATCGGCGCGCCAACGCATATGTCCGACTGACCGCTGTAGCGCGACAGCAGCAGTTGAAACGCCGCAAGCAGCGTCATGAACAGCGTCGCGTTCTCGCGACGGCCAAGCCGGCGCAGCGCCTCCGCCACAGTCTTGTCCACCTCGAACCTGTGCGTCGCCCCGGCGTGATCTTGCACCGCCGGGCGCGCACGATCCGTCGGAAGCTCCAGCACAGGCGGCGCGTCCGCAAGACGCCCGCGCCAATAGGCGAGCTGCCGCTCGAGGACTTCCCCCTGCATGAAGCCGCGCTGCCACAAGGCGTAATCGGCGTATTGAAGAGGAAGTTCTTCCAGCGGCGACGCTCTTCCCGCAGAGAAAGCCTCATAAAGCCGCACAAACTCGCCAATGAAAATATCCGTCGACCATCCGTCCGACACGATATGATGCATGGCCACCGCGACGACATGTTCGCGCGCTCCCTCGCGCTCTCCAAGATCAAGCAGCAGCACCCGCAGCAGCGGGCCCGTCGCAAGGTCAAACGGACGTTGCGCCTCCTCATCAATGCGCCGCCGAGCCTCCGCCTCGCGCGCCTGTCGAACTCAAGCGGCTCAGATCGACGAGCGGCGCTTCGATCGTCAGCGACGGCGCGATGCATTGCCGCGCCTCGCCTTCCGAGGTGGTGACAAAGACGGTCCGCAGCGCCTCATGCCGCCGCACGATCTCGTTGATCGCCGCGACCAAGGCCGTGACGTTGAGATCGCCAACGAGACGCAGCGCCGCCGCAATCGTGTAAGACGCGTCTTCTGGCTCGAGCTGATTGAGAAACCAAAGCCGCTGTTGCGCGAAGGACAGAGGCAGATCCTTGCTGCGATCGGCGCGCGGAATCGGCGCCGAGTTCGCTTCTTGCCCCCTTCCGCTTTCATCCGCTATCGCATTGGCGATTCCCCCCACCGTCGGTGCGGCGAACAGGGCGCGCAGCGGCGGCTCCTGCGCGAAGTCGCGCCGGATGCGGGACATGACTTGCACGGCGAGCAGCGAATGGCCGCCGAGTTCGAAGAAATTGTCTTCGACGCCGACGCGCTCCAGCCGCAGAACCTCCGCGAAGATGCGGCACAGCGCCTCTTCCGCAGCGTTGCGCGGGGCGACATACCGCCGCGCAAGCCGCGCGTCGAGATCGGGCGCCGGCAGCGCCTTGCGGTCGACCTTGCCGTTCGGCGTCAACGGCAGCGCCTCGAGAACCACGAACGCCGACGGGACCATATAGTCGGGAAGTTAGACTGCGAAGCTCCCAAGCGCAATGCGGCGACGTCGGGCTGCGCGCCCTCGTCGCCCGTCACATAAGCCACCAGCCGCTTCTCGCCGGGGACGTCCTCGCGCGCCAGAACGAGGGCCTCCCGAACCTGCGGCAGCCGCGACAGCGCCGCCTCGATCTCGCCAGGCTCGATGCGGAAGCCGCGGATCTTCACCTGATGATCGACGCGGCCCAAAAACTCGATGTTTCCGTCGGCCCGATAGCGCGCCAGATCGCCGGTGCGATAAAGCCGCTCCCCGGCCCCGCCAAACGGATTCGGAACAAAGCGCGCCGCCGTGAGATCGGGCCGCTTGAGATAGCCGCGCGCAAGCCCCGCCCCGCCGATGTGGAGTTCCCCCGCGACGCCGACCGGCACAGGCGTCATCCGGTCGTCCAGCACATAAATCTGCGTGTTCGAAATCGGCCGCCCAATCGGAATGCTCGTTTGCGTTCGTCCTCGCTCGCAGGCGTAGGCCGTTACGTCCACCGATGCTTCGGTCGGTCCGTAAAGATTGTGCAGCTCGGCGGTTTGCGTAGCGAAAAACGCCTCGCAGAGGCTCGCCGGGAGCGCCTCGCCACTGCAGAGCACGCGCCGCGCCGCGCCCATCTTCTGCCTCGTATGGCCTAAAAACCCCTGCAGCATGGAGGGAACGAAATGCAGCGTCGTCACCCCCTCGCGCTCGATGACCTCATACAGACGCCGAGGATCGCGATGATCCTGAGGTCCCGCCAGGACCAACTGCGCGCCGACCTGCAAAGGCCAGAACAGCTCCCACAGCGAAACATCGAATCCGAACGGGGTCTTTTGCAGCACGACGTCGCCTGGGGTCAGGCCGTAGCGCGCCTGCATCCACTCCAGCCGATTGACGATGCCGCCATGCGTCGAGGCGACGCCTTTGGGCTTTCCGGTGGAGCCCGAGGTGTAGATGACATAGGCGAGGTTTTGGGCGCGCGTTTCAGCGCAAGGATCGCCGTCGCTCTCGGCGGCGACCGCCGCCCATTCCGCGTCGAGACAAAGCGTGGCGACGTGGTCCGGCAGGCGCCCGCGCAACGCCTCCTGCGTGAGGATCAGCGCCGGCGCCGCGTCCGCGATCATGAAGCCGAGCCGCTCCTCCGGGTAGCCCGGATCGAGCGGCAGATAGGCCCCGCCCGCCTTCAACACCCCCAGCAAGCCGACGATCATCTCCAGCGAGCGCTCGACGCAAAGCCCGACCACCACCTCCGGCCCGACGCCGCGCCGCCGCAGCGCATGCGCCAGCCGGTTGGCGCGAGCGTTCAACGCGCCATAACTCAGGCGCTGGTTCTCAAACGTCGCCGCAGTCGCCGCCGGCCTCAGACCCGCCTGCGCTTCGAACAGCGTGTGCAGACACGCGTCTTGCGCATAAGCCGAAGCCGTCGCGTTCCACTCGATCAGCAGCCGATGACGCTCCGCCGCGCCAAGCAGCGGCAGTTCGCTCAAGCGCGATTGCGGATTGGCGGCGATCCCTTCGAGCAGGATGCAAAAATGCTGCGCCAGACCCGCGATCGTCGCCGCGTCAAACAGCGCCGTCGCATAGTCGATCGACCCGCTCAACCCGTTCTCGTCCCCAGCCATCGTCAGCGTAAGGTCGAATTGCGCGGCTTTGGCTTGAACCTCCATCGGATAGGCGCGCAGCTCGGAAGGAGCCGAGCCCTGAGCGGAGGTGTTTCTAAGGTCGAACATCACCTGGAACAGCGGGCTGACGCTCATGTCGCGCTGGGGTTGCAGCTCTTCGACAAGCCGCTCGAACGGGAGGTCCTGATGCGCCTGCGCGCCTAACGCCGCCTCGCGGACCCGCCCCAACAAGTCAAGGAAGCTCGGGTTCCCCGAAGCGTCTACGCGCAACACCAGCGTATTCACGAAAAAGCCGATGAGGCCTTCAAGCTCAACGCGCCGCCGGTTCGCAATCGGCGCGCCAACGCATATGTCCGACTGACCGCTGTAGCGCGACAGCAGCAGTTGAAACGCCGCAAGCAGCGTCATGAACAGCGTCGCGTTCTCGCGACGGCCAAGCCGGCGCAGCGCCTCCGCCACAGTCTTGTCCACCTCGAACCTGTGCGTCGCCCCGGCGTGATCCTGCACCGCCGGGCGCGCACGATCCGTCGGAAGCTCCAGCACAGGCGGCGCGTCCGCAAGACGCCCGCGCCAATAGGCGAGCTGCCGCTCGAGGACTTCCCCCTGCAGGAAGCCGCGCTGCCACAAGGCGTAATCGGCGTATTGAAGAGGAAGTTCTTCCAGCGGCGACGCTCTTCCCGCAGAGAAAGCCTCGTAAAGCCGCACAAACTCGCCAATGAAAATATCCGTCGACCATCCGTCCGACACGATATGATGCATGGCCACCGCGACGACATGTTCGCGCGCTCCCTCGCGCTCTCCAAGATCAAGCAGCAGCACCCGCAGCAGCGGGCCCGTCGCAAGGTCAAACGGACATTGCGCCTCCTCATCAATGCGCCGCCGAGCCTCCGCCTCGCGCGCCTGTGGACTCAAGCGGCTCAGATCGACGAGCGGCGCTTCGATCGTCAGCGACGGCGCGATGCATTGCCGCGCCTCGCCTTCCGAGGTGGTGACAAAGACGGTCCGCAGCGCCTCATGCCGCCGCACGATCTCGTTGATCGCCGCGACCAAGGCCGTGACGTTGAGATCGCCAACGAGACGCAGCGCCGCCGCAATCGTGTAAGACGCGTCTTCTGGCTCAAGCTGATTGAGAAACCAAAGCCGCTGTTGCGCAAAGGACAGCGGCAGATCCTTGCTGCGATCGGCGCGCGGAATCGGCGGGCCAAGTTCGCTTCTTGCCCCCTTCCGCTTTCATCCGCTATCGCATTGGCGATTCCCCCCACCGTCGGTGCGGCGAACAGGGCGCGCAGCGGCGGCTCCTGCGCGAAGTCGCGCCGGATGCGGGACATGACTTGCACGGCGAGCAGCGAATGGCCGCCGAGTTCGAAGAAATTGTCTTCGACGCCGACGCGCTCCAGCCGCAAAACCTCCGCGAAGATGCGGCACAGCGCCTCTTCCGCAGCGTTGCGCGGGGCGACATACCGCCGCGCAAGCCGCGCGTCGAGATCGGGCGCCGGCAGCGCCTTGCGGTCGACCTTGCCGTTCGGCGTCAACGGCAGCGCCTCGAGAACCACGAACGCCGACGGGACCATATAGTCGGGAAGGTCGCGCGAAACTCCCGCGCGCAATGCGGCGGCGTCGGGCTGAGCGCCCTCGTCGCCCGTCACATAAGCCACCAGCCGCTTCTCGCCGGGGACGTCCTCGCGCGCCAGAACGAGGGCCTCCCGAACCTGCGGCAGCCGCGACAGCCCCGCCTCGATCTCGCCAAGCTCGATGCGGAAGCCGCGGATCTTCACCTGATGATCGACGCGGCCCAAGAACTCGATGTTTCCGTCGGCCCGAAGCGCGCCAGATCGCCCGTGCGATAAAGCCGCTCCCCTGCCCCGCCAAACGGTTCGGAACAAAGCGCTCCGCCGTGAGATCGGGCCGCTTGAAATAGCCGCGCGCAAGCCCCGCCCCGCCTATGTGGAGTTCCCCCGCGACGCCGACCGGCACAGGCGTCATCCGGT